>CAXIRU010000106.1:0-65918 GCA_964031875.1 Acidovorax facilis
AAAGAACAGGCCGTGGCCCAGGCTCAGGATGCCGGTGTAGCCCCAGATCAGGTCCATGGCCAGCGCGCAGATGGCGTAGCACATGATCTTGCCGAGCAGCGCCACGGCGTAGTCACTCAGGTGGAACATGCTGCCTGCGGGCACCCACAGGTTGAGCACGGGGGCCACGGCGCACACCACGATGAGCGCCACGATGAAGGCCGACCAGCCGCCGCGCGTGAGCAGGGGTGCGGGTGCGGGCAAGGTGAGAGAGGGCTGTGTCACGAAACGGCCTTGGGACTCGGATGAATGTGTGCCTCCGTCCGTTCGCACTGAGCTTGTCGAAGTGCTGCGCAGGGCTTCGACAGGCTCAGCCTGAACGGACTGCGCGGGGCGCAGAGAGGTTGAAGAATCAGGGGTGGCACTCATGCTTCAGCACTCCGGCCTTTCATCGCGAAGATGCCCTGGGGCCGCTTCTGGATGAAGATGATGATGAACACCAGCACCGCAATCTTGGCCAGCACGGCGCCCGCCCAGCCTTCGAGGAACTTGTTGAGAATGCCCAGGCCCAGCGCGGCATACACCGTGCCCGCCAATTGGCCGACACCGCCCAGCACCACCACCATGAAGGCGTCGACGATGTAGCTCTGGCCCAGGTCAGGCCCCACATTGCCCACCTGGCTCAGCGCGCAGCCCGCCAGGCCCGCAATGCCCGAACCCAGCGCAAAGGCCATGGTGTCGATGCGCGCGGTGTTGACGCCCATGCACGAGGCAATGGGGCGGTTTTGCGTGACGCCACGCACAAACAAACCCAGGCGCGTGCGGGCAATCAGGTAGCCCATGCCCAGCAGCACCGCAATCGCAAAGCCGATGATGACAAGGCGGTTGTAGGGCAGCGTGAGGTTGGAGAGCACCTGCACGCCACCGCTCATCCATGATGGGTTTTCTACCCCCACGTTCTGCGCACCAAAAATCGTGCGCACCAGTTGCATCAGCACCAGGCTGATGCCCCAGGTGGCCAGCAGTGTCTCCAGCGGGCGGCCATACAGAAACCGCAGCACGCCCCGCTCCAGCACCGCACCCACAGCAGCAGAGGCACCAAACGCCAGCGGCAGCGCTGCCACCAGATACCAGTCGAACGCGCCCGGAAAATACTTTTGAAAGATGCCCTGCACCACATAGGTGGCGTAGGCACCAATCATCATCAGCTCGCCATGGGCCATGTTGATCACGCCCATCAGGCCGTAGGTGATGGCCAGGCCCAGCGCCACCAGCAGCAGGATGGAGCCCAGGCTGATGCCCGAGAACGCTGCGCCCAGGCGCTCGCCCCAGGCCAGTTGGCCGTCGATGGCTTTGAGTGCAGCCTGCAATGCCGCCTTGACCTTGGCGTTTTCTTCGACGGTGACGCGCTCATTGAGCAACAGCCGCGTATCGGGCGTAGCGCTGAGAGAAAGCGCTTGGGCCGCAGTGATGCGCTGCGCAGCATCTTCACTGCCCAGCAGCGTGGCCGCGCGGGCCAACTGAAGCTGGGTTTTGATCTTGTCGTTGGTTTCCTGCGCCAGGGCTTTGTCCAGCAATGGCAGGCGGCCTGCATCAGGCTCCTTGGTCAGCGCCTTGGCGGCTGCCATGCGCTGGGCTTCATCCTTGCCAAACAGCGCCAGACCCGCCAGGGCCGTGTCGATCTCACCGCGCATGCGGTTGTTGTTGATGATGTCTTCGGCGTCTGCGGGCACAGGCACCTCGGCGCCAGTCACCGGGTCGATGCCCTTGTCGCCCTGCACGATCAGGGCCTTGCCTGCGGCGACCTTCACCGCATCATCGGCCAGCGCCTGCAAAAAGGCGGCGGTGCGTTCGCTGGGCTCCACCACAGCTTGCTGCACGGCGGCCACGCGGTCATCGGTCTCGCCCGCAGCCATGGCCAGGGCCTGCTCGGCGGTCAACGCGTGCGCCTGCATGGTCGCGCAGAACAACAGACAGGCGATCAGGCGTGAAAGAAAGAAAGAATACATGGGAGGGCCAGTAGGTCAAATGGTGGTCGGCCCGTGCGGCGCGCACAGCCCAGACCAGAGCCCCCGCGCAAGGGCCGCCCCGCCGCGCTGGGGGCGTCCCCCTGCCCGCATCGCGCAGCGATGCGAGAGCGGGGGGAAGGCGCGAAGCGCCTCAGGGGGGTTACTTCTTCTCGGGTTCGTCGGCCTTCTTGTCGTTGCCTTCGATGTACGGGCTCCATGGCTTGGCCTTCACAGGGCCAGGCGTCTTCCACACCACGTTGAACTGACCGTCGGCCTTGATCTCGCCGATGAACACGCTCTTGTGCAGGTGGTGGTTCTTCTCGTCCATCTTGCTCACGATGCCGCTGGGTGCCTTGAAGGTCTGACCAGCCATGGCAGCGATCACCTTGTCTGTGTCGGTGCTCTTGGCCTTGGTCACGGCCTGGGCCCACATGTTCACGCCGATGTAGGTGGCTTCCATCGGGTCGTTGGTCAGCGGCTTGTCCTTGTGACCCGCAATGCCCTTGGCCTTGGCGTAGTCGCTCCACTTCTTGATGAAGGCGGTGTTCTCAGGGTTCTTGATCGACTGGAAGTAGTTCCAGGCAGCCAGGTGGCCCACCAGCGGCTTGGTGTCCACGCCGCGCAGTTCTTCTTCACCCACCGAGAAGGCCACCACAGGCACGTCCTTGGCCTTCAGGCCTGCGTTGCCCAGTTCCTTGTAGAACGGCACGTTGGAGTCACCGTTGATGGTGGAGACCACCGCCGTCTTGCCGCCCTGGCTGAACTTCTTGATGTCGGCCACGATGGTCTGGTAGTCAGAGTGGCCAAACGGTGTGTACTTCTCGTCGATGTCGCTGTCCTTCACGCCCTTGGACTTGAGGTAGGCGCGCAGGATCTTGTTGGTGGTACGGGGGTACACGTAGTCGGTGCCCAGCAGCACCCAGCGCTTGGCGCCGCCGCCGTCTTTGCTCATCAGGTAGTCCACCGCAGGAATGGCCTGCTGGTTGGGCGCGGCGCCGGTGTAGAACACGTTCTTGGACAGCTCTTCACCCTCGTACTGCACGGGGTAGAACAGCAGACCGTTCATTTCTTCGACCACAGGCAGCACCGACTTGCGCGACACCGAGGTCCAGCAGCCAAAGATGACCGAGACCTTGTCCTGACCCAGCAGCTGCTTGGTTTTTTCCGCAAACAGGGGCCAGTTGGAGGCGGGGTCCACCACCACGGGTTCGAGTTTCTTGCCCAGCAAGCCGCCCTTGGCATTGATCTCATCGATCGCCATCAGCACGGTGTCTTTCAGCACGGTCTCAGAGATGGCCATGGTGCCCGAGAGGCTGTGCAGGATGCCGACCTTGATCGTGTCCTGGGCGTGGGCTGGCAGTGCAGACAGGCCAGCGAGCGTAGCGACAGCCGCGAGGGCCTTGAGGGAATAACGACGGTGCATGTGTGCTTCTCCGGTAGGTAAGGGGGTCAAACCGCTTCGCCCTGGCCCCCGGCCAATTCCGGCGGGCTGTGTAGTGCGATGGGATGGATTCTGGAGAGCGGGACCCGCTTGGGAAATACGCCGGGTGGCGTACACGGCGGCACGCCACAACGACACAGCGCCTGCACAACCCGGCTGTGTCGGGTAGGCGAAACGCTATGTATTTAGTAGCTCGTAGCGCTTGATGGATAAGCGCTAGAGGCCAAAAACACTCAAAATCCGCAGTCCCCACTCCGGTGGTGGAAAGCCCTTGCGGATTTACGATGGACGGCAGGGGCCCTCCCACGATCCGCCCTCAAGGAACGAACCATGGTGAAACGACGCACAGTGCTCCTCGGCGGCGCCGCAACGGCGGGCGCGCTGGTCATCGGCTGGGGTGTGATGCCACCCCGCCAGCGGCTGCACACGTCCGACCCGCTACCGCAGGCCACAGGACAAGTCGCGGTGAACGGCTGGGTCAAAGTGGGGGCCGACAACACCGTGACGGTGATGATGGCCAAGTCAGAAATGGGCCAGGGCATCCACACCGGCCTGGCCGCCATCCTGGCCGAGGAGCTGGACGCCGACTGGGCGCAGGTGCGGCTGGAGATGGCGCCCATCGACGATATCTACAACAACCTGGCCACCGTGGTCGACGGCCTGCCCTTTCACCCGGACAACGACGGCTCGATGAAGGCAGTGGCGGGCTGGCTCACGGCCAAGACCATGCGCGAGGTGGGCGTGATGATGACGGGCGGCTCCAGCTCCATCAAGGACCTGTGGCTGCCGATGCGCGAGGCCGGTGCCCACGCACGCGCCCTGCTCATCCGGGCTGCCGCCGCCCAGTGGGGCGTGCAAGCGGCAGAGTGCACTGCCAGCGCGGGCTGGGTGGAGCATGCCGCAGGCCAGCGTGCCAGCTTTGGCGAACTCGCGGCCCTGGCCGCGCAGCAGCCCCTGCCCGGCAAGGTGGGGCTGAAGGAACCTGCACAGTTCAAGCTGATCGGCAAGCCCCTCACGCGCATCGAGGCACCACCCAAGCTGGACGGCAGCGCCATATTTGGCATCGACGCCCATCCGCCCGGCCTGCTGCATGCCAGCGTGGTGATGTGCCCCACACGAGGCGGCAGGGCCATCCGCTACGACGCTGTCGCTGCCCAGAAGCTGCCCGGGGTGAAGCATGTGCTGGCCGTGGCGCCCCACCACGGCGGCACCGGTGGCGTGGCCGTGATTGCCGACACCCCCTGGCACGCCAGGAAGGCGGCCGCGGCCATCACCGTGGACTGGGACCACGGCCCCGCCGCAACGCTGTCGAGCGAGACGGTGATGGCACAGCTGGCCCAGGCGCTGGACCAGGCCAAGGGCTTTGGCTATCACAGCGCAGGCGATGTGGACGAGGCCATGCAGGGCGCAGCTACCACGCTCACTGCCGACTACCGCGCGCCCTACCTCGCCCACGCTGCGCTGGAGCCCGTCAACTGCACCGTGCAGTTCAAGGACGGGGCTGCGCAGGTGTGGACATCGACCCAGGTGCCAGGCCTGGCGCGCATGGCGGCGGCCAAGGCGCTGGGCATTGACGAAGAAAACGTGACCGTGCACCAGCTGCTGCTGGGTGGCGGCTTTGGCCGACGGCTGGAGGTGGACTATGTGGGCCAGGCCGCCGCCATTGCCAAGGTCGCCAACGGGGCGCCCGTGCAGACACTGTGGAGCCGCGAGCAGGATACGCAACACGACTTCTACCGCCCCGCCTGCATGGCGCGCTTCAAGGCGGGCTTTGACGCGCAGGGCCAGCTAGTGGCGTGGCACAACGTGTCGGTGGGCCAGGCCATCGTGCCGCAGGTGCTGGTGCGCACCTTCGGCCTGGCGGGTGCAGGCCCCGACAAGACGACCTCCGAGGGCGCGTTCGACCAGCCCTACGAATGGCCCCATGCGCGCATTGCGCACGAGATCATCGATGTGCCACTGCCCGTGGGTTTCTGGCGTTCGGTGGGGCATTCGCACCAGGCGTTCTTCAAGGAATGTTTTGTGGACGAAGCCGCCCACGCAGCCAAGAAGGACCCCGTGGCCTTCCGCGCTGCGCTGCTGCAAAAGCACCCGCGCCACCTGAAGGTGCTGCAAAAGGCGGCAGAACTGGCAGGCTGGGGCACGCCGCTGGCGCCGGGTGCAACGGGGGAGCCGCGTGCGCGCGGTGTGGCGCTGCACCAGTCGTTCGGCTCCATCGTGGCGCAGGTGGCCGAGGTGTCGGTGGGGGCCGACAAGGCCATTCGTGTGCACCGCGTGGTGTGCGTGATCGACTGCGGCGCGGCCATCAACCCTAACCTGATCGCGCAGCAGATGGAAAGCGCCGTGGTGTTTGGCCTCACGGCGGCGCTCTATGGCGAGATCACCCTGAAAAACGGGCAGGTGCAGCAAAGCAATTTTCACGACGTGCCGTTGCTGCGCATGGCCGACTGCCCGCGGGTGGAGACCCACATCATCGACAGCGCCGAGCCCCCGGAAGGTGTGGGCGAGCCCGGAGTGCCGCCGATTGCACCTGCGGTGGCCAACGCCTTGTTTGCACTCACAGGCCAGCGCCTGCGTGCGCTGCCGCTCAAGCTCAGCTGACCCCCCGCACCGGAGCCCCCCATGACCACCACCATCACACTCAACGGCAAAGCCGTCTCCGTTACCGCCGAGCCCGACACCCCGCTGCTGTGGGTGCTGCGCGGCGAGCTGCATTTGAACGGCACCAAATTTGGCTGCGGCATGGCGCTGTGCGGCGCCTGCACCGTGCACCTGAACGGCGAGCCCGTGCGCGCCTGCATCACACCCCTTGCAGCCGTGGGCAATGCCCATGTGACCACCATCGAGGGACTGCAAGGCCCCGAAGCCACGGCCCTGCGCAGCGCATGGACGGTGCTGGATGTGGCGCAGTGCGGCTACTGCCAGAGCGGGCAGCTGATGTCAGCCTGCGCGCTGCTCAAGAAGACCCCCAAGCCCAGCGATGCCGACATTGACGCGGCAATGGGGGGCAATGCGTGCCGCTGCGGGACGTATCCGAGGATTCGGGCGGCGATTCATCGGGCGGCTGAGGGGCGGGGTTGATTTTTGGTTTCGCTCGCTGAGTTGCGCTATATGCCTACGTGAAGGGCAGGAGCCGGGGTGTGCGCATGGCCACCGCCCTCAACACAACACCGCCCCCAAACAGACCAAAACCCCAACCCAGTTAGAGTATCGACCTCGCGCAACCCCTGGCCCGCCCAGGCCTCTTCTCCTCCCTCCCCATGTCCAACCTCGTCGTCCACGGCGGCACCCCGCTGCGGGGCCGCATCATTCCCTCTGCCAACAAAAACGCGGTGCTGCCCGTGCTGTGCGCCACGCTGCTCACCAACGAGCCACTGCGCCTGCTGGGCGTGCCCGACATCACCGATGTACGCAAGATCCTCGACATCTTTCGCACATTGGGCAGCGATGTGCGCATGGACCACACCACCGGCACGCTGGACCTGCACCACCACGTCACCACGTTCGACGCAGCCCACCACCGCCTTCCCGAAGAAATGCGCTCGTCCATCATGCTGGTGCCGCCACTGCTGGCGCGCTTTGGCGTGGCGCGGCTGGAGGACAACGTCAAGGGCTGCACGCTGGGCGTGCGCGAGATCGATCCCCATGTGGAGGTGTTCCACCGCTTTGGCGGCACGGTGGAACGGGCCGAGGGCTCGCTGCTGATTCGCAGCGCGGGTCGGCTGCGGGCCAACCACCACTGGCTGGACTACGCATCGGTCACCACCACCGAGAACTTTGTGCTGTGCGCCGCCTCGGCCGAGGGCACATCGGTGCTGACGAACGCGGCGTCAGAGCCTCACGTGCAGGAGTTCTGCCGCTTCATGACTCTGATCGGTGTGCACATCGAGGGCATCGGCACCTCCCGCATCACGGTGCATGGCGGCACGCAGTTGCGCGGTGGCGAGTTTCGTTTTGACGAAGATTTTCACGAGATCACGACCTTCCTCGCGCTCGGTGCGATCACGGGCGGCGACGTAGTGGTGAAGAACAGCGCGCCCGAGAATTTTCCGCTCATCGACCGCACGTTTGCCAAGTTCGGCGTCACGATCACGCACGAGGACGGGTGGTCGCGGGCGCACTGCGCGGGGCCGCTCAAAGTGCAAACGCCGTTCACCAGCAACGTGCTGACCAAGGTGGAGGCCGCGCCCTGGCCTTACTTTTCGGTGGATCTGCTGCCTATCTTCATTGCCCTGGGCGTGCGCGCCGAAGGCAATGCCCTGTTCTGGAACAAGGTGTATGACGGCGCCCTGGGCTGGGCGGGCGAGCTGTCGAAGTTTGGCGCGCATGTGTTCCAGTCCGACCCGCACCGCCTGGTCACCTTTGGCGGCAACCCATTGACGCCTGCGGTGGTGGAGAGCCCCTACATCATCCGCGTGGCGATTGCGCTCTTCATGGTGGCGGCCAGCACGCCCGGGCGCTCGGAGATTCGCAACGCCACACCCATCCGCCGCGCGCACCCGCGCTTCGTGGAGAACCTGCGCAGCCTGGGCGTGCAAGTGGAGTGGACCAGCGAGGAGTGAGGCACGGGGAGTGAGGCACTGGGAGCGATGGCCTGCGAGGGGTGTCCTGCTCAGGCCTCCCCACCCGCACCGCGCCACAGGGTGCGGCGGACGTCGAAGCCGTCTCAGGCAGCCATGGCGCCGCTGGCGCCATCGTCGGGCTCAATCAGCACAAGCACCGCCGCAGCGCTGCCGTGCTGCACATCGGCGCAATACACAGCGTTGCGCCCTGTGCCCTTGGCGCGGTAAAGGGCTTTGTCGGCACGGTTGACCAGCTCTTCGAAATCGATCCCCGAGCCCCTGTGCATCGTGGCCACCCCGATGCTGACGGTGACCGAAACGCTCGCGCCCTCCTCGTTGACGGGCACATTCAGCGCGGCCACGTCGTGCCGCAGCGATTCGGCCACGCGCAGGGCGCTCACGCCATCGGTTTCGGGCAGGACGATGACAAATTCTTCGCCCCCAAAGCGCGCCACGATGTCCACGCCACTGCGCTTGCGCGCTGCACAGGCCTGGGCCACAGCGCAAATCACCCGGTCGCCCGCAAGGTGCCCCCAGGCATCGTTGACCGTCTTGAAAAGATCAATATCCACCACCAGCAGCGACAGCGGATGGCCGAAGCGCTCGGTGCGCTTGCATTCATTGGACCCCAGCTCCATGAGCGTGCGCCGGTTGGCCAGCCCCGTCAAAGCGTCGTTGGCGGCCAGCAGTTCCAGCGCGGTGTTCAGCTCCTGCAGCAGCTGGTTCTGCGCGATCAGTTGCTGGTTGATGCGGGCAATCTCGTCTTCCTTGTGCTTGCGGTCGTGGATGTTGAAGGTGACGCCGATCAGCCGCTTGCCGGGCGTGGCACCGCTGCGGTCCATGATGCGGCCATAGTTGGCAAACCAGATCCACTCCCCCGCCTTGGAGCGCAGACGGAACTCGGCACGGTACTGCGGCGTGATGCCTGCCACATGGTCAGCCACTGACTGCTTGACCCTGTCCAGATCACCGGGGTGGAACAGATCAAAGATGTCCTGCACGCCCGTGACCATTTCGGCCTCGGTGAAGCCCAGTTCCTCAAAGGTCTTGGTCGCCTTGTGGGTAACCTGGCCGCTCACCAGGTCGTTCTCCCACAGGTCCAGACCGGCGGCCTCCAGCACCAGCTCCAGCCGTTCCTTGTTCAGGTCCAGTTCTTCACCCATATCGGCAGGCACGCAGAGACATCAGGCCGTTGGCATGGCGCCCGCGTAGCCAATGTTGCGCAGCAATGCCGCAAACGAAGCGACAACGCCTGGCGTGTTGTACAGCTGCGGCGCCGTCTTGACCGCGATCACGCTCACCGCAAGGCCGGTGCTTTTGCCGGTGGCGGGGTCAAAGTAGAGCGCCAGATCATCGCTGGCGTTGGAGAACCCGCGGCCTGTGCTTTCGGAGTAGTAGCAGATGGAGTCCGGCGCAATGATGTCGGGCACCGGGCTGGAGGACGAGTACATGATGAGGTTCTCGTTCAGGTTGTACAGGTAGTGCGTCTGCGTGCTCAGGCTGGGCTCGGGGTTGTTGTCCAGCCGGATGATGCCCGAGTCCAACGACGCGCTGGACGTGGACTGCGTGACCGACGTGATGAAGAAGTTGGTGACCACAGCCGTTGCCGCGCGCCCGGTGATGGTGGTGATGGCACTGGCCAACGCGCTGGTGGACAGCGGCGTGACCGCCTCCAGCATCATCATCCCCAGCGCCCGCGCCTGCCCCAGCGTACCCTTGATATAGCGGCCCGACAGGGCAAACCCGTTGCTGGCGTTGGACGGCCACATGGCAATGCCGGAATAGCCGCCAAACCCGGCAACCACGCCGCCAGCGAGGGTTTCCACACGCGCGGCGGTGGACGCACCCAGCACGGCCGATTCGACGTCGGCAGGCAACGCGGCATCACTGGCCAGCGCGGCAGGACATGGCGCCAGCAGGACGGAGCCGGTGAACGTGGTCTGCGGTAGCTCGGGCACAGCGCGCCCGGCGCCGTCGCCGTCCACCACCCACACGGCACCCTGTGACATGGCGGCTCCGATCAGCGGTACCAGCGAGTTGATGGGACCGATCTCCACCGGGATGAACGCCCCCAGCGGAGCGCCGGTGCTGGCCTCCAGCACCTGCACGGTGTTGGCGATGGAGTTCTGAACGTCTGCGAGCGTCAAACTGTCGGCAGCGTCTGGCGAGCCCATGATGGCCAGCACGCAGGCATTGGTGGCGCCATCGTAGCCCTGCACCTGCACGGTGCCGCTAAAGCCCTGGTTGGCCAGCTCCTGCAGAATCGTGCAGGCATCGTTGTAGCTGCCCCCGCCGCCACTGGCCAGCACGGCGGCGCCGGTGGCAATGGCCTGAAAATCAGCGAGCCCGTAGTTCATCACGCCCATTGCATCTCCCCTCTTGTAAGACTGGCACGATACGCGTGCCCGCCGGGTTGTCAACCCGCAACATGCCACCTGGCACGGCGACAGCCGTCCGGCAGCGGGGGCGCACTCTCTGCACCCGCAATTTTTGGGGGCTGGGCAGACTGCGGTGCCGCCAGTTACGGAAACCACTCTGGTCGAGTGCTGCGCGTTCGCCTATGCTGTGCCCAGCGCGTATATCCTGTCATCCTGTAGGACTTGCGCAAATCGGGATTCGACAGTTGCCTTTGCCCTGGGGCCAGCCGCTTGCCGGATCCCTGTTTTGCGCACGTCATGTGCTGTCCCAACACTCTCTAGACCTCCACCATGAGCCTCGCCGAAAAATCCACCGTCTACAGCACCGAAGACCTGCTGATCAGCCTGTGCAACTCCGTCACCCGCGTGCTGGGTGTTGCCACCCACAGCCCGATCAACTACTCCGGCATGGTGCAGCGCATCAGCAAGACCTGCCTGCGGCCCGAAATTGGCTGCTTTGTATTGTTCGATGGCGGCTTTTCAGGGCTGGTGATCATCAATTTCACCGGTCAGGCGGCCATGGAGCTGTACGCCAACTACCTGCTGAACATGGGCATGTCCAAGGACGACCTGGTCAGCTCCTACACGTCGGACGAGGTCAGCAACGTGATGGGCGAGCTGATGAACCAGGTGGTGGGCGACTTCACCGGCAAGGTGCGGCGCGAGCTGCAGACCCACATCACCCAGAACCAGCCCAAGATGCTGGTGCTGAACAAGCAGGTGCAGCTGAGCGTGGATGCCAACCTCGACAAGCCCGAGGCCCGGCGCGTAACCTTCTACACGGCCAACAACAACATCTTCTACCTGGAACTGGCGATTGACCGCACCGAGTTCATCAAGCTCTACGACTTCGAGGCCCAGGAAGCCCCGGACCCGGACGCCCTGATGGCCCAGTCGCAAGAAGGCCCCGCCGTGCCCGCACCGCCACCTGCAGGGCTGGACGACACGGACGCGCTGCTGAAATCGCTGGGGATGTAGCGGAACACACGCAGCCACGGCTGACGCGGGCATCACGGGCAACCTGGGCAACAGCCCCCAGCCCGGGTGCCACAGCACCTGCACAGCCTGCCGAGACGCTTCAAAATTAATAGCTGCTTGCGCTTACTGGGAGAGCGCTGGAGGCTAAAAAGTCTCCAAAACTACCCCTCAAACTGCGGGTGCAGCTGCCGGATGCGGTTCATCGCCATGGCCGCAGCGGCGGTGCGTGTTTCCACCCCCAGCTTGGCAAACACGCGCTCCAGGTGCTTCTTCACGGTGGCGGGGCTGGCGCCCAGGATGTCGCCGATGTCGCGGTTGATCTTGCCCTTGACCACCCAGTACAGCACCTCAGCCTCACGGGCGGTGAGCTTGAAGGACAGGCTCATGGATTCGATGATTTTTGCGTCGGACACCTCGCGCATCACGATGAGCCAGTCGCCGCCCCCCGCGCTGTCGCCCGCCTGCTGGTGCAGGCGGAAGGTGAGGCGGCGCGCGCCCTGCTCCACCGCCAGGCGCGGCGGCTCGGCCAACGATGCGGCCAGCAGCTCGGCGGCGTTGTCGGCCAGCACATGGCGGCGCAGCCAGGCCTGCACGGGTTCGGGCGCCCACTGCCCGAACGCGGTGGGTGTTCCATCAGGCCCCACTTCGCCAAAGTAGCTTTGCAGCAGCTCGCGCGCCAGCGGGGTTTGCCACACGATGCGGCCGTCCACGGCGCGCACGGTGATGCTGGCGTAGCCGAACGCATCGAGCGCATTGCGGGCCTCGCGGGCCTGGCTGGCCTCCTGCCGGGCCTTGCGGGCTGCGCCCAGGTGCACGCCCATGCGTGCCATCACCTCGCGCGGTTTGATGGGCTTGGTGACGTAGTCGATGCCTCCGGCCTCCAGCGCGGCCACCAGGTGCTCGGTTTCGGTCAGGCCCGTCATGAAGATGATGGGGATGTGCGCCGTGGCGGGCGAGGCTTTGAGGCGCCGGGCGACTTCAAAGCCGTCCATGCCGGGCATCATGGCATCGAGCAAAACAATGTCGGGCAAGGCCTGCGCGGCGCGCTGCAGGGCCGCCTCGCCGTGTGTGGCCACCAGCACGGTGTAGCCGGACTCGTCGAGCGCGTCGTGCAGCACGGCCAGGTTGTCGGGCACGTCGTCCACGATCAGCACCACGTCGCTGTCGCTGCGGTCCAGCGCCGTGCCGGGGGGGGCCGGGGTCACAAGGGTAGGAGGTACGGGGGTGTTCATCACGAAGGCGCCTGCTCCAGGATCTGGCCCATGGCATCGAACTGGAATTGTTTGGCCAGTTGCCGCATGGTGCCGACAAAAGCGCTGTGCGCGGGCTGACTGCGTTCAATGTCGTCCAGCGTGTTGAGAATGCCCCGGTAGTAGCCCAAGGACACTGCCTGCGCGAGAGCCAGCAACGCAGCGGCATCGGGGTAAGTGAGGGGTGCTGGCGCCGCAGACGCCACGGCGGGTTCAGCGCCTGCGGGAGCCGTGATGGCCTCGTCGTATTGCCACTGCAGGCCCAGGCGGCGCTCCAGCCAGTCCAGCAGCTCGCTGTGGCGCACCGGCTTGACGATGAAGTCTTCGGGGCGGATGTCCACGTCGTTGTCGAGCGCCTTGTCGAAGGCATTGGCGGAGACGATGGCGCAGTGGACACCCTGCAACCGCATCTGCCGCACACGCCGCAAGGTCTCCCACCCGTCGATGCCCGGCATGGCCAGGTCCATGAAGATGGCGTGGGGTCGGTAGCCGGTGGCAAGCAAGTCCAGCGCGTCGTGCCCACTGGCGGCCTGCCGCAGCTCAAAGCCCAGGGGCTCCAGCAGGTGCACCAGCAGCTCGCGGTCGGGTTCTTCGTTGTCCACCACCAGGATGCGGCGGCGCTCGCCCGCATAGCCCTTACGCTGCCGTTGGCCATGGGCAGCCAGCGCCGCTGGCGCTGCGGCCTTGCCCAGCACATCCCCATGCACTTCGGGCAGGAAGAGCTTGACGTGGAACACCGAACCCACGCCCGGGGTGCTGGTCACCGAGAGCTCTCCGCCCATGAGCGCGGTGAGCATCTTGGCAATGGTCAGGCCCAGGCCCGCGCCCGGCGCAGCTGCGGTGCTGCCACCACCCGAGCCGCCGCGCGCAAAGGGCTCGAAAATGCGCTCGATCTCCTCGGACGTGAGGCCCGGCCCCGTGTCCTGCACATCGATGCGTGCCATCTCGCGGGCATAGCGCACACGCAAGGTGACGGTGCCCTGCGCGGTGAACTTGACGGCATTGCCCAGCAGGTTGATGAGGATCTGGCGCAGGCGCTTTTCATCGGCACGCACCACTTCCGGGATCACTCCTTGCACGTCGAACGTGAACGCCAGGCCCTTGGCGGCGGCCTGCAGCTCGAACAGGCTGGCCATCTCGTGCAGGCCATCGGCAAAGCGCATGGGCGTCACGTCGAGCGTGAGCTTGCCGGATTCGATGCGAGCGATGTCCAGCGTGCCCTCGATGAGCGACAACAAATGCTCGCCACCACGGCGGATAACGTGCACTGCCTGCTTGCGGTGGGGCGGCACGCCCGCGTCCTCGCCCATCAGCTGCGCGTAGCCCAGGATGGAGTTGAGCGGTGTGCGGATCTCGTGGCTGATGGCGCTGATGTAGCGGCTCTTAGCCTGGTTGGCCTGGTCAGCGGCCCGTTTGGCCTCTTCAGCCACCCGGCGCGCCTGCTCGGCCACGCTGCGGGCGGTTTGCAGGGCCTCGTCGGTTTGGCGGTGCAGTTCAATCTCGCGCACCAGCAGGCCCGTCTGGCGGTTGGATTCCTCTTGCGCCACCTGGCGGCTCTTGTGCGCCAGCACCAGCCACCACGCCACGATGCCCGAGATCACCAGCAGCGCCAGATAGGCCTTGAGCAGGCCCGAGCGCAGTGCCACTTCGGGGGCTGCCATCACCTCGGTGTCGGTGGCCGCCTGGGCGATGGTGTTGAGCTCCTGGTGGTACAGCAGCCCCATCACCGAGGCCAGCAGCGGCGCAATCACCAGCATCAGCAGCAAAAAATGCCCCAGGCCCGTGTCCAAATAGCGCCAAATGGCGCGCGGCAACACCCAGCGCAGCGCGGCAGACCATTGCACTGCCATGCTGGCGTGGGGCTTGCACAGGTCGCCACAGCGCGCATCGAGCGTGCAGCACAGCGAGCAGATCGCGCCCCGGTAGGCGGGGCACTGGGCCATGTCGGGGGCCTCGTACTCGCGCTCGCAGATCACGCAGCGCTGCACCGTGAAGCGCTGGTAGCTGCCCACATCGGAAGCCCGCGCGCCAGGCACGGGGCCCGCCATGGGCACGGCAATCGGATCGAGGAGGGGTGCGCTCTGCCTGGCGATGTAGTACTTGCCCCGCGTGGCCCAGGCGATCAGCGGCGCCGTCACAAAGGCCACCGCCATCGCAATCACGGCAGAGAACGCCTGCGGCAGCGGGCCGAACACCCCCAGGTGGGCGCTGATGGAGACGATGGATGCCAGCGCCATCGCGCCCACCCCCACCGGGTTGATGTCGTACAGGTGCGCCCGCTTGAACTCAATGCCCTTGGGCGACAGGCCCAGCGGCTTGTTGATGACGAGGTCTGCCACCACCGCCATGATCCAAGCGATGGCGATGTTGGAATACAGCCCCAGCACCTCGCCCATGGCGCGGAAGACGTTCATCTCCATCAGCATGAAGGCGATCAGCGTGTTGAACACCACCCACACCACCCGCCCCGGGTGGCTGTGCGTGAGGCGCGAGAAGAAGTTGGACCACGCCAGAGAGCCCGCGTAGGCGTTGGTCACGTTGATCTTCATCTGCGAGATCACCACAAACAGCGCGGTGGCCGCCACCGCCCAACCGTAGTGCGGGAAGACATATTCATACGCAACCAGGTACATCTGGTTCGGGTCCACCGCACGCTCGGCAGGCACCATGTGGGTGAGCGCCAGCCAGGCCAGCAGCGCGCCGCCCAGCATCTTGAGCACGCCCAGCACCACCCAGCCTGGCCCACCCACCAGCACGCCCAGCCACCAGCGCCCGCGCGTGGCGGGGGTGGATGCGGGCATGAAACGCAGGTAGTCGGCCTGCTCCCCCATCTGGGTAATGAGCGCAATCCCCACGGTGAGCGCCGCACCAAACAAGGGCAATTGGAATGTAGCGCCGCGCATGGATTCACCACCGTAGTGCACCACCCCAGAAAACGCACCAGGATCGCGCATCAGCACGTAGACAAACGGCACCACCAGCATCACCAGCCACAAGGGCTGCGTCCACATTTGCAGGCGGCTGATGACCGACACACCGTGCGTGACCAGCGGAATCACCACAATGGCGCAGATGAGGTAGCCCCAGGTGGGCGGAATGTCGAGCGCCAACTCCAGCGCGTAGGCCATCACAGCGGCTTCGAGCGCAAAGAAGATGAAGGTGAAGCTGGCGTAGATGAGCGAGGTGAGCGTAGAGCCGATGTAGCCAAAGCCCGCGCCGCGCGTGAGCAGGTCCATGTCCACCCCATAGCGCGCGGCGTACACGCTGATGGGCAGCCCCGCCAGAAAGATGATGAGCCCCGTGGCCACGATGGCCCAGAACGCGTTGATGAAACCGTACTGCACCAGCAGCGTGGCGCCCACGGCTTCGAGGATCAGGAAGGACGCCGCACCGAATGCGGTGTTGGCCACCCGCCATTCGGACCACTTGCGAAAACGCTGGGGCGTGTAGCGCAGCGCGTAGTCCTCCATGGTCTCGGTGGCCACCCAGCTGTTGTAGTCACGCCGGACCTTCACCACCTGCTGCGGCGCCTGCGCGTCGGCATCCGGCCGCAACACTGGTGCGGAGACCGCATCGGGCGATGCAAGGGAGGGGGTGGAGGAAGGCATGGGCAAAGGGGGGCAGCAGCCCTTGCAAGTGCAGTTTCCATGCCACGGCCCCCTTTCACATCCCGCGCACCTTCGCCCTCTGGCGTATGGCGGGCACGGGGCTTGCTGCCTATGATGGGCTCGCTTCCACCAGATCACCCCGGTACACCATGGAACTCACCCCCAGAGAAAAAGACAAGCTGCTGATCTTTACCGCCGCCCTGCTGGCCGAACGCCGCAAGGCCCGGGGCCTGAAGCTGAACTACCCCGAGGCCGTGGCCCTGATCAGCGCCGCCGTGATGGAGGGCGCGCGCGACGGCAAGACCGTGGCGCAACTCATGAGCGAAGGCCGCACGGTGCTGACCCGCGCGGACGTGATGGACGGCATCGCCGAGATGATTCCGGACATCCAGGTGGAGGCCACCTTTCCGGATGGCACGAAGCTTGTCACCGTGCACCAGCCGATTTTATGAAGCCCTCCTGTGTCGCCTTCGGCGCCTTCCCCCGAGGGGGACGCCGCCAGCGCATGCAAGCGAAGCGCCGCCTGCGCAGCTCGGCGGCCCTTGCGCGGCGGCCGCTGGCCTAGACCACGCCAGTTTTCACTTTCAGGAGTCCTTTCACATGCACCTCTCCCGCACCAAATCCACTCTTATTCTGATAGCTGCCAGCGCTCTATCCATGAGCGCTAGCGCCCATACGGGCGTAGAAACCCACAGCCACAGCGGTTTCATCAGCGGCTTTGTGCACCCCCTGTTCGGGCTGGACCATCTGGCCGCCATGGTGGCCGTGGGCCTGTGGAGTGCGCTGGCCGCCCGCAAGGCCGGGCCCGAGCTGGCCTGGGGCCCCGTGGGCTTTGCCGCCATGCTGCTGGTGGGCGCCGTGCTGGGCTTGCAGGGCGTGATGGTGCCTGCGGTCGAGCCCATGATTGCGGCCTCGCTGCTCGTCACGGGCCTGCTGGTGGTGTCACGCCTGCGCGTGCCGGGCTTGGTCGCTGCGCTGGGCGTGGGGGCATTTGCCCTGTTCCACGGCGTGGCCCACGGGCTGGAGCTGGCGGGCGAAGCCAGTGCCTGGCCCACCCTGGCAGGCATGCTGACGGCCACCGTGCTGCTGCACTGCGCGGGCCTGGCCGCAGGCTGGGCGCTGCGCCAGCGCACGGTGTGGCTGGCGCGTGCGGCCGGTGCTGGCGTGGCCGCGTTCGGCGGTGCGCTGCTGCTGCAAATGGCGTAATGACAGTGGCACCCTGCGCGCTTGCCAAGCACACAAGCCCCTCTCCCCTCGTGGGAGAGGGGTTGGGGAGAGGGGGCTGGGCAGGCACAGCGCTCACATCCACCGCCCCCTCTCCCCGGCCCTCTCCCACCTGGGGAGAGAGAGTAACCCCCACCCAGGATGACCAACCATGATCCCAGGCGAACTCATCACCGAACCCGGCGAGCATCTGCTCAACACCGGCCGCCGCACCGTCACGCTGGTGGTGCGCAACACGGGCGACCGGCCCATCCAGGTCGGCTCGCACTACCACTTTGCCGAGACCAACAACGCCCTGGGCTTTGACCGCGCCGCCGCACGCGGCATGCGGCTGAACATTGCGTCCGGCACCGCCGTGCGCTTTGAGCCTGGCCAGGAGCGCACCGTGGAGCTGGTGGACTACGCAGGAGAGCGCACGGTGTACGGCTTTCAGGGCCTGACGCAGGGCGCGCTCTGAACATTGAAACAAATCAGCCTCTAGCGCTTATTGAATAAGCGCAAGCAGCTATCAAAACCATAGTAAACCGTTCTAGCGGAGCACCCCCATGGCAACCATTGGACGACGCGCCTATGCCGAAATGTTCGGCCCCACCGTGGGCGACCGGCTGCGCCTGGCCGACACCGAACTCCTCCTCGAAGTCGAGGCCGACTACACCCTGCGCGCAGGCAGCTACGGCGAAGAAGTGAAGTTTGGCGGCGGCAAAACCATCCGCGACGGCATGGCGCAAAGCCAGCGCACCAACGCACAAGGCGCCGTGGACACCGTGCTGACCAATGCCCTGGTCATCGACCACACCGGCATCTTCAAGGCCGACATCGGCCTCAAAGCTGGCCGCATCGCATCCATAGGCAAAGCAGGCAACCCTGACGTGCAGCCCGGCGTGGACATCATCATCGGCCCCGGCACCGAGGTCATCAGTTGCGAAGGCAACATCGTCACCGCAGGCGGCATCGACAGCCACATCCACTTCATCTGCCCGCAGCAGATTGAGGAAGCCCTGGCCAGCGGCGTGACCACCATGCTGGGCGGCGGCACCGGCCCCGCCACGGGCACGCTGGCCACCACCTGCACGTCTGGCCCCTTCAACATGGAGCGCATGCTGCAGGCGGCCGATGCCTTCCCCATGAACCTGGGCTTCCTCGGCAAAGGCAACGCCAGCCTGCCCGATGCGCTGCACGAGCAGATCAACGCAGGCGCCATTGGCCTCAAGCTGCACGAAGACTGGGGCACCACGCCATCGGCCATCAGCAACTGCCTGGATGTGGCGGACCAGACCGACACGCAGGTCGCCATCCACTCTGACACGCTCAACGAATCGGGCTTTGTAGAGAACACCATCGCCGCCGTGGCCGGGCGCGGCATCTGCGCCTTCCACACCGAAGGCGCGGGCGGCGGGCACGCGCCGGACATCCTGCGGGTAGTGGGGGAGGACAACTTCTTGCCATCGTCCACCAACCCCACCATGCCCTACACGCACAACACGCTCGATGAGCATGTGGACATGCTCATGGTGTGCCACCACCTCGATGCCAGCATTGCCGAAGACCTGGCCTTTGCCGAAAGCCGCATCCGCAAAGAGACCATCGCCGCCGAAGACATCCTGCACGACCTGGGCGCCATCAGCATGATGAGCAGCGACAGCCAGGCCATGGGCCGCGTGGGCGAAGTCATCCTGCGCACCTGGCAAACCGCGCACAAGATGAAGGTGCAGCGCGGCAGCCTGGCTGGCGACACCGCCCGCAACGACAACACGCGCATCAAGCGCTACGTGGCCAAGTACACCGTGAACCCCGCCATCGCCCACGGTATCAGCCACGAAGTGGGCTCGCTCGAAGTCGGCAAGTGGGCCGATATCGTGATCTGGAAGCCCGCGTTCTTTGGCGTCAAACCCGCGCTCATCCTCAAGGGCGGCCTGATCGCCATGGCTGCCATGGGCGACCCCAATGCGTCCATCCCCACACCGCAGCCGGTGCATTACCGGCCCATGTTTGGCGCGTTCGGCGGAGCCATTGCCAAGACCTCGCTCACCTTTGTGTCGCAAGCAGGCCTGAACGCGGGCATTGGCGAGCGCTTTGGCCTGCGCAAGACCTTGAGCGCGGTGCGCAATATCCGCAGCGTGCGCAAGCAGCACATGTTGCACAACAGCTACACGCCCAAGATGGAAATCGACGCGCAAACCTACACCGTGCGCGCCGACGGCCAGCTGCTCACCTGCGAGCCCGCTACCGTGCTGCCTATGGCGCAGCGATACTTTTTGTTCTAAGCAACGCATGGCCGCCCACCCCACCCCGCTGCACATCCGCCTGGACGACCTGAGCGACCCGCGCATAGAAGCCTTCATGCAAGAGCACCTGGTGGACATGCGCGCCGTTTCACCGCCTGAAAGCGTGCACGCGCTGGACATGGACCAGCTGCGCCAGCCGAACATCGCGTTCTGGTCTGCGTGGCTGACCGGAGCGGATGGCGACATGCTGGCGGGTACGGGCGCGCTCAAGCGGCTCGATGCCGGCCACGCTGAACTCAAATCCATGCGCACCAGCACCCGCCACCGCGGCCGGGGTATTGCGCGCCAGCTGCTGAACCATTTGCTGCAAGAGGCCCGCGCACGCGGCTTTGCCCGCGTGAGCTTGGAGACCGGTACGCAACCCTTCTTCGAACCAGCGCGGCAGCTCTACCTGCAGAACGGCTTCGTCGAATGCGGCCCTTTTGCCGACTACTGCCTCGACCCTTACAGCTTCTTCATGACCCGTACGCTGTAAACAAGCGCGCTCCCCAGGGTTTGGCCCCTGGCACACAATGCGCGTTTGCCCGCTGCAACAAAGAATCTCCATGATCCAAGCCTCCAAACTCCTCCCCCAAGGCAAGGGCCTTGCGCCCGTACTGGTCAAGCGCGCCACCACCATCGAGCTGGACTGGGACGTGCGCCAAAAAAGCCGCTTTGCCGCCACCGACTCCGCCGGGCGCGAGCTGGGCATCTTCCTGCCGCGCGGCACGCTGGTGCGCGGCGGTGACGTGCTGGTGGCCCAAGACGGATCCATGGTGCGCGTCATCGCAGCACCGCAGCCGGTGCTGGTCATCACGCACTGCCAACAGCACGGCACCGCGTTTGACCTGACCCGCGCCGCCTACCACCTGGGCAACCGCCATGTGCCCATCGAGCTGCAGCCCGACCACCTCAAGATTGAGCCCGACCATGTGCTGGCCGACATGCTGCGTGCCATGCACCTGATCGTGACCGAACAAAACCTGGCGTTTGAGCCCGAAGGCGGTGCCTATGCCGCTGGGCATGGCGGCGGGCACAGCCATGGGGGGCATGGGCATGACCATCACCATGGTCACGACCACGGTCATTCGCATGACCATGCACATGACCACGATCATGGGCACAGCCACGATCACAGCCACGCCAGCGCCCCCGCTGCAACTGCCGCAGCCCGTGGGCGCACCGTGTCCATCCCCGTGGTCGCCCAAGGGCATGTGCACGGCCCCCACTGCAACCACGACCACTGAGATGGCAATGGGCCGCCCGCAACGCAACCCCCTCACCGTTCGGGCTGAGCCCGTCGAAACCAGGGCGTACTCCACGCGCCACCTCGCCCCACACCCCCAGGCTTGACCCACCGCCACCATGCGCACCGACCGCCCCACGCCCCTGCCCGCCGCCAGCTTTTTGCAGCTGATGTGGCTGGCCTCGCCCGCGCTGCCTGTGGGTGGGTTCTCGTATTCCGAAGGGCTGGAAAGCGCCATTGAAAACGCGGGCCTCGCCAGCGAAGCCGCCGTGGGCGACTGGCTGCTAGACCAGCTGCACATCACCCAGGCGCGCGGCGACATGGCCCTCATCGCCAAGGCCGTGGGAGCCTGGCGGCGTGGCGACCTGCAGCATGTCAAAGAACTCAACGACTGGGTGTTGCATACCCGCGAAACCAGCGAGCTGCGCCTGCAGACCGAGCAAATGGGCCGCTCGCTGGCCGAATGGCTGCGCAACCAGTACCCAGGCGACGAGGCGGTGATGCCCGCTATACGCCACCTGGCCCAACTCTCGCCCACCTACCCCGTGGCCTTTGCCCTGGCCGCATCCATCACCCAGGCCAGCGTGCGCGAGGTGCTGCTGGCCTACGCCTTTGGCTGGGCCGAGAACATGGTGCAGGCCGCGCTCAAATCCATGCAACTGGGCCAAAGCGCAGGCCAGCGCATCCTGGCCCGGCTGGCCGCTGCCATACCGCTGGCCGCAGACCACGCCGCCAGCCTGATGGACAGCGAGCGCCAGGCGTTTTCGCCCATGCTGGCCATTCTGAGCGCCCAGCACGAAGTGCAATATTCAAGACTTTTTCGCTCCTAGCGCAAGCAGGATCAGCGCAAGCAGCTATCCATTTAATAGCAAATTACGCCATAAAACACACCATGACCACCGCACTGCACCACATCCCCCACCGCACCAAAAACCTGCCCCCCTTGCGCGTAGGCATCGGCGGCCCTGTAGGCTCCGGCAAAACCACTTTGCTTGAAATGCTATGCAAGGCGATGCGCGATGACTACGACCTCATCGCCATCACCAACGACATCTACACCAAGGAAGACCAGCGCTTGCTCACCGTCAGCGGTGCCCTGCCCGCCGAGCGCATCCTGGGCGTGGAAACCGGCGGCTGCCCCCACACCGCCATCCGCGAGGACTGCTCCATCAACCTCGAAGCCATCGACCGCATGCTGGGCGAGTTCCCCAACGCCGACATCGTGTTTGTGGAAAGCGGCGGCGACAACCTGGCCGCCACCTTCAGCCCCGAACTGAGCGACCTCACCATCTACGTCATCGACGTGGCCGCAGGTGAAAAAATCCCCCGCAAGGGTGGCCCCGGCATCACCAAGAGCGACCTGTTCGTGATCAACAAAACCGACCTGGCCCCCCACGTGGGCGCCAACCTGGATGTGATGCACGCCGACACCACCCGCATGCGCACCAACGCCCAGGGCCTCAAGCCGTTTGTGATGACCAACCTCAAAACCCAGGCAGGCGTGACCGACGTGGTGAAGTTCATCGAGACCCGGGGCATGCTGCAAAAGAAATCAGCCCCCGCAGTCGGCTAGAATTTGCGCCTCTACACCTGGAGACTTGGGTGAGTGGTTTAAACCAGCAGTCTTGAAAACTGCCGACGGGCAACCGTCCGTGAGTTCGAATCTCACAGTCTCCGCCAGAACATCCAGCAAACGGGCCTCTACGGCCCGTTTTGTTTTGTGAACCGCATCCCCGTCGCTGCGCACGGGCGGCTCTGGAGCAACTGAACGCATAGGCAAAAAAAAGCCCGCAGATGCGGGCTGAACACTTGCTTGTGCAAGCGGGAGGGATGTCGATGGGATGTCGACAAGCCGATGGTAGGCCGCTCGGTGGACGGGGTATGTAGGACATCACCGAATATCTGGATGGCGTGCCTTCCAGCCCCTCTCAACCGGAGCGGGGCCTCTTCTGGGCCTCTGGGCCTCTGGGCCTCTGGGCCTCTGAGTGCTCGCGCGTCGACCAGCTGTACACAAACGCGCACGTATGTGCTCGCCAAATACACAGGGATGCCTGCCTTGTGGAGTGCCACTTCAGCGTTCATGGCCTCGGCGAAGGTCATCACGATGCCACGATGCTGATGCCGGCGCGGAGCTGGAAGAAATGCGCGGCACCCTGGATGGCAGGGCGGGGATACCTCGAACGATGGGCCTGTAAACCACATGCAGTCCGGCTGGCTTGCAAGCCTTCGACGAGCAAATCCCGCGCGACGAAGCGCGCCGACATGTGCAGCCCGTCACCATGTTCTCGACTTGCATGGAGCGACCACAACCACGGCAAGGACTCTGGCGTTGCTGCTGCGTTACGCGTGGTCACCCACACCCACAGGCCTTCCGGTATGGTGAGGGCCTTGTTTTCAGGAGCCTGCCCCATGACAAATATTCCTTCTGGTATCTCCGGTGGCCTGGTGGTTGCAGCGTTGGTGACAGGTTGCGCCAGCCAAAGCCAGCCCCCCGCGCCCTCTACTGCCAGCCCAGCGCCTGCAGAGCCTGCGCCAGGCGGCCAGTGCAATGCCCAGCCAGCCCAGTCGGTGGTGGGGCAGAACAGCACGGCTTCGGTGGTGGAATGGGCCCGGGTGCAGTCGGGCGCAAAGATGGCCCGCATCCTGCGCCCCGGCCAGATCATCACCAAGGAGTTCAATGCGCAACGGCTCAACCTGGAGGTGGACGCCAACGGCCGCATTCTGGCGGTGCGCTGCGGGTAAGGGAGAGGGGCGCGTGGGGCGCGGCTTGGTGCACTGTCCCCTCGCGCAGGCGTGTGAGGCGGGTCGCCGCCTCTGGCCAGCGTGGTGTTGCACGCTTGACGGCACATTGAAACCGATGGGTTTGGCGCCAGGGCAAGGCCCAAACCCTCAAGGTACCTGCAGGTAGCGCGCGGACTTGCGGCGCAGCCCTGTCAAAAAAGTCGTCAAGTGCCGGCTAGCTTGCACCGCCACACAAGACCTGGTCAGTCCGCCAGGAACAGCTCCTGCAGGTCGCTCAGAAAATCAAAGCCCCGCTCTGTCGGGCGTACATGGGTCAGGTCGCGCTCGATCAGGCCTTTGCTCTCGGCCGCCTTCAAGCCCTTGGCGATGGTCGTCAGAGGCAAGCCTGTGCGATCCATGAAGTCCTGCAGCGCAAAACCACCGCGCAGGCGCAGGGCGTTGAGCATGTATTCAAACGGCAAATCGGCCCGGCGCACATCGTCGTCCTGCGCCACGGCCCGGCCTGCCAGGGCGTTGTCCATGTAGCGGCCTGGGTCGCGAAAGCGCACCTGGCGCACCACGCGGTGCGCAAAACTGAGCTTGCTGTGTGCGCCTGCGCCAATGCCCAGGTAGTCGCCGAACTGCCAGTAGTTGGTGTTGTGAAAACACTGGTGGCCAGGCTGCGCGTAGGCCGATATTTCGTAGCGCGCCATGCCCGCCTGGCCCGTCATCTCGGTGATGCGGTCGAGCATGGCATAGGCCTGGTCGTCCTCGGGGATGGCCGGGGGGAACTTGGCGAAGTAGGTGTTGGGCTCGATGGTGAGGTGGTAGATGGAGATGTGCGGCGGCTTGAAGGCCAGCGCAGTCAGCATGTCCTGCTCCAGCTCCTGCGGCGTCTGGCCGGGCAGCGCGTACATGATGTCGAGGTTGTAGGTGTCAAACGATGCCGCGGCCTCCTCCACCGCCGCCAAGGCCTGGCTGCGGTCGTGCACACGGCCCAGGGCCTTGAGGTGCTGGTCGTTGAAGCTTTGCACCCCCACCGACAGCCGCGTGACACCCGCCGCCCGGAAGGCTCGGAAGCGGTCTTTCTCGAACGTGCCGGGGTTGGCCTCCAAGGTAATCTCGCAATCTGGTTCCAGCCGCAGGCGGGCGCGGCTGTCGCCAATCAGCCGGTCAATGGCGGCTGGTGAAAACAAGCTGGGCGTGCCGCCACCAATGAAGATGCTGTGCACCGTGCGGCCCCAGATGAGCGGCAGCGCGGCTTCCAGGTCGGCCATCAGCGCGTCGATGTAGCGCTGCTCGGGCACCCCTGCATTGCCAGCCGCATCGCTGCCGCCTTCGCGGTACTCATGCGAGTTGAAGTCGCAGTACGGGCATTTCTTGAGGCACCACGGCAGGTGCACATACAGCGACAACGGTGGCAGGCTGGGCAGCTGCAGCAGGCCGGGGCGCATGTAGTGCTGGATGTCGCGCACCAAGGCGGGTTCGGCCTCCGCCTGCGGCGTGATCGGAATATGAACCACGTTCAGTGCCCCTTCTACAGCCAACGTTCGCGCATCAGCGCCAGCATCTGCGCGGCCGAGCGGCCCCGGTGGCTGTGGGCGTTCTTCACTTCCACAGGCAGCTCGGCAAAGGTCTTGCCGAATTCGGGGATGAACATCACAGGGTCGAAGCCAAATCCGTTGCTGCCCCGGGGTTCGGTGGTGATCTCGCCTACCACCCGGCCGACGGCAATCAGCGGCTCAGGGTCTTGCGGGCTGCGCACGGCAACCAGGGTGCTGACCATGGCGGCGCGGCGGTTGGCTACGCCGTGCAACTGCTCCAGCAGGGCGCGCACATTGTTGTCGTCGCTCTTCTCGTAGCCAAACTGGGTGCAGTAGTAGGCGGTATCGACGCCCGGCAGGCCGCCAAAGGCATCCACACACATGCCAGCGTCATCCGCCAAGGCGGGCAGGCCGGTGTGGGCCGAGGCAAAGCGGGCTTTGGCCAAGGCATTCTCCACAAAGGTGCGAAATGGCTCTTCGGCCTCACCCACGCCCATGTCGGCCTGGCGAACCAGCTCGACCCCGAGTGGCGCGAACATGGACTGCAGCTCGGCCAGCTTGCCACGGTTGTTGGATGCTAGAACGATTTTCATGATTCAAATTGGCACCTAGCGCTTATCCAGCAAGCGCAAGCAGCTATCAATTAGTGAGTATCAGCGGGTTAGGGGGTTTGCAGCAGCGCCCGCTGCTGCAACTGCACCAGCTCAGCAATGCCTTTTTCGGCCAGCGCGAGCAGTTGGTCCATCTCCGCCCGGGTAAACGCCACGCCTTCGGCCGTGCCCTGCACTTCCACAAAGTGGCCTGCGCCCGTCATCACGACGTTCATGTCGGTGTCGCAGTCCACGTCTTCCACATATTCCAGGTCGAGCAACGGTGTGCCCTGGACGATGCCGACCGAGATGGCAGCCACGGGCTGCACCAGGGGTGACTGGGTGATCTTGCCGCTGGCCAGCAACTGGTTGACCGCATCCTGCGCAGCCACCCAGGCGCCGGTGATGGCGGCGGTGCGGGTGCCTCCATCGGCCTGAATCACATCGCAATCGAGCTGAATGGTGCGCTCGCCCAGCAGCTTGAGGTCAAACACGGCCCGCAGCGAGCGGCCGATGAGGCGCTGGATCTCTTGCGTGCGGCCGGTCTGTTTGCCACGTGCGGCTTCGCGATCGCTGCGGGTATGGGTGGCGCGCGGCAGCATGCCGTATTCAGCTGTGACCCAGCCCTCGCCGCTGCCGCGCTTATGGGGCGGCACGCGTTCTTCCACTGAAGCGGTGCAGAGCACTTTGGTGTTGCCGAACTCGATCAACACCGAGCCCTCCGCATGCATGGTGTAGCGGCGCGTAATGCGCACAGTGCGCAGCTGATTGGCGGCGCGGTCGCCGGTGCGTATAAAGGTCATGGCGTTCTTTCTTGGTTCGTAGCGCAACTGGTGCAACGGGCGCCCCCAGGTCAGGGCCACCGCGCGAGGGCCGCCCAGGCGGCGTAGCTGCGTTTCCCTTGAGTGCGCTGCTGTCATTCCCTTCCTCGGCGAAGCCGAGCGGAGAGGGAAATCGGGAACCGACTCAGGAGGAAGCTCAGGCTTTCCGGGCTGCCGAGCGACGGATGGCTTCGTTGATCTCGGCAATGGACCGCTCGATGGCCGCGTCGTCCAGATCATCCACCAGGCCGTCAAGGGGCCCAGCCTGGATGGTGGATGCAAACACGTCGTCGCTGATGCTGTCGGTAGAAACGCCCTGGGTGGACTCGAAGGCATCTGGGGTCTCCCACTCCATCGCCACCACGGTCACGTTGTCGCTGCTGTCCCCAGCCTTGCGCAAGGCATCTTCCACCAGTTCAGGCACCGCGTGGGACACCGTGTTGCTGGCCAGCTGCTTGGCGATATCTTCGTCGCTGAGCGTGCCCCAAAGGCCGTCCGAACACAGCAGAATACGGTCGCCCTGCTCCAAATACACGGGGCCAGTGATGTCGTAAATGGGCTTGGTGGGCGAGCCCAGGCAGGTGAACAGCACATTGCGGTTGATGCGCTCCAGGCCCGGCGGGGGAGTGTTGCGCAACTCCATGTAGGAGTGGTCGCGGGTGCGGGTGAGCAAATCACCGTCGCGCACCATGTACAGGCGCGAGTCCCCGCAATGAATCCAGGTGGCTGTGCCGGCCTGCAGCACCGCCGCGACCAGCGTGGTGCGGGGCGTGTCGAGCATGCCTTTGTCGGTGGCATAGCGCAGGATCTGGTGGTGCGCCGCCAGCAGCGCGCCCGACAAGAACTCCTGCACATCCTTGAGTTGCGGCTTGGCTTGGCGCTGGAACAGGGCAGAGATGGTCTGCAAAGCAATCTGGGCCGCCACCTCACCCTCGGGATGACCGCCCATACCGTCAGCCAGCACAAACAGCCCCGATTCGCGCGTGTAGCAATAGCCCATGCGGTCTTCATTTTTTTCGCGGCCACCACGGCGGCTGATCTGGAAAACCGAGAATTTCATAGCGACTCACGCAAACGAGGCGTTGTGTTCATTTGGGTTTGGCTCCGATACCGGTGGCTTCACCCACCTTTTGCACGTTTTTCTTGGTGTCGGACACCAGGGTGTCAAGCTGCAGGCGCATTTTTTCGGCCACCGTGAGCTTGGTGTAGCGGCGCTCGCCTTCGCGGCTGAGCTCCTTCTGCAACGCAAACACCGACTGCGGGCGCGACAGCGGATCCAGCGCCATGCACCACTCCACCACCTCAATGAGATTGTCGGAGTACACGCCACGCAGCTTGGTCAAGGCCAGCGAGAGGCGGTCCTTTTCAATGCGCTGGGGCGCCTCGTTGGGCGGAAAACCCTGCATGCAGGCGTAGATGCAGGCACCAATCGCATAGATATCGGTCCAGGGACCCATGGACGAATCGCGGCGGTACATCTCAGGGGCGGCAAAGCCAGGCGTGTACATGGGGCGGATGAAGTTGCCCTCTTTGGACAGAACCTCGCGCGCGGCGCCAAAGTCGATCATCACGGCCTTGTTGTCGTCGGTGATGAAGATGTTGGCCGGTTTGATATCCAGGTGCAGCATCTTGTGCTGGTGCACGATGCGCAGCCCGCGCAGCACTTCGTCGAACAGAGAGCGAATGGTGGATTCGCGGAACACCTTCTGCGTCTTGAGATCCCGCGCCGTAATGATGAAGTCCTGCAGGGTCGCACCCTCCAGGTAATTCATCACCATGTAGACGGTTTCGTTTTCGCGGAAGAAGTTGAGCACGCTCACCACGGAGGCGTGCGAAATCTGGGCCAGAGCGCGGCCCTCTTCAAAGAAGCTTTTGAGCCCCAGGCGGTAGAGCGAGAGCTTTTCGGACTGCACCTTGGGCAGCAGCTCGCCCGGTGCACGCGTGGCCAGCGACGAAGGAAGGTATTCCTTGATGGCGACCTGCTGCCCTTCGGCATCCAGGGCCAGATAGACCACGCCAAAACCGCCCGAGGACAACCGGCGCACCACGCGGTAGCCGCCTATTGCGGTATCGGGCGGCAAAGGGGCCGGCTTGATTTTTGACATATTTTGCGAAGATGACTCGGGGGTAGGGCGGAACCCGGATAATCGCCGGATCGCAAGCAACCATCAAAAAGTCCAATGCCAGTTTACAGCATGACCGGATACGCCAGCGCACAGCACGGCGCATCTGCCACTGGCGCTGAAAACGACACCCGCGCGCCCCAGTCACGTAGGCTGGGGCTGGAAATCCGCTCGGTGAACAGCCGCTTCCTGGACCTTTCGTTCCGCCTACCGGACGAGTTGCGTGCCACGGAACCCGCACTGCGCAGCCTGCTGACCGCCCGCCTCAAGCGCGGCAAGGTTGAAGTCCGTGCAGCCCTTGAAAACGAGGACAGCAACACTCTGCAGGACCCGCCCGCGCGGCTGCTGCAGCGGCTCAATTCTTTGCAAGATTCCGTCAAGGCATGGCTGCCGACGGCGGCGCCCCTCACGGTCGCCGACGCCCTGCGCCTGTGCGCGAACGCCCCATCGGGCTCAGAAGACTGGAGCGATGCCGTTCCTGCTTTGGCCGAAGAAGCCCTGACCGCCCTGATGGCCGCCCGCGAACGGGAGGGCAAGCGCCTGGCCACCATGCTGCTAGACCGGGTCAAGCAATTGCGCGCCTTGGCCGAACAGGCCGTCCCTATGGTGCCGCTGCTGGTCGAGCAGCAACGGCTGCGCTTTATGGAGCGCTGGAAGGAAGCCATGGCGCTGACCGACGGTGCCACCCTGCCCGAGGCCGCCCGTGACCGCGCACTCACCGAAGCCACGGCGTTTGCCATCCGCATTGATGTGGCCGAGGAAATAACGCGGCTGGACTCCCACCTGGACGAGATCGAACGCCTGCTCAAGAAGGGCGGCGAGGTGGGCAAGCGCCTGGACTTCCTGATCCAGGAACTCCACCGCGAGGCCAATACGCTGGGCTCCAAATCTGCCGCCCTTGACCTGACCCGCATCAGCGTGGACATGAAAGTGCTGATCGAGCAGATGCGCGAGCAAGTACAGAACATCGAATAACACTCATTTTTTGATAGCGCTTCGCGCACATCAACTATGGACTACCCCGGAAATCTCATCGTAGTTGCGGCCCCCAGTGGCGCTGGCAAATCTAGTCTGGTCAAGGCGTTGCTGGAGCTGGACTCGCATGTTCACCTGTCGATCTCCCACACCACCCGGGCTCCGCGCGGCCAGGAAAAGCACGGCCGCGACTACTACTTCGCTTCGCAATCAGAATTTGATGCCATGGTGGAAGGCAACGCCTTTGTGGAGTGGGCTCACGTACACGGCAACCGCTACGGCACCTCCAAGAAGGCGATCGAGGAACGCATTGCCCAAGGCTCGGACGTGATCCTGGAAATCGACTTTCAGGGCGCGCTACAGATCAAGGAAGCATTCGCGAATGCCATCCTCGTGTTCATCCTGCCCCCCAGTTGGGAAGAACTGCGTTCGCGCTTGGAACGACGGGGCGAGGACTCCCCCGATGTCATCGAAGTCCGCCTCAAGAACGCGGCCACCGAGATGGCCCAGGTGGGCAAATTCGACTTCGTTATAATCAATGAGTTGTTTGAGCGCGCGCTTTTCGACCTGAAAGCCGTAGTTCACGCCCAGCGACTCAAGTACGCCGCCCAGCGCCGCGCCCGTGCTGACACCTTCCAGTCGCTCAATATCACCTGAATCCCCGGAGTAAATCGATGGCACGCATCACCGTAGAAGACTGTCTGGAAAAGATCCCCAACCGCTTCCAGCTCGTGTTGGCCGCCACGTACCGTGCCCGCATGCTGAGCCAGGGCCACGCGCCGCGCATCGAAAGCCGCAACAAGCCTGCCGTGACCGCCCTGCGGGAAATCGCTGAAGGCAAGGTTGGCCTGGAAATGCTCAAGAAGGTTCCTGGTTGAGCTTTTTCCTGGGCGTGGCCCGTAAAGAGCACCGCAATGGCGGTGCTTTTTTTTGCTCCAAAGTCGTCTGATGCACTCCCACGCTACATTTGAGGCATGAACGCGGTGCTCAATCCACATTCTGCAACGCAAGTCCGGCCCGGTGACGCACCGGCGGCAGGAACCTTGTCTGCGGCCGCAGCGGCAGCCAATGCGGCGGCCGCCAGCTTTGCAGCGCTGACAGACAGCCTTGACTACCTGGACGCAAGCAGCATCGAGCAGGTGCGCCAAGCCTATCGTTTCGCCGATGAGGCCCACCTGGGTCAGCTGCGCAACAGCGGCGAGCCCTACATCACGCACCCCATTGCCGTGGCTGCACAGTGCGCCACCTGGAAATTGGACGCCCAGGCGCTGATGGCCGCGCTGCTGCACGATGCCATGGAAGACTGTGGCGTCACCAAAGCAGACCTGATCGACCGCTTTGGCGCCCCCGTGGCCGAGTTGGTAGACGGGCTGACCAAACTCGACAAGCTGCAGTTCAACACCCGCGAAGAGAACCAGGCCGAGTCTTTCCGCAAGATGCTGCTGGCCATGGCGCGCGACGTGCGCGTCATCCTCATCAAGCTGGCGGACCGCACGCACAACATGCGCACGCTGTCGGACATGCCGCGCAGCAAATGGAGCCGTATCTCCTCGGAAACCCTGGAGATCTATGCCCCCATTGCCCACCGCCTGGGCCTCAACCAGACTTATCGGGAATTGCAGGACTTGGCCTTTCGGCATCTTCACCCGTGGCGCTATGCCACGTTGTCGAAGGCAGTCAATAAGTCACGCAACCGCAGGCGCGACCTGGTGCAAAAGGTTCAGGCCGAGGTGGACACCGCCTTCTCCAAGATCGGCATGAAGGTCCGGCTCGCCGGCCGCGAGAAAACGCTGTACGCCATCTACCAGAAGATGGACCTCAAGCACCTGAGTTTTGCCCAGGTCACCGATATTTACGGATTCCGGGTGATCGTACCCACGGTGACAGACTGCTACACCGCCCTGGGCGTGCTCCACCAGATGTACAAGCCAGTTCCTGGCAAGTTCAAGGACCACATCGCCATCGCCAAGCTCAATGGGTACCAATCCCTGCACACAACCTTGGTGGGCCCTTCCGGCGTGAACATCGAATTTCAGATGCGCACGGACGAGATGCACGTCATTGCCGAGGCCGGCGTCGCCGCGCATTGGCTGTATAAGGCGCAGGACGGCGATGGCACGTCGGCCGAGCGGCTGGGGACCAAGTGGCTGCAATCCCTGCTGGACATCCAGAACGAGACCCGCGATGCCGCCGAGTTCTGGGACCATGTGAAGGTAGATCTGTTCCCGGACGCTGTCTACGTTTTCACCCCCAAGAGCCAGATCATGGCCCTGCCTCGCGGAGCGACCGTGGTGGACTTTGCCTACGCCATCCACAGCAACGTCGGCGACCGCACCACGGCGGCGAAAATCAACAATGAGCAAGTGCCCCTGCGCACCGAACTCAAGAATGGCGATGTGGTGGAGATCATCACCGCCCCGGTATCCACGCCCAACCCGGCCTGGCTGGGTTTTGTGCGCACGGGCCGCGCACGGTCCAAGATCCGGCACTACCTGAAAACGCTTGCACAGACCGAATCGGAAGGCCTGGGCGAGAAGCTGCTGACCCAGGCCATTCGGGCAGAAGGTCTAGAGCAGCTCCCCCCCCTGGACACAGAGACCCAACCGATGTGGGACAAGCTGCTGCGCTTTACAGGAAACCGCACCCGCAGCGAGCTGATGACGGACCTGGGCCTGGGAAAACGCATCGCCAGCATCGTGGCCAAGCGACTCATGGTGCTGATGTCGGAACACGGCCATCGCCCTGATGCGCTGCTCATGACACGGGAGCGCTACACATCCCACGAGACGCTTTCGCAAGGAGCGGTAACCCTGGATGGCAGCGAAAATGCCTCAGTGCAGTACGCATCCTGTTGCCGCCCCGTGCCTGGCGACAGCATCGTGGGCTATCTGGGACGTGGCGAGGGCCTGGTGGTCCACAACGCCCACTGCACCGTAGCCAAGCGGCTGCAGCACAAGGACAGCGAACGCTTCATTGCGGTGGACTGGTCGGACGAACCCACGCGCCTGTTCGAAACCGGGGTCGTGGTGACGGTCACCAACGGCAAAGGTGTGCTCGCCCGCGTGGCTGCTGAACTGGCCAATTCAGAAGCCGACATCACCCATGTGGACATGGATGACGAAGCCGCCCTTGACACTACGGACTTGCGCTTCATCGTGGCTGTGCGAGACCAAGGCCACCTCGAAATGGCGCTTCGCAACCTGCGGCGCACCCAGGCTGTCATTCGCGCCGCACGCATTACCCCGCAGTCCGCGTGAACGGCGAGCTTGCAGCACTGGGCGACACGAACAGACAGCCCCAGCGTGGTGTAGTCCGGCTCCTTGTCCCCAGCTCAGTCGACACGTTCGTTTCGCCGAGGGTACTGCACCGCTACCACCTCAAGGCGTCGCGTACCGCCCGGCGTAGGCAGCAACACCTCATCTCCGACTTGGGCCTTTAAGAGCGCACGTGCAACGGGCGAAACCCAACTCACTTGCGATTCACGGCTGTCCGCTTCATCAATGCCCATGATGGTGATCGTGCGCTCCAGCCCTTCATCATCCATGTACGTGACGGTAGAACCGAAAAACACCTGATCGCTACCAGCCTGCAAACTGGGATCCACCACTTCGGCGATCTCTAGCCGCTTGGTAAGGAAACGGATGCGCCGGTCAATCTCTCGCAAACGTTTCTTGCCATAGAGATAGTCACCATTTTCAGACCGATCTCCGTTGCTGGCAGCCCAGTGCACGGCATCCACCACTTTTGGTCGCTCGTTGTCAATCAGGTCCAGCAACTCATCACGCAGGCGCGCATATCCCGCCGGAGTGATGTAATTTTTGCCCCCCGCAGGCAACGCAGGCAGCGCCAACTCATCCTCATCGGAAGCATCGGTTTCTTTGGTAAAAGCCTTGCTCATGGCAGATATACCTCATCAGCGAGAAACGCTTAGACAAATGAAAAAGCCTGCAATCTTACGATTGCAGGCTTTAAACATTGGTGCGGCTGGCAGGAATCGAACCCACGACCCCTTGGTTCGTAGCCAAGTACTCTATCCAGCTGAGCTACAGCCGCTAAGCTTTGAATTATAGCACGATTTCTTGGCAACCCTTGAAATCTGCGTTTTTTGCTGGTACTTTTTAATTGGTACCTGTGAAGCAAAAGAACAACTCAACGCAAGCCACTATTGTAATGCACTCCAGAGTCTCTAAAAGAAGAAAGGCGCACATTGCGACATGAAAACTGGCTGCGATCGTCGTGATCGCCCATTCGAATGAATGGATGGTAGGGCGTGTTGGACTTGAACCAACGACCAAAGGATTATGAGTCCTCTGCTCTAACCAACTGAGCTAACGCCCCAAGCCATGCTCCAGCGCTATACAACGGGGCAAGCGTCGTATTGTAGGTGCTTTACTTGCGATAGCTGAGTGCGTTGGACACCAGCTTGGATGTGATGTCCACGATCTGGATCATCCGGTCGTATGGCATGCGCGTGGGGCCAATCACCCCCAGTGTTCCGACCACTTTGCCATCCACCTCATACGGCGCACTGACGATAGACAGTTCCTCAAATGGCACAACATGGCTCTCTCCGCCGATGTAGATGCGCACTCCCTCGGCCTGGCTGGAGATATCTAGCAAACGCAGGATCTGTGTTTTCTGTTCGAAAAGATCGAAAGCACGCCGCAGATTACCCATGTCGCTAGAGAAATCACTGACCGCCAGCAGATTGCGCTCACCAGAAATCACGACCTCGTCCTGCGCTTGGGACAAGGCTTCAGACCCAGCATTCACAGCCGCCTGCATAAGCGACGCGATCTCGCCGCGCAGCACATCCACCTCAGATTTCAGGCGCTCACGCACCTGCTCCATCGCAAGCCCAGCGTAATGTGCGTTCAGAAAATTGGAAGCCTCGATGAGTTGCGACTGGGAGTAGTCCACATCCGTGAAGATCACGCGATTTTGAACATCACCCTCGGGGGAAACGATGATGACCAGAAATCTGCGCTCGGACAGCCTCAAGAACTCTATGTGGCGAAACACCGATGTCCGGCGTGGCGCCATAACGACGCCAACGAACTGTGAAAGATTGGACAACAGCTGCGCTGCATTGGCGATCACCTTTTGCGGCTGTTCGGGCGCAAGCTGGGGAGGCATCAACGGGTCGCGCTGAACCGTCAGCATGGTGTCCACAAACAAACGATAGCCCCTTGCCGTGGGAATGCGACCTGCCGAGGTGTGGGGACTTGCGATCAGTCCCAACTCCTCCAGATCCGCCATGACATTGCGGATAGTTGCAGGAGACAATTCAAGCCCGGAAGCACGCGACAGGGTGCGCGATCCAACAGGCTGACCATCGGCAATGTAGCGCTCGACCAGCGCTTTGAGCAACAACTTGGCACGGTCATCGAGCATGGAATGATTTTAATGATGTAATTTCACGATGACGTCCAATTTCCGCCATGTCGCACTCATAGGCAAGTACCAAGCTTCGTCGACGGGCTCCCAGGGAGACAGTTCCCGCCAAGCTCTGGAAGACATCGCCCATTTTCTGGAGCGTCAGGGTTGCGAAGTGGCGCTAGAAGCGGAGACCGCTGGGAACACTGGCCTCACACACTACCCCTCTCTGAATGTAGACGAGATAGGCAGTCGGTGCGACCTGGGCCTTGTAGTCGGGGGCGACGGCACCATGCTGGGTATCGGTCGGAGGCTCGCACGTTTTGGGACACCATTGATTGGCATCAATCAAGGGCGTCTTGGCTTTATCACCGACATTCCTTTCGATACCTATCAGGCCACTTTGCCGCCAATGCTTCACGGGGAGTACGAAGAAGACCTGAGACCCCTCATGCACGCTACAGTCGTGCGCGACGAGCGCGTAGTTTTCGAAGCCCTCGCGATGAACGACGTCGTGGTGAACAGAGGCGCCACTTCAGGAATGGTGGAATTGCGGGTGGAGGTTGGAGGCCGATTTGTGGCAACCCAGCGCGCAGACGGTCTGATCATCGCCTCCCCCACAGGGTCGACAGCGTATTCGCTTTCGGCTGGGGGGCCCATGCTTCACCCCTCCATTCCTGGGTGGGTGCTGGTGCCCATCGCACCCCACACGCTCTCCAACCGCCCGATCGTTCTATCGGATGCTACCGAAGTGGCTGTTGAAGTTGTGAGTGGTCGGGACGTCAGCGCCAACTTTGACATGCAGTCGCTGGCCTCATTGCTGCATGGCGACCGCATTCTGGTCAAAAGATCAGCACACTGCGTGCGTTTTCTGCATCCTCATGGCTGGAACTACTTTGCGACTCTGCGCAAAAAATTGCGTTGGAATGAAGGAGGCTCCTGAACATGGCGCTAAGGCGGATCACCTTGCGTGATTTTGTGATCGTTCACTCCCTTGAACTTGACCTGAATCCAGGCTTCACCGTGCTCACAGGAGAAACCGGCGCCGGAAAATCCATACTGATTGATGCCCTGCAACTCATCCTAGGCGCACGATCCGATGCCAGCGTGGTTCGCGAAGGCGCTGACAAAGCTGACCTTTGCGCTGAATTTGATTGCCCATCTCATCTCCAGAAATGGCTGGACGATGCGGGATTTGACCTTGATGACCTGTTGCTTTTGCGCCGGACGGTGGACTCGCAAGGCAAAAGCAGGGCCTGGATCAACGGTACTCCCGCCACTGCCGCACAGCTTCGAACTTTGGGAGACAGGCTGCTGGACATCCATGGTCAGCATGCCTGGCAAAGCCTCACAAGGCCTGACTCGGTGCGCGGCCTGTTGGACGCGTTTGCGGGCGTGCAAACTGCAGAGACCTCAGCGCTCTGGACCCAATGGCGCACCAATCAAAAAGCCCTGGAGCAAGCACGCCTAGCCCAAGCCACACTTCGGCAGGAGAGCGAGCGTCTGCAATGGCAGATCAGTGAAGTCGACAAGCTAGCGCCCTTGGACGGCGAATGGGAAGAGCTCGATGCACAACACAAGCGGCTTTCACACGCTCAGGCATTGCTGAATGGAGCCGAAGGCGCCATCCAAGCCCTCCAAGATGAAGAGTCTGGCGCACTTACAGGGCTTGCTCGGGCGCACAATCTCCTACAAAGCCAAGAGCACATTGAGCCTGAGTTCGCAACGCTCGCTGACATACTGTCTTCCAGCATCGCGCAAGCGAGCGATGTCATCCACTCGCTGCAGTTGTATCTAAGGCATGCGGAAATTGATCCACAGCGTTTAGCCGAACTCGACGCCCGAATATCCCTTTGGATGAGCTTGGCGCGGCGCTTTAAAAGCACGCCAGCAGAGCTACCGGCCCTACACCGGAGCTGGATGGATGAGATGCGCAAATTGGATGCAGCAACAGATCTGGGAAGGCTAGAAGCGAATGAGGATGCCAGTGCCAAGGCCTACCATGCATCGGCACGAGCCCTGTCGCTGGGACGCGCCAAAGCTGCCCCGAAACTCTCCTACGCCATCACCCAGGCCATGCGGGGATTGGGCATGGAGGGAGGGAAATTCGAAGTTTGCATTGCCAAGGCATCAGAGCCTTCATCACATGGTATCGATGACGTGACGTTCCTTGTCGCAGGCCATCCAGGAATGACGCCCAAACCCATCGGGAAGGTGGCATCAGGCGGCGAACTCTCCCGCATTTCGCTGGCTATTTCAGTGACGACCAGTGAATTGGGCATGGCCCCGACTCTTATCTTCGATGAAGTAGATTCTGGCGTAGGAGGTGCGGTGGCGGAAACAGTGGGACGGCTGATGCAGCAGCTTGGCACTGACCGCCAGGTACTCGCTGTCACCCACCTGCCGCAAGTGGCAGCGTGTGCGCACAACCACCTCAAGGTGGCCAAAAACAAAAGCCCGCAAGGGACTTCCAGCACGGTATTGACAGTGCGGGACGAAAATCGCGTGGCAGAAATTGCCCGCATGCTAGGCGGCGAGCGATCAACCCACACGACGCTCGCCCATGCACGCGAGATGCTAGATCTTGCTGCTGCTGTACGAGAAGGACGCCGCTAATGGTCCTTGAAATCGTCTTGATCACGGGTATGTCTGGGTCAGGCAAATCCGTGGCATTGCATGCGTTGGAGGATGCCGGATACTACTGCGTAGACAATCTGCCTCCAGAGTTGTTACCTGCTTTCGTGGCATTGGAACACCGCCACCATGGCAACCGCGTTGCAATCGCCATGGATGTTCGGAGTGCAACCTCATTGCACCAAGTCCCACAGGAGCTGAGCCGCCTGAGAAGTGAGGGGGTTTCAGTGCAATCGGTTTTCCTCGACGCCACCATCGATACGCTTGTCAGGCGCTTTTCAGAGACACGCAGGCGCCACCCCCTATCGCACGACGATATTCAGCAAGGGCGCAAGGCGCTGGTACAGATTATCGAGTTGGAGCGTGAACTGCTCGCAGAGCTGCGAGAGCAGTCGCATGTCATCGATACCAGCACCATACGGGCTTCACAACTCCAAAGCTATGTGAAGAGTTTGCTTGTCACCACCCGGGGGCAGATGACCCTGGTATTTCAGTCTTTTGCATTCAAGCGCGGCATTCCGATGGATGCTGACTACGTATTTGATGTGCGAATGTTGCCGAACCCACACTATGAACCTGCGCTGCGAGATCTGACGGGGCAGGACGAACCGGTAGCCCACTTCCTGCGCCAGCAACCCGACGTGTCGCTGATGCAGGCACACATAGAGCAATTTCTCGCACACTGGCTGGAAATGCTAGAAAGAAACCATCGCAGCTATGTCACGGTTGCGGTCGGCTGTACTGGCGGCCAACATCGCTCGGTTTATTTGGTGGAGCAACTTGCTGCCGTTATGAACACCCGTTGGACAACCCTGAAAAGGCATCGGGAACTGGATGGACGATGACAGCGTCGCTACATGGCTAACTGAAAACTTCTGAATTCACGAGCCGTCCACCCCTCTTCGAACAGGATGTACTGAAGCCTCGGTCCGCCTCGTCGAGCTTCCCCTGAGACAGACTTGGGCAGTGACTCTCAGTATGTCGGGACTCTCGCCGACATCCCGAGGAAGCTCACCACAATTGGGCTTGGAGCGAATCAAGCAGCTTACGGATGGGTGCAGGCAGACCGATGGCGCTCCACTCATCAACACCAAACCACCCTCCTTCTTTCGTGGGTTGACTAGGGATTTCCCCAGAGACCAACACAGGATGAAGATGCAAATCTCTGTGTGTCAGAACATGGACAAATGGCTGAAGTTCGTCGCACGAGATGTGTGAAACATCACCCAGGGATTGGACATATCCGCTCAGTACTGTGCTGTCAGCGAACACCGGCACACAATGCATACCAGCCCATATTCCAGAAGCAGGGCGACGCTGCAACCACACTTGCCCAGCAGAATTCCGGAGAACCAGTAGTTGCCAGGATTCGGACCTGCGCACCAGCTTGCGTGTTTTGACGGGGTAGCGTTGTGGATCGCCCGCTTTGAATGCCACACAGCGCTCCACCAAAGGACAGTGAACGCAGCGTGGAACTCGCGGTGTGCAGATCGAAGCTCCAAGATCCATAAGACCTTGGGTGTAGCGCGGCATGGCGATTTGGAGGTTGTCTCTCGGTAGCAACGACTCCGCTTCATTCCAAAGCAGACGCTCGTTTGCCGACGAAGCAAGGTCACGCTCAAAACCAAGCAACCGCGTCAAAACCCTGCGCACATTTGCATCCAGAATGGGCACGCGCTCAGAAAAACAGAATGCCGCAATAGCGCCAGCCGTAGAACGGCCAATACCCGGCAGGTTTGCAAGCATATCGGCGGTGCGAGGAAAAGCACCTCCGTGTTCGGTCACAACCTGCTGGGCGCAGCGATGGAGGTTGCGAGCCCGGGTGTAATAGCCCAGACCGCTCCAAAGCCCCATCACTTCGTCTTGCTCTGCCTGCGACAAGGCCACAACATCCGGAAAGCGCTCCAGAAAGCGCGCGTAGTAGTCGAGCACTGTGGCGACCTGCGTTTGCTGCAGCATGATCTCCGATAGCCAGACCCGGTAAGGATCACGCGTCTGTTGCCAAGGCAGATGATTGCGACCGTGAGCCACCTGCCATGCAACTACGAGCGCAGCCACATCGTCCCGCCCTCCGCCACTCATGCAGATACCAGATGGCTACCCGATGTCACGGAGTCAAGGCCGGGCAGAGCAACCAGCTGGGAGGTCAGTTCCTGCAGCCTTTGCTCCAGTTGAACCAACTCATCCTCACTCGCTTCAATTTCTGCAATGCGTTCTACCAACCCACTGGCAGCCTGCTGGATGCGGTCGACAGCCTCAATGCGGCGTGCAAAGCTGCGGCGTCGCTCCCGCAATTGAGCATCCAGTTGGGCCGTGGCAGATTTGCTCCAGAGTTCAAGATCATTCGCAGCTGACTCATACACGGTACGCAAACGCATTGCCAGAGCCCGGACCAGACGTTCCGCAAACTCGGGCTGCGCAAGCTTCAACGCGTTGCTCATGCCGAGGTACTGGAGATGGCTCTGCTCGATCTGATTCAGATCGTATGTGAAGTGCTCCAACTGAGGAGGCACGGGCACCTGCAAAGAAAAACCGAATTCGGCATTGAGTTGCCTGAATGTCCCGCCTAACATGGCCTGAATCTCGGTGCCCGAGGCTTGTGCTTTGTCCAGAGTACCGCGCAGCTTGTCAAAAGTCTGAAGGTAGATTTTCTTCACCCCCAGCTTGAGCCCTTTTTGCTGGAGCGTCTGCGCGAGTTCAGAAAGCTCGACCTTCAATGCTTTGGCCCCCAACTGCTGAAAAATCTCTCTAAGCAGCTTCAGGTGGACTGCACGCACCGCCTGGATTTTGGACGTGCTTAGGTCAAACTCCCGCTGTTCTTGCTCAATCCGGTGCCTCATCGACTCAATGACAGAGGCATTCTTGCCGCGCAAACTCCGCAACTCAGCCATCTGGTCGTCGAGATCACGACGCCGAATGTTGATGACCCGGGAGGTCTCAGTGCGCAAACTGGCTACGCCATTGGCCACTGCAGCCCGCAAGATGGACTGCCGCCGGCCCATGATGCCTCTGGCCAAAGCCTCTTCCAACACTGGCAGTCCGCTGGTCTCCAGCAGCAGATCATCCGCTGTGATTTTGGCGACCAATCCCTTCTGCGCGGAAACAGGAACAACCCTGTCTAAGGGAACACCCAACATTTCTGCAGACGTGCTGCACTGACGCTCCATCTGAGCCTGCACCTGCTCTGCAGTGTTGAGCGTGTCCCACAGGGTGTCGATTTTGTTCAACACCACCAGACGGGCATCCGTGCTGTCCGCAGAAATGGCCAGATGCTCGCGCCAGATGGACAAATCAGATCGGGTTACCCCGGTGTCGGCGCTCAGGATGAAAACAACCGCATGCGCCTGCGGAATCAGGTTGACGGTGAGTTCTGGTTCAGCACCCACAGCATTCAGCCCTGGTGTATCCAGAATAACCAGCCCCTGTTTCAACAGCGGATGGGGAATGTTGATGAGGGCGTGGCGCCACATGGGCACTTCCACCAAACCCTGGGCATCGGGCACAGGGTTTTCATCCGTCAAATCGTCATGCCAGAAGCCCAGCGCACGCGCATTGTCCAGCGTGACCTTCCGCACCTCTGCCACCTTTTCGAGCGCTTTGGCAATCTGGTCGGCATCGCCAATATCTAGAGGAATCTCCTGCCAACGGTCAGTCTTGACCCTCCACTCTGCAAGGCTCTGCATCTGCAGTCGGGTCTCAATCGGTAGCAGACGAAGGCATGGCGCCACGTTGGCGTCGTATCCGAGTTCGGTGGGGCACATGGTCGTGCGCCCTGCACTTGCAGGCATGATGCGGCGGCCATAGTCTGCAAAGAAGATCGCATTGATCAACTCGGATTTGCCGCGCGAGAACTCGGCTACAAACGCCACCATCACCTTGTCGCTGCGGACCTGCTCCTCAAGTCGGTGCAGCCGCTCCTGGACGGCTGCATCCATGAGTTCGTGCGAGGACATCCACTCGGCCAGCCGCTTGAGTTGCTGGGCGAACTCACGCCGCCAGACACCATGCTGGTCGAACTGCTCGTTGAATGAAGGTCCCACTTTGCTCCCAGAGATCTAAGAATGGCCTGCGTGGCAGGTATACACAAAATATAGCATCGACCGCCCGCAGGCCCTCATAGAACGCGGAAATCGTGCTCGCACCGAATCAGTGCCGCTGACACACCGGACAAAAATAGCTGCTCCTCTGCCCCTGGCGCAGCAACTGTATCGGCGTCCCACAAACATGACATGGCGCACCATCGCGTCCATAGACGTTGGTCTGGGTCTGGAAGTGTCCAGCCATTCCGTCGGCGTTGGAAAAATCACGCAGCGTGCTCCCCCCCATCTCAACAGCACGCGCCAATACGGCTTGTATGGCGGCATGCAATCTGCGCACCCTCGCAGGACCTATCCTAGAAGCACTCGTGGTGGGACGAACTCCGGCCAGAAACAGTACTTCGGACGCATAAATATTCCCAACGCCCACCACCAGCCGACCTGCCAGAAGCAACTGTTTGATGGGCATACGGCTCTTTTTCAGACCGGTCTGAAAAGCGGCGAGTGAGAATCCGTCAGACAGGGGCTCCATTCCGAGCCCACCCAAGAGCTTGGTCGCAACGGGGTCTTGCTCACCTTGAACGTACACCACAGCACCAAATCTGCGCGGATCGTGCAATCGCAAAGTCCCCTGACTGGTCAGCATGTCGAAGTGATCGTGCACTCCGGGCCCCGAAGGCCTCTGGCTGAAGCGCAAGCTGCCTGACATCCCGAGATGAAAAAGCAGCACTCCGCGACTGGTGTCGGCCAGCAGATATTTCCCGCGCCGACGCAGCCCCAACACCTGTTGCCCCACCAGCGTCTGCGGCGCACAACCCAAAGGCCAGCGCAAGGGCTTACCGAGAGTGACGGCCTCAATGCGTGCGCCAGTGATAGCCGGAACCAAACTGCGGCGGGTGACTTCCACTTCAGGCAACTCAGGCATACGAAGGCCCTGGCGATGGGTTAACAGGCATGGATTATTATGACTTGATGGTGCTATTTCAACGCTTTCGGATTGCCGCATTAACGACCGTGATCGCGGTGTCCGCCCACTCAGCATGGGCACAAAAGAGTGGCAGCGACAGCCGCCCCGCCACAGACGAGTCTCCCGTGGCGTCCAACCCCGCGCTGGATGCGGACTTGTTCTATGAAATTTTCCTGGGCGAGATCAGCGCCCGAACAGGCGACCCCGGTGCCGGATATGCATTCATGCTGGAGGCTGCGCGCCGCAGCGGCGATGGCCAGCTCTATCAAAGGGCCGCCGATATCGCCTTGCAGTCACGATCGGGGGAGTACGCGCTGGCTGCCGCCAAAGCGTGGAAAGAGGCCATGCCACAGTCGCGCGAAGCAAACCGCTATGTGCTGCAGATTCTTGTTGCACTGAACCGAATTGGCGAAACATCCGATCTTCTGCGGCAAGAACTCGCTCAATCCCCATCCCGTGCAAAGGCTGCAACGCTTTCTGCACTGCCCCAGATGTACGGACGTGCCAGCGACAAAGCGCTGGCTGCCAAGGTGGTGGAAACAGCCCTAGCAGACGAACTCGCCCACCCCGCCACAGGCCCTGTAGCATGGGTTTCGCTGGGGCGCCTTCGCCTCGCAGCCGGAGACAAGCCGGGGGCCTTGGTTGCCGCTCGGCGTGCGCAAGCGCTCGACGACGCCAATGAAGGGGCTGCCGGACTGGCTCTGGAGCTGATGGAGGAAAACACACCCGAGGCCGAACCACTGGTAGTGCAAGCACTCGCCAAGCAGCCAGTCCCAGAGTTGCGAATGGCCTATGCGCGGGTTCTTTTGGGGCTACAGCGCTACCCCGACGCAGCTCGCCAATTGGAACGGGCCACCCAGGAAAAGCCGGAACTGGTCGAAGCTTGGCTGGTCTTGGCCACGCTTCAGCTGCAGGACAATCGGATCTCCGCCGCAGAAAACGCGCTGCAGCGTTTCATAGAACTCATCTCAGCAGCAACCGATCCCGAAGTGCGCCAAAAGGGATTGACGCAAGCCTATTTGCTTTCTGCCCAGGCTGCAGAGAAGAAGGGCGATTTTGGTGCTGCAGAAGCGTGGCTCAACCGCATTGACAACGTAGATGAAGCCTTTAGTGCGCAAACCCGCCGTGCGTCCCTTTTGGCGCGACAGGGCAAAGTGGCCCAGGCGCGGGCACTCTTGCAAAACCTACCAGGGACATCTGCTGACGAGAAACGCATGAAGCTTCTGGCCGAGGTGCAACTGCTTCGAGACCTGCGGCTTTACAAGGAGGCCTATCAAGTCCAGAGCACTTTGGTAGCACTCGCACCGGATGACGCTGAACTGGTGTACGACCAGGCCATGCTGGCCGAAAAGGCTGGTCAACCAGAGATCATGGAGAAACTGCTACGGCAGGTGATCGCCCAAAAGCCGCAGTACCACCACGCTTACAACGCCCTCGGCTATTCGCTGGCAGACCGAGGAGTGCGACTGAACGAAGCCAAGCAGCTGATTCTGAAGGCACTGGAGTTCGCCCCTTCCGACCCCTTCATTACCGACAGCCTGGGCTGGGTGGAGTTTCGTTTGGGCAACAAGACAGAAGCCAGGCGACACTTGGAAACCGCCTACAAGGCCCGCCCCGACGTAGAAATTGCAGCACATCTGGGCGAAGTTCTCTGGAGTCTGGGCGACAAGGAAGCCGCCCTCAAGGTCTGGAGGGAAGGCCAACGAGCAAGCCCTGACAACGAAACACTGAAGGAAACGCTAAAACGACTCCGGGTAAGCCTTTGATGCCCCAAAGGCCAGGAACTCCTTTTCAAAGCATTGCACAACCCATGGCTAACAAGCATCTCTGCGGGCTTCTGCTGTGGTTGATCTGTGCGCTGTGGTTGGCTGGATGCGCGCAGCCCCCCCCGCTGGCCACAGGCGACGAAGATGCGTGGAACGGACGCATCGCCTTGCAGGTAGAAGGACAGGCATCGCAATCGTTCGCTGCAATGTTTGAACTGCGAGGCAATGCGCAGGTGGGATCTCTCGCTCTGATCAGCCCGCTGGGCAACCGCATCGCGCAGCTGGATTGGAAAGATGGCCATGCGCAACTGACCAGCGCACAAGAATCACGGACCTCCGATTCGCTCGACACACTGCTCCAGGAGGTGACCGGTACGCGCATCCCCGTGGGAGCACTTTTTGACTGGCTCAAGGGCGTACAAACCACCGAGCCTGGCTGGCGTGCCGATCTTGCCGCCTTGGAACAAGGACGCTTGGTGGCGCACCGCGACAACCCCATACCCCAGGCTACTTTGCGTATCGCCCTGACCCGGTAGCCCCTCTCCTCACGCGCCCCATTCATTGCGATGCAATCCCTGTATGACGTGCCGGCTCCGGCAAAACTCAACCTGTTCCTGCACATCACCGGTCAGCGCGCAGACGGGTACCACCTTCTGCAATCGGTCTTCATGTTGATTGACTGGTGCGACACCCTGCATTTCGAACGCAGCCCTGGCGGCGCCATCACGCGCGAAGACCTGGGCATGGCGCTGCCAAAGGTGGACCTGACGATCAAGGCTGCGCTTGCATTGCAGCAAGCCACAGGGTGCAACGATGGCGTGCACATTGGTGTCTTGAAAAGCGTTCCTGCCCAGGCCGGCATGGGCGGTGGCTCATCCGATGCGGCCAGCACACTGCTTGCCCTCAACCGATTGTGGCGCTTGAACCTGCCGCGGTCTGCGCTGGAGGCGATTGGTCTGAGGCTCGGAGCCGACATTCCGTTTTTTTTACGCGGACACAACGCTTGGGTCGAAGGAATTGGTGAGACAATCATGCCGCTTGAGAAAGCACAGGAATTGCCGCAAGCGCGCTTTGCCATCGTGAAGCCCGCTGCAGGTTTGGAGACAAAAGCAATTTTTTCGTCACCAAGTTTGAAACGCGATTCAGATAGTGCTACAATCTTAGGCTTTGCTGCAGCACACTTTGACTTCGGTCGAAACGACTTGCAGCCAGTTGCCCAGGCACTTTGCCCCGAAGTCACACAAGCCATTGAATGGCTTAAAGACAGAGGATTGCAAGGTAGGATGACAGGCTCGGGAAGTGCAGTGTTTGCGCATATGTCACAAGCAGCTGATTTGAGTGGAGCCCCGCAGGGCTGGCAAATCAGGCAATGTGAAAATCTGATGATTCACCCTCTGGCAGGTTGGGCATCAGGCGAGAATTAGGGTTGACTGTCTTCGGCAGTTGACCTGTGTAGGGGAGTCGCCAAGCTGGTTAAGGCACCGGATTTTGATTCCGGCATGCGAAGGTTCGAATCCTTCTTCCCCTGCCAAATTTCTTTTCGCGTACGGGCTTTTTTTTCAGACTGCTGGGACGCTCATGCAAGCCAACCACCCCGACTTCATGGTTTTCACCGGCAATGCCAATCCTGGCATGGCAGCTGAAATTGCCCAACACCTCGGCACCACTTTGGGCGCTGCCGATGTGGGCCGATTCTCTGACGGTGAAGTCACCGTTGAGATCAAACAAAACGTGCGCGCTCGCGATGTTTTCGTGGTGCAGTCCACCTGCGCTCCGACCAACGAAAACCTCATGGAACTGCTGATCATGGTCGATGCGCTCAAGCGCGCGTCGGCTGAACGCATCAGCGCTGTGATCCCCTACTTTGGCTACGCCCGCCAGGACCGCCGCCCCCGCTCTACCCGCGTGCCCATCACCGCCAAGGTGGTAGCCAACATGCTGCAAGCCGTGGGCGTGGCCCGCGTGCTGACCATGGACCTGCACGCTGACCAGATCCAGGGTTTTTTCGATATCCCCGTGGACAACATTTATGCGTCTCCGGTGTTGCTGGGCGACCTGCGCCAAAAGAACTACGAAGACCTGATTGTGGTCTCGCCCGATGTGGGTGGCGTGGTGCGCGCCCGCGCGCTGGCCAAGCAGCTCAATTGCGATCTTGCCATCATCGACAAGCGCCGCCCCAAGGCCAACGTGTCTGAGGTGATGCATGTCATCGGTGAAATCGAAGGCCGCAACTGCGTCATCATGGACGACATGATCGACACCGCCGGCACGCTGGTGAAGGCTGCCGAAGTGCTCAAGGAGCGCGGTGCCAAGAAGGTGTACGCCTATTGCACGCACCCCATTTTTTCGGGACCTGCCATTGAACGCATCGCCAAGGGCTCGGCCCTCGATGAAGTGGTGGTGACCAATACCATCCCTCTGAGCGACAACGCCAAGGGGTGCACCAAGATTCGCCAGCTCTCCGTGGCACCGCTGATCGCAGAGACGATCCAGCGCATTGCCAAGGGTGAGTCGGTGATGAGTCTGTTCTCGGACCAAGACAACCTGTTCTGACACGCCGCAGGCCTCGCGAGGGGTCTTCTGCTGGAAAGATGGTTGGAAAAGCGCCAAGCCTCCTTCGGGAGGCTTGTCTGTTGGTTCGAAAACGAAGTGTGGCCCGCCATGGCGGGCCTTTTTAAAACAGGGCAAGACTGGTCGCGGTCTGCCCTTTTCAGGAGCTAGTTATGAACTTCGTCGCTTTTGAGCGCGCCAAGCAAGGTACGGGTGCGAGCCGCCGTCTGCGCAATTCGGGCAAGACGCCCGGCATCGTCTACGGCGGCACCGCCGAACCCCAACTCATCGAAGTGGACCACAACGCCCTGTGGCACGCCCTCAAGAAGGAAGCGTTCCACTCCAGCGTGCTGGACATGGAAGTTGCCGGCACGACCTCCAAGGTTCTGCTGCGCGACGTGCAATACCACCCCTACAAGCAACTCGTGCTGCACATCGACTTCCAGCGCGTGGACGAAAAGACCAAGCTGCACATGAAGGTGCCACTGCACTACAGCGGCGCCGACGAATCCAATGCCGTCAAGGTCGACAAGTGCATGGTCAACCCGATCGTGAACGAATTGGACGTGACCTGCATGCCTTCGGACCTGCCCGAATTCATCGCCGTGGACCTGTCCAAGCTGGAAAAGGGCTCCTCCCTGCACCTGAAGGACATCAAGCTGCCCAAGGGCGTGACGGCCAAGATCCGTGGCGGTCAGAACAACAACCCCGCGCTGGTGTCTGTGGTTCCTCCCGTGGTGATCGTTGACACCCCCGCCGAAGCGGCTCCTGCTGCCGACGCCAAGGGCAAGGGCAAGGGCAAGAAGTAATCCGTCACCAGGCTGACGACTTCTCCCTTTCAACCCGCCCTGCGGCGTTGACGCCCCAACGGCCCGCCTTGCGCGGGCCGTTTTCATTGGTGGCAGCTATCGCCAGTATGGTGGTGCACACTATCCGGCCATCAGGTTCTGTCGCCCTTGCCGCCCCACCCATAATTCCGCCCATGATCAAGCTGTTTGTAGGCCTGGGAAACCCCGGGCCAGACTACGAAACCACCCGGCACAACGCCGGATTCTGGTGGATTGACGCCCTGGCGCGCGAGCTCAAGGCCACGCTGGTGCCCGAACGCAGCTACCACGGGCTGGTCGCGCGCACGACGGTGCATGGGCAGAGCATCTGGCTGCTGGAGCCACAGACCTTCATGAACCTCTCGGGCAAATCGGTGGCCTCGCTCGCACGCTTTTTCAAGATCCAGCCCGAAGAAATCCTTGTGGTGCATGACGAGCTCGACATTCCACCGGGCCAAGTCAAACTCAAGCGGGGCGGCAGCCATGCCGGGCACAACGGCCTGCGGGACATCCATGGTCAGCTCGGCTCCCCCGACTATTGGCGCCTGCGCGTAGGCATCGGCCATCCGGGCGTGAAGAGCGAGGTCGCCAACTGGGTGCTCAAGAAACCCTCGCCCGAACAACGCACGCTGATCGAAGACAGCATCACCCATTCGCTGAAGGCCTATCCGGCCCTGCTGGCGGGCGAGATGGACAAGGCCACCCTGCTGATCCACACCACCAAACCGCCCCGCCCCAAACCACCGCGCCCTGTAGAGGACTGAGCGAAATACTATAATTTTTATAGCTATCAGCGCTTGATAGACAAGCGCTAGGCCCTAAAAAGATCCAAAATCAGCTGGCCGCAGGCGCCTGCAGTCGCTGAAATTTCTGCCACAGGGTTTCCCGGCTCTCGACATGCTGCGGGTTCACTGGAATGCAGGCCACGGGGCAGACCTGCACACACTGGGGCTCGTCGAAATGCCCCACACACTCCGTGCACTTGTTCGGGTCAATCTCGTAGATCTCCTGCCCCAGGTAGATCGCCTGGTTGGGGCATTCGGGCTCGCACACATCACAGTTGATGCACTCGTCGGTGATCATCAGCGCCATACGGCCTCCTTGGGCGCAGGACCGATAACAGGGGCCAGGGGGTGCGCAGAGCGTTTCATGCTGCGTATTATCCCGCGCGGTGGCATGTGCCTTGCGTGCCACACTGCAACCCACCACCGCTGACGGGGATGATTTTGCCGTTATGCTGTGTATACACATTAATTTCGACGCACCCGCGCCCCACCCTCTTCTCCCGCCTGCTCCATGGGTCTGTTTTTCCTCAAACGGTTCGCCACCCTGTTGGCCACGCTGATCGGTGCATCCATCGTTGTGTTCCTGGTGCTGGAGATCCTGCCGGGCAATGCCGCGCAGATTCTGATGGGGCCCGATGCCTCGCCCGACGCGGTGGCGGCTCTGGCCACCAAGCTGGGGCTGGATCAGCCCGCCAGCCTGCGCTACTGGCAATGGGTGAGCGGGCTGGTCGTGGGCAACATGGGTGACAGCTACGCCTACAGCTCCCCTGTGCTCGATCTGGTGCTGGAGCGCCTGGCGCTCACCGTGCCGCTGGCCCTGATGGCCATGGTGATCACCACGGTGCTGGCGCTGGCGGCAGGCGTGTATGCAGCGTCGCGCCACAACAAGCTCGGTGATGTGGGTGTCATGGGGCTGGCGCAGATTGGCATTGCCATCCCCAACTTCTGGTTTGCCATCCTGCTGATCCTGCTCTTCTCGGTGAAGTTGCAATGGTTCTCGGCCGGGGGCTTTCCGGGCTGGACCGAAGACGCGGGCGGCAGCCCGCTCGAAGCCCTCAAGGCCCTTTTGTTGCCCGCCATTGCGCTGGCCGTGGTGCAGGCTGCCATCCTGGCGCGCATCACCCGCTCGGCCGTGCTGGAGGTGCTGCGTGAAGACTTTGTGCGCACCGCGCGTGCCAAAGGGCTGTCGCAGCGCGCTGCACTGTGGGGCCATGTGCTGCGCAACGCGATGATTCCGGTGGTCACGGTGATGGGGTTGCAGTTTGCCAACCTGCTGGCGGGCACCATCGTGGTCGAGAACGTGTTCTACCTGCCCGGCCTGGGTCGGCTGATCTTCCAGTCCATCTCCAACCGCGACCTGATCGTGGTGCGCAACTGCGTGATGCTGCTCGCCGCCATGGTGGTCATCGTGAATTTCGTCGTGGACATTCTTTACGCCGTGATCGATCCGCGCGTGAAAGCATCGGATATCTGAGCCCCCCATGAACGCCGCCATTCCCTCGTCTTCCGTCACCTCTGCCCCCGGCTGGCTGCACCGCGCACTGCGCCACCGCAGCTTTGTCATTGGCGCAGTGCTGTCGCTGTTGCTGATCCTGGCCGCAGCGCTGTCTCTGGTCTGGACCCCCTGGTCCCCCTACGAAATGGACCTGGCGAACAAGCTGACCGGGCCATCCGGCACGCACTGGCTGGGCACTGATGCCTTTGGCCGCGACGTGGCCTCTCTGCTGCTGGTGGGCGCCCGCAACTCCATCCTGGTCGGAGTGATCGCCGTGGGTATCGGCCTCACCATCGGCACGGCCCTGGGCCTGCTGGCTGCGGCCAAGCGTGGCTGGGTAGAAGAACTCATCATGCGACTGGCGGACTTCACCTTCGCCTTCCCCGCCATCCTCTCGGCCATCATGATGACGGCGGTGTTCGGCGCAGGCATCGTCAACTCCATCATCGCCATCGGCATCTTCAACATCCCGACTTTTGCGCGCGTCACCCGCGCATCGGCCAATGCCGTGTGGTCGCGCGAGTACATCATGGCCTCACGCGCCTGCGGCAAGGGCAGCTGGCGCATCACCATCGAGCATGTGCTGCCCAACATCCTGTCGGTGCTCATCGTGCAGGCCACCATCCAGTTCGCCATCGCCATCCTGGCCGAGGCCGCCCTGTCCTACCTGGGCCTGGGCACCCAGCCGCCCCAGCCTTCCTGGGGCCGCATGCTCAGCGAGGCGCAGACCTTGATGTTCCAGGCCCCGCTGCTGGCCGTGTGGCCCGGTGTAGCGATTGCGCTGGCCGTGCTGGGGCTGAACCTGCTGGGCGACGGGCTGCGCGATTTGCTCGACCCCCGCCTGTCGAGGAAGCGATGACACCCCCTGAGTCGCTTCGCGCCTTCCCCCTCTCTCGCTTCGCGGGAGGGAGACGCCCCCAGTGCGGCGGGGCGGCCCTTGCACGGGGGCACTGGCCTCGCGCATGCCTGTGCATCGGCCGCGTCCGGCACGATAGACAGCTGAAAAAAATTTGCGAACGATGATGACCTGCTGCCATGCCCTTGCTTGAAGTCTCCAACCTCCGCATCCGCCTGCAGACGCACCGGGGCCCCGCCGATGCCGTGCGCGGCGTGAGCTTTTCGCTGGCGCGCGGTGAAACCCTGGGCCTGATCGGTGAGTCGGGCTGTGGCAAATCCATCACCGCCATGTCGCTCATGGGCCTGCTGCCAGAGAGTGCGCAGGTCACCGGCAACATCCGCTTTGACGGCCAAGAGCTGGTGGGCCGCACCGACGCCCAGATGTGCAAGATGCGCGGCAACCGCATTGGCATGGTGTTCCAGGAACCCATGACCGCCCTCAACCCCGTGCACACCATTGGCAGCCAGGTGGCAGAGCCGCTGCGCCTGCACCGGGGCATGGACGCAGCCAGCGCCCGCAAGGAGGCCATTGCGCTGCTGGACCGCGTGGGCATTCCCAACGCCGCGCAGCGTTTTGACGCCTACCCGCACCAGTTTTCTGGCGGGCAGCGCCAGCGCATCACCATTGCGATGGCGCTGGCCTGCGGGCCCGACCTGCTGATTGCCGACGAGCCCACCACGGCGCTGGATGTGACCATCCAGCAGCAGATTCTGGACCTCATCAGCGACCTGGTGGCAGAGCGCAACATGGCGCTGATCCTCATCTCGCACGACCTGGGCGTGATCTCGCAGAACGTGGACCGCATGATGGTGATGTATGGCGGCAGCGTGGTGGAGAGCGGCTCCACCGCATCCGTTTTCTCGGCCATGGCGCACCCCTACACACGCGGCCTGTTTGCGGCGCGCCCCCACCTGGGCGCCGTGCATGCACCCGGCCAGCGCCCGCGCCTGTCCACCATCCCCGGCACGGTGCCCGAACTGGTGGACCTGCCCGCAGGCTGCCCCTTTGCGGGGCGCTGCAGCTACACGGTGGATGACTGCCACCACAAACAACCCGAGGCCACGCTCGTGGCCACCGATGCCGACGGTGACCACGAAGTACGCTGCCTGCGGCGTGAGGCCATTGCCGAAGCCCAGAGTGCCCAGGTGGTAAACATGGTCGAGGTGGCAGCATGACCCAGGCGCTCCACACCACCCATTCCGCAGAAACGCCGCTGCTGCAGGTCAAAGACCTGGTGCGCGAATACACGCTGCCGCGCGACCACCTGTTCAAGCCACCAGGCAAGGTGCATGCCCTCAACGGCGTGAACTTCTCCATTGCCGCAGGCCGCAGCCTGGGCATCGTTGGCGAATCGGGCTCGGGCAAATCCACCCTGGCACGGCTGGTGATGGCGCTCGATGCGCCCACCTCCGGCACGGTCGAGCTGCTGGGCCGCAACCTGCACCAGCTGCCCGCCGAGCAGTTGCGCCAGGCGCGGCGCGACTTTCAGATGGTGTTCCAGGACCCGTACGGATCGCTGGACCCGCGCCAGACGGTCGAGCGCATCGTCACCGAGCCGCTGCAGGCCCAAGGCCAGACCACGCGTGCCGAGCAGCGCGAGCAGGCCGCCCAGGTGCTGGCCCAGGTGGGCCTGCGCACCAACGACCTGGGCAAGTACCCGCATGAATTTTCGGGAGGCCAGCGCCAGCGCATTGCCATTGCGCGCGCGCTCATCACACGGCCCCGCCTCATCGTGGCGGACGAGCCCGTGAGCGCGCTCGACGTGTCGGTGCAGGCCCAGGTGCTCAACCTGATGCAAGACCTGCAGCAGCAGTTCGGCATCACCTACATGCTGATCAGCCACGACCTGGCGGTGGTCAACCACCTGTGCGACGAGGTGGTGGTGCTGTACCAGGGGCGCATCGTGGAGAGGGGCTCGCCGGGCGAGCTGTTCCGCAACGCGCAGCACCCTTACACACAGTCGCTGGTGGGCGCCGTTCCGCAGGTGTTGCCGGGCCGTGCGCGGGCGCGCCGTGCTGCTGCCGCAGCAGCAGCAGCAGCAACGGCGAAAACCGCATAACCACATGCAGGTGTGATGGTGTAAAAAGCTCTTTTCCCCCTGGTAACAAATTGCACCGGGGTTTTTATGGTTGTTGTCTGGTTTTTTGTCTGGAGAGTCCGAACATGCTGAACCGCCGTACCGTCCTTGCCACTGGCGCGATTGCCGCTGTGCCCCTGTCCACCCCGCTCAGCGCCCTGGCGCAAGGCCGCAAAGATGCGGTGACGCTGGCGATGACGCTGGAGCCCCCAGGCCTGGACCCGACAGCTGGTGCGGCCTCGGCCATCGCCGAGATCGTTCAGTACAACATCTTCGAGACGCTCACCAAGATCAACGCCGACGGCAGCGTGTCTCCCCTGCTGGCCGAAAGCTGGGAGGTCTCTCCCGACCTCAAGACTTACACCTTCAAGCTGCGCCGGGGCGTCAAGTTCCAGAACGGCGAGCCCTTCACCGCCGCATCGGTGAAGTTCTCGTACGACCGCGCAGGTGGCGAAAAGAGCACCAACAAGGACAAGCGCACCTTTGCCGGCATCACCACCCAGGTGGTGGATGACCACACCGTGGTGCTGCTCAACAAGGAGATCGACCCCGACCTGCTGTTTGTGCTCGGTCAGGCCACCTCGATCATCGTGGAACCCAAGAGTGCCGACACCAACGCCAACAAGCCCGTGGGCACCGGCCCCTACCAGCTGCAGGCCTGGAACAAGGGCTCGTCCGTGGTGCTCACCGCCTGGGCCGACTACCGCGATGCCAAGGCCATCAAGATCAAGCGCGCCACGTTCCGCTTCATCTCCGACCCCGCCGCCCAGGTGGCCGCCCTGCTGGCGGGCGACGTGGACGCCTTCCCCCGCGTCACCCCGCGCAGCGTGGCGCAGTTCAAGGCCAACCCCAAGTTCCAGGTGGTGGTCAGCGGCTCGCGCGCCAAGACCATTTTGGCCATCAACAACGGCAAGAAGCCGCTGGACGACGTGCGCGTGCGCCGTGCCATTGCCGCCGCCATCGACCGCAAGGCCGTGATCGAGGGCGCGGGCGACGGCTATGGCGCGCCGATTGGCAGCCACTATGTGCCCGGCGCCTACGGCTATGTGGACACCACGGGCATCAACCCGTTTGACATCGAAAAATCCAAGAAGCTGCTGGCCGAGGCAGGCATCAAGACGCCACTGGAGCTGACGATGACACTGCCCCCCACGCCCTACGCACGCCAGGGCGGTGAAGTGATTGCCGCCCAGCTGGCCAAGGTCGGCATCATTGCCAAGATCCAGAACGTGGAATGGGCCCAGTGGCTCAGCGGCACCTACGGCAGCAAGAACTACGACCTGACCGTGATCTCGCATGTGGAGCCGTTCGACCTGGGCAACTTCGCCAAGCCCGACTACTACTGGGCCTACAACTCGCCCAAGTTCAATGATCTGTTCAACAAGATCAAGAACGCTGCCCGCCCCGCCGACCGCGCCAAGCTGCTGGGCGATGCACAGCGCCTGCTGGCCGAGGACTCGGTGCACGCCTTCCTGTACTCCAACCAGTGGATCACGGTCGCCAACAAGAACCTCAAGGGTCTGTGGAAAGACATGCCCGTGTTCGTGAACGACCTCTCGGCGCTGTCCTGGTCGTGACGGCCCGCGTGGCTCTTGCCAAACGGCCGTAGATTGCTACCAAAATAATAGCTGCTAGCGCTTGCTGGTTAAGCGCCAGCAGTCTTTTTAACCTGATTTTTAGCCTGATTTTTAACCTGTCTCGGATGGGGCACCAGCCTGTGCTCCCGCAGGGGCGCTGAGGATGCCCCCTCTCCCCTCGCGGGAGAGGGTTGGGGAGAGGGGGGCGGCACCCGCACCGCGCCCCTATCAACCCATGTCACCCCATGCCCCCCTCTCCCCGGCCCTCTCCCACAAGGGGAGAGGGTGCGGGATCCCTCCGAGACAGAGACCGGATTGGGCTGTTTTCCATACAAATCTCCCAGCACCCCACCATGACCGCCCTGCACGACCTGCCCGCCCACGAACTCCTGGCCGCCTATCGCCAGCGCACGCTGTCCCCCGTGGAGGTCACGCAGGCCGTGCTGGCGCACATTGAGCGCTGGGAGCCCCACATCCAGGCCACCTACCTGCTGCGCCCCGAGGCCGCACTGGAGCAAGCCCGCGCATCCGAGGCCCGCTGGCTGCGCGGCGAGCCCAAGGGGCAGCTGGACGGCGTGCCTAGCACCATCAAAGAAAACATCTCCACCGAAGGCGACCCCACCCCGCTGGGCACAGCGGCTGTCGAGCTGGTGCCCGCCGCCGCCGACGCACCACCCGCCGCCCGCATGCGCGAGGCAGGTGCTGTGGTCGTCGCCAAAACCACCATGCCGGACTACGGCATGTTGTCCTCGGGCCTGTCCACGTTTCACCCGCTGTCGCGCAACCCGTGGGACGTGAGCAAGGGCCCAGGAGGCTCCAGCGCCGGTGGTGGTGCTGCGGCTGCTGCAGGCTATGGCCCACTGCACATCGGCACCGACATCGGCGGCTCGCTGCGCCTGCCCGCCAGCTGGTGCGGCATCTTCAGCCTCAAGCCCAGCCTGGGCCGCATCCCCATCGACCCGCCCTACACCGGCCGTGCCGCAGGCCCCATGACCCGCACCGTGGCAGACGCCGCGCTGATGATGCAGGTGCTGAGCCAGCCCGACGCGCGCGACAGCATGAGCCTGCCAGCCCAGAACATTGCCTGGGATCAGTTCAACCAACTGACCGAGCGCACGCGCAGCCTGCAAGGCTTGAAGATCGGCCTGCTGCTGGACGCCGGTTGCGGCCTGCCGGTGGAACCCGAGGTGAAAGCCGCCGTGGAACGCGCAGCAAAACTCATGGAAGCCGCGGGCGCCACCATCGTGCCCATGGCGCCCTTCATGACGCAGACCATGCTCGACGGCATGGACCACTTCTGGCGCATGCGCTCGCACATCGACCTGCAGGCCCTGCCCGCCGCACGGCGCGACAAGGTGCTGCCCTACATCCGCACCTGGGCCGACAGCGCAGCGGGCATGAGCGGCACCGAAGTCTTCACCGCCAGCCACCAGTTCCACCTGACCCGGGTGAACACGGTCAAGGCCTGCAGCGCATTCGACTACGTGATCTCGCCCGTGGCACCCAACGTGGCCTTCCAGGCCGAACTGCCCTCGCCCACCAACGACCCGCTGCGCCCGCTGGAACACATCGGCTTTACCGTGCCCTTCAACATGTCCGAACAGCCTGCGGCCTCGGTCAACTGCGGCTACACCACAAGCGGCCTGCCCATCGGCCTGCAAATTGCGGGTGCACGCTTTGACGACCTGGGCGTGCTGCAAGTGGCGCATGCGTTCGAACTGATCCGCGATCCGCAGCGCGCATGGCCCCAGCCACCAGCGGCCTGATCCCGAGTCCCACGCCTGCGCACTGCAGCCAGCGCGTGCGGTTGTTGGTAACCTTGGGGGCATGCTCCCGGCTGGCCGGGCCGCCCACCGGCGGTTGACCAGCACCGGGAGCCCCCACCACGCAACCCCTCACCGAACCACCGCATGGACATCCTCATCCTGGCGATCCTGATTGCCACCGGCACCTACATGCTCAACGCCAAAGAGCAGCGCAAACGCATCGCGCTGCTGGGCAGTCACCTGGCCAACTACCAGATTGAAAAGCTCATGGAGGCCCTGACCGACGGCTACCTGCGCGCCCTGGGCGAGAGCACGGACGAGCGCCGCAACCAGATCTGGAGCCTGCTGAGCACCACCGAATTGCAGCTCACCGAACAATTCAGCCGCTTTGCCGCCGACTTTGCCAAGGTGAGCGAGGCCGACGCACGAATCAGCCGCCTGGCCATGGCCATCCCGTTTGCCGAAAAGCTGCTGCCCGCCATGACCTTCGACATGCGCAAGGCCTTGGCCATCCATGCACGCGGCATTGCGCATGTGGTGCAGAACACCAGCCACCTTGCGCCCAAGGACCGGGCTTTCATGATGACGGCCGAACTGTTCCTCATGCAGCACACCTGCCACTGGTTCTGCAAGTCCAAAACCATTGCCACCGCCCGCATGCTGGCGCGCCACCAAACGCCGCACGAGCAGCTCGTCGCCTCGGTATCGGCCGACACCCGCAAGGCGTATCTGGCCTTGATCCAGGGCGGCTGAAATGAAGCAACACCCCCCTGAGGCCCTGCGGGCCTTCCCCCCGCTCTCGCAACGCTGCGCGCTGCGGGCAGGTGGACGCAGCCAGCGCACAGAGCGAAAGCGACATAGACATGTCTCGGCGGCCCTTGCGCGGCTGCCCTGGCCCGCGCCGCGCCGGGTCCATGCATCGCGGGTGAAGCGCAACACCATGGACAACTAACATGCCCGCACTGACCGACAGCCTGGGTAACACCACCACCCTGCACGACCCGGCCAGCGCCGCCGTCCTGAACGACTTTGTCGAAGGCTTCATCGCCTGCGAAGCCCGCGCGGTGAACGTGCTGAACGCAGCCGCTGACACCAGCCCCATCGTGCAGGCCAGTTGCGCGGCGCTGCACATGTTTGCCGAGTCGGCCGAAGCCCCCCGCAACGCCCGCCCCTTCATCGACCAGGCCCTGGCCCACGCCGCCAAGGCCAGCGAGCGCGAACAACGCTTTGTGGCCGCCATCGCCGCCTGGGTTCATGGTGACCTGCCCCGCGCCATTGCGCTGCACGAAGAGCAAGCCCGCCTGCACCCGCGCGACCTCGCCTCCCTCAAGCTCGGCCAATACCATTTGTTCAACCGGGGCGACTCGCCCGGCATGCTGCGCATCGCCCTGCAGGCCCTGCCCGCCGCCGCCGAGGTGCCCTACCTGCACGGCATGCTCGCCTTCGGCTGGGAACAATGCCACCGCCTGCCCGAGGCCGAGGCCGCCGCCCGCCATGCCATCACCCTGTGCCGCAAAGAACCCTGGGCCCACCACGCGCTGGCCCACGTCATGCTCACCCAGGGCCGCATCCGCGAAGGAGGCGACTTCATGGCCAGCATGAGCGACACCTGGACGGGCCTGAACTCCTTCATGGCCACGCACAACTGGTGGCACCAGGCGCTGTTTTTGCTGGAGCAAGACCGGCATGCCGAGGTGCTGGCGCTCTACGACCGCCACGTGTGGGGCGTGGTCAAGGAATACACGCAAGACCAGATCAACGCCGTGTCCCTGCTCGCCCGGCTGGAGCTGGCGGGCGTGGATGTGGGGCCACGCTGGGCCGACGTGGCCGACCACCTGGCACTGCGCCTGGCCGACCATGTGCTGCCCTTTCTGGACCTGCAATACCTCTACGGCCTGGCCCGCGCCGGGCGCACCGAGGCCGCACGCACGCTGCACAACAACATCGCAGCCCACGCCGCCACCCGCACCGAGGCGCATGAACGCACTGTGTGGCAACAGGTGTGCGTGCCTGCCGCCCAGGGCTTGCTGGCGCATGCACAGGGCGACTGGGCGACGGCGGTGGAGAAGCTGGGCGCGGCCCTGCCCCGGCTGGTGGAAATTGGCGGCAGCCATGCGCAGCGAGATTTGTTTCACCAGATCTGGCTGGATGCGCTGCAGCGCAACGGGCAGTGGACGGCGGTGCAGAACGTGTTGCAGCCGTTGGTGAATGGGCAGCCGGAGTCGGTGCGGTTAGCGCGGCAGGTGGGGGTGGTGAATAAGCAATTGGGGCTACCTGAAAAGTACAAAAAGCCCGCCTCACAGATCAACAAGTTGCGTCTGAGACTGATGCACCAGCAGGCACTCCAAAGATTAAGTGACGCGGAATTACTTCATAACGCATCAGACGACGGCGATCAATTTGATTCCCAGTATTTACTGCGCTTGCTAGGCATGGAGCTTTTGCTCAAAGTGGTTTTTGAGAAAACGCTCCATAAAAAGGCACACGGACATAGTTATGACAAGCTGTTCAAACGTTTGCCGAAAGAGATGCAAGTTCACCTACTAGCCCTAGCAGGAGAGCGAATTGGGCCATCGGGCTTAACGAACAATCATCAGAGCGTTTTCAAGGAATGGGGAGAGAACTTTGTTGCCCTACGATATCCATGGGAGCGCTATGACGGACGATCAGAAGACCAGTACGCAACGCTTGGAGAAAAATGGATTGCTGAGGGGGCGCCGCTAGAGCAGGCAATTTTTCGGTATCACCCTGAAGAGCTCTTCGGCATGCTTTACGCACTTCGAACCGTTGCAGATGAGTTACGCGAGTCTTGACTATTGACACGTGACCGTCCGAGTCGACTTCCCACTCGCTGACCTCACCGCACCACCAACTTCCTCTGGTCATACACCGGCTGCTCCGGCAAATCCGCCAAGTGCCGCACATCGGCCCAGTCCAGCACCTCCACCGCCTCGCCGCTCACCCGCACGCGGTTGAGCCCTGCGTTGGGGATGTCGCTCTGGCGCGGGCCGTCCAGCCCAGTGCCGCGCGCAGTGCGCCAGATCATGTCCAGCACGCCGCCGTGGGTAACGACCATCACGGTCTGGCCGCTGTGCTGCTGGGCGATGCGGTAGACGGCATCCATCACGCGGGTGTGGAACTGGCGGGTGGTCTCGCCGCCGGGCATGCCGTAGTCGGCTTCAAAGCGCAGCCACTGGTTCCACGCGTCGGCATGGTCCTGCTTGACGTCGTCCACGCGCTTGCCGTCCACCACACCAAAGTTTTGCTCGCGCAGGGCGCTGTCGGTGAGGGTGTCGATGCGGGCCTGGGGGAACAGCACCTGCAGGCTGGGCGTGGCGGTCTGCTGGGTGCGGATGAGGTCGCTGCAGATAAGGTGGTGCACCACGGGGCGCTCTGCGGCCAGGCGCTCGGCCAGGCGGCGGGCCTGTTCGTGGCCGGTGGCGTTGAGGGGTACGTCCACATGGCCCTGAAAGCGCAGCTCGCGGTTCCAGTCGGTCTCGCCGTGGCGGATCAGGATGAGTTCAGTCATGCGTGCCATTATCGAATGCATGCACATGATTGCAAGCAATTTTGGCTGCTAGCGCTTATGCAATAAGCGCTGATAGCTATGTTTTTTATAACAACCGCCTGCCCACCACCCACCGTGCGGCCCATCACCGCATGGGCACGACCAGCACCTTGCGGCGCGGCTGGCAGCCAGGGCCTTCATAAGCAGCGCTGTCCTGCTCCCAGCCCGAGCCGGGCGAGGTTTGCGCGCACACACGCTGGCCATCGACCAGGCTGCGCCAGTAGTACCAGGGCGCGGGGGCGGCCTGCAGCAGCAGCGGGGCTAGCAGAGCCAGGACTAGCAAGCGGCGGGGGACAAAAGACATGGGCAAACAAAGCATCCAGCGTGTACCGCCCATGCTACGCAGCCTGCGGCGGGCCGATGCCCGGAAAAGGGGCGGGATCGTCGGTCAAGGCTTGTCCGCCGTCACGATCCAGCCTTCCAGCGGGTCCAGCCCCGGTGGCAGGCCATAGAGCGCGTCGCCCTCGGCATGGCGCTGCTCCGCCCAGGCGGCCTGCAGCAGGCACAGCACGGCGTCCAGGCTGTCGCCGCTGGCGTCTTGCACCAGCGCGTCGCGCTGGGCGTGGCTGAGCTTGAGGCGCAGGCCCAGGCGGGTCTGGCCCAGCTCCAGCGCGTTCACCAAATCTTTGCGGGCGATGAGGCGGTCGGGCGTTTGCTTGGCGCGGTCGTCGCTTTTGTAGCTGCGGCGCTGCAGCACCTCGCGCGCGAGCAGGCCGGGGTAGGCCTCCAGGGCCACGCGGCGGGGGTCGCCTGCGTGCAGGCCGGGCAGGTGCACACCAGCGTCCAGCAGCAGCGGCAGGCCCGCGTGCAGCATGTAGGCCACGGGCGGGTTCACCCATTTCATCGAGGGGCTGGAGCCTGCGGGCCCGTCGGTGGCGCGGTGGGCAAACTTGCCGCCCACCGGGCGGGCATCGCAGAAAGCGGCGAACTGGTCGCGGATCTGCGCGCGGCTGAGGCTGCGGTAGTGCTGCATGCAGGCGTGCCAACTGGTGGGCCAACCCAGCGCCTGCACCAGCTCGCGCGGCAGGCCAAAGGGCAGGTCGAACCCGCCCACCCAGTCGCCGGGCTGGGCCAGCCACTGGCCAAACGCGGCCAGGGTGTCGAACGGCTGCAGCGCGGTGAGCTGCACGCGCGCGCCCTGGCATTGGCCCAGCGCCAGCACAATGGGTTTGCGCCGCGTGGGGCTGCTGGAGAAGTCGCAGCCCAGCAGCAGGGGTGGGGGTGCCATGGCCGTCATCCAAGTGCCAACGCCGTGACGCCTGCCGCAATGCACAGCGCGCCAAAAATGCGCGCCAAGCGGTCGCCCTCGCCCAGCAGGTGCCCGCCGATCAGCGCTGCAAACAGCATGGACACCTCGCGCGCCGGGGCCACGTGCGACAGGGGTGCCTGCTGCATGGCGTACAGCACCAGCACATAGGCCACCGGGCTCACCACCGCCACGGCCAAGGCAAAACGCCACTGCGCCTGCCACAGCGTGCGAGCGGTGGGCAGGTCGCGCAGCACCACGGGGGCCAGCAGACCCACGCGCACAAAATTGCCCATGTAATCCACGAGGATGGGCGACATCAGCAGAAACTTGACGGCGTAGCCATCGACCACCGTGTAGCTGGCAATGAAGGCGCCCGTGAGCAAGCCATACAACATGCCCTTGTGCACCCGCGCGCGCGCGGCGGGGTCGTGCGCCGCGCGCAGCAGGCTGGGGCCGCCCGCGATGAGGAACACGCCACCCACCACACCCGCAATGCCCAAGGCGCCCAGTGCGGATATCTGCTCGCCCAGCAGCGTGATGGCCACCAGCGATGACAGCAGCGGCCCGGAGCCGCGCGCCAGCGGGTAGACCACGGTGAGGTCCGCCACGCGGTAGCCGCGCAGCAGGATGACGAAGTAAGCCACATGCAGCAGCCCGCTGGCGACCACAAAGCCCCACTCCACGGCGCCCCACAGCGGCACCGCGTCGCGCCCCAGGTACCAGCCCAGCGGCGCCCAGACCACCATCATGATCACCGAGGTGAAGAACGCAAACCGCGAGTCCCCCCCGGCCTTCTTGGCCACGATGTTCCAGCAGGCGTGGATGAGGCCGGCGAGGATGATGAGGGCGAAGGCGGTGAAGGTCACGGGTCAGGATGAGGGAGGGCTTGAATGCAAAAAGCCGCAGCCCCTGCGGGCTGCGGCTGCAATGATGAGTTCAGGACAACGACGAAAAGTGGGGTGATTGGCGTAGCGAGCGGCCTTAGCCTGGGTTGAGGAACGCAGCCGCACTCCCGTGCGGCGAGTACCGCAGGCCCGGGATCAGGCCGCGCAGTAGCCAAGCGCCCCGCTTTTCAGGCCCTGCCGATGATGGAGGCCGTGGCCATCAACTCTTCAAGCAGCGCAAACGACACCTTGCCCGACACGGAGTACGGGTCCAGCTCGGGCTTCTCGGAATACTTCAGCAGGATGGAATGGTTGATCTTGGACAGGTTGACCTGGCCCATGGTCCAGCCGCCAAAACGGCGCTCGGCGATTTCTTCGTAGTGCAGCAGCACCACGTCCTTGTGGCGCGGGTCCTTCTGGATGTGGCCGTACAGCTCACTCACCGCAGAGCGGCCGCCCTCGATGGCTTGCAAAAACACGCCGCCGCCGTAGCACAGCACGCCGGTGATGCCGCTGCCGGGGTTGTGCTGGCGCGACTGCGTCAGGATGGCTTCAATGGCGGCGGGCGAGGTATCGACCGCGCGACTGGCGTAAAGCAGGCGTACCAACATGGGTCAGTTCTTTCCAGGAATGAGGGACAAAAATTCACGACGCAGGGCGCTGTCCTTGAGGAACACGCCGCGCATGACCGAGTTGATCATGCGGCTGTCGTTGTCGCGCACGCCGCGCCAGGACATGCAGAAGTGGCTGGCTTCCATGACGATGGCCAGGCCGTCGGGCTGGGTCTTTTCCATGATCAGGTCGGCCAGCTGCACCACGGCTTCTTCCTGGATCTGGGGGCGGCCCATGATCCAGTCCACCAGGCGCGCGTATTTGGACAGGCCGATCACGTTGGTGTGCTCGTTGGGCATCACGCCGATCCAGATCTTGCCGATGACGGGGCAGAAGTGGTGGCTGCAGGCACTGCGCACGGTGAGCGGGCCCACGATCATCAGCTCGTTCAAGTGCTCGGCGTTGGGGAACTCGGTGATGGGCGGCTGCGCCACATAGCGGCCGCGGAACACCTCGTTGAGGTACATCTTGGCCACGCGGCGCGCGGTGTTGTTGGTGTTGTGGTCGCCTTCGGTGTTGATGACCAGGCTGTCGAGCACGCCCTGCATCTTGATCTCGACCTCGTCGAGCAGCTTTTCCAGCTCGCCGGGCTCGATGAATTCGGCAATGTTGTCGTTGGCGTGAAAGCGCTTGCGGGCGGCGGCAAGGCGTTCTCGGATCTTGACGGAAACGGGCGTGCCTTCGTCCGGTGGGATGTGCGTCATATCGGCGGCAGGTTTGCTGGACATGGCAAGCATCGTAACAGCGAACGCCGGGCTTCGGAACTCAGGGGTTTTTAGCCTCTAGCGCTTATCCAGCAAGCGCAAACAGCTATAAAATTAATAGCAAACATTCATCCCAGGGCATGGGCTTCGCTGCAATCGTCACGACCTCAGTACCGGTTGCCTGTCACCCACAGTGCCAGGCGCATCAGTCCGAAGGCAATGCGGTCCAGCACACGCTGGCGCAGTGGGCGGTCGGCGTAACGCGCCGGGTCCATGCGGCGGCCCGCATGCTGCATGGCGTGCACCAGGCGCTGGCGCAGGTCGGTGGCAAAGGCACCATCCTCCACCACCACGTTGGCCTCGCGCGCCAGCAGCAGGCTCAGGGGGTCAAGATTGGACGAGCCCACCGTGGCCCAGGGCCGCACACCCTGCGCGTCAATCACCGCCACCTTGGCGTGCAAAAAGCTGGGGGCGTACTCGTAGATTTCCACACCGGCGTCGAGCAGCGCGCCATACACGGGCCGGGCCGCGTGGTACTGCATGAAGTATTCGTAGCGCCCCTGCAGCAGCAACCGCACGCGCACGCCACGGCGCGCCGCCATCACCAACGCACGGCGCAGCTTGCCGCCGGGCATGAAGTAGGCGTTGGCAATGATGACTTCGTGCCGCGCCAGGCCGATGGCCCGCAGGTAGGCCTTTTCGATGCGCGTACGGTGGCGCACGTTGTCGCGCAGCACCAGGGCCGCGCGCATGGACGGACCCGCTTCGGTATGCGCTGCCGCGTCTGCCGCGTGCCTGGCCGCACTGGCGGCGCGCAGGGCGTGCAGCGCTTCGGGCAGGCGGCGCTGGCGCACATCGCGCACGGCCTGCATACGCCACCAAAGCTGCTCCATGGTGTCGCTGGCCATCTCCACCAGACTGCCCGTGGCCTGCACGGCAAAGTCGAACCTCGGCGCATCCAGTACGCCGTGGTTGGGGTCGTGAAAATCATCGAGTACGTTGATGCCGCCACAAAACAACAGGCGCCCATCCACCACACACAGCTTGCGGTGCAGCCGCCGCCAGCGGTGCGGCAGCAGCAGCCCCAGCGGCCCGAGCGGCGAATACACACTGTATTGCACGCCCGCTGCGTCAAAGCGCTGGGCCCAGTCGGCAGGCAAGGGGCCCGTGCCCACGCCATCCACCACGAGCTGCGTTCGCACGCCACGGGCAGCGGCGCGCATCAGGGCCTCTGCCACCTCGGCCCCCGCTCCCGTGAAGTCGAAGATATACGACTCGAACTGAATGTCTGAAAGCGCAGCGTCCATGGCCTGGACCAGGGCCGGGAACAGCTCCTGCGCACCTTGCAGCAGATGCACCTGGTGGTCGTCGGCAAAGTCGATCCCGCGCGGGCTGGCAGGTGGTTTTCTTCTCAGGCCGCGCACGACAGCCCCTCATGCGCAAAACACGCTCCTGCAGGGCAGGCGCCCAATGAGCACGCCAACGTCATAGCCGGAACTCGGCGATCAGAGGCAAGTGGTCCGACATGCGCCACCAGATACGGCCGCGCGGCACGTGCAGCGACACGGGCGTGAGGCCGCGCGCATACACGTGGTCCAGCTGGGCCAGCGGCAGCCGCGCGGGGTAGGTGAACGCGCGGGGCGCATCAAACTCATGCAGCGAAAACCCAGCCAGCATGCGCTTGATGTGCAGCCCCCAGTCGTTGAAGTCGCCAGCGACCACCAGCGGCGCGCCAGGCGGCACCTCGCGGTCAATGAAGCGCTGCAGGCGCTCAATCTGGCGGATGCGGCTGCCCGGAATGAGGCCCAGGTGCACCACGATCACATGCACGCGGCGACCATGGGCGTCCACCTCCACATGCAGCAGGCCCCGCTGCTCAAAGCGGTGGTCGGAGATGTCCTCGTGCTGGTGGCCGATCACGGGCCAGCGCGACAGCAAGGCATTGCCGTGTTCGCCGTGCTTGGTGATGGCGTTGGTGCGGTAGATCGCCTCGTAGCCTTCGGGGGCCAGGAACTCGGCCTGCGGCAGCTCGGGCCAGCGCTGAAAATACGCTGCCTCGCGCCGGTGCAGCTTGCGCACCTCCTGCAGGCAGACAATGTCGGCATCGAGCTGCTCCACCGCCAGCCCCAGGTTGTGGATCTCCAGCCTGCGCGCCGGGCCGATGCCTTGTACGCCCTTGTGGATGTTGTAGGTGGCCACCCGCAGTATGTTGTCGTGTTCCATGTTCCTCAAACTGGTAGTTGGATGCAGGCGTCTGTACCCTGACCGGCGCACCCGGCAAGGCCAGGGCGCCTCAGAACCTGTTCAAGATCTTTTCAGGGTCGCGCAAGCGCCGTGCCGGGATGGGATGCTAGACGCGGGGTGCAGTTGATAGCTCGGCTATCAACAAGCGCC
>CAXIRU010000107.1:0-90910 GCA_964031875.1 Acidovorax facilis
CCTTACCGGTGTAACGAGCTGGGGGTATTGAGAGGAAGTCTGAATGCAAACCAATTTGCTGAAACCCAAGGCGATCAATGTCGAGCAGCTTGGCCACAATCGTGCCAAGGTCGCACTGGAGCCGTTCGAGCGTGGGTATGGCCACACGCTGGGCAACGCCATCCGGCGCGTCCTGCTCTCGTCCATGGTGGGTTACGCAGCGACGGAAGTCACCATTGCAGGCGTTCTGCACGAGTACTCGTCCATCGATGGCGTTCAGGAAGATGTGGTCAACATCCTCTTGAACCTCAAGGGCGTGGTGTTCAAGCTCCACAACCGCGATGAAGTCACGCTGAGCCTGCGCAAGGATGGCGAAGGCGTGGTCACCGCGCGCGACATCCAGACGCCCCATGACGTCGAGATCGTCAACCCCGATCACGTGATTGCCAACCTGTCGGCAGGCGGCAAGCTGGACATGCAGATCAAGGTGGAAAAGGGCCGTGGTTACGTGCCTGGCAGCCTGCGCCGTTATGCCGACGAATCGACCAAGTCGATCGGCCGCATCGTGCTGGATGCTTCGTTCTCGCCCGTCAAGCGCGTGAGCTACACCGTGGAAAGCGCCCGTGTGGAGCAGCGTACCGACCTGGACAAGCTGGTGGTCGAGATCGAAACCAACGGCGCCATCACCGCTGAAGACGCAGTGCGTGCATCGGCCAAGATCCTGGTGGAACAGCTGGCTGTGTTTGCACAGCTGGAAGGTGGCGAGCTGGCTGCGTTCGACGCACCTGCAGGCCCACGCGGCAATGCGACGTTCGATCCGATCCTGCTGCGCCCTGTGGACGAGCTGGAACTGACCGTGCGTTCCGCCAACTGCCTGAAGGCCGAGAACATCTACTACATCGGTGACCTGATCCAGCGCACCGAGAATGAGCTGCTCAAGACCCCTAACCTGGGCCGCAAGTCGCTCAACGAGATCAAGGAAGTGCTCGCATCGCGTGGCCTCACGCTGGGCATGAAACTGGAAAACTGGCCACCAGCTGGCTTGGATAAGCGTTAAGTTATAATTATGGGTTCCCCGCCGGGAACAGTGCCTCGGGCAGTACCTGATACGGCTGCCTGAATTAATTACTCAAAGGAAAGCACCATGCGCCACGGACACGGCCTCCGCAAACTCAACCGTACCAGCTCGCACCGCCTCGCGATGCTGCAGAACATGATGAACTCGCTCATCGAGCACGAAGTTATCAAAACCACTGTTCCTAAGGCCAAGGAACTGCGCCGTGTGATCGAACCGATGATCACTCTGGCTAAGGAAGACTCCGTTGCCAACCGTCGTCTCGCGTTCAACCGTCTGCGTGATCGTGACAGCGTGACCAAACTGTTCAACGACCTCGGCCCCCGTTTCAAGGTGCGTCCTGGTGGCTATACCCGTATTCTGAAGATGGGTTTCCGTGTTGGTGACAACGCGCCTATGGCACTGGTCGAATTGGTTGATCGTGCTGCTGAAACTGAAAATAATTCGGCAGCTGCTGAATAATAGGGTATAATTTATTCCTTACCGCGCGATGGAGCAGTCTGGTAGCTCGTTGGGCTCATAACCCAAAGGTCGGAGGTTCAAATCCTTCTCGCGCAACCAAACAAAGCAAAAAACTGCTGAACAAAAAAGCCCACTCTACAGTGGGCTTTTTTGTTTTTGTCTCTGACTGGATGTCGCTGCAGCAGGCGGGAGTGAGCTGGTCAAGGCTGCCGCGTGCTCATTCATGTCATGTCTCGATCAATTTGGGCGGCACGCTCATCCAGGAGGCCTGGCATTCAGCAGCTTCTGAGAGGTATTGCTGGGTTTGCATGCAGCTCTCTGGGAGAGCCGGGGTGGAACCCACAGAACACAGGATCGGCAAGTGAGCCACAAAGCGCTTGGTGCGCTTTGCAGTTGGCATCCATGCAGCGGCTCAACCTACTTGGTGTTCGAGGCTGGTATGGACGCGTATCCCGGCAAACTAACTGCCAAAAAGATCGGCCTTGGCGGCTTTGGTGATGGCTGCCACGCATGGATGTGTAATGCGTCGCTCGACAGAAATCGCGAAAAATTCTTCGACCAATTCCGTCGTGCGGCCGATCACCTCCACGCCAAACTGCGCCGTGGTTTCTTCGTCCAGTACAGTGGGAGATGTGAAGACGCCGCGCCCTTCGCGCCCAAATGCGTTCATCAAGGCGCTGTCGTCGAACTCGCCCACGATCCGTGGCTGCAAGTGGTGTTTGTTGAACCAATGGTCGAGCTGCTGGCGTACCGAAGACATCGGACCCTGGATCAGCATAGGAGTGCTCTGAAGGCATTCGGGGAAGGAGCCCTTCAGCTGGCTCTTCAGCCCAGGAGCGCACAAAAAACTCATGCCACTGGTTCCCAGGGGGTGGTTGAAGGCCTTGACGCCGATTTTTTTGGATACGGGCTCGTCGGCCAATACCAGATCCAGCCGGTGCAGGCTCAGCTGTGCAATGAGTTCTGGGAATTTTCCCTCTTGGCAGGTCATGTGCACTTGCTCAGGCATGCCCAGCGCAGGTTCCAGCAGGTGATAGGCCACAGATTTCGCAATCGAGTCTGCCACCCCGACGCGGAACTCGAGTGGCTTGGCCTGGCCGCGTGACAGGCGGACGGACTTCTCCAGTTCGTCGCCTAACGCAAAAATCTGTTCAGCGTAAGCCAGAGCGACGCGACCTTCGCTGGTGAGTTCGAGTCCCCGTCCCCGCTTGCGAAAGAGATCGTGGCCCAGCCATTCCTCCAGTTGCTTGATCTGCCCGCTCAGCGTTTGGGGCGTGGTATGGAGCTGCTCTCCAGCTCGCATGACCCCTCCCGCCTTTGCAACTGTCCAAAAATACCGCAGGTGCTTGAAATTCATGGCACTGAGTTACTTCGAAAAAAGCGATGAATAAACGCTGATAAAACGAATATACGCGAAGTGTCAAAACTCCTACATTGAAGCCCTGGCCCCACATCGCAGACAGCGTGCTGCGGTCTGGAACTGTCGACATTCACAAGGAGTAGCAACGATGCGGATCACCACCCGAGGACAACTTGCGGTAACGGCCATGACCGACCTGGCGCTGCGCCAGAAGATGCGGCCGGTAGCGCTCTCGACGATCAGCGCCCGGCAGGGTACCTCGCTGTCCTACCTGGAACAGCTGTTCAGCGCACTTCGCCGTGCCGGGCTCGTGGATAGCACGCGTGGGCCGGGAGGCGGATACACCCTGGCCCGCAACGCCGACCAAATCTCGGTAGCCGAGATCATTCTGGCTGTGGAAAACCTCAAGGCCGACGAGCTGCACAGCTTGGATGCTGGCCAGGCTGCCCGCGTGAAGTCGATGACCGGCGAGCTCTGGTCCACCTTCAATGCACGGGTGATGGAGTATCTCCAGTCGGTGACCTTGCAAGATCTTGTGGCACAGCAGCATGCCAAGGGTGTGGTGGCCGAGGAAATGGCTCCCGCAGCGCCTCGGCCCAAGCTGAATGCCAAGCCGCGCCCGCTGATGGCGCGCGTAGGTGTTCCCAATTCGGTGTTTGCACTCGGCTCCATCCCTCTGCTGCAACGCCGATAGGCAAAGTGGCTGGTGGAGCTCCAGCTTGGCTGGCGCACACCCCCAGCCAGGCAAAGGCAAAAACGCTGGTTCGCCGCCAGTTGCCTGCGGGCGGTGCGGCTACAGCTGGTGCGCGAGCTGTTTGATCCCGCGAATCAGCATTTCCACCGAAATGGCGACCAGGATCAGGCCCATGAGTCGCTCAAACGCCATCACTACACGCTCGCCCACCAGGCGCTGGATGCGCTCGGCCATGAGTAACACCACTGCGCACACCGCCATGGTGACGCACAGCGCGCCCACCCATTCCCAACGGCGCTCCGGCGCCTGGGCCACCAGAAGCATGACGGTGGCCAGCGCTGACGGGCCTGCCAGAGCCGGGATGGCGAGTGGAACGATCAAGGGTTCGCCGGGCAGCTCGGCCTGCGGGCCATCTGCGGATGGAAAAATCATGCGCAGGGCAATCAGAAACAGCACCACGGCGCCCGCAATCTGCAGCGACAGATCGCTCAGGTTCATCACGCGCAAAAACTGTGCTCCAAAGAACAGGAAGACCAGCAGCAGGGCAAATGCGATGAGCACTTCGCGCAGGATCACCCAGGCCCGGCGCTCTGGCGGCACGCCACGCAATGCGTTGGCAAAGATGGGGATGTTGCCCAGCGGATCGGTGATCAGCAGGAGCAAGATGGTGGCGGAGGCGAAGGTGTAGCTCACGCTGCGTACACCGTGTCCAGCGAGCGAAAGCCCTTGATCTCGATTGGGTTGCCGCTGGGATCGTGGAAGAACATCGTCCACTGCTCACCGGGCTGACCTTCAAAGCGCACCTGGGGCTCCAGCACAAAGGCGGTGTCGGATGCCTTGATCCGTGAAGCCAGTGCATGCCAGTCGGGCAGTTCCAAAATGGCGCCGAAATGAGGCATGGGCACCAAATGGTCGCCTACGTGCCCCGTGCGGGCGCTGGCAAACGGCGCGCCGAGATGCAAGGAGATCTGGTGTCCAAAAAAGTCGAAGTCCACCCAGGTGTCGGTGCTTCGGCCTTCCTGGCATCCGAGCACGCCGCCGTAGAAACGGCGGGCGGCACCCAGGTCGGTGACGTGGAAGGCGAGGTGAAAGAGGCTGCGCATCCCGCAGAGGATAGCAGCCGGGGCAGCGTTGTGAGCGCGTTGTAAGCGCCGTGTGGGCGCAATCGGAAAGGCGGTCAGACGACCGACGGATCGGCAGCCATGTTGTCAAACTTCTTGAAGTACTGGCGCGCCATGGCTACCAGCTGGGCGTCCGAGGGGTGATCGGCTGCTACTGAATCCACTACCGCGTCGGCGACTGCAGCACGGTGCTTCGTCACCCAATCGCGGAACTGGGTGCGCACCAGTCCAGGGCCTGTCAAGAGCACTTCACGGGTGTCGGTCAGCGCCTGTGCCACGTCCGTAAAGAACGGTGTCAGGTCATCGGCCTTGCCTTGGTGCTTGTGGTGGCTGCGGGACTTGATGCGCTGGGCCTCGGCGTGTTCGCGGTCGAACATCACCACATGGGCTTCGGATTGGTCCATCCAGACAACGGCGTGAAAAGTGCTCATGAATCGGCTTTCTAGAAGTGATGACAAAAACGGGAACTAAGAGGGGCTGAGCGGGCGAACCGGCTCACGCAGCACGCGGGTGCTGCTCGGCTTTTTCCTGGCAATGCACGCAGCGTGCGGCCTCGGGCGTGGCGTGCAGGCGGGCGGCGGTGATGTGGGTGCCGCAATCCGTGCACTCGCCATAGGTGCCGGCTTCGATGCGGGCCAGGGCGGTGTCGACAGCCGTCAGGTGTGCGGTCTCGCGTTCGCCCAAGGCAAATTCCAGCTCACGTTCGGTGGCAACCTGGGCACGTGGGTCTTCTGGTTGCCCGAAGTGGTCGGCGGCGGCCTCGGCGCGGCCGATGACACCACCGCGCTGCGCGGCCAGTTGGGCCAGCAACTCGGATTGCTGGGCCAGTAACTGCTGGCGGAATGGTGCGGCTTGGGTCTTGTCCATGCGGGGTCTCCTTGGGTGATCGGATACCTGCATGGTGCGCCTGGGCGCGGCGCGCTGGGTTGAGCAAGGTCAAGGGATGGCGCGCGGTGCCCCACCCTGGTGGCACCGCTGCGTGGCGGGCTCAGCGCTTGGGCGGGCGCGCCAGCATCTCTGCGGTGTTGGTCTTGCGGTCGTTGTTCACGCGTTGCACGTGCGGGCGCTCGGCCATGCGCGCGAGGTACTCGCGCACGGGTAGGCCCGCCAGGTAGTCGCGGCCATAGATGATCTTGGTGGCCGAGCTGACCAGCGGCAGGTGCACGATGGCTGCGCAGTCGGCCAGGCTGAAGGTGTCGCCCGCCACGTAGGGGCTGAACTTGGCGAGCTGACCGAAGGCGGCAATGTTTTTCTCAAGCTGCGCTCCTACCTTTTCCTTAGCGGTGTCGCTCACGGTTCCGCCAAAAAACGCCTGGGGATACAGGTTGCGTGCCACCAGCTCCAGATGCAACTCCAGAAAGGTGATCAGCTCGCGCACCTTGGCGGCCTCGTAGGGGTTGGTGGGGATCAGTGGGTGTTCGGGGTGTGCCGCCTCGATGTAGTCGGCCATCACGGCCGATTCACACAGTGGGCCCTCGGGGGTGCGCAGGTAGGGCACTTTGCCCAGCGGGCTGGCGTTGCGGTCGGTCTCGCCCACCCAGGCCAGTTCCTCGGTGAAGGGCAGGCCTTTTTCGAGGAGGGCGAGCTTGACCTTGTTGTAGTAGTTGCTGGCCGAAAAGCCGCAGAGTGTGAGCATGGTGGCGTCTCCGTTGTGGTGGTGAATGCAGCCTGCATCCTAGGTGGGGGCGGGGGCACAGTCCGTCGCGCAGATGACCCGGGACAAGAAGGACGCACCCAGGCCCCCTACAATCCGCACCCATGCCCTCCCTGCAAACCATTCGAAGCCTTCGCTGGCTCGCCCGCCTTGTGCTGGCGTGGTTTGTGTTGTCGATCGGCGTGGCCGTGGCGTCACCGCTGGTCAATCCGCAGGCGATGGAGCTAATCTGTTCGGGTTCAGGCGCGATCAAGCTGCTGGTCAAGACCGACGATGGCGCCAAGGAAATGTCCAGCCACACGCTGGATTGCCCGCTGTGCGCGCAGGTGGGTGCGCCGCCTCCTGTGTCTCAGGCCCGGCTGCCTGTTGTCCACCCCCTGGCGCATGCCCTGCGCACGATTCCTGCCGCGCACATTGCTGCGCGCACCGCCGCGCCGCTGCCGCCGCGCGGGCCCCCCACTCTTTCCTGAAATTGCTATTTATTTAGTAGCTGCTTGCGCTTGATAGATAAGCGCTGGCGGCCTATTTGGCTTGAAATTCAGGAGTTCCCATGCGCAAAAGTCGCATGGCGCTGGCGGTGGCCAGTGCCTTTCCCATTGCCCTCACATTCACGTTTACCGGGGCTGTCCCCGCCTTCGCACAGACTGCTGACAACACGGGCTCCAGCGCGAACACCAGCAGCAATGCCCCCGTCAGGGAGCTGGGCGTGGTCACCATCAGCGGCGGCCAGCCCACTTCGCTGCCCACGCAGATCCCCACCACCATCGAGGGCGTGACGCGCGAGCAGATCGAGCATTCGATCAATGCCACCGACAGCGAAGACGCCCTCAAGTACCTGCCCAGCCTGCTGGTGCGCAAGCGCTACATCGGCGACTACAACCATGCCGTGCTGTCCACCCGCGCCTCGGGCACGGGCAACCCGGCGCGCTCCATGGTGTTTGCCGATGGCATTTTGCTGAGCAACTACCTGGGCAATGGCCCCACCAATGCGCCGCGCTGGATGCTGGTCACGCCCGAGGAGATCGAGCGGGTGGACGTGCTCTACGGTCCGTTCTCCGCCGCCTATGCTGGCAACTCGGTGGGTGCCGTGGTGGACTACGTCACACGCATGCCGACCCAGTTCGAGGCCCACGGCAAGGTCAGCTTCCAGCACCAGCCGTTTGACCTGTATGGCACCAGCACCAGTTATGCGGGCAAACAGGTCAGTGCCTCGGTGGGCAACAAAAACGGCGACTGGTCCTGGTTCCTCAACTTCCAGAAGACCGACAGCGAAGGCCAGCCGCTCACCTTCCCCACGCGCCTCGTGTCCGCTGGCACCGTGGGCAATGCGGGCACGCCGGTCACAGGCGCGGTGCAGGGGCTCAACCGCAACAACCAGCCCTGGTACCTGCTGGGCACGGCCACGCAGTACCACACGCAGCAAGACCACATCAAGGCCAAGATCGCCTACGACTTCTCGCCCACTGTGCGGGCGGCCTACACCTTCGGCTGGTGGCACAACGAATCTGAAGGGCGGCCCACCAGCTACCTGCGCGATGCCAACGGCAATGCGGTCTACAGCGGCAACGTGAACATCAATGGCCGCTCGTTTGCGCTCACGCCCACGGACTTCAATGTGTCCAACGAAGACATCACGCATTTCATGCACGGGCTCTCGGTCAAGAGCAATACCAAGGGCGCGTTCGACTGGGAGGTGGCCGCCAGCCTGTACGACTACCAGACCGACACCCTGCGCGCCGCCACGGTGGCACTGCCTGCGGCGCTGAACGGCGGCGCAGGCCGCATCGTCAACAGCAAGGGCACGGGCTGGAACACCCTGGCTGCCAAGGGCACCTGGCGGCCCGAGGGCGTGCAGGGCGCGCACATTGTGGACTTTGGCCTGCAGCGCGACAGCTACCAGCTGCGCACCATCGAGAACGCCACCAGCAACTGGATCAGCGGCGCTGCAGGTGCCCGCAACCAGGCCTTCAACGGCGACACCCAACTGCTGGGCCTGTGGGCGCAAGACACCTGGAAGATCGCGCCCCAATGGAAGGCGGTGCTGGGCGCCCGCGCCGAGCGCTGGAGCGCCAGCAACGGCCAGACCGGCAACGCCACCACCACGGTGAACCACGCCGAGCGCAACGAAACCTACGTCTCGCCCAAGGCTGCGTTGGCCTACCAGGCCAGCGACCTTTGGGTGCTCAAGGCCTCCACCGGCCGCGCCGTGCGCATGCCCACGGTGTCCGAGCTGTACCAGGGCGGCATCAGCGGCAGCGGCACGCTCATCAACAACGACCCCAACCTGAAACCCGAAAAGAGCTGGACCACCGAGCTGACCGCCGAGCGTGATCTTGGTAACGGTCTGCTGCGCCTGACGGCGTTCTTTGAGCGCACCAAGGACGCGCTGTACTCGCAGACCAATGTGCTCGTCACGCCCAACGTCACCAACGTGCAGAACGTGGACGCCATCCGGACCAAGGGGCTGGAGCTGTCGTACCAGGCCGCCAACGTCTTCGTGCGCGGGCTGGAGCTGGGCAGCAGCCTGACCTGGACGGACTCCAAGATCACGCGCAACGACAAGTTCCCGGCCAGTGTGGGCAAATGGCAGCCGCGCATCCCCGAGTGGCGCGCCACCGCCGTGGCCACCTACCGGCCCGACGCCACGTGGTCGTACACCCTGGGTGCGCGCTACAGCGGCAAGCAATACGGCACCCTCGACAACACCGATGTCAACGCCTTTGCCTACCAGGGCAGCAGCCGGTACTTCACCACCGATGTGCGCGTGCGCTACCAGATTACCAAACAGGTCAGCGCCGCCGTGGGCATCGACAACCTGAACAACTACCAGTTCTGGAACTTCCACCCCTACCCGCAGCGCACCTACATGGCCGAGCTGAAGGTGGATTTGTAACCCCCTGAGCGGCTGCGCCGCATCCCCCAAGGGGGACGCCTCCAGCGGCCCGGCGAAGCCGGTTCCGCGGTGGCGCTCGCCTCGGGCGCGCCAGTTTTGCAGGCAATGAATCGTTGAAATGCAAGGTCTGAAAATGAAATTGAATACTATGAAAAAGATAGCTGCTTGCGCTTTTCTGATAAGCGCTGGATGCCTTTTTGGCACTGCATCTGCCCATGTGGTGCTCGAATACCAGGTCGCCCCGGCGGGCGCCAGTTACAAGGCCACGTTCAAGGTGGGCCATGGCTGCGGTGCCTCGCCCACGCGGCAGATTGCGGTGGACATCCCGGCGGGCATGCGCGGCGCACGCCCCATGCCCAAGCCGGGCTGGGCGCTGGAGGTGCAGCGCGAAAAGCTCGCCCAGCCCTACACCAGCCACGGCCGCAGCATCACCGAAGACGTGGTGCGCGTGACCTGGACGGCGAAGACGCCGGAGGACATGCTGCCCAATGCCCACTACGACGAGTTCGTGCTGGTGGCGACCACGCCCGCGCAGGCGGGCACGGTGTACTGGCCGGTGCGCCAGGCCTGTGCCGAAGGCCGCAACGACTGGGTCGAGGTTCCGAAGCCCGGACAAAAGCTGTCGGACCTGAAGTCCCCAGCCGCAGCGCTGGAAATCCTGCCCGGTGCTAGCGCGGGTGCCCACAATCACTGATTCCGGGCTGCACCGCTGGCCCCCAACGTTTTCACCTCAACCGAAACCACTGCCATGAAAAAACTGCTTTCCACTGCCTCCTTGGCCGCCCTGTTGGTCGCCACTTTTGCCAGCGCTCCCGTGTGGGCACAAACCGCCGCCGTCAAGGTCGAAGGCGCCTGGGCCCGCGCCAGCGTGCAGGGCCAGAAGGCCACGGGCGCGTTCATGCGCCTCACGGCCCAGGACGGAGCCCGCCTGGTGCGCGCCGAGTCGCCCGCTGCGGGCGTCACCGAGGTGCATGAGATGAAGATGGAAGGCGACATCATGAAGATGCGCGCCATCCCCGCCCTGGACTTGCCCGCAGGCAAGACCGTGGAGCTCAAGCCCGGCGGCTACCACGTCATGCTGATGGACCTGAAGGCCCCCCTGGCCAAAGACACTGCCGTGCCCATCACCCTGGTGTTCCAGGACGCCAAGGGCGCCGAGAGCAAACTCAGCATCAGCGTGCCCGTGGCCACCACCCCACCGGGCGGTGCCGCAGCGGCGGGCCAAGGGCACGGCCACAAGCACTGAGAGCACGGAAAGCTCTCGGAGCGCTGAGTCGGGGCTGGGTCGGGGGCGGGGGCGGGAATCTGCCCCTTCCGGCCGCAACACATTGGAGTAAGCTGTGACCCCACCACAGACCCACCCAGATCTCTTGCGGAGCGGCCATGAGCGACACATCGAATTTCGGTTTCGGCAAACTTGTCCCCGGTTTTGACTTTTTGCAGAGCCTGGCCAAAGGGGCGTCCAGCAGCATTCCGCAGTTGCCCAGCCTCAGCAACTGGGTGGCGCCCACCATCAGCGTGGAAGAGCTCGAAAAGCGCATCGACGAACTGAAGGCCGTGCAGTTCTGGCTGGAGCAGAACTCGCGTGCACTGACCGCCACCATCCAGGCGCTGGAGGTGCAAAAGATGACCCTGGCCACGCTCAAGGGCATGAACTTCAGCATGGGCGATGTGGCCAACGCCTTTAAGCTCAAGACGGCCGACACCGTGATGAGCGGTGTGCAGAAAGCCGCAGACACGGTCACCGGTGCTGCCGAGGCCATGACCAGCGCCGCCGCCCGCGTGACGGGTCGTGCGGCGGATGCCGACGCGCAAACTGCGGACGAGGCCGATGCCGAGCCCGCACCCGCTGCGAACGCCAAGCCCAAGGCCAAAGGCAAAACAGCGGCCACGCCCGAGCCCGCCGTGGTGGACCCGATGCAGTGGTGGGGCGCGCTCACCAGCCAGTTCCAGCAGATTGCCGCCAACGCCATGAAGGATGCGGCCAAGCAGACCGCCATCGACACCACCAAGAACATGGCCACCGGCCTTGCCAAGGAAGCGCTCAAGACGGCCTCCGACATGGCCAGCCAGTTTGCGGCTAAGGGCATGCAGACCATGCAGGGTGGTGCCAAGCGGTCCACTGCATCGGGCGCTGCCAAAAAAACCACCGTTGCCAAGAAGCCTGCGGCCCGCAAAACCACGGCAAAACCCGCCACCAAGAAGACGACGAACAGCACCCGCAGCCCGGCGGCCCGCAAGCGAGCGGGCTGACGCACGCCCCCACGCGGGCGGGGGGTAACGATCCACAGGCGGCGCACTACCCGCCCGCCACCGCCCCGGCATGGAGATCTCTCAGATGAAACTATTTCCCACCGGCCATGCCACCCACCCCCAATGGCGCATGGCTGCCGCGCTGGTGCTGGCTCAACTGCGCGCCCAGATGGCGCTGCCCGACTATGCATCGGCACCCACCCTGGGCCTGCTCTACATCACCGACCACTATGGCAACGACGCCCAGGCCCTGCTCGATTACCTGAGCGGCGAACTGCCCGAGGTGACCGACTGGAGCGGCACCGTGGGCGTGGGCGTGTCGGCCAACAACGCCGAGTACTTTGACGAGCCCGCGCTGTCGGTGATGCTGCTCGATGTGCCCGCCGACCAGTACCGCGTGTTCTCGGGCGTGGCGCCGCTGCCCACCCATGCGCCGCACCCGGGCACGGGTTTTGTGGCGCATACCGCCCTGGTGCACGCCGATGGCCGCACGCCCGAGCTGGCCGAGCTGCTGGCCGAAATGGCGGCGCGCACCGACACCGGCTACCTGTTTGGCGGCCTCTCTGCTAGCCGCACCAGCAGTGTGCAGTTTGCGGTGGGCGGCGACGGCAACATGGCCGGGCAGGGCGGTGCCAGCGGGGTGTTTGACGGTGGCCTGTCGGGCGTGGCGTTTGGTGCCGGGGTGGCGCTGGTGTCGCGTGTCACCCAGGGCTGCCAGCCCGTGGGCGCGCTGCACACCATCACCGCCGCGCAGGACAACGTGGTGCTCGCACTCGATGGCGAGCCTGCGCTCGATGTGCTGCTCGACACGCTGCAGGTGTCGCTGGACGGTGGCGACCCGCAGCCCGCGCTGCGCAAGGTGCGTGCCACCTTGGCGGGGCTGGTCAGTGTCGGCGCGCAGCCGCAGGGCCAGCGCCGCACGGGCCACTTTGGCACCGACACGCGTGTGCGCCACATCGTGGGGCTGGACGGCTCCCGCCGGGGCGTGGCCCTGGCCGACCATGTGGAGCCGGGCATGCACCTGGCGTTCTGCCAGCGCAATGTGGCGGCGGCGCGCGCCGACCTCATGCGCATCTGCGCAGAAATCCGCGAAGAACTGGAACCCGAGGAGCTGGAGCACGCGCCGATGGTGTCGTCCGACCTGCAAGGCCACCTGGCGGCAGCTCCTGGTGGATCGGCACCTGCCGGAGTGCACCCCCAGGTGGGGCGGCGCATTTGCGGTGCGATTTATGTGAGCTGCTCGGGCCGGGGTGGCCCGCATTTTGGTGGGCCCAGCGCCGAACTGCAGATCGTGCGCCATGCGCTGGGCGATGTGCCGCTGGCCGGTTTTTTTGCCGGCGGCGAGATTGCCCACCACCACCTGTACGGCTACACCGGGGTGCTCACCGTTTTTGTGAACGCGCAATAGGGCCGGGCCGAGCCGGGCTGCATCTGGCCTGAATGAGCCAGGCCTTGGCGGTCAGAGGACCGGGCTGTCCTCGGCCTCGGCCTTTTCTGCGGGAGACAGGCGTGTGGCCAGAATCTTGTCGATGGTCTTGCCGTCCATGTCCACCACTTCGAGCTTCCAGTCCTCCCACTGCACGGTGTCAGTCACCTTGGGCAGGCGGCCAGTGAGCAGCATGATCATGCCGCTGAGCGTGTGGTAGCGCCCGCGCTCCTCTTCGGGCACGGTGTCCAGGTTCAGGCGGTCCTTCAGCTCGGGCACAGGGATGTGGCCGTCCAGCAGCCAGCTGCCGTCCTCGCGCTGCAGCGCCCACGACGTTTCGGGGTCGCGCGGCTGGAACTCGCCAGTGATGGCTTCGATCAGGTCCTGCAGCGTGACGATGCCCTGCACCTCGCCGTATTCGTCGATCACAAAGGCCATGTGCACGTCCGACAGGCGGAAGTTGTCCAGCAGCTCCATGCCCGTGATGGTTTCGGGCACGTACAGCGCCGTCTGCAGGGGCTGCTCGGCCAGGCCGCCGCGCGCCTTGTCGCGCAGCGTGCGCGACATCCACTGGCGTGCGTTGATCACGCCCAGAATGTTGTCCATGCCGCCCCGTACCACCGGAAAGCGTGCGTGGTCGGATTCCTCGATGCATTTGAGGTTGTCTTCAAACGACGCATCCACATCCAGGCACACCACGTCGCCGCGCGGCACCATCAGCGAGCCGATCTGCCGGTCGTCCAGCCGGAACACGTTGCGCACCATGGTGTGCTCGTGCGACTCGATCACGCCGGCGGTGGTGCCTTCGACCAGCATGGCGTGGATTTCTTCTTCGGTCACCGGGCTGCCGCTGGTTTCCTTCACGCCCATCAGGCGCAGCAGCGTGCGCGTAGACGTGGAGAGCAGCAGCACAAAGGGTTTGGTGGCCAGTGCCAGCAGGTTGATAGGCCGTGCCACCAGGCGGGCAAAGGTCTCGGGGTAGGACTGGCCGATGCGCTTGGGCACCAGTTCGCCCACCACGATGGAGAAGTAGGTGATCAGCACCACCACCAGGCCGGTGGCTGCGTAGCTGCCATATTGCAGCGGCACCCCCAGGCGCTCCAGCCAGGCGGCCAGCGGGGCGGCCAGGGCGGCCTCGCCCACGATACCGTTCAGGACACCAATCGACGTGATGCCGATCTGGATGGTGGAGAGAAAACGCGTGGGGTCTTCGCCCAGCTTCACGGCAGCGGCGGCGCCGCTATCGCCCTCATCAATCAGCTTTTGCAGCCGGGCCTTGCGCGCAGTGACCAGAGCGATCTCTGACATGGCAAACAGGCCGTTGAGACAGATGAGGGCGAACAGTATTGCTATTTCCATACAAAGGGCGCCTTGCGCGCCCTTGGGTGTTGATCAACGGGACATTGTAAGAACCTGTGGCTGCAGGCCTCTTGGCGCCACGCGGAAAGTGTGGTGCGGCTGCCGCGTGGCAGCCGCACCTGCACCCCACCCCAGCGCACAGTGCGCACGGGTGGGGATGGGCTGATTCAGAGGTGTTTTGAGGCTTTAGCGCTTGTTGGATAAGCGCAAGCAGCTATTAAAAGAGGAGCATTTGAGCCTATGCTCAGCGCGCTCCTTGCGCACTCAGCAGCGCGGGCGCATTGCCGGGGGCCAGCCCGGCAAAGTCAAAGTCCACCTCGGGCGTCAGGCCACTCACGATGCGGGCGAGTGATTTGCCCGAGCCGCAGGCGTGCGTCCAGCCCAGCGTGCCGTGGCCGGTGTTCAGGAACAGGTTTCCCAGCTTGGTCTTGCCGATCAGTGGCACATTGCTCGGTGTGGCGGGGCGCAGGCCCGTCCAGAACTGGGCTTGGCTGGCATCGCCCGCGCCGGGGAAGAGCTGTTCCACGCGCCGCACGATGGCCTCGCAGCGCACCTGGTTCAGGTGGCGGTCATAGCCGTTCAGTTCGGCCGTGCCCGCAATGCGAAGCACATCTCTGCCTTGCAGGCGGTCGCCGCCGCGCTCGCTGGTGTAGCGCGAGAAGACCAGCTTGAACTCGTCGTCTGTCAGGCTCACCTGGTGCGCCTTGCTGGCGTCTTTCACCGGCATCGTCACCGAGTAGCCCTTGGCAGGGTAAATGGGCAGGCGGATGCCCAAGGGCTGCGCCAGCAGCGGGCTGAACGAGCCCATGGCCATCACAAAGGCATCGCCGCGCACGCGCTCGAAGCGGCCCTCGGCGTTGGTCACTTCCACATGGTCGATGCGGCCGCCCACCTCGCGCAGTGCGGTGATGTGGTGGCCCATGCGGAACCGCACGCCCGCAGCCTCGCACAACTTGGCGAGTTCGCGCGTGAACTGGTTGGCATCGCCCGATTCGTCTTCTGCCGTGTAGGTGGCACCGGCCAGCTGCGGGCGGATGTGGGCCAGCGCGGGTTCGATGCGCACGGCCTCGTCGGCGCTGATGACCTGGCGCTCGCAGCCCAGCTGGCGCATCTGCTCGGCCGGGGCCAGGGCGCCGTCGAATTCCTTTTGGTTGGTATAGAAGTGCAGGATGCCCTGTGTGCGCTGGTCGTACTGGATGCCGGTGGCCGCGCGCAGCTGCTGCAGCGTGTCGCGGCTGTAGGTGCCCAGGCGCACGATCTGTTCGATGTTGTGGCGCGTGCGCGCGGGTGTGCAGTTGCGCAAGAAGGAAAGGCCCCACAGCCACTGCCGCATGTCGGCGCGCAGGCGGAAGAGCAATGGCGCATCTTCCTTGCCCAGCCATTGCAGCACCTTGAGCGGCGCGCTGGGGTTGGCCCAGGGCTCGGCATGGCTTACCGAGATCTGGCCGCCGTTGGCAAAGCTGGTCTCGGCGCCGGGCGCACCCTGGCGGTCGATGACCGTGACCTCATGGCCAAGTTGTTGCAGGAAATAAGCCGAAGTCACGCCGAGCAAGCCGGCGCCCAAAACGATCACGCGCATTTTTGAAGCCTTTGAAGGGTTCAGCGCTTGATGGACGTGCGTTAGCAGCTATGCATTTAATAGCAAACAGCTGGCGCGCGTCCGCCAAGCTGCCGCTCCCCCTGTCCTTGGTACCTGAGAGATTCACCGCCCAGCCCACATGGCGCGCGGTTTGCTCCTTCGGTGCGCCACAACACTGCTGACAGGTGGTGGCGGCTCTCCAGACGGCTTTGATGAATGGTGCAGTACGGGACCTGAGCGTGTATGGGAGTTTGCGCCTTCGGTGCAGCGGCGGCTTGGGGGCCGCCGTGCTCTCCTGCGAGGGGCATTCTCGCCCCGCGTTCGTCCCAGCGGTGCGCTTATGCAGGGTGATCGCTGCTAATGCAGTGCGGCACCGGCACCGGCTGCACCGGGCGCACCGAGGTCCTGGCTCAGGCGTACACCGCCTCGCCCAGGTTCAGCATCAGGCGGTTGGCCCAGGCGAACAGTGCTGTGGCGTGCACGGTGTCCAGGATCTCCAGGTCCGACAGCCCTGCCGCCCGCAGCGGGGCCAGGTGGGCCGCCGCCAGCGCACCGGGCGCGCGGGTGATGGCAGCGCTGGCCTGGGCAATGGCACGTTCGCGTGCGTTGGTGCCTGCCGTATCGGGGTCGGTGAAGATCTGCGCGATCACATCGTTGCGCTTGGCCAGTTGCTCAAAACGCTGGGCGTGCACTGAGGCGCAGTACACGCAGCCGTTGATGCGCGAGACCACGGTGGTGGCGATTTCGCGCTCGGCACGTGGCAGGCCGCCGGGCGCGTACATGATGGCGTTGAAGGCTTCGGAGCGCTCGGCCAGCACGCGGGGCTGGTGCACCAGCAGCAGGTAGAAGTCGGAGCTGCGGGCTTTGGGGTGGCTGGCATCCAGCACGGCGTTTTGCTCGGGCGTGGCCTGGGTGGGGTCCACCACCGGCAGCCAGGCGGACCAGCCCAGCGTTTCGCTGGTGTAGCCATTTAGGCGCAGGGGCTGGCCCGGCGCGGGCAGGTTGGCGGGGTGCACGAAGGGCGCCTCGGGTGCGCCTGCGCTGGTGGCAGTCGGCTCTACCGATGCCGGCCCCAGGGCGGCCAGTGCTGCCACCCCGGCCACCACGCGCGCCTGGTAGGCCGCAAAGCCGATCAACTGCGCCAGCAGCACCGCGTCGGCAGTGGGCAGGCCCGCCTGCGTGAGCGCTGCCAGGGCGCTGCGGTCCGCTGCGGCGGGCTGGGTGGCCAGCAGGTGGGTGAAGTGCTGCACGGCCAGCCAGCGGGGGCTGGCCGCAGGAGCCGCGGCGTTGGTGGCACGGGCCGCGTAGTGCTGCGCCAGTGCGGGCAGGCCGCTGGCGTGCGCCACGGCCTGTGCCACACCCACGCGCTCGGCCTGGGTGAGGCCGGTGCCTGGCAGGTCGGGGGCCAGCAGCAAGTCTTCGCAGGCCTGCGTCGCCGTGATGGCCTTGGCGCGCTGGGCGCGCACAGCCTGGACATGCCCGGCGGCGGGCGTCTGGGCGAGGAAGGTGGTGACGGTGTCGATGGTCATGCGTTTTCGGTGTGGGTGTGTAGGGCGGGCGGGTGGCCTGCCGTGTGGGGGGCGGTGCCGGGCAGCACGCGGGTGGCGGTGTGGGCGGGCGTCCATTCTTCGCCCGTCAGCTCGGGCTCGGCGTACGCCTGCAGGATGGCAAAGTGGTGCTCCACGTCTTCGCGGTAGAACAGGCTCGCCAGGCCGGTGGCCAGGCGGCGCGCACCGTCGCTGATGGCCGGTATGTCGCCCGACACGGTGCCGTGCGACAGGGCTGCGGGGTAGCAGAAGCAGTGGATGCGATCCAGCCCGGGGCAGGCGCCGGGCGTGGCGGGCTGGAACTCGAACACCGGTCCCAGGTCGGGCGAGTCGGCCAGTTCACGGTCTTCGTTGCCCGCCGGGGGCTGGTAGCGCTGGCCCCAGGTGCGCACCTGGCCTGCAAAGGCGGCGAACTCGGGCTTGCGCGCCCAGTTGATCTCAAAGCCTGTGGCCAGGATGAGGAAGTCCAAGGCAAACACGCCCTGTGTGGTGGCCACGTGCAGGTCGGCACCCTGAACGCGCACCGCCTGCACGGCGCAGCCGAAGTGAAAGAACGCGTTCGGATGGCGTGACACGCGCAGGGTGCTGCCATGCGGCGGCGGCACCTGCTGCACATTGATGTAGTGGCGGATGCGCCATTTCCAGGTGTCGGGCAGATCGGCATGGCCCTGCGTGAGCCCGGGCACGCCCGAGCCCTTGGATTTGTTGATGCGCGGCATTGCACTGCGCCGCGCGATCAGGTCCACGCTGGCGGCGCCGCACTCCAGCGCGGTGCCCGCGCTGTCCATGGCGGACGAGCCCACGCCGATCACGCCCACGCGCTGGCCGCGCAGGCGTTCGTAGTCCAGCACGTCGGACGAATGCGCCCAGCGGCTGCGGTCCACGCCCTGCATGAACGCCGGAACCTGCGGGCCGCCCAGACCGTCGCGGCCGGTGGCGAGCACCACGCGGCGCGCCCACCAGGTGGTGCCGGGGGCACCGGCCACCGACACATCCACTTCCACCAGACCGTCTGCGCGGGGGCGCACGGCGGTCACGGCATGGTCGTTGCGCACATCGGCCTCGGTGACGCGGCGGTACCAGCGCAGGTAGTCCATCCATTGCAGGCGGGGGATCTTGTCCAGCGCCGCCCAGGCCGCGTCGCCCCGCTGCGCTTCGAACCAGGCGCGGAAGGTGAGCGAGGGCAGGCCCAGCGCGGGGCCGGTGAGCTCTTTGGGCGAGCGCAGGGTTTCCATGCGCGCGGTGGTGGCCCAGGGGCCTTCCAGGTCGCGGGGAGCACGGTCCAGCAGCACGGCGGCAATGCCCTGTTGGGCCAGCGCCATGCTGGCTGCCAGGCCCGCCTGGCCTGCGCCGATGATGAGCACGTCATGCACCGGCTGGCCCGCGTGCTGGCGCGGCGGAATCCAGGCGCGGACACGCCAGTTGAGGGTGAGCAGGTCGTGCGCCAGGCGCTGCTCCAGCGCAGCGAGGCCGATGGGGGCCAATGAGGAGGTGGGGGTGGACATGGTGGGTGCCGGAAGTCGCGGGTCGTGCGCTGGGGCTGCGCGGTATCAGTCGATGCTGATTTTGGCGTCCTTCACCACCTGCGCCCACTTGGCGCGGTCCTTGCGCACGGTGTCGCGGAACTGCTCGGGTGTTTCAATGCGAACGGTGTTGCCGTTGGCCTCGAAGCGCGCACGCACCTCGGGCTGCTCCAGCACTTCGCGCAGCGCGGTGCTGAGCTTCTTGACGATTGCGGCGTCCGTGCCCTTGGGCGCGAAGATGCCGAACCAGATCGAGCTGTCAAAACCCTTGGTGCCGGGCAGGCCGCTGGCGGCGATGGGCGGCACTTCCTTGACGGCGTTCACCGGCTTGGCGGTGGTCACGCCCAGCAGGCGCACCTTGTCGGCCTTGTAGTGGGGGAGTACGGTCTGCACCTGGTTCATGATGCAGCAGGTCTCGCCGCGCAGCACCGAGGTGATGGCTTCCGGGCCGCCCTTGTAGGGCACATGCACCATGTCGAGGCCCAGGCGCGCATTGAATTCGGCAAACGCCATGTGCGTGCCTGCGCCGTTGCCGGTGGACGCAAAGTTGTACTTGCCCGGGTTGGCCTTGACCACGTCCACGAACTCCTTGAGCGTCTTCACGTCGATCACGGCGGGGTTGATGGTGAGCACGTTGGAGACATCGATCAGCGGTGCCACGGGGACGAAGTCGGCTTCCACATCAAACGGCAGTTTCTTGTACAGCGCGGCATTGCTGCCGTGCGTGGCTGCCGTGCCAAAGGCCAGGGTGTAGCCATCGGGTTTTGCACGGGCCACGAACTCGCTGGCGATGTTGCCCGCAGCACCGGACTTGTAGTCGATCACGATGGGCTGGCCCAGGCGCTGCGCCAGGGGCTCCTGCACGGCGCGGGCGACCACATCGACGCCCGAGCCTGCCGGAAAGCCCAGGATCAGCGTGACGGGTTGCTGCGGCCAGGTGGCAGGATCGGCGGCATGGATGGCGGTGAGGGGTGCACAGGCGAGTGCAACGGCAACAAGCCAGCGGTGGAGGGGCAAACGGCGCATGGGGAGTCCTTGGGGAGGGTGGGTTTCCGAGGCCGCGAACCGGCCTCAGGGAATGCCCGCATTGTCCGAAGAAGCACATGCCGTGCCGCGTATATGCATATGAGGGTGCGTCTGCGGGGTTTTGCGCGGCGCGTTCTCTTGCGCGGGGCTCTTCATAATCCTGCGGCTTGGACGGGTTCCCCGTACACGTCAATCGCCGCCAACCAGGATCTCTCCATGACCGATACCGCTTTCGATCCTCTTGCCAGTGCTGCCGTCATCACCCTGGCGCGCAAGGGGCGCACGCCACGCCCGCTGGATTTTCCTGCCAGTTTGCGTCCGCAGGATGTTGCCCAGGCCTATGCCGTGCAGGACGCGGTGGTGCGTGAGCGCGGCGAGATCGCTGGCTGGAAGGTGGGGGCTGCCTCGCCGCAGGCACAACCCGCGCGCGCTGCGCTGACCCGTGACTCTGTCTGGGTGGCGGCATCCGGCGAGGCGGTCCACCTTCCCTCGGCAGGTTTTGCCGTGATGGGGGTGGAGGCGGAGTTGGTGTACGAACTGGGCGCAGACCTGCCCGCACGCGCCACGCCCTACAGCGCGGCCGAGGTGCAGGCCGCCATGGTGTCGGTGCGTGCCGCCATTGAGGTGTGCGACACGCGCTTTGCCGCCTGGGGGCAGCAGGGCGAGTGGAGCCGCCTGGCCGACCAGGCCTGCCATGGCGCGCTGGTCGTGGGATTCGGGGTTCGTGATGTGACCGCCGTGCAGCCGCTGTCGCAAGCTGTGACGTTGTCAGTGAACGGGGCTGTGGCTGTGCAGCACGCCGCCTGGAGCAACCCGGCAGGTGACCCGCTGAGGCTGCTGGTGTGGCTGGCCAACGAAGGCGCGCACAGCCTGGGTGGGCTGCGCGCGGGCCAGTGGGTGACCACCGGGTCTTGCACCGGCACTGTGTTGGTGGCGCCGGGCGCGGTGGTAACTGCCGATTTTCCTGGTGTGGGTTGTGCAGAGGTGACTTTCAGCTAGCCCAGTGTGCTGGCCGTCGGGCCTCACCGATCAGTTGCGGCGCGGATTGTCCGGGCGACTGTCGTGGCGGTTGGGGATGCCGTCACCATCACGGTCCCGGTCATGGCGGTTGGAGATGCCGTCGCCGTCGCGGTCACGGTCGTAGCGGTTGGGAACACCGTCGCCATCGCGGTCCCAACGGCCAGGGCGCAGGTCCCACCGGCCGCCGTGTTCCACCCAGCGAGGCTCGCGGTAGTAGTAGCCCGGGCGGGCCTTTACCCAGTGGCCCTGAACCCAGACATGGCGGTGGCCACGCCAGTCCCAATAGCCGGGCACCCACACCATTTTGTGCCGGGGGCGTGGCACCACTTCATGGCGGGGCGGCGGTGGTGGGCCGTATTGCACCACCATGGGCGCGGGGGCGTGGTAGTGGTGGGGCTGCCCTGACTGGATGACGACGGTGGCGCTGGTCTGTGCCTGCGCCACCGTTGCGGCGCCCAGGGACAGCAGGGCGATGGATACAGCAGCGAGTGCATTGCGGGCCATGGATATCTCCTCAAGATGATTCCTTGCGGAACCGGAGACTTCATGGTGCAGACGCTGCGTCAAGCCGGTGTAGGCGAATTGCGAAGTCTTGTGAAGTTGTGTTTCCTGTCGCGGGGAAAGCCGTGCTTTGCGTGATCTTCATTCCACGGCGTACCGTCGCCTCGATGGGTCCCGGCGGGCCCCGGGTGGTGCAGGTCGGCTTTCGGCACTGCCCGTCAACGCCACCACACCAGCGCTGCCACGACGAGCAGGGCGAACCAGGCGGGGTGCCTGCCCTCGGTGGCAAAAAGGACCAGGATGCCACTGAACAGTGCGGCAGCCCCCGCCACATCGGCCACCCAGGCTCCCAGGTCCGTGTCCGCAGGCACCGTTGCCAGGCGCCAGAGCACGGCGCTCAAAGCCCATCCCAGCACGGAGGTCACATGCCAGGTGCCCCACAAAATGCGTACCTGCTGCTCCTGCAGCACGGGTCGTCCGCCGGTCGGTACGATGCCCCGGGTGCGCAGGCGTCGAAACACAAGGACCTCGCCCAGCACCGAGTGCGCAACACCCACCAGGGCCAGGCCCCCGGCTGCCAGCATCAAAGCAGTATTCATGTCATGCCTTCCCAGACGAGGAGGTTTTGCCAAAGAGTTGCTGTGTGTGCACCCGCGCGCCCAGCCCTGTGAGCAGGTGCATGAGGCCCATCCACATGCGCTCGAATGCGGGCATTTCGCCGGGCACCTGGAGCAGGTGTTCGCCCAGCACACGCTGGTGGCAGCCCGCGGTGATGGGCGGTGGCGTCTTGCCGGCAAAGTCGAACACCGGCTGTGTGAAGGGCTGCATCTGCCAGGTTTGCATGTCGGCCAGCGCGGGGGCCAGTTCGGCGGTGTAGGTCTGCACGGTGAGGTCTGACCGCAGCAGTCCCAACGCCTGGTAGGCCTGAAGCACTTGGGCGTTGCGCTGAGGGTCGGTGGCGGGGCGCAGCAGCGCGGACCAAGCCTGCACCACCTGCGCGCGAAACGCGCCCGACAGGGTGCGCGTGCAGCCAAAGTCCAGCACGCCGACCGTTCCATCCGGGGCGAACAGAAAGTTGCCTGGGTGCGGGTCGGCATGCACCCGACCCAGCACAAAGATGCAGTGCATGAACCAGTCCCACAGGTGCTGTCCGGCCCGGTCGCGCTGCGCCTGTGTGGGCTGCGTGGCCAGCCAGTCCTGCAGATGCTGGCCCGGCAGAAACTCCTGCGTGAGCACCTGGGCCCGGGTGTGCGACAGGATGGGCTGGGCCAGCACCACGCCCGGCAGCGCCGCATGCTGTGCAAACCATTGCAGTTGCGCGGCCTCCTGCAAGTAGTCCACCTCGCGCAGCAGCGTGGCCTCAATCTCGTTCATCACACTGTCCACCACGGTGTGGGTGGGCAGGGGCATGTCGGTGTGGGCCAGGGCGCGCAGCGCGGTGCGCATCAGCTGCATGTCGCTGGCGATGGTGGCGGCAATGCCGGGGTACTGCACCTTTACCGCCACCGTGCCATGGCCCGCGAGCTGAGCGCGGTGCACCTGGCCCAGGCTGGCGGCGGCAAAGGCAGTGGGCTCGAAATGGTCGAAGAGCGACTCAGGCTCCCGCCCGAAAGCCTGGCGGAACACGCGCCCCACGAGCGCCCGGTTGAGCGGCGGGGCCTGGTGGTGGGCGCGTGCCAGTTCTTGCCGCACGCCCTCGGGCAATACGCCAGGGTGCATGCTGAGCAACTGCGACACTTTGAGCGCTGAGCCCCGCAACTGGCCCAGGGCGCCAAACAGGATGCGGCCCAGAGCGGCTTCGTGCTCGGCCTGCGCCTGGGCCGAGGGTTGGCGCACACGGTGGCCCAGCTGGGCCATGCCAATGCGTGCCGCTGTGATGCCCGTGATGGTGCCGCGCGCCAGACGGCCGGTGCGTGGCGGGTCAGCGCGCGCCATGGTCGGCCAGCCGTTGCACCATGGCGCGCGCAATGCGACGGTGAAACGGTGTCACCACCGCCATGTAGACATGGCCGAGCGTGTTGTGGATGTGCACCACGGTGCTGAGCACCATGGTCGGTTGCCCGGCGGTTGCGGAGCGCCCGTGGTGCTTGGTCAGCGCAACCTGTACGTCAAGGTGCTGGTCATCCTGGCCCATCACGACTTCGGTGTCGCTCAGGTGGCGGATCAGAAAGATGCCTACGCGGTCGCCCACGCGGTAGCTGCTGGCTTCGCGCGGCGATCTGCCGCTGGCAGGCGGATAGCCGTCGTGCAGTTGCCCCAGGTCTTTCAGGCCCACCAGCCGCACCAGCTTGTTGCGCACGGTCATGAGCTGTTGCGTCCAGCGCGGCGTGCGTGCCACCACGTCCAGCCAGGCCTGCAGGGCGGTGCGCGACGGTTGGCTGTCAGCCACCTCATAGGCATCAAAAAAATCGGCTCCAGGCAGGGCGGCATGGATGGCGGTGCGTGCGGGCACCTGCGTCTCGCGCACGGTGGGGGCGGCGGTCATACGGATTTCCTCTTACGGGGTGCGGCTGGGGGCTTGGTGGTAGCGCCAGTGGGCGCGGCCGGGCTGGCCGCGCGGGGTTTGCGCGGCGTACGGGGCGGCTTGGAGGGCTCTGGCGATGCGGGTGAGCCAGCATTTGCTGTGCGTGCCTGGGGGGCGCCGTAGGGTGCGGTGGCCATGGCTTGCTTGGCCAGCTGCAGCATGCCCATCAGCCCGCTGCTGTGCTGCGCCATGCGCGCCATCTGGCTGCGCAGCACAAAGCCGCCCAGCTGCAGCACGCGGTTGACCAGCCCGCCACGCAGCGCCTGCACCAGCACCCCCAGCGACAGGTCCACCAGCTGCGTGGTGTCGGCAAATTCGTCGGAAGTGTCGGCCAGCCAGTAGGTCACCACACCGGCCAGGTAGTCGGTGTAGAGCCCGCCCGCCATGCCTTTGAAGTCGCAGGGCTCGATCTCGCCACTGGCTTCGGCGGCTTCCAGAAAGCTCGCCACCGCCTCTCGCAGACTCTGGCGCGCGGCCAGCGGCTCGGCCAGCATCGACAGCGGCGAGCGCCGCGCCAGGCTGCGCACCTGGGCCACGAATTCGCGGTCTGCCAGCAGGCGCTCCAGCACGGCGTCGGTCAGGCGTTGCAGCTTTTCCTGCAGGCCGTAGCCGCTGAACCCGGAGGTCTGCAACGTGGCGGCCAGCGCCTGGTGGGCCACGTCGTCCAGGTAGCCCAGCACGATGCGGTCCTTGGTGGGGAAGTACTTGTAGATCGTGGCGTCGCCGATGCCAGCAGCGCGGGCGATGTCTTTCATCGTCGTGCCGTCAAAGCCGTGGCGGGTCATGAGGTCCACCGCACTGGCCACGATCTGGCGGCGCGTGGCGTCTTGCTGCTGGCGGGTTGTTTTCATTTCACTATCTTTAAATTAACAAAATTTGATATTTAAAGAATAGTGTTTTCTGTTTGTGACGTCAAGGGAGCACCGGCCGGCGCACGGTTGGCATACCGTTGGTGGGCAAGGTTTTTGGTGCTTTTTGGTTTCTAGCGCTTGATGGTGAAGCGTAAGTAGCTATCAAAATAATAGCAATTGGCAGTTGCTGGGATCTGCCAGCTCACGACACAGGCGCGATGCGGGGCAGGAATGCCGAACCAGGGTGGCGTTGCCGCCAGGACGAATCGGGGTGCTTACCTTCGCATGGATGCAAACGCCTCAAATTCCCAACTGCGCATCGCCAGCAGCAGGGTGTAGCCCTCGCGCTCGCGGTCAGGCAGCTTTTGGTCGGCCAGGTGCTGCTGGGCAAAATCCTGGGCAACACGCTGCATGCGTTCCATGAAGGCCGGAGCCAGGCTGCGGCTGATGTTGCCGTGCACCAGCAGCACACCCTCGCCAGAACCATCAAAGCCGCCTGCAAAGTAGTCGAGCAGGGCGTGGTCGCGAAAGTAGTTCATCACGGGGCCATGCGGGCGCCAGCGGAAGGTTTTGGCCAGCTTCAGGCGGTAGCGGTTGAGTGGCCGCAGCTCGATGATGCCGATGCGGTCGAGCTGCGCGAGGTACTTGATGCCCTCGGCCTCGGTGAGCCGGTAGGTGGCGACGACTTGCTCCAGCGTCCACTGGCTGAGCACGCAGATGGCCATCAGCAGCAGTTTCTTGTCGCCCACCACGGCCTTTTCTTGCTCCTGCGTGAGCTCTTTCAGCAGCGGCTGTTCATCGGCCACGCGCCGGGCCAGGTCGGCAAAGTCCAGCGCCAGGGCACGGCATATGGCGTCGATGCGCGACAGCGGCATGTCGCCCTTGGCCAGCATGCGCTTGACGCTGGACTCGGCCATGCCCAGCGCCTGCGCCAGGTCGGCGTAGGTCATCTGCGCGGTCTTGAGTTCCTTTTTCAGTGCGGTGACGAGGTCGGCGGTGGTGCTCATGGCTGAGGGCTTGCTGGTGGGTATTGGTGGGTGTTGGGTATCAATTATCAATACCCAAGGTGCCGTGGGTAGCCCTTTGTGCGACTTTTTGGGCGCGGCGGCGCGGCGGCCTGACCACACTGCGTGGCATTCCAACCCCGCAGGATTTCCACCATGCTTTTGTCTTCTTCCGCAACTCCTTTGCGCCGGGCCGAGACGGGCCTGTTGCTGGGCGCCGCCGCCTTGTTCGCCCTGGCCGTATGGGGGCCGGTGCTGCCCGCCAGCGAGCACCAGCACGCGTTTGCCGACCAGCGTGGGTGGCTGGGGATACCCTGTGCACTGGATGTGCTGAGCAATCTGCCCTTTGCCCTGGCGGGTGTCTGGGGGCTGGTGGCGCTGCGCCGCGTGGTGGGCATCGACGTGGCCTCGCGGTGGCTGGCTGCGTTGTTTTTTGCGGGCCTTCTGTGCACGGCCGCAGGCTCTATGCTGTACCACTGGCAGCCACACGACGCGGGTTTGTTGTGGGACCGACTGGGCATGGTGCTCCCGTTTGCGGGTCTGCTGGGGCTGGCTGCCACCTGCCGCGTGAGCGAGCGTGCCGGGTGGGCCGCCGCCGGTGCGGTGCTGCTGGCCGGGCCGTTGGCCGTGGTGTCGTGGTCGCACACCGGCAACTTGATGCCCTGGGCTGTGGTGCAGCTGGGCGGCATGCTGGTGGTGCTGGCCCTGGCGTGCCTGCCCCGGCGCGATGGCGCCCTGGCCGTGCACCTGGGCGCGGTCATTGGCCTGTATGCCGTGGCCAAGTTGTTCGAGGCGGCGGACCACGCGGTGTTTGACGCCACCTACCAGGCGGTGTCAGGCCACAGCCTCAAGCACCTGTTCGCCGCCGGCGCGGCCTGGCCCGTGTTGTCGGCTCTGGCGGCACGGCACCCCCGCCCGGCACCGAGCGCGCCGCACGTCACGCTGTCCGGGCAGAATGGCGCCCACGCCGTGGGTGTTGCCCGCAGGTCGCGCACTCAAAGCCATGAAAACGCATGAAGTGCGGGCACGGAAAATTCCAACAAGCCAACCCATCGGAAACGAGGAGAAACGCATGCACCCCGAGACCCCCTCAAACAGCGTGGCGCCAGCGCCTACGCATGAGGACCCGAACCAGTTTGCCCTGCTGCGCCAGCGGCGCTTTGCGCCATTCTTCTGGACGCAGTTTTCCGGGGCAGCCAACGACAACCTGTTCAAGTTTGCCTTCACCGTGATGGTGACTTACCAGCTCAGCGTGTCGTGGTTGCCGCCTGCCATGGCGGGGTTGGTGATCGGTGCCTTGTTCATCCTGCCGTTCCTGCTGTTCTCTGCCACCTCGGGGCAGCTGACCGACAAGTACGACAAGACGAAGATGATCCGCTTCGTGAAGAACATGGAGATCGCCATCATGCTGGTGGCGGCCTTGGGGTTCATGACGGACAACGTGCCGGTGCTGCTGCTGTGCACGTTCCTGATGGGCGTGCATTCCACGCTGTTCGGCCCCGTCAAATTTGCCTACATGCCCCAGGTGCTCAACGAGCGCGAGCTGACCGGCGGCAACGGTATGGTCGAGATGGGTACCTTTGTGGCCATCTTGCTCGGTAACGTGGCAGGTGGCCTGCTGGTGGCCATCCCGGAGATCGGCCATACCACGGTCGCTGTGGCCTGTGTGGTGGCAGCCTTGGCCGGGCGGGCTGTGGCGCAGTTCATCCCGCCGTTGCCCGCCACCGACCCGGGCCTGACCATCAACTGGAACCCCTTCACTGAAACCTGGCGCAACCTCAAGCTTGCGCACGAGAACATCGTGGTGTTCCGCTCGCTGCTGGGCATCAGCTGGATGTGGTTCTTCGGCGCCGTATTCCTGAGCCAGTTTCCCAGCCTGGCCAAGGAGGTGCTGCACGGCAACGAGCAGGTGGCCTCGCTGCTGCTGGTGGTGTTCTCCATCGGCATCGGCATTGGCTCGCTGCTGTGCGAGGTGCTCTCGCGCCGCCATGTCGAGATCGGGCTGGTGCCACTGGGCGCCATCGGCATGAGCGTGTTTTCCATCGACCTGTACTTTGCTTCGCGCAGTCTGCCTGCCTCCGAGGTGATGGGCCTGGCTGCCTTCATGGCCCAGGGGGCGCACTGGCGCGTGATGCTGGATCTGCTGCTGCTCAGCCTGTTCGCAGGGCTGTACAGCGTGCCCATGTACGCCTTGATCCAGATGCGAAGCCAGCCCACTCACCGTGCACGCATCATCGCGGCCAACAACATCCTGAACGCTCTGTTCATGATCGCCAGCTCGCTGATTGCGGGTGCCTTGCTGGGGGCAGGCTTCACGGTGCCACAGATCTTTTTGTTCACCGGCATCGCCAACGCCGTGGTGGCGTTCTACATCTTCATGCTGGTGCCCGAGTACCTTCTGCGCTTCGTGGCCTGGGTGTCCTCGCGGTTTGTCTACCGTTTCAAGGTGCAGGGCGACGAGCACCTGCCAACGCAGGGCGCGGCCATCCTGGCGTGCAACCATGTGAGCTTTGTCGATGCTGTTCTGCTCATGGCGGCCAGCCCGCGTCCCATTTATTTTGTGATGGACCACCGCATCTTCCGCGTGCCCGTGCTGGGCTGGCTGTTCCGCCTGGCCAAGGCCATCCCGATTGCGCCCTACAAAGAAGACGCCAAAACCTATGAAGCCGCCTTCGAGCGTGCGGCCCAGGTGCTGCGTGAAGGTGATCTGCTGGCGATCTTCCCGGAGGGGGGTATCACCAAGGACGGACAGTTACAAGAGTTCAAGGGCGGCATCATGAAGATCATCGAGCGCGCGCACGCCGAGGGCATCGAGGCGCCCGTGATCCCCATGGCGCTGACCAATCTGTGGGGCTCTTATTTCAGCCGCATTGAGCAAGGTGGTGCCATGGTGCGGCCTTTCCGGCGGGGGGTCTTCAGCCGCGTGGGGCTCAATGTAGGCCGGCCCCTTGCGCCACAGGCTGTGCAGCCCGCGCTGTTGCGCAGCCAGGTCGCTGAGTTGCTCCAGTCATGAGCGGCACTGACAACAAAACCATGTCGCAGACGGGCACTGCAGGTGCATCGGAAGTGGCAGATGTGGCGGTGCGGGAGCGCATCCTGGGCTTTTTGCGTGAGATCGGATTGCAGGTGCATGAGGCGGAGGTCCCGCCCGATAGCTTCCTGCCGGGCTTGCGCATTGAGCGCGGCGGCTTGCGGGTGGATGTATCGCGGCTGCGCTGGCCTGGCGATCTGCTGCACGAGGCAGGGCACCTTGCGGTGGTTCCCTCCAGCCTGCGTCCCATGATGGACGACGCGCTGCAGGACCTGCCCGCCGTGCCGCATGGCGGTGAGATAGAGGCCACCGCCTGGGCCTGGGCCGCGACGCGCCATCTGGGGCTGGACCCGGCAGTGCTGTTCCACGATGGGGGTTACCACGGGCGCTCAGCGGGGCTGCGGACCACCTTCGAGCTGGGTGTCTACCTGGGGGCCTCGGGGCTGGCTGCTGCGGGGCTCACTGTGCAGCCCTCCCAGGCGCAAGCTGGCGGACCTGCCCCCTACCCGCACATGCTGGCCTGGTTGCGCGAGTAGGTGCGTGAGTGAATGAGGGCCAGGGCCCGGTAATCCGGTCGGCAATAGCCCACCCACCAGGGGCTCTGGGCGCTGAGGCTCTTCCTCGCCCCAGGGGTTATCAGCCGTTGCGGAAGAGAAAACTGTAGGCGTTGAGTGCTGGCACACCACCCAGGTGTGCATACAGCACGCGCGAGCCTTCCGGGAACTCGCCCTTGCGCACCCTATCGATCATGCCGTGCATGGACTTGCCTTCGTACACCGGGTCGGTGAGCATGCCTTCCTGGCGCGCGCACAGGCGGATGGCTTCGAGCGTGCCGTCGTTGGGCAGGCCGTACTCGGGGCCGCCGTAGCGGGTATCGAGCACCACGTCTTCTGCGGTGATCTCCTGGCCCAGCTCGACCAGCTTGGCGGTGTTCTGTGCGATGCGCAGGATTTGGGCATGCGTCTTCTCGGGCTTGGCAGAGGCGTCGATGCCGATTACCTTGCGCGCACGGCCATCGGCTGCAAAGCCCACCACCATCCCGGCCTGCGTGCTGCCCGTGACCGAGCACACCACGATGTAGTCGAACTGGAAGCCCAGCTCCTTCTCCTGTTGGCGCACCTCTTCGGCAAAGCCCACAAAGCCCAGGCCGCCGTACGGGTGCTCCGAGCAGCCCGCTGGAATGGGGAAGGGCTTTCCACCGGCCTTTTTCACGTCTTCCATGGCCTGCTCCCAGCTGGGGCGGATGCCAATGTCAAAGCCTGCGGCATCCAGGCGCACATCGGCGCCCATGATGCGGCTCATCTCGATGTTGCCCACGCGGTCGTACACCGCGTCGGAGTAGTTCACCCAGTTCTCCTGGACCAACACGCACCTCATGCCCAGGTGCGCGGCCACTGCGGCTACCTGGCGCGTCTGGTTGGACTGGATGCCGCCAATCGACACCAGCGTGTCGTAGCCGCCCTTGATGGCTTCGGGAATGAGGTATTCGAGCTTGCGCGTCTTGTTGCCACCAAAAGCCAGACCCGAGTTGCAGTCCTCGCGCTTGGCATACAGGTGCACCTTGCCGCCCAGGTGGGCCGACAGGCGCGGCAGCGGCGTGATGGGTGAGGGGCCAAAGGTCAGTGGATGGCGGGTAAATTTTTGCAGGTTCATGGTGGCGTCCCGGTCGACGAAAAGGTGAAGCAAGCGGGGTGCTCGCAGTGCCTGCATCGTAGAAAAATACGCGCATCAAATGGTTGCAAAATTCGAAAGAATTTCAGATTCTGAGCTTTATGGAAGAGAATTCGATCGAACAATAATTCTCCAAATTGCTCATGTGCGCAATAAAAGTTCGTTCCAAGAGTATGCCGCACGCCGATGTCTCGGCCGAGCTGGACCGTACCGACAAAGCCATCCTGCGGCAGCTGCAGCGTGACGCGTCGCTGTCCAATGTCGCGCTGGCCGAGAAGGTGCACCTGAGCCCACCGGCCTGCCTGCGCCGGGTGGAGCGTCTCAAGCGGCTGGGGCTCATCGACAAGGTGGTCGCGTTGCTCAACCCCCAGGCCGTGGGTGCGGGCATGCTGGTGATGATTGGCGTGGTGCTGGACCGGTCCACGCCCGAGTCATTTGCCGAATTTGAAAAGGCGGCAGCCAAGGTGTCGGGCTGCATGGAATGCCATGTGGTCACCGGCGAGTTCGACTACTTCATGCTGGTGCGCACGCGCGATAACGACAGCTTCAACCGCCTGCACGCCGAGCAATTGCTCTACCTGCCGGGGGTACGCCAGGTGCGTTCATTCATGGTGCTGCGCAACGTCTTATCGACCACCGAACTGCCGCTGGCGGTGTGATTGACACAGGGTATCGAGTCAGGCGCTGCTTGCAAGTGTCTATTTCGTGCTTACTCGGGTCGCCACAAGGGAGGCCGTTTGTGTCCACGTCTTGCCACCATCGTCGCTGGATTCACTCTCCCACGCAAAGCCGTTGCGCGTGATGTTGCTGAAGCGGATTTTCGTTCTGATGCTTTTGCCTGAGGGGGTGACCCCCCTCGCATCGACCAGCATCTCGGTGCCGGTCCACACCCCGTGCCATTCCATAGCCGCAGCGGGCTGCAGCGCTGCTAAGCCGCTCATCTCCCAACGTGCGCTGGCCTCCGAATACGTCCTCAATGTGACATATGACGAGATCGGTCGACCATCTGGTGCGAGCGCCCTGAAGTCGTCCATGACCATTCGGCCATCGTTGAGGTACGTTGCGGTCCAGGTCGCTCGGTACCGATGCAGCACTGAGCCGTCGGGCTTGAGCCGTGTGGCATCGACATCCCAGTCACCGATGAGGAAGTCGAATTGCCGGCTTGCAGGAATTGGGGCCTGAAGATACCGCGCCACTTCGGGTGGTACGTCGGACGGGGGGTTGTGGGACTGCACGAGAGCTCCTTGGATGAAAGATTTGCGAGGTGGTCTGACCGCTGGCGACCACATGGACACCTGCACTGGCAGGCGTGGTGTTGCGAGTGCCATTCGACGTGTCTGGAAGTTCATATTTCGCAGCGCGCTCCTATTGGCTTGGTTGCGTCAATTGCTGCGCGCACGTATTGCATCAGCGCGTCGTCAACTCCAACTCCAAGCTGGAGATCAGGCTCCCGCGACATTGCGTGCCGAACTTTTGCTGCAAGGTCGAGGTCGCCTCCACTGTAGGAATCGCGGAATAACTGAATCCATCGATTGGCGAGCAACTTCATTGGCAACGCGTCATGGCGAATGCCCCGCTCAAGAAGCTCTCTGACTTGCGCAATCAGCGGCGACCAATCGTCCTTGTGAGTCAACTGTCGGCTACGGAGTATTTCCGCTTGCGCTGCAGACATGTATTTGGAGAACAGGGCCACACGAGCGTGAACTATGGCTTTGCTGATCCATTCGATCAATCCGGCGTCGATACCGACGATCTCCTGCGCGCGCACCTCGCGCTCTTGCAATGTCCTGAGTTTGCTTTCGAGCGCTGGATTGTTGCTCGTGAGGGCAATCACCATTCGCACCCATCTCCAAGCAATGGCATGCGCCTGAGGGCTAACACCGCGCGCATCGCTACGCATGCATTGGCGGACCTCGCCAATCAGGTGATCTCTTTGAGACTCGATGTTGTGTGCACTGCCCTTCGCTGGCGACCGCAGGGCATGGACCTCCGTTTCGCTGAGGTGCTGCTCGTAGAGCGCAGTCATTTCCAACAGGTCCAACCAATCGACAGTGTCGATGGTATCTGTGCCGCTCAGCCGCTCGGCCACGTGCTTTAGCTTTGCGCTCAATTCCCGAGCTTTCCTCTCTCTGGTTTCGAGGAGGTCAATCTGCCTGCGGATGATTTTCAGTGGGCCAATACTCGAGTCATCCAGAGCAGTTCGAATATCGGTCAACCCGTACCCGAGCTCCTTGAGCACCAGGATTCGATGAAGCCTCGCGAGATCCTGAGAACCATAGAGGCGGGCGCCTCCCGCTGTTCGTAGCGTTGGGGACAGGAGGCCAATGGAGTCATAGTGATGCAAGGTACGGACGCTCAGATTGCATCGCTTCGCCAACTCTCCGATTTTGAGTTCCACGCTGTTCAACCTCCATGGCTCAAATAATGCACCATGACGTTACGTCAGGTGCAAGCGGGAGGGCGTTTGTTGAGTCGGCGGCTTTGAGTTTGAACCAACTGTTCGGGCAGGGCCTGTTAAGCCTTGCGAGACGCTTCGAAACGCCTGAACGGATTCAAGTTGGTGGAAACAAGTTGCCGGGCTTTCCACGGCTTGTCGCGCTGTCTGCTTGTTAGCTCTTACACCGCTTTTCCAGGGTTACGAGGTCTACCTGCTGACCTGCCAAACCTGTTCATACTGAGATGTCACCGTTTCGCGCAGCGCTTCGACCAGCTCAGTGTGAACGGGGTTGTGTTTTGGAATGCGCGCCGCAATGCGCAATAGTCAGCGCACTCACTCCCGTCAGCGCCGTTTGATCCGTTCCCACACCGGCCCACCAAAAACATTCACCCCCAGCCCCGCCATCAAGAGCCCTGCGCCCACAAAGTGCACAGGCAGCAACTGCTCGCCAAACACCACCCAGCCCGTGGCCAGGCCCACCACGGGCACCAGCAGGGTGAAAGGTGCCACGCGGTTCACGGGGTAGCGTGACATGAGGTACGTCCACAGCCCGAAGCCCAGCAGCGTGGAGATCCAGGCAATATAGGCCACGGCGGCCATGGATTTCAGCGACAGGTGCCCGATAGCGGCCCACACCACAGCGGGCCCGTCCAGCATCAGCGACAGTGCCACGAACGGCAGCGGCGCCACGACGCTGGACCATACGATGAACGCAAACTGGTTCATCGGTCCGTGGCGTCCTACTGCCCGTGTGACGAGGTTGCCGCAGCCCCACATCGCTGCTGCAGCCACCGTGAGGGCAAAGCCGGCCAGCGGCATGGATGCGCCATGCGCGCTGCCGATCAGCACCAGCCCCACGCCTGCCAGGGCCAGGCCAGCCACCTGGTTGCCCTGCCACTTCTCACGCAGCAGCACCACGGCCAGGAGTAGCGTGAAGAACGACTGCGACTGCAATACCAGCGACGCCAGGCCCGAGGGCATGCCGATGTGGATGGCCGTGAACAGCAGGGAAAACTGGGCCACTGCCATGGTCATGCCATACAGCAGGTACAGCCGCAGCGGAACCTTGGGCGGTCGCACGAACAGAAGGGCTGGAAACGCTGCCAGCAGGTATCGCAGCGCGCCCAGCAGCAGGGGCGGCATGTCGGCCACGCCGACCTTGATGACTGCGAAGTTCAGCCCCCACACCACGATGACCAGAAGGGCCAGGGCAAGGTCTCTGGGGCGCATGGGCGAATTCATGGTGGCGTGTGGTGAAGCGACGGGGCAGAACGGGAAGGTCAAGGCAGATGCGTATTGTGGGCGGCCGCGCGATAGCGTGGCCGGTACAGATCGGCCGTATCCCGATCAGTACAGGACAGAGCGCTAGATGAGCGCCGCCACTTCGACGGCGCGCTCGCGCAGCCACTGCAGGGCCAGATCCTTGTCCCGGTGCCTATGCCATTGCAGCGTCTGGCGCATCACCGGGATCTCCAGTGGAGGCTCCCACACACGGATGGGCAGGCCGTACTGCACGGCGCGCTGTGCGATGCGCTTGTGCACCGTGGCAATGCGTGCCGTACCGATGACCAGCGACGGCAAAGATGCCAGGGTGGGGGCGGAGACTTCAATGCGGCGCCTGACTCCGAAGCGCTCCAGAAACCAGCCGTCGAACGCCGGAATCTGTCGCGCGCCCGAGTAGTCCGCCACGACGTGTCCGGCCGCCAGGTAGTCGTCAAAGCTCAGTGCGTCCTGAATGTGCGGGTTGCCCACCCAGGTGACGCACATGTAGGTCTCCTCGAACAGCGGGATGCTGGGGTGTTTGGCCGAGACATATTGCTCGGGAATGATCAGCATGTCAGCGCCGTACTCTTCGAGCTGTTCCACAGGGCGGTTGTTTTGCGCCCGCAGATGAATCTGGACGCCCGGTGCCTCGTGGAACAGCCTTTCCAGCAAGGGCTGCATCAGGACTGTGGTGGTGAAGTCCGAGACCAGCAGGGTGAAGCTGCGGTTGTCCGTTGAGGGCTCGAAGCGGGGCTTTTCCGCGATGGTGCTGTCGATGCGCATGAGCACCTCCCGTACCGGGTCGAGCAGAGCTTCTGCACGGGGTGTCAGCACCATCTGGCGACCCTGTGGCACCAGCAACTCATCATCGAAGTAGGTCCGCAAGCGTGCCAGTGCATTGCTGGTTGCGGGCTGGCTCAGGTGAATCCGCTCGCCAGCCCGGCTGATGTTGCGTTCCGTTAGCAGCGCATCCAGCGCCACCAGCAGATTCAGGTCCAGTTTGTTGAATCGCATGGCCCAAGGGTAAACGTTGATATTCGATTCATGAATTCATGAAATCGGAAAAATCCATTTTAAGAATATCGACTTGCTGCCTACAGTGAGCACCGAACCGATGTCCAGTCCTTTGGTCATCTGATTCCAAAAAAACAGAACGGAGACAAGTCATGAAACACTGCCCCACGGCCGCAGTGCGGTCCACTGCGGCCCAACGCCACAGAAACCGGCTCGCGCTGGCCATTGCCTCAATTGCCGTCGCTCCCTGCGTCTATGCCATGGAGCTCGATACCGGCAACCCCGATTGGAAGCTGCGGTGGGACAACACCGTGAAGTACAGCCTCGCCGGCCGCCTCAACACGGCGTTGCCTGAGTTGTCTTCCGTACTACCGGTCACGGCCAACCAGAACGATGGCAACAACAACTTCAAGCGCGGGGTGGTGTCCAACCGGGTGGACCTGCTCAGTGAGCTGGACCTGACCGGCCCCAGCTACGGAGCGCGCCTGAGTGCGGCGGCTTGGTACGACCAGGTCTACAACAGCCGCACGGACAACACCAGTGTCACGTCCAACCACAGCCCTGCGAGCGATTTTCCGTCCGACACCCGCAAGCTCATGGGTCGCAAGGCCGAGCTTTTGGATGCCTTTGTTTACGGGCGTTTTGATGTGGCCGACAAGCCTGCCACCGTGCGCCTGGGGCGCCACACCCTGCTGTGGGGCGAGAGTCTGTTTTTTGGTGCAAACGGCATCGCTGGCGGACAAGCCCCGTTGGACCTTATCAAGCTGCTGTCGGTGCCCAACTCCACCTTCAAGGAAGTTGCTCGGCCCACCGGCAAGGTTTCGGGGCAGGTGCAGTTGTCGTCCGATCTGACGGTGGGTGCGTATGTGAACTATGAGTGGGATAAGACCCGGCTGATGCCTGTGGGCGCCTACCTCTCCACCAGCGATTCGCTCGGCCCCGGCGCAGAGCGCATCAATGCGGGGGCGACGGGCTCGTTCATCCGACAGGCGGATCTGGATGCCAAGAACTCCGGCCAGGGCGGTCTGCAACTGCGCTGGCGGGTGGATTCCATCGACACCGATCTGGGGTTCTATGCCATTCGTTACCACGCCACCACCCCCAGCAACATCAATAACGTACTGGTAGGCCTGCCCCCCGCTTTGCGTGCCAGCAGCTATCGCTGGATGTACCACGAGGGTGTACGTGCCTACGGCGCCAGCTTCTCCAAGACGGTGGACAACTGGGGCCTGGCGGGCGAAGTCTCGGTGCGCCACAACACGCCTCTCGCCAGTTCCGGGCAGTCCACACTGGCTACCGTTGGCGTGAACGCGGGCCTCAACAACAACAGCAATCCGGGTTATGCAGTGGGTGAGACAGCACACGCACAGGTGTCATGGATTGCATCGCTGGACCCTTCGTGGATATCGCGCGAAGCATCCTTTGTGGGTGAGGTGGCCTGGAATCAGCGCACCAAGGTCACGCGCAATGCGCAGATGCTCAACCCCAATGCAGACAAGTCCGCAACCGGCGTCCGCATGGTGTATGCACCCAGCTACCGGCAGGCTGCGCCCGGGCTGGACATCACGCCATCGATTGGTCTGGGCTACACCTTCGGCGCGTCTTCTGCCGTTGGCCCCGGTTTTGGTGTGAACAAGGGCGGTGACCTCAATCTGGGTCTGGCGGCCGTTTATCTGGGCACATGGAATGTGTCGCTGAACTATGTCCACTACCTGGGCAAGGCCGCGCCAACGCTCGATGCCGCCAACAACGCGCAATACAAGCAAGCGCTCAAAGACCGCAACTCGCTGACGCTGTCGGTCCGCACCACTTTCTGATCTGGAACTTTGCCATGAAGCACTACCTGCACATCGCGGGCGCCTGCCTGCTGTCTTCTATTTCCCTGGGTGTCGCACACGCTGCCGTGAGCGCCGAGGAAGCCGCCAAACTCAAGACGGAGCTGACCCCCTTCGGCGCTGAGCGTGCCGGCAACAAGGATGGCACCATCCCCGCCTGGAGCGGTGGTTACACCACGCCGATTGCCGGCTTCAAGAACGGGGGGCGGCGCGGTGATCCGTTCGCTGACGAAAAGCCGCTGTATAGCATCACGGCAGCCAACATGGCTCAACATGCCATAAAGCTGACCGAGGGCACCCAGGCCATGCTCAAGAAGTACCCGCAGACTTTCCGGGTCGACGTGTACAAGACGCACCGCACCGCAGCTGCGCCGCAGTGGGTGTATGACTACACGGCCAAGAATGCCGTGCAGGCCAAGATCGAAGGCGGCAAGGTGACGGGTGCCTACGGCGGCATTCCCTTCCCCATCCCCAAGACCGGCGAAGAGGTCATGGCCAACCATGAGCTGCACTGGCGCGGCGAGGCATGGCAGGCCGACTTCCGTGGCTACCTGGGTACAGCCAACGGGCAGCGGGTGCTGTCGGTGGAAGGGCAGGGTGACTTCCAGATGCCTTACTACGCGCAAGGTCAGCACGACAAATTCACCGGCGAGTACTGGAGCGTTCGTCTGGTCAACAGCGGCCCCCCGGTGCGCGCTGGCGAAGCCATCACGGGGCGCCTGAACCTGGACCAGGACAAAAGCGCGTCGTGGGTCTATCTCACGGGTCAGCGCCGTGTGCGCAAGCTGCCCAATGCTTGCTGCGACACGCCGACGCCGGCCAGTGCGGGAGTCGCCAGCTTTGACGAGATTGACGTGTTTGCCGGGCGCAATGATCGATTCGACTGGAAGATCGTGGGCAAGCAGGAGATGCTGATCCCCTACAACAGCAACCGCCTGCACACGCCGACCAAAGACAGCGATGTGCTGCTGGCCAACCACCTGAACCCAGACCATGTGCGCTGGGAGTTGCACCGCGTGTGGGTGGTGGAGGCTTCGCTCAAGCCCGGCCAGCGTCATCAGGCGCCCAAGAGTCGCTACTACGTGGATGAAGATACCTGGGTGGCCGTGCTGGGTGACCGCTGGGATGCCAAGGGGCAGCTGTGGAAGACCATTTGGTCCCACCCGGTGGTCATGTCCGATCTGCCTGCCACCACACCGCAGCAGCAGTGGGGCTTCAATGATCTGATCTCTGGCGCCTGGTACGCCAGCGGCGTGGTGAACGAGCGCAGCCAGCACTACAAGATCGTGCCGCGCCGCCCTGACAGCTTCTTCTCGCCCGATGCGATGGCCGGCGAGGGTGTCCGCTGAGCGGGACTGAATCATGCGTATTGCAATCATTGCCGCAGCTGTTCTGGCTGCGGCGGGGACAGGCTGCGCCTTCGCTCAGGTGGGCGACGCGCTGCAGCGTCCCGCGCTGAGCATCAAGGCCCCGCAGCGCGCCGTTTTGCTGGCAGGGGCCCAGGCGGGGTCGCGGCTGGTGGCCGTAGGCGAGCGCGGCGTCATCGCCCTGTCCGACGATCAGGGGGGTAGCTGGCGCCAGGCACGCTGCCCTGTCAGCGTGAGCCTCACGATGGTGCGTTTTGCGGACGACCGCAATGGCGTTGCCGTAGGGCACGGCGGGACGGTGCTGACCACGGCGGATGCTGGCGAGAGCTGGACCCTGCGCCTTGATGGCCGACGCCTTGCCGCGCTGGCCAAAGAGGCGGCCAGGACGCCCCAGGCGCAGCAGGATGCAGAGCGGCTGGTTGCCGACGGTGCAGACAAACCTTTGATGGATGTGGTGGTGTGGGACGCCCGGCGCATGCTGGCCGTGGGCGCCTACGGACTGGCGTTCTACACCGCCGATGGCGGACAGACCTGGGCGCCGTGGATGGACCGCCTGCCCAACCCCCGGGCGCTGCATTGGTACGTGGCGCGCAGCCAGGGCAACACGCTGCTTCTCGCAGGAGAGCAGGGCTTGCTGGCCCGCTCCACGGATGGCGGCGACACGTTCGAGGCCCTGCCGTCGCCCTACAAGGGGAGCTGGTTCGGTGGCGCGATGCAGGCTGGGGGGCACGTCGTCCTCGCGGGTTTGCGCGGTAACGCGTGGCGCTCGGTCGATGCTGGAACGACCTGGTCGCAGCTGTCTTCGCCGGTCCAGAGCACCATCACCGCCGTGGCTGGTGATGGCAAGGGGAGCCTGCTGTTTGCTAGCCAATCGGGCATGCTGCTGCGGCTGGACGGTGACACCCTGGTTCCCCTCAATGCTGCACCCGTGCCGGTACCGTCTGCGCTGCTCGCTCAGCCCAAGGGGCCGCTGCTCGCCTTGGGTGCAACCGGTGTGACACCTGTCGTGGGCAAGGAGGCCAAGCCATGAGCGGCCCCGCATTCGATTCCCGCTCGGGTTCCTTGATCGAGCGGGCGCTGTTCAACCACCGCGCCTTGGTGGTGTTGCTGTGCGCGCTGGTCACTGTGTTTCTGGGCTGGCAAGCCTCGCGGTTGCAGCTCAATGCCAGCTTTGAAAAGACGATTCCCACCAGCCATCCGTACATCCAGAACTTCCTGGCGTACCAGTCGGAGCTCAGTGGCCTCGGCAACGCGGTGCGGATCGCTGTGGCTCGACCCCAAGGCAACATCTACGACGCCAGTTATCTGGATACCTTGCGCCGCCTTTCCGATGAGGTCTTCTTGCTGCCCGGTGTGGACCGGGCGCGCATGAAGTCGCTCTGGACACCCACCACCCGCTGGGTGGGGGTCACCGAAGAGGGGCTGGAGGGTGGCCCCGTGATTCCAGACGGGTTTGACGGCTCGCAGGCCAAGCTGCAGCAACTCGCTGCCAACGTGGCGCGCTCCGGTGAAGTCGGGCAGACCGTGGCGCGTGATGCGGCTTCGACCGTGATCTTTGTGCCTCTTTTGGCCCGGGATGCCCAAGGGCAGTCACTCGATTACGCACGGCTGTCGCAACAGCTGGAGACCCTGCGCATCAAGTACGAGGCTGAAGGGGTGTCCATCCACATCACGGGCTTTGCCAAGATCGTGGGTGACCTCATTGACGGCGTGCGTGCGGTGCTGGTGTTCTTTGCCATGGCGGTGGCCATCGCCACGGCCATGGTGTTCTGGTACACGCGGTGCATTCGTTCCACGCTGCTGGTGGTGCTGGCATCGCTGGTGGCCGTGGTGTGGCAGCTGGGCTTGTTGCCCATGCTGGGGTATGCACTGGACCCGTACTCCATCCTGGTGCCGTTCCTTGTGTTTGCCATCGGCATGAGCCATGGCGCGCAAAAGATGAACGGCATCATGCAGGACGTGGGGCGGGGCGTGGACAAGCTGGTGGCTGCGCGCTTCACATTCCGGCGCCTGTTCCTGGCGGGCTTGACGGCGCTGTTGGCTGACGCGGTCGGGTTTGCGGTGCTGCTGGTGATTGACATCCAGGTGATCCGCGAACTGGCCATTGCCGCGTCGATTGGCGTGGCGGTGCTGATCTTTACCAACCTGATCTTGCTGCCGATCTTGCTGAGTTACACCGGCGTCAGCGCGGCCGCAGCCGAGCGCAGTTTGCGTGCCGAACAAGCCGATGCCTCAGGTGCCGACAAGCACCCCGTCTGGGCGTTCCTGGACCGCTTCACCCAACGTCGCTGGGCTACCGTAGCGGTGGTTGCTGGCGTGGCGATGGGGGTGGGCGGCTTTCTGGTCAGCATGCAGCTCAAGATTGGTGATCTGGACCCGGGCGCTCCGGAGTTGCGTGCCGACAGCCGATACAACCGCGATGTGGCCTTCATCAATGCTGCATACGGCGCTGGCAGCGACGTACTGGCCATCATGGTCAAGACGCCTGAAGGCCAGTGTTCCAGCCACGCAGTGCTGAACAAGGTGGATGCACTCGAATGGGAGCTGCGGCAGATCGACGGAGTCGAAAGTACCAATTCGCTCGCGCTGCTCAATCGCCGCGTGCTGTCGGGCCTCAATGAAGGAAACCCGCGCTGGTATGAGTTCCTGAACAACCAGGACATGCTCAACACCGTGACTGCCAGTGCGCCCCGCGGGCTCTACAACGACGCCTGCGGCTTGCTCACAGTGTATGTCTATCTGCGCGATCACAAGGCGGACACACTTGAGCGTGTGGTGGGGCATATCGAATCTTTTGCCCAGCGCAACAACACGGCAGATGCCCAGTTTCTGCTGGCTGCAGGTTCTGCAGGCATAGAGGCTGCGACCAACATCGTGGTCAAGGACGCCTGGCGGACCATGCTGCTCATGGTTTATGGCGCGGTGGTGGTGTTGTGCTTTGTGACCTTCCGCTCCTGGCGGGCTGTGGTGGTGGCTGTGCTGCCCCTGGTGGTCACATCGTTCCTGGCAGAAGCGCTCATGGTGGCACTGGGTATGGGCGTGAAGGTTGCCACCTTGCCCGTGATTGCCCTTGGCGTGGGCATCGGTGTGGACTACGCGCTCTACATCCTGTCCATCATGTTGTCGCAACTTCGCGAAGGCAAGAGCCTGTCAGAGGCTTACTACCGCGCCCTGCTGTTCACCGGCAAGGTGGTGATGCTCACCGGCGTGACGCTGGCGGTGGGAGTGATCACCTGGGTGGCCAGCCCGATCAAGTTCCAGGCCGACATGGGCTTGCTGCTGGCGTTCATGTTCCTCTGGAACATGCTGGGTGCCCTGGTGCTGTTGCCAGCGCTGGCCCATTTTCTTCTGCGTACGCAGGTCGGTCCCGTGCCGTCCCCTGCGGTGTCTCAACGCCCGCTGCCTGTGGGCTCCTACGGGTCGGAGTCTCTATGAAATTGAAATGGGTTTTCAGTACCGTCTCACTGGCCGGGGGGTGGTTGTGCGGGGTCGGCATGGCCCTGGCCCAACCTGCAGCGACCGAGGTGCTCGACCGCTACATCGCTGCCGTGCACGCCCAGGATATGGCCGCCGTCCGCACCCTCATTGCCCCAGATGTCGAGCGCTCGGACTTTCCGGGCTGTCAGCCTTCCATGGACAACCCCGCGTGCCTCGCGCACTACATAGAGGCCACCGTAGTGGTGCCTCAGGCGCGGCTGAAAGTCCTGCGCACGGAAGTCGATGGCGAACGGATCTCGGCACTTCTGGAAGTGCGCAGCCCGCTGTACCAGCGTGCCGGTGCCGAGCGCATCGTGGGCCAGGACGTGCTTCGTGTGTCGGGCGGGCTGATCCGCTCGTTCCGGTTCATTCCCGATTTTTCCGATGCGCCCACTGCCCACTTCTTTGGCACCTTGGGTATCGGCCCGCGTGCATCCCAATCCCTTTCCAAGTGATCTTTCATGTTCAAGTACTTCCCTACCAACTACGTCTGGAACCTCTCGGTCGATCTCGCCATCGAGATGGGCGCGCGCATCGGCGAAATCGAGGAAATGTGTGCTCCGCTGCAAGAGGCTGCCAAGGCACCGGACGCCGCTGGCACCCAGGCCTTCCGTGAAACCTGGGTGCGCATGGCCGACAAGCTTTGCAGCCTGGCCGAAGACGACGAAGCGCGTGGCTGGCGCTTGTCTGCAGGCGAAAAATACCGCCGCGCATCCAGTTACCTCATCACGGCCGAGCGCTTGCAGGCCCACAACGCGCCTGGGCGGCTTGCCATCTACCAGCGCGAACTGGAGTTGTTCCTCAAAGGTTCACGCCTGCTGGGCGACCGGGTGGAACGTGTGGAAATTCCCTACGAGGGCACACACCTGTCGGCGCTGTACTACCCTGCCCATGGCCTGCAGCCAGGTGAGCGTGCGCCCCTGCTGGTGCAGCTCAACGGGCTGGATTCCACCAAGGAAATGAAGTACCTCGTCGGCTTGCCCGCCTGGCTTGCGCAGCGCGGGGTGTCGTCATTGGTGGTAGACCAGCCGGGCACCGGCGAGGCCCTGCGACTTCAGGGCCTGACGGCACGCTACGACACCGAACACTGGGCCAGCCGCGTGGTGGACTGGCTCGAGCTGCACCCGGCTGTGGACCCGAAGCGCATCGGTTGCGAAGGCGTCTCTCTGGGCGGCTACTACTGCCCCCGCAGCGTGGCCATGGAGCCCCGGTTCGCTTGCGGTGTGGCTTGGGGGGCCAACCACGACTGGCGCGATGTGCAAAAGCGCCGCCTCGAAAAGGAGGGCGATTTCCCTGTGCCTCACTACTGGGCCCATGTCTGCTGGGTCTGGGGTGCCAAGGATGTGGACGACTTCATGCGCATCGCCGAAAACGTGCACCTGGATGGCGTGGTCGAGAAGATCCGGGTGCCGTTCCTGGTCACACACGGAGAGCGCGATTCGCAGATCCCGCTGAAGTGGGCGCACCGCACCTACGAGCAACTCGTCAACAGCCCCCAGCGCGAACTCAAGGTGTTCACCGACCGTGAAGGCGGTGCGCAGCACGCCAGTTTTGACAACAGCATCAACGCGGGCCACTACATCGCCGACTGGGTGGCCCAGACCCTGGGGGGACGCACCGCCTGAGAGCCCGGTGCCTTTCTGCACAACCGATACAACAAAGGATCAACAGATGAACATTATTGGACCCGACGCGCTTGTTTTTGGCGTGGACGATGTGGCTGCCTGCTCGCAGTACCTCACCGACTACGGACTCACCCCAGTGGGCGTCACGGCCGCTGGCGGACGCTTCGAGGCGCTGGACGGCACGGCCGTGGAGATTCGTGCCAAGGACGACCCCTCCCTGCCGCCGCCCATGGACACGGCCAGCATGCTGCGCGAAACCGTCTACGGGGTCGCGGATGCCGCCACGCTCGACGCCATCGAAGCCGAGCTGGTGCGCGACCGCACGGTGGTGCGCCACGGCGGTGTATTGCGCACCATCGATGACCTGGGCTTTGCCCTGGCTTTCCAGGTGACTGTGCGCAAGCCTTTGGCACTGCCGGCAGAGGCTGTGAATGCTCCGGGTGCTGCCCCGCAGCGCGGGCCCAACACCCTGGGACTGTCCCCCGACATGGCGGCGCGGCCCCGTTCCCTGTCGCATGTGGTGTATTTCGTGCCCGATGCAGCCAAGGCCGAGGCGTTCTATGCGCGCCTGGGCTTTGTGTGCACCGATCGGTTTACCGGCGTCGGGCCCTTCTTGCGCCCAGCGGGCACGCAGGACCACCACACGCTGTTCATGATTCAGACGCCACCCTTCATGAAAGGCTGCGAGCACTTCACCTTCCACATGGGCGGTCCTACCGAGGTGCTACTGGCGGGCACGCGTTTTGTGGAAAAGGGCTACCAGAGCTTCTGGGGCCCGGGGCGCCACAAGTTCGGCAGCAACTGGTTCTGGTACTTCAACTCGCCCCTGGGCTGCCATGTGGAGTACGACGCTGACATGGACTTGCATGACACCACTTGGGCTGCCCGTGAGGTGCCGATGAGCGCCGACGCCTCGCAGCTGTTCCTGTTCCAGCACCGCGAGAAGTGGGCGCCGTCTGGCCCGCCACCCGCCGGCGCACCGCACTGAGGTCCGTGCCATGAAGCTGTGCCACTGGAATGACCTGCCGGATGGTGAATCGCGTGGCTTTGATCCCGCACGCCAGGGGCAGGACACCGTGCTGGTGGTGCGCCAGGGGCAGAGTCTTTTTGCCTATGCCGATTCCTGTCCGCACCACGACACTCCCATGGCCTGGCGCAAGGACCAATACTTGAATGCATCGGGAGACCGCATCGTGTGTGCGGCCCACGGTGCGCTGTTTGAAATTACCACCGGGCTTTGCACCCTGGGCCCGTGCCTCGGTGATGCCCTCACACCCGTGCCATTGACATTGCAAGCGAACGGCGAGATCCACATCGCCGACGCAACCCCCAAGGAGACAAACCCATGAGCCTTTCTACCCAACGCATTTTGATCATCGGCGGTGGCTTTTCCGGCATGGCGGCAGCCATCGAACTGCGCAAGCAGGGCGCGCAGGTGGACCTGGTCGAGATCGACCCCGGCTGGCGCAGCTACGGCGCTGGCATCAGCCTGGGTGGCGCCACGCTGCGTGCGTTTCGGCGCTTGGGCATTCTGGATGCCTTCCTGGCTCAGGGTAACGCTGCTGACGGCGTGAACTTGCACCTGCCCAATGGTCCTTTGGTGGCCACGCTGCCTACGCCGCGGATTGCGGGTGCCGACGTGCCGGGTGGTGGCGCCATCATGCGCCCCGTGCTGGCCCGCATTCTGGCCGAGGCTACCCGCGCAGCAGGCGCCAACGTTCGTTTGGGCTGCACGTTCACTGCCATCGAGCAAGACGCCGATGGTGTGCAGGTCAGCTTTACGGATGGACAGCGCCAGCGCTACGACCTGGTGATTGGCGCCGATGGGCTGTATTCCAAGGTGCGTGAAACCGTGTTCAAAGATGCCCCCAAGCCGCGCTACAGCGGCCAGGCGGTGTGGCGTGCAGTGCTGCCCAGACCCGCTGACATCGAGACAGCCACGATGTGGATGGGGCCAAAGATCAAGCCCGGCGTGAACCCTGTCTCCAAGACCGAGATGTATCTCTTCGTCACCGAGCCGCGCCCAACCAACGACCACGTCGACCCGGCCACCTTTGCAGAGAAGCTGCGCGCGCTGCTGGACGGGTTTACCGCGCCCACGCTGCAGGCCATCCGCAACCAGATCGGGCCCGACTCGCAGATTGTGTACCGCCCCCTGGAAGGAATGCTCATGCCGCGCCCCTGGTCGCAGGGGCGGGTGGTACTGATTGGCGACACGGTGCATGCCACCACGCCGCACCTGGCATCGGGTGCCTGTATTGGCATCGAGGATGCCCTGGTCCTGGCCGATGAATTGGCGAACGTGGGTGATGTGCCGAGTGCATTGGTCGCCTTCGAGAACCGCCGCTGGGAGCGGTGCCGCATGGTGGTGGAGAACTCTGCACGCCTGGGTGAAATAGAGATTGAAGGCGGGGACAAGGAAGAGCACTCGCGCATCATGCGTGAGTCCCTCATGGCCCTGGCCCAACCCATCTGAAGCGGGGCACCATGATCACAACGAAATCCTTGCGGGGCCGTGTGGCCCTGATGGTGGGCCACTGCGCAGGCATGGTCGACCTGGTGGCGCTACCTGTGTGGGTCGGCACGTTGATATCGGTGTACCGGTTCGATCCGCAACAGGCAGGGTTGCTGGCGACGTTGTTCCTTGCAGGAGCCGTCGTGGCGAGCCTGTTCCTGGCACCCTTTTTTCAGGTGCTTCCGGGCCGTCTTGTCGCCACGGTGGGGTTCGCAGGTGCCGCCTTGGGTTTTGCGGCAGCCTCTACCGCCACGCAGTTTTCAATACTGGCCTTGTTGCATGCCGTCTCGGGTGTTGCTGCAGGCGCTGCCCTGAGCGTGACGCACGGCACCATTGCCCGCAGCCACAACCCGCACCGCATGTTCGCCCTGGTGGGAATGGCGCTGGGCGTGTTTGCCATCGTGTTCCTCGGGGGGACGCCCGTACTGGTGGCCAAGCTCGGAGGGGCTGTGCTGTTTCAGGTGTTCGCCGGGGTCATGGCCCTGGGGGCGGTGACTGCTGCTCTGGCTTTTCCGACCCCCGAAGCTACGGGTGATGCTGCAACTTTGCGTGCACCTTCAACCCCGCTGCCATCAGCCGTCTGGTGGGGTATCGCGGGCATCGCAGCCATGGGGCTGGTGCAGTCCATGACGTTCAGCTTTCTGGAGCGTGTGGGCAGTGACAGGGGCTATGGGCTGCAGGCTGTGACCGGTGTACTGATCGCGCTGGGTGTGGTCAACCTGTTTCCGGCAGTGCTGGCGGCCTTGCTGGAAAAGCGCTGGGCCGCGCGCAGTGTCTTGCTCGCAGGCCCTGTGCTGCAGGCTCTGCTGGTGGTCGTGATCATGAACTCGCCCGTGTTCGGTCCCTACGCAGCTGCGGCAGCCGTGTTCGCTGCAGTGATGATCTTTACGCACACTTTTGCCTTTGGCGTATTGGCCCGGCTGGACCCCAGCGGCCGCGCGTTGGCTGCTACGCCCGCCATGCTCATGTTCGGGGCGGCCATTGGGCCCATCCTGGGCGGCACGCTGGTCAAGACATGGGGCTATGGCAGCTTGGGGGTCGCTGCGCTGTTGATCGATGGTCTGGCGGTCTATGCGTTTGCGCGCATTCACCGTGTTCCAGTTGATCCAGCCCCTGCGAAAGGAATGGCATGAGTCGTCCTGTCATCCTCATGCACAAGCAGCCTGGGCTCAGTCGCCGCACCTGCCTGGTGGCGGCTGCGGCGGGCATGGCTGCGCCGTGGGGCCGCGCACAGTCGGGCCGTCACATCACCTTCATCGTGCCCCAGCCTGCGGGCAACCCCAGCGATGTGTTTGCCCGCAAGCTCCAGACGGTGATGCAGCGGGAGCTGGGGCAGACGATCGTCATCGAGAACCTGCCGGGCGCTGGCGGCTCCATCGGTGTGCAGCGCATGCTGAACGCGCCTGCGGACGGCGCAACGGTGGCTGTGGTCTCGCAGACCGAGCCGATCCTCACCCCGTTGTCACTGGCCAGCGCGCGGTACAAGCCCGAGCAAATGCGCGCCATCGGCGCACTGGGGCGGACCAGCTACGTGCTGGCAGGCCGGGCCGACATGCCTGCCACCACCCACGCGCAGTTGCTGGACATGGCGCGGCAAGCGGCTGCCGCCGGCAAGCCGCTGACCTTCGGGCACATCGGGCAAGGCTCGATGATCCACCTCATGGGGACCCAGTGGGCGCGCCTGTGTGGCGTGCCGCTGGTGCATGTGCCCTACCGGGGCGTGCCACCGGTCGTGCAAGACCTTATGGGCAGTCAGATCGATCTGTCCTTTGTGCCGCTGGGGGGCGCAGCTCTGAGCATGCTGGAGACCGGCAAGCTGCGTGCTTTTGGCAGCACGGCTGCCAAGGCACCTTCGTTGCTGCCGCACGTCGCACCGCTGAGCCAGCAGTTTGCGGCGCTCAAAGGCTTTGAATACACCGCCTGGGGTGCGCTGCTGGTGGCGCGCGGTACCCCTGATGCAGCGGTGCATCGCCTGCACCAGGCCTTCGGTGTCGCCCTGCGCGACGCCGAGGTCCAGAGCTTTCTGCGAGCCAATGGCACCGAGCCCCAAGAGCCGTTGTCGCTAGACGCCCTGGAAAAGTTCTACCAATCCGAAATCCAGATCCACCAGGCACTCGCCCGCACTGTGGGTGTGGTGCCCGAGTGAGCTTTGTACGCACTGCCATGACCAAACCCCAACGCCGCTTTGTGGACCTTTCCATCTACCTGGAAAACGATGTCCTCTCCGATCCGCCACCCTTGGCGCCCAAGATCACCTACCAGAAGCACGCCGATACGCTGCCCGAGTTCATGGCCATGATCCCCGGCACCCAGCCCGAGGACTACCCCGACGGCGAAGCGGCGGCGGCCGAGTGGGTCACGCTGACCACCCACAACGGCACCCACCTGGATGCGCCCTGGCACTTTCATTCCACCCAGGATGCGAAGAATGGAGGCGCCCGTCCCTCCATCACCATCGACGAGGTGCCGCTGGAGTGGTGTTTCCAGTCCGGTGTGAAGCTGGACTTCCGCCACCTGCCCGATGGCTACGTAGCCACTGCGGCCGATGTGGAGGCCGAGCTGGATCGCATCGGCCACACGCTGCAGCCGCTCGATATCGTTGTGGTCAACACCCGCGCCGGTTCGCGCTACGGGCACAAGGACTACCTGGGCGCGGGGTGTGGGATGGGCTACGAGGCCACCATGTACCTGCTGGAGCGCGGTGTGCGCCTGACGGGCACCGACGCCTGGAGCTGGGATGCGCCGTTTTCGTACACCGCGCAGCGCGTGGCCGAAACGGGCAACAAGGCCCTGATCTGGGAGGGCCACAAGGCGGGCCGCGACATCGGCTACTGCCACCTGGAAAAGCTGCACAACCTGGAGGCGCTGCCGCCCACGGGTTTCACCATCAGCTGCTTTCCCCACAAGATCCGCGGCGCCTCGGCAGGCTGGACGCGCGCGGTCGCCATTTTTGAAGACTGAGGAGTTCGTTCATGGGTTTCCCATCCATCAACCGCGTCGTCACTGGCCACAACGCCCAAGGCCGTGCCGTGGTCGCTAGCCAGGGGCCGTTGCCCACCGTGGTTGAGATCGCTGCCATTCCCGGCACGGTGTTCCACGAGGTCTGGAGCACCTCGCAATCGCCCGCAGTCGTGGACAACGGCCCGGACCCGACGCTTGGCCCCCTCGTGCTGCCGCCTCCGCAGAGCGGCACGCGCATGCGGTTCGTGGACATTCCGCCCGATACGCCCGAGTTCCTGGCCCGGGGTGCCGAGCGCATGCACGACGCCTTCAGCCAGATTGGCGATGTGGCGGCCTCCACAGTGCAGGCCGATTCCCCCCACCCGCTGATGCACCGCACCGAATCGGTGGACTATGGCGTGGTGATCGAAGGCGAACTGACGCTGGTGCTGGACGAGGGTGAAGTGCAACTGCGCCCCGGCAGCGTGGTGGTGCAGCGGGGCACCAACCACGCCTGGGCCAACCGTTCGGGCGCGCCGTGCCGCATGCTGTTTGTGCTGGTGGACGGGCGCTTTGATGCGTCGGTGGCCGCACCTGCCAAGGAGCAGCCATGAGCACGCGCCGTCAATGGCTGGGCGCCGCAGCGTCCGCAGCGGTGGCGCCCTGGGCTTGGGCGCAGGCCCCGTATCCCGCGCGGCCGTTGAACTGGGTGGTGCCTTACCCGGCCGGGGGCTTTGGCGACGCGATGTCGCGCCTGCTGGTGCAGAAGCTGGGAGAGCGCATGCAGCAAGCCGTGGTCGTGGAAAACAAACCCGGCGGTGCCGCACAACTGGCGGCCCAGTACGTCAAGCAGCAGCCTGCCGATGGCCACACCTTGCTGTACGCAGACATCGGCCCGCTGGCCATGTACCCGGCGCTGTACGCCAAGCTGAGCTTCAGCCCCCTCAAGGACTTTGCGCCCCTGACGCGATTGTTCAAGTCGCCCCTGGTCGTGGTTGTGCCTGCGGGCAGTCCATTCCAGACGCTGGGCGACCTGCTGCGTGCGGCTGCTGCGGGTGATGGGCTCAACTATGGCTCGTACGGGCAGGGCAGCCAGCCCCATGTGTGGACCGAGCAACTGCGCATCAAGACGCGCTCGCGCATGACCCATGTGCCCTACCAGGGCGCAGCGCCCGCGCTGCAGGACCTGATGGCAGGGCGCCTGGATTTCATGTGCGATGTGGTGGCATCCAGCCTGCCGCTGGTGCGCGAAGGCAAGCTGCGCGCGCTGGTCAGCGTGGGCAGCGAGCAGCGCCTGCAGGTGCTGCCCCAGGTGCCCACGCTGGCCGAAGCCGGGCATGCGGACCTCGACATCCCGGGCTGGAACGGTGTGATGGTGCGCGCGGGCACGCCTGCGCCGGTGGTCGAATTGCTGCACAAGGCGGTGGTGGCCGCGCTGGAGTCGCCCGAGGTGCTGGGCCGCTACCGTCCGCTGGGCCTGGAGCCTGCGCCGCTGGCGCCCGCTGCATTTGGCGAGTTCATCCAGAGCGAATCGCAGCGATGGGGCTTGGCCATTCGCCAGGCCGGGATCAAGGTCGAATGAGCCTCTTTGATCTGCGGGGCCGCACCGCGCTCGTCACCGGTGCCACCCAGGGGCTGGGCCTGGCGATTGCGCGCACCCTGTCGGCGCAAGGCGCCCGGGTGGTGGTTTCCGACCGCGATGCACTCGCCTGCGAGCAGGTGGCGGCATCGTTGCCCAGCGCCACTGCTATCGCTGCCGACATGGCGGAGCCTGCGGCCATCGCCGCACTGGTGGAGCGCGCTGGGCCGCTGGACATCCTTGTGTGCAACGCCGGTATCCAGGGGCCTGCGGGCCCGCTGGCCGATGCCAGCGATGCCGACTGGCAGCAGGTGTTTGACATCAACCTGCGCGCCGCAGCGCGGCTGTGCGCTTTGGTGCTGCCCGGCATGGCGGTGCGGGGCGGCGGCAGCGCGGTACTCATCTCCAGCATTGCGGGGCTGCGCGGCAACCGGTCGATTGGCCTGTACGGGCTGACCAAGGCGGCGCTGGCCCAGTTGGCGCGCAACCTGGCTGTGGAATGGGGGCCTTCAGGTGTGCGGGTCAACGCCGTATCGCCTGGCCTCATCCGCACGCCGCTGGCCGAGCGGCTCATGGCCGACGACGCCTTCATGGCGCGGCGCATCCAGGCCACGCCGCTGCGGCGCGCCGGAGAGCCCGAGGAAGTGGCTGGCGTGGTCGCCATGCTGGCCAGCCCCGCCGGGGCCTTTGTGACCGGACACAACCTGGTGGTCGATGGCGGCACCACCATCAGCGATGGGAGTTGAAACCATGCACGGCATGCTGAACCGAAGAACCCTGATGGCCAGTGCGTTGGCGCTCCCGGTGAGCACCTGGGCTGCCACCTGGCCCTCGCGGCCGTTGCGCATCGTCCTACCCTTCGCGGCCGGAGGCAGCTCTGACCTGGTGGCGCGCCTGCTGGCCGACAAGCTGGGCCAGGCCCTGGGCAGCCCGGTGGTCGTGGAGTCGCGCGCGGGGGCCAACGGCATCATCGCCTCGGAAGCCGTGGCGCGCAGCACCGACGGGCATTCGCTGCTGTGGGTCAGTGCTGCGCACGCCATCAACGCCAGCCTCTACCCCCGCCTGCCCTACGACAGCCAGCGTGACTTTGCCCCAGTGGCACTGGTGGCCAGCCCCGGGCCGATGGTCATTGCGGTGCCTGCGGCCCTGTCGGTGCGCAGCCTCCCGGACCTGATCGCCCTGGCCCGGCGGCAGCCGGGCTACATCAGCTACGCGTCGGCGGGTATTGGCAATGTGCTGCATCTGGCGGGCGAGATGCTGGCGCAGCAGGCAGGTGTACAGCTGCTGCATGTGCCTTACAAAGGCGCTGCGCCCGCCCTCAACGACCTGGCGGCCGGGCAAATCCATCTGATGTTCAACAGCGCCCTGGCCGTGGCTCCGATGGTCAAGGACGGGCGCGTTCGCCTGCTGGCACAGACCGGCGCACAGCGCTCGCCCGCCTTGCCAGCCGATCTGCCCACGGTGGCCGAAACGCCGGGACTCGCAGGCTTTCAGGTCACGGGCTGGTTTGGCCTTCTGGCGCCTTCGGCCATGCCTGCTGACGTTGTGGGCCGGCTCAACGCCGAATGTGTGCGCATCCTGGCCCTGCCTGAGTTGCGCGAAAAGCTGGCGTTGCTGGGCAGCGCCGATACACCCACCCAGAGTGCGCGCGAATTTGGCGCATTTCTGACCGCAGAGACAGACCGTTATGCCCGCGTCATCCGGGCTGCGGGTCTGCGACTTGAAACACCTTCTTCCTGATAGGACTGGCGATGCGATTTGCAACTCTGAAAGACGGCAGCCTGGACGGCCGCCTGGTACTGGTTTCCTCGACCGGCTTGCAGGCCGTCGATGCAGCCCCGATAGCGACCAGCTTGCTGGCAGCCGTGCAGAACTGGGATGCCGTGGAGCCCGCCTTGCGCGGGCGTGCGGCAGCACTGGAGGCAGGGACGGCACCCGGTATCTTTGCGTTTGATCCTGCCGCCTGCAGCGCCCCCTTGCCGCGCAGCCCGCAGTGGCTGGATGCCTCGGCTTTCCTCAACCATGGCCGCTTGATGGAGCGGGCGTTCAACACGCCACCCATCCCGCACTTCGACACCATTCCGGTGATGTACCAGGGCGCGAGCGACGACTTTCTGGGCCCGCACGACGACGTTCCGATGCCCAGCGAGTCCGACGGCATCGATTTCGAAGGCGAGTTCGGCGTCATCTGTGGCCCGGTACCCATGGCCGTGACCCCCGAAGCGGCATTGCGCTGCGTGCGCCTGGTGGTGCAGATCAACGACTGGAGCCTGCGCGCGTTGGGCCCGCACGAAATGAAGACGGGCTTTGGCTTCCTGCAAGCCAAACCCTCCACCAGCTTTGCCCCGCTGGCAGTAACCCCCGATGAGCTGGGCGATGCCTGGCAGGGCGGGCGGGTGCATCTGCGGCTGCATGTGGACTCCAACGGCCAGTGGTTTGGCCACCCCCATGGCAGCGAGATGAATTTCAGCTTTGGCCAGCTCATCGCCCATGCAGCCCGCACACGGCGGCTCACCGCGGGCACCATCATCGGTTCGGGCACGGTGTCCAACGCATCGCGCGAAGCCGGTTCGGCCTGCCTGGCCGAGCGGCGCGTGATTGAAATCCTGGACGAAGGTGCGGCCAAGACGCCCTTCATGCGCTACGGCGACCGCGTGCGCATGCAGGCGCGTTGGCCCGATGGCCGTGATGGGCCTTTTGGTGTGGTCTACCAGCGTGTGGTAGCGCCGGGTACCGAGGAGCGCTGATGCACACCGTCGTTACCGGCGCAAGGGGCTTTGTGGGCGCGGCCCTGGTGCAGCGTCTTCGCGCACAGCCCCAGGTTTTTGGGGGGGGAACTGCTTTGCGCCTTACCCTGGTGGACCGCACAGCCCCCTCTGGCGCCCCCGAGCCCGGTGTGCGCTGGCATGTGGGCAGCTTTGCCGATCCGGCCCTTTTGCAAGCCTTGCACAACGATCCGCCGGACTGTGTGTTCCACCTGGCGAGCGTGCCCGGGGCACTGGCAGAGCGTGAGCCTGCACTGGGCGTGCAGGCCAATTTGCTCGACACCGTGGCCCTGCTGGAGGGGCTTGCTGGTCCGGTGCGGGAGAAGGTTGCCAGCGCGCCTCGGCTGGTGTTTGCGAGCTCGGTTGCAGTGTATGGCGAAGTCGGCCCGGCCCCCATGACGGAGGACCATCCCCCCCGGCCCACTTTGAGCTACGGCGTCCACAAGTGGGCCACCGAGTTGCTGCTGGCTGACTACAGCCGCCGTGGAGAGCTGGATGCCTGCAGTCTCCGTTTGCCTGGCGTTGTAGCCAGACCGGTTTCCGAGAGCGGGCATGGCTCCGCTTTCATGAGTCAGATCTTTCACGCACTGTCTGTGGGGAGACCCTATGTGTGTCCCGTATCACCGCAGGCCACGGCCTGGTGGATGTCTCTGGAGCGGTGCCTGGACAACCTGCTGCTGGGTGCCCGTCTGCCTGCCAGCGCCATGCCCGCCTCGCGCTGCTGGCAACTGCCGGTGCTACAGGCGTCCGTAGATGCTGTGGTGAAGGCGATCGCCCAACAAACCGGACGAGACATCACCACATATCTGCGCTATGCGCCAGACGCTCGCACGGAAGCACTGTTTGGGCGGCAGCCGGCCGTGCATGCTGCATCTGCACAGGCGGCAGGCTTTGTGGATGACGAGTCTGTTCAGGCGCTGGTAGCGCGTGTGCTGGCTTCTTTGCCACTGATCGATAGCGCTGCAGATGCGCAAACGGCGTGAAATGACGGCCCCATGGATGCTTTGACCTGGATGGAACTCCGATGAAACTACTTCGGCATCTCAGTGTGGCGCAGCAGCTCGTGGTCGGCTTTGGTGTCGCCCTGCTGGTGTTGATGGCGCAAAGTCTGATGGGGTTTGTCAATGCTGGAAAGACGCTTCAGATCGTCCGTGGCGAGGCAGTGCAGGCCATGGCCCACCATGCGTTCTCGTTGGACATACAGAACGCCCTGAAGGACGAGGAGCTTCATCTTCGGCGCATGTCCGTGCAGATGGACGGTCGGCGTATTGCCGACGAAGCGCAGGGTGCGCGGGAGGCTGCCGATCGGGTGACAACGGCACTGAGCCAGCTTGCGCAGTCTGGCAACGGGTCGCGGTCTGAGCCGCTGGTTCAAGAGTTGCGCGAGCTGGTCCTGCAGGCTGCTCCGGTCAAAGACGAAGTGATCGCGCTGGCCACCGCGTTGCAGACCGATCAGGCCAACAGCCTGTTTGACGAGAAGCTGGATGCATTGTCCCAGCGCAGGCAATCTGTGGCGCAAGCGCTGGCTGCCTCAGAGAAGCAAATACTGGACAGCACCTTTGCCTCCATCTCCGCGCAGGCAGAGCGAGATCGGGTGATGACCGTCATCCTGGTTTTGGTGGGGGGCAGCATCGCCGTTGTGGCGGCTTGGCTGTTGTACTGGAGTATCACGCGTCCCCTGACTGCGGCGGTGCGCGTGGCAGACTTGGTGGCAGACGGGGACCTGGGCGTTCAGTGCGACTCTGATGCATCCAACGAATTGGGCGCACTGATGCGTGCCTTTGACCGTATGGCATTGCGCATGCGTCTGGCCATCCAGGAGGTGCGGCTGGCCTCTGGCTCCACGCTGTGCGCCGCAGGTGAAATTGCTGCGGGCAATATGGATCTTTCTATCCGCACGGAGCGACAGGCCCTGGCACTTCAGAGTGTGAGCCAATCGATCGAGGATGTTGCCCAACGCGTGTCGAGCAATGCCGAGCTGGCTCGTCAAGCGCAGCGGCAGGCCCATGACGCCGCAGGCATGGCGTCGGAGAGCGCAGAAAAAGTGCGGCGTTTCACCGAGACCATCGAGGCCATCCTGCGCTCGTCACAACAGATGGCTGACATCGTGTCGGTCATTGACGGCATTGCGTTTCAAACCAACATTCTTGCGCTCAATGCTGCCGTTGAGGCGGCAAGGGCGGGCGAGCAGGGAAGGGGCTTTGCCGTAGTGGCCTCAGAGGTTCGCTCCCTTGCGCAACGCTCATCCACTGCCGCCCGAGAGATTCGCGACTTGATCCATCTGAACCTGCAAACAGTGGAAGCCGGAGCCTTGCAGGCAACACAGGTGGACAGCAGCATTCGGCACATGGTCGGTGCGAGCGAGCAAGTGGCTGGGGTGGTTGCCGATATTTCCCGATCTACCGAAGTGCAAGCTACCAGCATCGGCCAGGTGCACGTCGTGATCCACGATATTGACGAAGGTATTCGCCAGAACGCGGCGTTGGTGGAAGAGGCTGCGGCATCGGCAGCGAGTCTGCGTGGCCAGGCGGAGGCTCTGGATCAGACACTCGGGCGTTTCAGGGGGTGAGGTGGCGCGTCATGGGGTGGTTCTGATATCTCAGCGCCGGTCTGGTGGGCGGCGGTGAGATTTTTGTATCGCTCCGTGGCGCGTCGATAACCTCGCAAATGCGTGCGTTTGTTGCCAGCGCATCGTGCTGCGTGGAGCGCCGGCGATCGGTGAAATGCTGTGTGCTCAGTCCGTCTCGACCGCAAAGCTCAAACCTGCGTTCGCCTGCAGCCGCGCAATCAGCTTGTCGCCCAGGGCTGGGGCCGTGGTCCAGATGCCGCCAGGCGTGTCTGTGGTGTCCTGCAGCAGGCACACGGCGGCTTCAGTGATCATCTTGGAGGTGGAGCCGTAGCCCGGATCACGGTCGCCCTTCACGCCCACGCGCAGGGTGTTGCCCGCATCGTCGGAGCCCAGGAAAAGCACGTCGTAAAAGCCGTTCTCACGTTCCTCGCGTGAGGGGCCCTCGCCGGGCTTAGGGCCCTTGTCCGAGCCCAGCGACTTGTCGCCCGCCACCGCGTTGGCGATGGCCTCGCCCTTTTCGCCAGAGCCGGTGATGAGCATTTCGTCGTACACAAAGTCGGTGCCGTAGGCGTGCTGCAGCAAGAAGTTGGAGCGGTGCACATTGCGCGTGTTGATGGCGGCCATCACGAACGGCGCCACCCAGACGCCTTCGCCCAGCGCCTCGTCCACCATGGGTTTGTGGCCCGAGGGCTGGCGCGGCCCTTCAAAACCGGGCGTGAGCGAGAACGGATTCTTGAGCAGATCGAGCACGCCAGGCTGGGTGGCGGCGGCGGCCATGGTGGCCTTGAGGCTGGCCGCAGTGCCGCCCGAGAAGGTGCCCTTCATCTTGCGCACCCGGCCGCGCACGCGGGGGGCTGCGTGGCCGAAGCGCTGGGCAAATTCCTTTTGCAGCAGGAACACGCCCAGGTCGAACGGGATCGAGTCGAACCCGCACGAGAACACGATGCGCGCGCCGCTGGCCTTGGCTGCAGCTTCGTGTGCGTCGATCATCTGGCGCATCCAGGCGGGCTCGCCGCACAGGTCCACGTAGTCCACACCGGCTTTGGCGCAGGCGGCCACCAGTTCGTTGCCATACAGCTGGTAGGGGCCCACCGTGGTCAGCACCAGGCGCGTGGCGTCCATCAGCGCCTGCAGGCTGGCGGGGTTGCTGGTGTCGGTCACGACCAGCGGGGTGTCGGCCGGGGCGCCCACTTCGTCCCGCACGGCGGCGAGTTTTTCGGCGTTGCGGCCCCCCATGGCCCAGCGCAGGCCGCTGCCAGCGGGATAGCGCTGGAGCAAGTACTCGACCACCAGGCGGCCGGTGAAGCCGGTGGCGCCGTGCACGACGAGGTCAAAGGGTTTGGTCATGGTGTGGGTCTCCGTCCATCAAAAAAAGGCAAGTGCGCGCGGCGATTCAGTGCCGCCACGCGGGGGGGGGCTGCCATTGTCTTTGGAGGTGCCCACAGGCTCTGTCGCGCAGGTGTATTGCACGGGCTGCGTAGGGCCAGAACAACGGACTTTGGCTGACCTTTCGAGAAAAAGTACCGCCAAACGATACCGGATAGCCTGCGGGTCGCCACTGTTACGGTTCAATGCAGACACGCAAGTTACGTCTGGGCACCATTCGCTCCGTGTTCAACCAACGCCCTCTGGGGCACCACAGCAATGTCTTCTTCTCCCATCGTTGTTCAGCGTGACACCAAGGCCTGGCAGCTGCAGGTGTGGGTCTCGTTCGGCATCGCGGTTTTTCTGTGTGCCGTGGGCCTGGCCTGGCTGCCCGGCGAGCAGCTGGAGCAGGCGTTCATGGTGATGGGCTATGTGTTCTGCCTCTCGGCCGCGTTTGTGCTGGCCAAGTTTGTGCGGGACAACGAAAGCGCTTCGCGCCGTGGCGGTGGTGACACCCCCCTGTGGAAGCTGGTGGTGTGGGGCGGCTTTGCGGTGGCCATGGGCCTGACGGGCTGGGGCTTGCTGAGCATGGACATCAATGTGACCTACAAGGCGTTTCTGGGCGTGAGCTGGCTGTACCTGATCACCACCGCCTTCACGCTGGCCAAGATGCTGCGTGACCGCCACGAGGCTGATCTGATGGAAGCCCGCCTGCAAGGCCGCCGCGAAGCTGCCCAGGCGGGCGCCCAGAACCACAGCGCGAACTGATCGCATCCGGTGTACACAGGCGGCGCATCGCCGCCCGTATTGGCAAATTTTCTTTCTGGCTTTCTTTCTGGTTTTAGACCCGGTTTCTCCCGCACCTTGGGTGCGTGGTAGGGCCGCAATTTGAGGAGTGAATGATGATGAACACGGTTTTTTCTTCGCGAGGCCCAACCCGGCTGTCCCGTGCCTTGCTAGTGGCTGGTGTGGTGTGTGCCGCGCTGGTGGTCGCTGCTCCCGCGCGGGCGCAGAGCGAGGCTTCTGCCGCGCTGTCGCTGCTGCCCGTGGCTTCGGTGGTGGGCACGGCGTCGGTGGCATCCGCTGCTGCGGGCGCGGTAGTGGCCGTGCCGGCAGCGTTGTCGGTGGGCGGCGCGGTGCTGACGGTGAAGGCCGTCGAAGCCTCGGCTGTGGGCACGGTGTATTTGCTGGAGCGCACCTCGGACGGCGCCCAGGTGAGCGTGGAGGTGGTGGGCCGCGGTGTGACGGGCTCGGCCTATGCGGTGGGCACGGTGGTGACCTGCAGCGTGATCGGCTCGGGTGTGATCCTCTCCGCAGCGGGCGAGGCCATTGCCTTTGTACCCAACGCCATCGGCCGTGCGCTGCTGCACAACGAGCGCCTGTGAGGAGCGGCACGATGGTGAAAGCCCTGAACCTTGGCCGCGACCCCGCGCGCCGCATCCCTGCCGTGGTGGGCATGGTGTTCCTCGCCGGTGCCGCGCTGCTGGCCGCCACCCCGGCCCACGCTGGCCGCTCCTGCGAATCGCGCAAACCCGTGCCCCCGCAGGTGATCGAGCGGGGCATGAAACTGGCCGAGCAGACCTCGGCGGCGCTCGATGCCGAGAACGCCAGGTCGGGCGCCCAGGTGGTGGCGCTGGCCCGCGCTGGGCAGGATCTCTCCAAGTACGGTCTGCGCTATTCGCACATGGGCTGGGCCTACAAGACCCCCGAAGGGCCCTGGCGCGTGGCGCACAAGCTCAACGAATGTGGCACGGCCGTGGGGCACCTGTACCGCCAGGGCCTGGGCGAATTCTTCCTGGACGACCTGTGGCGCTACGAAGCCGTATATGCCGTGCCCACGCCCGAGGTGCAGCAGCGTCTGTTGGCCGTGCTGCAGGACAAGGGCCACACCAAGACGCTGCAGCATCTGCCCTACAGCATGGTCAGCTACGCATGGGGCCGCAAATACCAGCAGTCCAACCAGTGGGCGCTGGAGACCCTGGCGCTCGCCATGGAGCCCGCCACGGTGCGCTCGCGCGACCAGGCCCAGGCATGGCTGCAGTTCAAGGGCTACGAGCCCACCACGCTCAGACTGGGCCCGCTCACGCGCATGGGCGGGCGGGTCGGCTCGGCCAACATTGCGTTTGATGACCACCCGAACGAGAAGCGGTTCTCGGACCGCATTGAGACCGTCACCGTCGATTCCGTGTTGGCCTGGCTGCAGCGCGCGCAATTGGCGGCGCCACCGGTGGTGCTGGTGGTGAAAAATTAGAAAAATCGCTGCTAGCGCTTTATGGTAAAGCGCTAGCAGCTATTAAATCAATAGCATTTACTGAGGGCGACGATCATGAGCAAGTCATTGCGGCTGTCCGAGAAATGGTTTCGCCGGGGCCTGTGGCTCGTGGCGCTGGTGTTTGCCAGCTTCCTCATCGGCCTGGGCGGCACCATCGTGGGCGATCTGCCCAAGGTCGAGACCCCGCTGCGCCTGGATGACTTTCTGGACAAGCCGGTTGCCGAGAGGCTGCGCGCCGAGATCAAGGAAGCGCGCCAGGCCGAGCAAGATGCGCAGACCGCTCTGGAGCAAGCCCAGTTGCAGCGCAGCAAGGTGCGCAGCGAGGTGCAGGCAGAAAGGGCCAGTCTGAACAACTGGCTGTCTACGCGCAGCGCCACGCAGCGCGCCGACCAGGACCCGGAGGTGATCGCGCGCACCCAGGCGCTCGATGGGCTCAAGCTCGCCGAACGCAAGACCCAGCAGGCGGTCGAGGCCCAGCAGCAGGCAGCGCTGGATGCCCGCCAGGCAGCAGCCGCCCGGCAGGAGCAGTTGGGACGCATGGAGTCCGACGGCTACGCGAAGCTCGATGCCGAGCGCCGCAAGGTCGAGCTGCGCGTGTTCCTCTACCGCCTGGCCCTCACCTTGCCGCTGCTGGCCGTTGCGGGCTGGCTGTTCGCCAAGAAGCGCAAGAGCACCTACTGGCCGTTTGTGTGGGGCTTCATCTTCTTTGCGCTGTTTGCCTTCTTTGTGGAGCTGGTGCCCTACCTGCCGAGCTACGGCGGCTATGTGCGCTACGTGGTGGGCATTGCCATGACGGCCGTGGTGGGGCGCTACGCCATCCTGGCGCTCAACCGCTATCTGGAGCGCCAGAAGCTGGCCGAAACCCTGCCCGACCAGGAGCGCCGCAAGGAACTCAGCTACGACGTGGCCCTGGCCCGCCTGGCCAAAAGCGTATGCCCCGGCTGCGAGCGGCCCGTGGACCTGAAAAACGAAAAAATCGACTTCTGCCCGCACTGCGGCATCGGCCTGTTCGACCACTGCGGCCACTGCAGCACCCGCAAGAGTGCCTTCGCGCGTTTCTGCCACGCATGCGGCACGGGTGCCGGGGTCAGGCTGGCGCGCGAAGACTGAGGTGGGCGAGGAGGTCGTACACCGTGCCCGTGGCATGGCTGCACGGCGCGCTTTGACGTTCACATTCGTTCTATCAGCGGTGTGTCTTGCTACCGAGAATCGTCGGCATGCATCAAAGTCACTGGCACCACCAAAGCTTCTCCGCCCCTTTCACCACCACAGGCCGTTCGGCGCTGCTGCGGCCGCCACCTTGGCGCTACGCAGGCTGGCTGCTCAACATTGCCTTTCGGTTTGACGCAATAGCGGCGGTGCCCCTGGTTCCTGATGCGGTCGGCAGGCCGGTGGGCACCGGTTGTGTGCACTTTGCCGACTGGCAGGCCTGTACAGACGGTCATGAATTGCTGGATCCGGTGCTGTCGCAGTACCGAGAAACCATTGTGGTGCTCGAAGTGGAGCGTCCCGACGGGAGCCGCTGCATGTACTCCCCTGCCATCTGGGTGGACCAAGATATCTCCATGGTGCGCGGACTGCTGCAAGGGTGGCCCAAGAAATTTGGCAGCACCTGGCTGACACGCAGTCTGCCGTTGGACCACCCCGCAGCGGCACCTTTGCGCAAGGGAAGCAAACTGGGCGCCAGCCTTGCGGTGAAAGACCGTCGCCTGCTGGAGGCGCATGCGGAGTTCACCGGCCAGCCGGGGCGACCTTTGGGGTTCCTGGCACATTCAACCGTGGGTGCCGTGGGCTGGGCGGACCTGCGTAAGCCCCACCAGTTCCCTGAGTTGACCCTTGTCAAGCCCGACATCGTGGAGCGCACAGGTGGCCCGTGGCATGAAGTTTCCGCCTCCCTGTACGTGGCCCTGCACCCGGGAGAAGACCTGGGCCTGCTGGGTGACTTGGTCGTGGAGGACGCCAGTGCAGGCTGGCAGGGGCTTACTGTGCTGGGGGCGCGTGATGCCTGAGGCGTTGTCTGTACCCGAAGGCTCGGCCAAGGTGGCCATCGTGCTGGCGGCGGACCTGGCGCCTGGGCCTGCGGCCAACGTTGCCGCCTGCATTTCTGCAGGCTTGGCCGCCTCTCGCCCGTACTGGGCGGGTCGGTCACTGGTCGATGCATCCGGATTGGCAACCGTGTCCTCCTCGCACATGCCCATCGCCATCTTGAAGGCGCCATTGATCGCGATGAATGCGCTGTTGCGGCGTTTGGCCGAAGGGCCAGCGCAGGAAAATGGCGCTATCTCACTTTTTCCGGCCTATGCCCATGCCATCCATGAAAGCAGCGACTATTGGCACCGCCACAGTCTGGTGTCTCATACCGAGGAGGCGATGCTCGGTATCGGTTTGGTGGGTGGAAAGCGCTGGGTAAACAGCATGACCGGGAGCTTGCCACTGTGGCGTTGAGCCGATCGGACGTGCGACGTCTCACTCTGTCCGATCTGGAGCAGGTGCACTATCTGCAGCCTGGACAGGAGTGGGTGCCGCATTGGCACGAAGAGTGGTCTTTCGGCGCGGTGGTGGAGGGGCAATGCCGCAGCAGCATCGCAGGACGCCCTTTTGTCGCAAGTACCGGCGACTTGATTGCGATACGCCCAGGTGTCGTTCATGTGGGGGCATTGACCGACCCCACTCATACAGGTGGCGTGCACCTTGTCATGCTGTATGTTCCTGCGTCCTACTTGTCGCAGTGGAACCTTGTCGGGCCGGAGCGCAGCGGGGCAATATCCGCCCCTGACCTGACCCAAGCCGCCGCGCGGTTGGTCTCCGCGGGCGATGTGCAGGCCTGGTTGTCCAGCGCGGTGCCGCAACTTGCCGAAGCGCTGCCTTTGGATCACAGCGTTGCGGACCCCATCCCATCCAAGGCGGTACGTGGGCTCATCGAGGGGGTGCGGTCTGCGGTTCTCGGCGGGGAACAAACGGTGTCCGGGTTGGCCAGGCACTGTGCTGTCAGCCGGGAGCGCGTGCACAGGGTGCTCAGACAGTGGCTGGGCATGGCGCCCCAAGAATACCTGCGCGCGGTCAGGCTTTTGCGCGCAAAGCAGTTGGTGATGAGCGGAGAGCCCCTGGCTTCTATCGCCGTCGAATGTGGGTTCTCCGACCAGGCGCATTTCACGCGTTGGTTCCGGCGGACCTTTGGCTACACGCCCGGTGATTTGGTTCGTGCGATATCTTGTGATACGCAGACTGATCCTGCTGCATCCATGAAGTCCGCGCAGCTTCCGGGCCCGGATCGGAGTGGGCGTGCGCAGCATTGACAGCACGGAACCTCCATCAGGTTTGCGGTCATCCCACCATCACCCGGTTGCGCCCCTGCGCCTTGGCCCGGTAAAGCGCGGCGTCGGCAGCGAGCAGCAGCGTGTCCATGTCGGCATCGCCGCCCAGGGAGGCGCTGTGCACCAGGCCGATGCTGACCGTGGCGTGCTGCTGGTGGGCTGGTGCAGCATCCACGGGCAGTTGCTCCACCACCGCGCGCAGCCGCTCTGCGATCGTTTGGGCCTCGGCGGGGGAGGCGTCGGGCAGCACCACCGCGAACTCTTCGCCGCCCAGGCGGCCCAGCACATCCTGGGGGCGTAGCACGCCTTTCATGGCCTGAGCGATGCCGATCAGAAGCTGGTCGCCCGCACCGTGTCCCAGCCGGTCGTTGACCTGTTTGAAGTGATCCACGTCCACCATCAACACCGCTAGCCCTGCGGATTCGCGCTGGTAGCGTGCGAGCAAGCGCTCACCTTGCTGCAGGAATGCACGGCGCGCGAGCACGCCGGTCAGGTCGTCGTGGCGCACGGCGTGGTTCAGGCGGCGCAGGGCCTCGGCGCGCGCCGTGCTGGCGCAGGCCACGGCCAGCGGCCCCAGGGCCAGCAGCGTGACGCCCACGCGCAGCGAGAACACATCGCCCGCATGCGCGGGCGTGAAATTGAGCACGCCGGTGGCCACGCCGGCCATGGTCCACAGGCAGACCACCAGCGACAGCAGGCTGGAGACGAAGGGGCTGTAGCTGAGCGCACACCACAGCAGCCCGGGTACCACAAAGGCCAGCATGCCGGGCCCGCCGATCACGGTGCGCACGCCCTCGGCCAGCAGCAGCGAGCTGACGGGTGCCAGGCGCCAGAACAGAGGCACGCCCTGCAGGCCCTGCGGCGTGTGCGGCGGGTCCTCTGCGCGCGGCGCGGCCAGCACCACGGGCACGATGAGCATGTAGTTCATGAGTTCGGTGCTGAACCACAGGGACAGCAGATCGGTCCACGGGCTGTTGAAGTAGACCGGTGCGGCGCCGCAGCCTGCCAGTGCCCCCACGGCGCTGGCAGCCAGCGCCGCCAGCAGCAGATAGAGCGCCGAGATGGTGCGCTGCAGGCGCCGGATGCGTTCGTCCAGCCGGCGCAGTACCAGCCAGCCGGTGGTGACGCTCAGCAGGTTGGCGCCGCTGAGCCACAGGCCCATGGACCAGGAGCTACCCGTCACCAGGTCTGCTGCCACATAGCCCACAGCAGCAGCTGCCCAGGTCGGTGGACGCCCCAGCGTGGGGTAGCGCACCAGCAGGCCCAGCAGCAGCGCATTGGCGGGCCAGAAGGCCGACAGAAACCCGATGGGCCGCGCAAAGATGCCCACCAGGCAGGCGAGAAAGATCAGCAGGGCCAAACCCAGCCAGGCCAGGGGCGGCGAAAGTGGGCGGTGGAGGACAAATGGGCGGTACATGAGGGGGGCTGCAGGCAGTCGATGGGCGGAGCGTCACGCACGTCGGCGTCGATTGTCTCCGGGCTCGATGCGCTGGAGATGACGCAGCGTGGGTTGGACAGACAATTGTTGACGATCCCCTATGAGGCCCCGGCCCGAGGCGCTGCCCAACAGCGTGGTGAGCGCATGACCGGGCATGCCAAAGCACGTGGGCCAAGTTGTCGTTACAGATATCTTGGCGCAGCATTCGCGCGTCACGCACACGCCCGCCCTGCCTGGCCCGGTGGAAGGCCGCTCCATGGCTTCGTGCACGGTGGCGGAGTTCACGGCGGCGCAGTTCGCGTGCTTGCACCGGGTTCACGCGGTGCGCTCATGCACGGTCACGACACGGTTGCGCCCCGCGCGCTTGGCCTCGTAGAGCGCCCGGTCGGCCGCGCCCAGCCAGTCGGCCCAGGTTCCGCCGGGGGACGTCACGCATGCCAGGCCAACGCTCACGGTCACGGGGATGTCCTCGCCCTGTTCGGACAGCCGGATTTGTTGCACCGCCGCGCACAGGCGCTGGGCGATGGCGCATGCGTCACTGGCGGTGGCGTCTGGCAGATAGACCAGAAACTCCTCGCCGCCCATGCGGGCCAGCAGGTCCGAGTCGCGCAGCTGGCGGCGCAGGGCTTCGGCCGAGGCGACCAGCACGCGGTCGCCCGCCGCGTGACCAAAGCGGTCATTGATGTGTTTGAAGTGGTCCAGATCGAGCTGCGCGATGGCGCTGCCCACGGGCAGCCGGGCGGGCAGCATGGACATGGCCCAGCGCCGGTTGCCTACGCCCGTGAGGGTGTCGGTTTGCGCCACCCTTTCCAGTCGCACTTCGGCGCGCTCGCTGGAGAGGGAGGCAACCATGAGCGCAACGCCAAAGTGACAGAACATCTGCACGGAAAACGCCAGTGCAAAGCCTTGGAGGCTGGCCGTGTCTATGGCGATGTGCAGCAACTGCAGGACAAAGGTGCCCGCGCTGGCCAGCAGCAGCCCGGCCAGCAGGGCGCGCGATGGAAGGGGCTCGGTGCGGCGGTCGCGCCACACCTCCCAGGCTGCCGCTGTCAGCGACACGGCGGCCGTGAGGTGGAAGGCGCCTGCGCGCAGCAGGTTGTCCAGCGGAAACTGCGTGACCAGGCCCAGCACCAGCCAGCCTCCGGGCACCAGGACCAGCACTACAGGCCGTGCGCGCCGGCGACCACTCAGCGCCCGTGCACTGGCCCAGATGAGGGGGTAGCCCACCGTTCCGAGCAGCAGGCTGGTGTGGGTCCAGAACCACAGCGGCAGCATGGAGTATTCACCCTGGCCTGCGAGTTCCGCACCCACGGCCAGCAGCAGGTAGGCGGCCGCCAGGGGCTTGAGCCCTTGCGGGCGGCACGCGTGCCGGCTGACATGAAAGATGCTCAGCGCGCCTGCCACCAGCGCGGTCTTGTAGAGCAGGAGGATGGTGGGCAGGTCAAGCTGCATAGGGATGCGGCGGTGGGGTGGCCATGGGTGGCGGTGTGTGGGTCGTCTGCGGCAAGGCTGTGGTGGGGGTGCATATCTTGGCCGAAAAGCCGCTGCAGGCGCTACCTGGCACGTCCTTGTTCTGCCTGGGGCTATCTGGGGCTACCTGGGGCTACCTGGCGAGGCTACCTCGCGCGAAGCTTTTGCCAGCGCTGCCGCCATTGCCGCCGCACCACCCGCGCCACGCGCCAGGCCCACGAGGCGCGGGCGCGCTCCAGCACTGCGTGCTTGAGGCGCATCCAGTGGGCATAGGTCCAGGCAAACCAGTGCAGCTGCATCAGGGCGGGCTGGGTCAGGCTGAACAGCCGAGCCACCACGGCGGTGCCGACCACTTTGGCCAGCACGATCACCAGCATGCCCAGCACTACATGCCCCCGGCCCACGGCCCACAGGGCCACCAGCTTGACGGGCAACAGCAGCGCCGTGGGCAGCAGAAATACCGCCACCGCTGCCCACGGGGGGAGTGCGCGCACGCAGCCTTCGATCCAGCGCAGGCCGGGCCAGCGGCCGATGTGCGCCAGCAGGCGCTGCAGCGGCTCCCAGCCCCATTCCTCGAACAGGATCAGCAGCGCCAGCAGCCCGCTGCCCAGGCCGGTCAGCATGCGGGCGGGCCAGCGCAGCAGGTGGTGCAGGATTTTTGGGATGATTTTGGCCCCTGGCGCTTATCTGGCAAGCGCAAGTAGCTATTCTTTATATAGCAATCAACGGCGGCTACACGCCGCGCGCCCGGCCGGCCTTGAACTGCGCGCGGAACTGGGCAAAGGTGCCTGCCTCCAGCGACTCGCGCACCTCGCGCATCAGGTTCAGGTAGTAGTGCAGGTTGTGCACGGTGGTCAGCATGGGGCCCAGCATTTCGCCGCAGCGGTCCAGGTGGTGCAGGTAGGCACGTGAGAAGCCCTCGCGCCCGCCATCGTCCCACGACACGCCCGAGCTGCCCGCGCAGGCGTAGCAGGTGCAACTGGTGTCCATGGGCTTGTGGTCGGCCTTGTGGCGTGCGTTGCGGATTTTCAGGTCGCCAAAGCGCGTGAACATCGTGCCATTGCGTGCGTTGCGGGTGGGCATCACGCAGTCGAACATGTCCACGCCGTCCGCCACGCCCTGCACCAGGTCCTCGGGCGTGCCCACGCCCATCAGGTAGCGCGGCTTGTGGGCGGGCAGGCGGTGCGGCGTGTGGGCCATGATGTCCAGCATCTCGTCCTTGGGCTCGCCCACGCTCACGCCGCCCACGGCGTAGCCGGGGAAGTCCATCTCGACCAGGCGCTCCAGCGACTCCTGGCGCAGGTTCTTGAACATGCCGCCCTGCACGATGCCGAAGAGCGCGTTGGGGTTCTGAAGCCGCTCGAATTCATCGCGCGAGCGCTTGGCCCAGCGCAGGCTCATTTCCATGCTCTTGCGCGCCTCGGCCTCAGTGGTCTTGTGGCCCTTGGTTTCGTAGGGTGTGCACTCGTCGAGCTGCATCACGATGTCGGAGTTGAGCGTGGTCTGGATCTGCATGCTCACCTCGGGCGACATGAAGAGCTTGTCGCCGTTGACGGGGCTGGCAAAGGTCACGCCCTCTTCGGTGATCTTGCGCATGGCGCCCAGGCTCCAGACCTGGAAACCACCCGAATCGGTAAGGATGGGCTTGTCCCACTTTTCAAAGCCGTGCAGGCCGCCAAAGCTCTGCATCACGTCCAGCCCGGGGCGCATCCACAGGTGGAAGGTGTTGCCCAGGATGATCTGCGCGCCCATGTCGTGCAGGCTGCGCGGCATCACGCCCTTGACGGTGCCATAGGTGCCCACGGGCATGAAGATGGGGGTCTGCACCACGCCATGGTTGAGCGTGAGCTGGCCACGGCGGGCGTGGCTGGAGGGGTCGGTTTTGAGGAGGTCGAACTGCAGCATGATGGGCGGCATTGTCCCAGACGGACAACCCTGACCTTGCTCAAGGTTATGGACGGGTTTTCGACGAGGCCGTTGGCTACACTGGGCTCCACTCAATCAAGGAGAAGCCCATGCTCAAGATTCTCATCGCCGTGGATGGCTCCGAACTCTCTCTGGACGGCGTGCACCATGCGTTGGCGCTGGTGCGCCAGGGCTTGCGGGCCAGCGTGGTTCTGGCCCATGTGCAGGAGCCCGCCACGCTGTACGAACTGGTGACCACGCGCGATCCCGACCTGATCGCTGCCGCCAGCCTGGAGGCGGGCGAACACCTCCTGGCGCCAGCGCGCGCACTGCTGGATGCGGCCGGGGTCTCGTATGAAACCGATGTGGGCGTGGGTGATGTGGCGCACACACTGGTGGACATGATCGAGCGCTCGGGCTGCGACATGGTCATCATCGGTGCCAAGGGGCAGGGTGCCATCACCAGCGCGCTGCTGGGCTCTGTATCCCAAGAGGTGGCGCATGCCAGCCCGGTGCCCGTCACCATCGTCAAACATGCCGAGGTGCTGGAAGGGGTGGACAGCGATATGGCCGAGGACGCCGACGCCTGAGTTGGGGCTGTGCCCAATGACAAGGGCCGCTGTGCGCGGCCCTTGGGGGAGAGGAAAGAAGAGAGTCGCTGCCTGTTTTCAGGCCGCCTTGCGAAACGGCTCCGAAGGCCGCTGCAGCTTTCCATGGGGCAGGGTGGCCAGGCGCGAGAACATGCGGCGCACATAGCCGCGCACCCACAGGCACTTGTTGAGTTCGTCCACCGGCAGCGGGCCCGACACCACCACGATGTCGTTGGCCATGTCCTGCGCACCGGCTGCGCGCAGGCGGCGGCGCGTGTTGTTGGCCCAGGACTGGATGCGCGTAGGGCTGCCATGCTGGTGCACCTCGCCCGTGTGCGCGTCAAATGCAATGGCCACGGTGTCGGTCTTGAGCTTGAACCTGCGCTCACCCGTGATGGTGCTGGGCGCTTCGCGCATGTCGTAGAGGTAGTAGCTGCCTGCCTTGAGCTGGTATTGCATGTCCATGGGTGTGTTCCTCTTTGTCGGCATTGTCGAGGGCGCACGGTGCAGGCAATGGCAGGTAAAACGGTGGGAAAGGGGCTCTTTTTGAACGCCTCTCACAGAGGGCCACGCCGGTTTCGGTGCGCGTGCCATTGTGGCGGCCTGTCGGCGCCATCGCGCAAAACTTGAGGATGATGTCGTAACGATTTGTGAGTGCCTTCGCCCCGCCTTGGGCTACTGCTGGCCGGTGCTTCGTCCAAGGCGTATGCAACTGGCGCAGCCCAGGCGCGGGCAGCCAAGCAAGGGCCGCCCCGCAGCGAGGGCTGCGTCCCCCTTCCCGAATGGCGCAGCCATTCGAGAGAAGGGGGAAGGCGCGCAGCGCCTCAGGGGGATGTCCCTGCTAGAAGTCCACCAGACTCAACCCCACGCTGAACACGGTGCGCTTGCGGTTGTAGTCGATCATGCTGTCGCCATAGCCGCTGAACAGCGCGGTGTGCAGGCGCAGATTGCTCTTGCCGCCCAAGGTGGAACCCACGGCCTGCATCCATTCCAGGCGCAGTGAGCCCCGGGCGCTGCTGGACAGGGAGTGTCGCAGGGTCGCGCTGAGCGTGTTGTCCTTGTTGACGTTCCAGAACGCCGACAGTTCGCCTCGGCCGATGTAGTCGCTGATGCCGGGGTTGTCGTCGCTGCCCGCGCTTTCGGGCACACGCTTCCACAGGCGCGCATTCACGCTGAAGCTGTTGCCCAGTTCCATGCCCGTCATCAGGTAGACGCGGTTCCAGCTGCGCGACAGCGGCTTGCTCTGGCCGTTGGACTGGTGCACCAGCCCGAGGCCGCTGTAGCGCCATTTCCAGCCCCCTGGCAGTTGCGCCGTTGTCGGGTAGACATACATGACCTCAGGCTCGTGGTCGGTTGTGCGGAAGGGGCGCGAGATCTCGGGCGTGAACAGCTGCCAGTAGGACTGCTGCGTGTAGCCAAACCACACCGAATCCTTGAGTGTGGGGTGGCCCTGTGTCAGCAGCCCTTGTGCAATCTTGGTACGCACCGACAGCTGGATGCGGTTCTCGGTGCGGCGGTAGGGGGTGGACTCGGTGGCGGAGTGGTCGGCCGCATCCGAGGTGGGCTGGCGGTTGACGTTGCTCGACGCCACCACCGACACGGTGATGGGCCGGTAGCCCCGGAAGCTGAAGGTGCCGCAGTCGCTGCCCGATTCCAGCTCCCAGAAGCGTGACAGATCGCTGTATTGCGTATCGCGGCAGCCTTCGGTGCGGGCTACGTCGATAACGCGGGTGGCGGGCAGTGTGGTGTCCACCGGCGGCGGCACCGCCGTTGTACTGGATGCGGTAGCGCCGGGGGCGTTCCAGCCTTGCTGGTCGGCGGCCCACTGGTCAAAGCAGGCCAGGCGCGCCTGGTTGTCGCCAGACAGCGCGGTGCAGCGGCGCAAGGCAGCGTCGGCGCTTGGGGTCGCCACTGCCGATGAGGCTACCGCTCCGTTGGCGGGCGTGGCCTGGGCCAGCGCAGCGCCTGCAGGCGTCAGGGCGGCGGCCACCAGCAGCGCCAGCATGCTGTGCCGGTGCCGGATGTTGCGGTTGCGGTAGCGTGGTGCGGGCGCCATGCTCATTGCCAGCCCGCCTGCTTGCGCAGTACGAACGGGGCTGAGGGGGCCGGGTGTGCCGATGGGCTGGGGTTGGCGTTGTTCCATGTTCCGCGTATTTCCTTGCCGCAACTTCCATCGACCACCTGGCCCGTCCAGGTGGCGCTGATGTTGGTGCCGTTGATCGATTCTTCCAGGGTCAGGTCGCCGCCATCGACGTCTCCGCTGACCTGCGCCGTAGTGCCGTTTCTTTGCACGGTGCCACGCACGCTCTGTGCCAGTTCGGGGTGCGGGCCCAGTTGCAGTGTGGCGGTGGTGCCAGGTGCATCTGCGGCTGCGCCTGGCAGCTGGGCCAGCCAGCGCCCTTGCAGGTGCCGGTGGTCCATGTCTGTCGCTGACGGGCATGCTGCGGCGGATTTTGGGTCAATTTGGCTGCTGGCGCTTGTAGGATAAGCGCTGATAGCTATCAAAATTAAAGCGATTCCCGCCAAGGGGAAGGCCCGGTGTGTGCGGTACGCCATGCGTGGGGTGCGTTGGAGGTTATGCACTGTGTGCGTTGATGCTGCGGTAGAGCTCAGTTCGTTGGCGTCGTGTGGCTGGACGCAGCCGCGTTGGCTGCCGTGGTGGCCTGGGCCTTGGCGGCAAATTCGGCGCGCAGGGCCTTGAGTTTTTCGCGCGGGTCTTCGCGGGCGGTGGTCTTGTCCAGGCCCATTTCGGCGATAAAGCGGCTGGGCTGCGCGGCCACCATTTCGCGGCCCTTCTTGCGGCGCTTGGTCCAGCTCACGGCCAGGGTGCGCTGGGCACGGGTGATGCCCACATACATCAGGCGGCGCTCTTCCTGCAGGCGCTGCAGGGTGTCGTCGGTCACCTTTTGCTGGCGGCCTTCGTCGTCGTCGAGCTTGAAGGGCAGCATGCCCTCGGTCACACCCACCAGCACCACATGGGGCCATTCCAGCCCCTTGCTGGCGTGCAGGGTGGAGAGCGTGACCATGTCCTGCTCCTGCTCGCGCTCACTGATGGTGGAGAGCAGTGCAATGGTCTGCGACACCTCCAGCAGGCTCTTGGTCTCCTTGGCCACCACCGCGCCTGCGGTGTCGTCGATCTGGCCGCCCGCGCGCTGGGCCATCCAGTCGCAGAACTCCATCACGTTGCTCCAGCGGGCGGCGGCCACCTTCTCGCTGTCTTCGTTGTCGTAGAGGTGCTGCTCGTAGCCAATTTCCTTGAGCCATTCGTTCAGGAAGGCGCGGGCCTCTTCGGCGCCATGGGTGCGGCGGGCGCTGTATTCCAGGTAGTTGATGTAGCGGCCAAACTCGTGCAGGCCGTCCATGGCGCGCTTGGGCACTGCAGCGGGCAGCATGCCGTTGAACAGCGCACCGAACATGCTCTGCTTGTGCTGCGTGGCAAAGGCGCCCAGGGCTGCGAGCGTGGTGTGGCCGATGCCACGCTTGGGCGTGGTGATGGCGCGCAAAAACGCCGGGTCATCGTCGTTGTTGATCCACAGGCGGAACCAGGCGCACAGGTCCTTGATTTCGGCGCGGTCAAAGAAGCTCGTGCCGCCCGAGACCTTGTAGGGCACGTTGGCCTTGCGCAGCGCCTTCTCGAACGGCTTGGCCTGGTGGTTGGCGCGGTACAGGATGGCAAAGCTCTTCCAGTCCGGAATGGGGTTGAGCGAGGCCCGCAGGCTCTGGATGCGGGCCACGGCGCGCTCGGCCTCGTGCTCCTCGTTGTCAGCGTCCACCACACGCACCGGCTCGCCCTCGCCCAGCTCGCTGAACAGCGTCTTGGGAAACAGCTTGGGGTTGGGCCCGATCACGTTGTTGGCCGCACGCAGAATGGCGCTGGTGGAGCGGTAGTTCTGCTCCAGCTTGATGACCTTGAGGTGCGGGTAATCCACCGGCAGCTTTTTCAGGTTGTCCAGCGTCGCGCCGCGCCAGCCGTAGATGCTCTGGTCATCGTCGCCCACGGCCGTAAAGTGGCCATCTTTGCCCACCAGCAGCTTGAGCAGCTCGTACTGCGTGGCGTTGGTGTCCTGGTATTCATCGACCAGCACATGGCCCAGGGCCGCCTGCCACTTGGCGCGCACTTCGGGGAAGTCGCGCAAAAGGCGCAGCGGCATACCGATCAGGTCGTCAAAGTCCACGCTCTGGTAGGCCGCCAGGCGCTCTTCATAGCGCGCCATCAGCGTGGCGATGATGCGCTCGTTGTCGTCGGCCGCCTGGGCCAGGGCCTGTTCGGAGGTCAGGCCCATGTTCTTCCATTTGCTGATCACCCACTGCCACTGGCGCGCCGTGGCCATGTCGGTGGTGCCGCCGGAGGCTTCCTTGAGGATGCCCGTCACATCGTCGGCATCGAGGATGCTGAACTGGGGCTTGAGGCCCAGCACGTGGCCGTCCTCGCGCACCATGCGCACGCCCAGGGCGTGGAAGGTGCACACCAGCACATCCTTGGCGCGGCGGCCGATCAGGCCCTTGGCGCGCTCGCGCATTTCGGCGGCTGCCTTGTTCGTGAAGGTGATGGCCGCGATGCGTTTGGGGTCCATGCCCTTTTCGATCATGTGGGCGATCTTCATGGTGATCACCCGTGTCTTGCCCGAGCCCGCCCCGGCCAGCACGAGGCAGGCCCCGTCGGTGTAGTGAACAGCCTGGAGCTGGGCGAGATTGAGACCGGCAGACATGGAGGGCAGGGGAGCGCGAAACGCAGAAAAGGAAAGGAAAGGGGGGGCGGGCCGGAGCGGCAGCAGGGGCGTGCCCCGCTGCGAAGCGCGCAATGATACCGGCGCGTCCGTGCCGGCGGCCCGCCTGGGGGCACTGTGCCGGACTGACAAGGCGCTGACAGGCGGGGCCGCTGCGGGGCGCGCTGGCCCGACGCTCCGGGAAACCCCGCTAGGGGCTTTGATTTTGCAATTTGATACTGCTTGCGACCCCGCTGCCGCACAGAAGGTGCAGGCGGTGCGGCCCCCTCTCTCTGCCATCGAGCAAAAAAGCCCCATGATCTCTATCGCACTTTCTGCTGTCGTTTCGTCAGCAATACCCGGCCCGGTCCGCCGCTGGCAGCATGTCCGCGCCTGGCGGCCTGTGGCTGCTGTGGCCGCCGCCCTGCTGGCCGTTGGGGCCCTGGCCCCGGCGCAGGCCCAGATCGGCAGCACCACGCCCGTGCGCATTGGCGTGGTGGGGCCATTCACCGGGCCCTCGGCCGACTTTGGCGTGCCCATGCTCAACGGCATCAAGCTGGCGGTGGACGAGATCAACGCCGTGGGCGGCTACCTGGGCCGCCCGCTGGAGCTGGTCGTCAAGGACGACACGGCCAACCCCGATCTGGGCCGCAAGGTCTCGCAGGAGCTGCTGGCCGAGAAGGTCGTCGCCACCATCGGCTTTTGCAACACCGGCGTGGCGCTCAAGGCCCTCGACCTGTTCCAGGACGCCAAAAGCCCGCTCATCGTGCCCTGCGCCACGGGCACGGCCGTGACGGCCAAGTACCCCGCCGCAGACAGCTATATCTTCCGCGTGCAGGCGCGCGACGCGATCCAGGCGCCCTTCCTGGTGGACGACATCGCCCGCCGCGGCTGGGACAAGGTCGCCATCTTTGCCGACAAGACCGGCTATGGCGAAGGCGGCTACAACGACGTGGTGGCCGCGCTGGCGGCCAAGAACCTCAAGCCCGTGCACGTGGCGCGTTTTGACCTGGGCGTGAAGGATCTCACGGCCGAGCTGACCGCCGCGCGCAGCGCGGGCGCCAACGTGGTCTACAGCTACACCGTGGGGCCGGAGAACGCCACCATCGCCAACGGCAAGAAGGCCCTGGGCTGGAAGGTGCCGCAGGTAGGGCCGTGGCCGCTGTCCTTCCCGTTCTTCCTCGAAGGCGCCAAGGATGCGGCCGAGGGCGCGCTCATGGTGCAGACCTTCATTGCCGAGCCCAGCAACGAGCGCCGTGCGTCCTTCCTGTCGGGCTACACCCGCAAATACCAAGGCAAGGTGGCCGTGCCCATGGCGGCGGCCAACGCGTACGACGCCACCTATCTGCTGATGTATTCCTTCCTCGGCATCCGCGACGGCAACCTGAACGGCAAGGCCATCAAGGAGTCGCTGGAGGGCAAGATGAAGACCTACTACGGCGTGGTCACCACCTACGACAAGCCCTTCAGCACCCAGGACAAGGACGCGATCACGCGCAACATGCTGGTCATGGGCATGGTCAAGAACGGCGCCATCACCTTTGCCTACCCCGAGGATGCCAAGCGCAACCTGATCATCCAGCGCAAGCAGTGATACGGATTTGCCTTCAACCGGCTAACGTCCTTTTGGGGTGTGGAGGGAGCTTTGCAGTGCTACAGCACTGTCTGCGGCTCCCCGCCTGGTTATCCGATTGAATGCCAATCCGTGGAGATGCCGAGGTGCGTTTTGCTTCTGCTGCATGCGTTGTGTGCGATGACCCCCGTCTGACTCTGCGCTGACGATGCGGCCCGGCCCGGCGCAGGCCGCCCGACAATAGCTTTCGTGCTCTCCGTTCTTCTCATCACCTTCCCCTTCTTCGCCCTCGTGCTCTGCGGCTACCTGGCCGCGCGGCGCGGTGTGCTGCCCCAGCCTGCAATTCCGGGGCTCAACGCCTTTGTGCTGTACTTTGCGCTGCCGTGCATGCTGTATCGCTTTGGCGCGAGCACGCCCATTGCGCAGCTGCTCGATCCGGCGGTGGCGGGGGTGTACCTGGTCTGTGCGCTGGTGATGGTGGGGGGGACGGTGGCGCTCACGCGCAATGCGCGCATCGGCTGGAACGACGCGGCCTTTGGTGCACTGGTGGCGGCCTTTCCCAACACCGGCTTCATGGGCGTGCCGCTGCTGGTGGCGCTGCTGGGTGCGCAGAGCGCGGGCCCGGCCATCGTGACCATCGTGGTGGACATGGTCATCACCAGCTCGCTGTGCATTGCGTTGTCGCGCCTCGATGGTGCGGGTACCCATGGCGTGGGTGTGGCGCTGAAGAACGCCTTCAAGGGCATGGCCACCAACCCCATGCCCTGGTCGATTGCGCTGGGTGCGCTGGCCTCGGCGCTGCAGTTCCAGTTGCCCGGCCCGGTGGACAAGACCATCGCCATGCTGGCCGACGCGGCTTCGCCCGTGGCGCTGTTCACCATTGGCGCGGTGCTGGCGCGCTCGCAGATGAATGCGCACGAGCGGGTGCCCGCGCGGGACTATGTGCCCGTGGCGCTGGCCAAGCTCTTGGTGCACCCGCTCTTGGTGTGGTGCGTGGGCACGGCGGCCATGGCGCTGGGGGTGCCGCTCACGCCGTTTGCGCTCACGGTGCTGGTGCTGCTGGCCGCATTGCCCAGCGCCAGCAATGTCTCATTGCTGGCCGAGAAGTTTGGCGCCAACAACGGGCGTGTGGCACGGATCATTCTGGTGTCGACCGCGCTGGCGTTTGTGAGCTTTTCTGCGGCGGTCGCGCTGCTGGTCTGAGTCTTACGTCCGCTCAGGGCTGTCTGATCAAGGCGCTGACTTTCTGCCGACCAGGTAGCTCACCCCGGCGGGCCCATAGAACTCCGCGTGGGGCTCGTGGGGCTGCAGGTGAAAGACATCACCTTCCCGGTAGGTGCGCTCCGCACCGTCAGCGCTGCAGATGCGGATCTCGCCCGACAGGATGAGTGCCTTGGCTTCAAACGGGTGGGTATGCTCATCCCAGGAGCCATGGGGTTCGCGCTCAACGCGAACGGGCTCTGCGAAGCCTTCCTGGGCGAGGGACTGAATGAAGTTGTCGGCGGTCATGGTGGTCTCCAGGGGCTGAAAGCATGACAAATGCGTCGATGGTGGGGCGGTGGCAAAAACTTGCTTGCCTAATAGGTTATCTCTTGTAACATTTTTGGTTTTACCCAAAGGGATTCCAGAATGAAGCAAGTGATGTGGGGTGTACGGTGCGGTATTGCGGCAATGGCGGGGTTGCTCGTGGCCCAGGGCGCAGCAGCGCAGTCCATGGGTACCGTGTCTTACGCGCCCCTGGCAGCTACCAACGTGCCTACGGTGTCTGAATGGGGCTTGATCTTCCTTGCGGGCCTGCTGGCCTTGGCGGCCTACCAGGCCATGCGCACCCAGGGCGGCCGAGCGCTCAAGGTATGGGCGTTGGGGCTGGTCGCTTGTGGAACGCTGTCGGCGGGCCTCTGGAACCAACCCGCCCTGGCGGAACCCGCGCCGGCTGAAATTGCTCTGAACCAGGCTGCGGGTGGTGTGGCCGATATTCCCCACCGCACCGACCTGTTCTTTGGTGACTTTTTCTACATCTACACCGCAGAAAACCAGACCGATCAACCGCAGCGCATCACCGGGGTCAGTGCGGCTTCGGGTTTCACCGTGCTGTCACCTGCGGGGCGCACGCCCGAGTGCACCGTGGGCCTGGTGCTGCAGCCCAAAGAAGTTTGCTACATCCGGCTCTACAACGAGGATCGGTTGGGCTGATTCGGCTCAGATCGCCAGCGGGTCCACGTCCACCAGCCAGCGGATCAGGCCTTTGTGATCCGGCTGGCTGCGCGTGGCCTGCAAAATCGGCTGCCACGCGGCCAAAAAGCGCTGCAGGGTGGCGCGGCTGCTGCTCTCTAGCAGCATTTGGGCACGCTCCACATTGGCAACGCGCTGGACGGTGAGCGGCACGGGCGGGAACAGGATCACCGTGCCGTCAGGCAAGCCCGGCAACTGCGCTGCGTGGGCTGCGGCGGTGGCCGCTGACAGAAAACCCTGCGCCACCTCCTGCGTGCGCGCGTCGGCCCGCACCAGCGCCTGGTAGGAGAACGGCGGCATGGCGGCCTCCTCGCGCTCCTTGAGCTGCTGGGCGGCAAAGGCCTCGTAGTCGTGCTTGCGCAGTGCCTCGAACACGGCGTGTTGGGGGTGAAAACTCTGCACCCACATCTCGGGCTGCGTGCCATGCACCGCTTGTGCGGCCATGTAGGCCGCATCACGCCCAGCCCGGCCTGCGGCCTGCATGAGTAGCGCAAACAGCCGCTCCGCAGCCCGGAAATCGCTGCTGAACAGTGCGCCGTCGGGCTGCACGGCGGCCACCAGGGTGATGCGCCGAAAGTCGTGCCCCTTGGCAATCATCTGCGTGCCCACCAGCACATCCACCTCGCCCGAATGCACCTGCGCTAGCTGGGCCTCCAGGGCCCCCTTGGTCTTGGTGGTATCGGCGTCGATACGGGCTATGCGCGCGGGTGTGCGGTCGGGCCGCAGCACTTCGGACAGCAGGGCAGAGAGTTGCTCCTCCAACTGCTCGGTGCCCCGGCCCATGGGGTGGATGTCGGGGCTGCCGCAGGTGGGGCAGTGGTGGGGCACGCGCACGGTGTAGCCGCAGTGGTGGCAGCGCAGGGTACGGTCGGTCTTGTGGAACACCTGGTGCGCGCTGCAGTGTGGGCAGTCGCTTTTCCAGCCGCAGTCCACGCAGTGCAGCACGGGAGCGTAGCCCCGGCGGTTCAGCAGGATCATGCTCTGCTCGCCGCGCGCCACGCGCTCGGTAATGGCCTGCAGCAGCGGGGCACTGAAGACCGTGCGGCGGGGCTGCTGGTTCATGTCCACCCGGCGCACGCGGGCCAGGGCACCAGCGCCGATGCGGCTGGGCATGTGCAGGCGCACGTAGCGGCCGCCCTCGGGGTCTTCGGCCGTGGGGGGGCGGCTGGCGTGCCAGCTCTCCAGGGATGGCGTTGCCGAGCCGAGCAGCACCTTGGCGTTCTGCTCTCGCCCGCGCCAGATGGCCAGGTCGCGGGCCGAGTAACGCGCGCCCTCCTGCTGCTTGTAGCTGGGGTCGTGTTCTTCATCGACCACGATGAGTTTCAGCCCCGGCAGGCTAGCGAACACCGCCATGCGCGTGCCCAGCACGATGCGCGCGTTGCCGCCATGGGCGGCCAGCCAGCTCTTGAGGCGCTGCGGGTTCGTCATGCCGCTGTGCAGCGACACCACGGCACCGGGGCCGAAGCGCGGGGCAAAGCGGCCCACAAAGCGCTCTTCGAGCTGGGGGGTCAGGTTGATCTCGGGCACCATCACCAGGGCTTGCGCGGTGGGGTCGGCCTCCAGCATCTCCTGCACGCAGCGCAAATACACCTCGGTCTTGCCGCTGCCCGTGCTGCCAAACAGCAGGAAGGGGCCTTTTTCCGTAGAAATTCGGGCTCTAGCGCTTTCCTGTTCTGCGGTAAGTGCTATGTTTTCAATAGCATTAGAGGTCGCACCCCCTGCCTTGGCCGGGCTGCGCAGGCGGCGGGCGAGTTGTTCGGGGCGCAGGTCGCGCAGCTGGGGCGGCAGGGCGGCCGTGGCGACCTCGCCCAGAGCGCGCTGGTAGTAGCGTGCGGCGAATGCCACCAGGCGGCGCCAAGGCAGGTCCAGCGGCGCTACGCCGTCGAGCACACCGGCAATCGGTCGCAGCTTAGCGCCATCGGGCAACTCGCCGGTGGCTTCATCGGCATCCCACACCACGCCCAGCACCTCGCGGGTGCCCAGTGGCACGCGCACCAGCGTGCCGGGCGCGAGCGGGTGCTCACTGGCGTAGCTCAGCAGATCGCCCACGCCGCTGTGCGACGGGGTGTGCAGGGCAACCTGGACGATGGTGAAGCGGGTAGGCACGCGGAAGGGGTGGGTTACAGCGGCTTGTGGAGGCCGCTTGGAGGTTTGGTTGCTAAGTGCTTGATTTGATGAGAGGGGTCGAGTAATCCCGACTTTCTGTGGATAACTTTGTTGACATCCTGTCCGGACACCCTGCCAGCCCGCATGAATGCTGGCTGCGAACAGATTGCCTGGAAATGCGGCAGTTCCAAAAAATCCTTATGAATCAATCATCTGATGATTTTGGAGGCCCCATTTTGTGCTATGGCGCAGGGCTGGATTCATGTTGCGTCGCATCACATTTTGTGTGCATAAGTCGGACATGGGCTGCGCGTCAAGGGGGTGGGAGGCCCCGAATTTGTGCTAGCGGCCCGCCGCCATGTTGAATGATTTCTGCGAAACGGGCTGCAAGTGCTTGATTTGACTGGAGATTTGTAAGAAATCCAGAATTTCTGTGGATAACTTTGTTGATATCCCTTGGGTTTGCCCCGCAAGCCCTTGAAAAATCGTGCTTTCGGTGGGTTGCCTGTCAAAAAAGCAGGGGATTAAACTTCTTATGAATCAATGGCTTACGCGGTTTGAATTGTTTTTTTACAAATTGGAGGTCCGCTGGGCGACGGCACTGCGCATGCTCCATTTTTGTGCATAAGTACGCTGTGCCGTGCCCAAGGCTCAGGCCCGCCGCTGAGCGCGCGAGTGGCTGTGCACCGCTTCGACCAGCGCCGCCACATGCTCGGGCGGTGTGAATTGGCTGATACCGTGGCCCAGGTTGAAGATGTGGGTGGGGCCGGTGGTGCTGCGGTCGGTGTGGGGCGTGCCAAAGCTGTCCAGCACATGGCGCACCTGTTGTTCAATCTGCGCGGGCGGGGCAAACAGCACATTGGGGTCGATGTTGCCCTGCAGCGCCTTGCCAGGGCCGCCCACCTGGCCGCCCACGATGGCGCGGGCCTTGCCCAGGTTGGCCGTCCAGTCCAGACCCAGCACTTCGCAGTCGATGTCCTTCATGTCGTTCAGCCAGATGCCGCCGCCCTTGGTGAAGACGATGCGCGGCACGTCAGTGCCGTCTACGCCCGTGCGCTTGAGCTGCGCCAGCACGCGCTTCGTGTAAGCCAGGCTGAAGTCCTGGAAGGCGCCGTCGGCCAGCACGCCGCCCCAGCTGTCAAAAATCATCACAGCCTGAGCGCCTGCATCGATCTGGGCGTTCAGGTACGCGGCCACGCTGTCGGCGTTGATGGCCAGGATGCGGTGCATCAGGTCGGGGCGGCTGTACATCAGGCTCTTGACCAGGCGGTAGTCGTCCGACCCCTTGCCTTCGACCATGTAGCATGCCAGTGTCCAGGGGCTGCCCGAAAAGCCGATCAGCGGCACGCGCCCGTTCAGGGCCTTGCGGATGCTGGTAACAGCGTCAAACACGTAGCGCAGCTTGTCCATGTCGGGCACGGCCAGCGCGGCCACGGCGGCTTCGTCGCGCACTTGCCTTGCAAAGCGTGGGCCTTCGCCCTCGGCAAACGACAGGCCCAGGCCCATGGCGTCGGGCACGGTGAGGATGTCGCTGAACAGGATGGCCGCGTCGAGCGGAAAACGCTCCAGCGGCTGCAAGGTCACTTCGGTGGCGTACTGGACGTTGGTCGCCAGTCCCATGAAGCTGCCCGCCTGGGCGCGCGTGGCTTTGTATTCAGGCAGGTAGCGCCCCGCCTGGCGCATGAGCCACAGGGGCGTGTAGTTGGTGGCCTGGCGGCGGCAGGCACGCAGGAAGGTGTCGTTGGCGAGGGGGGCGAAGGTCATCCTGTGATTGTCGCAGGCCGACCACTTGCCTTGGCACCCGGCGCGGCAGCAGAAATTGACGCGCATCAAGCCAGTGCACCCGCGGAACCGGCTTTGCCGGGCCGCCAGGCGCGTCCCCCTGTGGGGGAAGCGGCATAGCCGCTCAGGGGGGCTTCACCTTTCTGCGATGTAGTGCGACATCCGCACCACCTCGCCCGGCGCCAGAAACGCCCGCACTTCCGTCTCCAGCGCCTGGTCGGCCATGGTGGCGCGGGCGCGCTGGTGCAGGTAGTCGGCCCAGGACTCGACGATGAAGCGCTCCACATAACGCGAGGGCTCGCCCAGGTCCTTGTACACGCGCCAGAAGGTGGCGCCGTCGCGGCGGCGTGGGGCCTTCATGCGGCTGATGGTGTCGAGGAAGGCGGCGTCGGTGCCAGGGGCGATGCGGTAGCCCACCTCCACCGCCACGGGGCCAGCCTCGGGCAGGGGTTCGGCTTCAATAAAGAGTTCATCCCAGGGGGTGGCCTGGGTCACCTCGTGCAGTGCGCCCATGCGCAGCGGCATGGGGCGCGCCAGCAGCAGGCCCACGCTCATGAGTGCGGCGGCCACACAGAGCGTGGGCGTGAGGCCCAGGATGTCCGACGCCGCGCCCCAGAACGCCGAGCCCATCGCAAACGCGCCCAGCGCCGCCACCATGTGCATGGCCACGGCGCGCGAGCGCACCCACTGCGGTGCGCTGGCCTGGGTGGCGGTGTTGAAGGTGGACATGGCCGACATCCAGGCCGCGCCCGCAAACAGCATGGCGATGTAGACCACTGCCGTGATCTTGGTGAGCGCCGCCACCAGCATGGCCGCGCCAAACACGATGCCGCCCGCGCCCACGATGACCTCCATGCCAAAACGTGCGCGCAGCCGCCCCAGCACCAGACCCACGGCCACGGCGCCTGTGCCCAGGCAGCCCATCAGCAAACCGAAGCCTGGTGCCCCGGTGCCCAGTCGCTGCGCAATCACCGGCAGCAGCGCCCACAGGGCCGAGCCCGCTGCGCTGAAGGCCATCACACGCACCAGTTGGGCAAGGATCATGCGCGAGTGCCAGGCAAAGCGCAGTCCGCTCAACGTGCCGCCCCACAGCCGCTCGGCGGGCAGCTTGGAGGGCGGGTGGGCCTTGGGCGGCCAGCGGCGGATGGACTCCCACATCACGAGCGTGGTGGTCACGGTGACGGCAAACACCCAGCCTGCACCGAGCTGCGCGAACACCAGCCCCGCCATCGTGGGCCCCACGGCGCGCGCGGCGTTGTAGGCAATGCTCACGGCGGTGATGGCCTGGGGCCATTCGTCGCGTGGCACGGGGTCGATGACCGAGGAGTTCCAGGCGGGTGTGAGCACGGCCGTGCAGCAGCCGCAGATGAACACCAAGAACAGCACTGACGCCGGGCCACTCCAGCCCCCCAGTGTCAGCAGCGTCAGCAAGGCGCACGCCCCGGCCTGCGCCAGCAGCGCGCCCGATATCAACCGGCGCCGGTCGGTGGTGTCCGCCAGCACGCCTGCGGGAAGGGCCAGCAAAAACATGGGCATGAACACCGCCGTCTGTACCAGCGCCGCCAGAAACGACGAACCCGTCAGCTCCACCATGAGCCAAGCCGCCGCCATGCTTTGCATGCCGCTGCCCACAAAAAAGATGCCGCCGCAGATCCACAGGCCTCGGAACGCGGGCTGGCGCAGGGGGCTCCACAAAGAGGTCGAGTGCTGGGACATGGAGGGTGGGTGTTTGGGTGTGGGTCGTGGTCGGACGGGAAAGCGCGGGGGCAACCCTGCATGGGTGTTACAGGGCGTGTTGGAGGATATCGCCGTCTCCCTGTTTTGGGGCACACGGCGGGGGATGTCCCTCAATCCACATGCCGCCCGCCCCGCAGCCGGTAGGTGCGCGGCACATCGGTGCGTGTGGCGACCAGCGCCTCGGCGCGCTGCTGCATGTCGGCCAGGGCCTGGTCCAGACTTGCCACCGCCTCGGGGGCGAGCCCGGCCAGCAGATCCTGGTTGAGCGCCTTGACCTGCGGGAACAGGCCGTCGTGCACCGCCTGGCCTGCGGGCGTGAGGCTCAGCACGGCCTGGCGCCGGTCGCCGGGCATGGCGTTGCGGGTGATGAGTTTCTTGGCCAGCAGCGAGGTGATGGCGCGTGAGGTGCGGGCCCGGTCCAGCCCCAACCGCTGGGCCAGCTCGGCCGGGGGCATGCCGGGATGTTGCGCCAGCATCATGAGCAGCCCCCACTCACGCCGGGTGATGCCGTAGCCGCCCTCGCACAGCCGCACCACCAGGCTGCCCGCCACCGCCAGCAGGCGGTTGAGGCGGTACATGAGCAGGTCGTTGGCGGCCTGCGGGTGGGCCAGCCGGTGGCCGGGCGGGGCGGGTGGTGAGGGGGCCGGGGCTGGCGCGGGCATCAGGGTATTTCCGGGCAATGATTGATTAGATCAATTGATTGTGTAGCCAATACAGTCCGGCCATCCATCCCCCTGCGCGCCAGCGCGGGCCCTGCCATTGCCCCTGGAGATTTTGACCATGCGCAAACCCCTTGCCTTTGTGCTGACCGCCACGCTTGCCTTGTGCGCTACTCTGGCCCAGGCGCAGCCGCAGACTCAGGACGTGCCCTTGCGCATCGTGGTGGGCTACGCCCCCGGTGGCTCCACCGACCGTGTGGCCCGCATCGTGGCCGACAAGCTGGGCAGCAAGCTCGGCACGCCCGTGATCGTGGAGAACAAGACGGGCGCAGGCGGCCGCCTGTCGGCCCAGGCTGTCAAAGCCGCGCCCGCCAACCAGCCCACCCTGCTGCTGGCCAACCCGGCCGTCATGCTGGTGGCGCCTCTGGTGTTCCCCGACGCGGGCTACGACCCCGAGCGCGACTTCCGCCCCGTGAGCCACGTCAACAGCTACGAATTCGGCGTCGCCGTGGGCAGTGCCGTGCCGGTGAAGGAGTTGCCACACCTCATGGCCTGGTTGCGTGCCAACCCCGACAAGGCCAACTTCGGCGTGCCTGCCACGGGCAGCCTGCCGCATTTTTTTGGCCTGATGGTGGGCGATGCCGCCAAGGTGCGCGCCGAGGTGGTGGGCTACCGGGGCTCGGCGCCGCTGCTCAACGACCTGCTGGGTGGCCAGGTGCCTGTGGCGTTCGATACCTTTGACACCCTGCTGCCCCAGCACGAGGCCGGCAAGATCCGCATCCTGGCGGTGTCGGGTGCCAAACGCAGCCCGCTCGATGCAAAGATTCCCACCTTCAAGGAAAGCGGCATGGACCTGGCCGCCACTGGCTGGAACACCTTCTTTGCCCCGATGAGCATGCCCAAGGCCCAGGCCGAACGTTTGTCGGGGTTGATCGTGGAGGTGATGAAAGATCCGGATACGCAGCGCAAGTTCGAGACCGCCAAGATGGAGCCCGTGGTGGCGACCATGGCGCAGACCGAAGCCATGCTCAAGGCCTACCGCGCGCAGTGGGCGCCGGTCGTGCAGCGCTCGGGGTTCAAGCCTTGATCCCCTGCACTTTCGCCCAACGCCCAACATTACGCCCACCCACCAAACCGTTCACGCTGAGCCTGTCGAAGCGCCGCGCAAGGCTTCGACAAGCTCAGCCCGAACGGTTGCGGTGAATTGGGTGTGAAGCGACCACCCGACAACCAGACAACCCGGTATGAGGCCCATGTCCCAACGCCCGAACATCATCTTCATCGTCGCCGACGACCTCGGCTATGCCGACCTGGGCTGCTACGGCGGGCGCGACGCGGCATTTGGCCTGGTGTCGCCGGTGCTCGATCAGCTGGCGGCCAATGGCCTCAAGCTCACGCAGGGCTACTCCAATTCGCCCGTCTGCTCGCCCACGCGCTTTGCACTGATGACGGCGCGCTATCAGTACCGCCTGCGTGGCGCGGCCGAGGAACCCATCAACAGCAAAAGCCGGGGCAGCACCACGCTGGGCCTGCCGCCCGAACACCCCACGTTGCCGTCGCTGCTGCGCGCGTCCGGTTACCGCACGGCGCTGATGGGCAAATGGCACCTGGGCTACCCGCCCGCGTTCGGGCCGCTGCGCTCGGGCTACGAAGAGTTCTTCGGTCCCATGTCGGGCGGGGTGGACTACTTCACCCACTGCAGCTCCACCGGCGCGCACGACCTGTACCTGGGCGACGAGGAAAAGCAGCAGGACGGCTACCTCACCGACCTCATCACCGACCACGCGCTGGACTACGTGCAGCGCATGGCGCCGGGGGCGCAGGCGGGCACACCATTCTTTTTGAGCCTGCACTACACCGCGCCCCACTGGCCGTGGGAGACGCGCGATGACGAGGCGCTGGCGCAGGAGGTCAAGGGCAACCTGTTCCACCTGCACGGCGGCAACATCGAGACCTACCGCCGCATGATCCACCACATGGACGAGGGCATCGGCCGCATCATGGCGCTGCTGGAGGCAAAGGGCCTGGCGCGCGACACCCTGGTCGTGTTCACCAGCGACAACGGTGGCGAGCGTTTTTCAGACAACTGGCCGCTGGTGGGTGGCAAGATGGACCTGACCGAAGGCGGCATCCGCGTGCCCTGGATTGCGCACTGGCCTGCAGTGATCGCACCCGGCGGCGTGAGCGCACAAACCTGCATGACCATGGACTGGTCGGCCACCATGCTCGACGCCGCAGGCGCCGCCGCACATGCGGACTACCCGCTGGACGGCCGCTCGCTGATGCCGTTGCTGCGCGACGCCAGCCTGCACGACGAGCCACCGCTTTTCTGGCGCATGAACCACCGGGGCCAGCGCGCCATGCGCAAGGGCGTGTGGAAGTACCTGCGTGTGGATGGCAACGACTACCTGTTCAACCTGGCCGACGATGAGCGCGAGCGCGCCAACCGTGCGCCTGTGGAGCCCAAGCGCCTGCAAGCCATGCGCGCCGCGTGGGAGGCGTGGAATGCGTCCATGCCTGCTATTCCTGAGGATGCGACCGTGAGCCTCGGCTACTCCGTGCGGGACATGCCAACGCGCTAGTGCCCGCACCCGCACCCGCATCTGCCATCTGCATCTGCATCTGCATCTGCATCTGCATCCACACCATGACCTTTTCGGAGCCGTGGCGTTGTCCGCGACAACCGAAGGTTTCACTCCCGTCGGTCCCAGCGAGCACAGCGCATTACGGTAAGCCCGGCTATCAAGGCGCGAAGCGGCACCGGGGCGTTGTAGCCACTCGTCGGCTGCAATGACCGTTCGCTGATTCCGTTGTAGCCCCTGCCTGGCGCGCGCCTATGCTGGCCAGCGTTTTCTCAGAGACGCTCACCCTTCAACCGGCTCTCCGCCAGGTGGCCTTGGGTTGCCAGGCAATTGTTTCGGTTGGTAACGAGGTTGAGCACTCGCTGATAGGTATGGTCGACAGGATCAGGGCGTGAGGGCCTGGAGTCGGCCTCATTCGGGTGAAACCAACCAGGAGCATTGAATGGAAAAGCGCGATATTGCAGCGGTGTGTGAAAGCTTGGGGCGCAGGCAGGTACTGCGGTCGTTCGCAGGCGCATTGGGTGGCGCAGCACTGTCTGCATGTGGAGGCGGTGGCGATACTGAAAGCAACACGTCAACCGTTGCACAGGATGAAGTCACACCTGTTCCGGCCCGCTCGGCCAAGGCGGAGGGTGCCGCTGCAGCGCTTCCAAGCCCTCCGGTCATTCCGGGTAACGAGCTGCGTGTGAGCTTGCCCAGAGCGTCCTTTTCCAACTATCCGCTGCAGTTCGGTCGGGCGTTTGCACAAGGGGTTATCACTGGCGAGCCCTTTGTGGCGCTGGATGGCAACTTGCTCCCTGCGCAGCAGGTGGACATCAAGACGCGGTACGGCGATGGTTCTGTGAAGTTTGCTGTCATCAGCGTGCTCATTCCGGAGGTGACCACGCAAGAGATTGTTCTGGCGATTGGCAACCGTGCGGCAGAACCCGCCCGTTCGCCGGAACTTGTGAGGAGCATGCTCTCTTCCAAGTACGACTTTGATGCCACGATCGGCATTGCGGTGGGTGGGCAACAAGTGGCTGGTGCACCCGTATCGGCACGTGCGATGCTGTCATCGCTGACAGACGCGGCGCTGGCTGCCGAGACTGCAGCCGGTGGGGTGAACAGCCGTTTCTGGACGGTGGGCCCCGTGTGCACCACCGTGCTGCTGTGTGACCACACCACCAAGGTGTGGGACGTGGGCACCAATGCCACCAAGGCCATCCGGCCGATGTTCCATGTGCAGTTCTGGCCGGGCATTGGCCGGTACCACGTGCGTCACATCATTGAAGTGGCCGATGTGACCAAACTCAAGGACGAAACCGGAATCGACGTAACGTTCACCACAGGGCATTCCAGGCCCGAAACGCGCCTGTCGCAGGTGGGGGCCTACGTGTATGCGGCTACGTTCCAGACCCGTGCCTACTGGGGGGGCGGAGATGTACCGCGTGCCAACGTGAAGCACGGCGTGGCATACCTGGCCAGCACGGGCGCGATGCCCAACTACGATCCCCGCATCGTCATGAACGCTGCAGCCATCGATAGCTACAAGACCGACTGGTGGATGTCGAAGTCTAAGGTTCTGGGCGCTCCGGGTTACTGGCAAAAGGCCATGGCCACCACGGGCGGGCGGCCAGACCTTGGGCTGCTGCCCAAGTGGGAAGTCGTCGCCCTGTATTCTGGCTCCGCCGACATGCATGCGATCAGCGAAGCGCAGGCGGAGATGGCGGGCTCCTGGGCATTCTTCTTCCGCGAGGGCGATGCATCCCGGGTGGTTCACGGCTCCGTCGGTGGTGTGGGCAGGGTGATCTCCAAGATATCTCGGCCCCAGCAGTTCATGTACGACGGGAATGGCAACATGGTCACGCGCGGGACCAGCGGGTTTACGGTGGACGGAGTTCTCTCGACGGCCCGTAACGGTTGGCAGCACGACCATGCGCACACTCCTGGCGTTTTCTGGTTCTCCTACCTGACCACGGGAGCGGCTTTCTGGCATGAAAAGCTGGCCCAGCTGGGTGCCTGGAGCCAGTTCCTCACCAATCCAGGCCTTTCGTACAACAGCGTCGGGAATGGCCGCACATCGACCGACCTCGTTCTCAATGGCGTTCAGTCCCGTGGTTGGGGATGGCAGTACCGCAACCGGGCACGCGCCTGGTGGGCGGCGCTGGACGGGTCGGGTGAAAAAGCACTCTTTGCCAAGTCGCTGGAAGACGCCGCAGCCCAGAGGGCGGGGCTTTACGACGTCTCCGGCATGATGGTCGGCAACCCGATCCGCGATGCGTGGAATACCAACCACCTCACCTGGTATGGAACCAGCACCCCCATACCCCGGCCGAATGCGCTGCGCTATTTCGAGCGCAAGGGCGGTTATACCGAGGCGCAGTTCATCGGATCGATGGGATCGGTTCCGGACGATTGGGGGCAAGGTGCCCAGGCACCCTGGATGCGCAACTTTGTGTCTCTGTGCCTGAATCACGCTGTCGAGCTGGGATACACACCGGCCAAGCCGCTGGCGGACTGGGTCACTTTCCAGACCCTTGCCGTCGCCAGCGGCCCGGAGCCCCGCCACATCGCCGACTATGTCGTCCCAGACATAAAATCGAACGGTGGCTACTACCAGACATTGGCTGACATGTACGACGGCTGGCCGCACAACGCCGATGGTTCGCAGCCCTCGTCCATGCCGCCGAACAGCGCCAGCGGATTCAGTGCCAGCGGTGCACCGAATACCCTGGGGGTCACGGTGGAGGGCTATGGCGCAATTGCCGCGGCTGCCATCGCCATGGCCAATGCAGCGCCTGATCAGCACAACGCCTGGTCCGTGGTGAAGCCCTGGAGCCAGAACACGGCCTACTTCCACCATGACCCCCGGTACGCCATCCTTCCCCGGGGATAGCCCCCTGAACCCCCGCGCACCGCGGATATCTGCGGTTCGGTGAACGCGGGCTGCAGGGCCAGGGCTGCAGACATCTGCAGCAAAGCACCTGGCCAGGGTTCCTTGACAAGCGCTGCTCGTCGCCCTGGGGGGAATTGGCTTTGCCTGGTGGACAGGGACGCGCAGCCACCCAAGCCCTGAAGCTCTGCGCGGTTTGCGCGGGGAGCCCCGGCGGACAGGAGGGCTTGCCCCGTTGCCTCCCCGGCACGCTTGCCGGTAGATTGGGTGCCATGCCTGCCGCCTCTGCGCTCCCGTCCCCCGCTGCTGTGCGCCAATGGACCACCGACAGGGTGGCGCCGTCCGCGCGCCTGGACTACTGGGTGGGTGCGATCTGCGAGGCGTTTCTGGAGATGGACTGCAGTTCCCGCGAGGCACCGCTGTTTGGCGGGGAGCTGCAAAGCCTGCCGGTGGAGATGCTGTCCATCAATCGTGTGCGGGCCTCCACCCAGGATGTGTTTCGCACGCCCGCCGGCATTGCCCGCAGCCGCCGGTTGCCCTTTTACCTGATCGGCCAGGCCGAGACCCCATGGCATGTGCGCCAGGATGGCCATGTGGCCCACCTGCGCCCGGGCGACGTGGTGCTGCTGGATTCGGCCCGGCCTTATGAACTGCACTTTCCCGAGGGCGTGCACTGTGTGTCGCTGCAACTGCCGCGTGCCTGGGTGGGGCAGTGGCTGGAGCAGCCCGAGGTACGCGGGCCCCGCGTGGCCTGGCGTGACCAGGGCTGGGGCCAGAGCCTGGGCGCGCTGGCCGTGCAGCTGGCGCGTGATCCGGCTTCGGCGCAGGCCCTGCCGCCTGCGTTGCTCTCCGACCACCTGGGCGCGCTGCTGTGCGCTGCGCTGGAGCCGCCCCAGCCAGCGGCCCCCACCGCTGCGTACAGCCTGCACGCCCATCTGTGCGCGCTTCTGCGGGCGCGCATCGACCAGCCGGGCCTCGCGGCCCCGGCGCTGGCGCAGGAGGCGGGCGTGTCGCTGCGCACCCTGCACCGGGCGTTTGCGGCACAGGGCCACACCTTTGCGGGCACCTTGCGAGAACTGCGCCTGGCGCGGGCGGGCGAGCTGCTGCGCCGTCCCCAGCTGGCCCATGTGGCCGTGGGCGAGATCGGGCGGCGCTGCGGTTTTGCGGACCCTTCGCATTTCGCGCGCGCCTTCCAGCGCGCCATGGGGGGGTCGCCCGCGCAGTGGCGGCGCGGCGGCTGATTCCGTCTCCCAATCATCCGTGTCGTTGTTGCTTCGCCTTGCCGTGCTACACAGCGGTGAAGCTTTTGGCACACCCAGCACCGCCAGCTGGCACGCACAGTCCATTCAGCGCCGCCCTGTGTCTCTAAGGTAGCGGCAGGGCAGATGGCCCGGTTCTGCAACACAACCCCAAGGAGACACACCCATGCCGGATACCTATGTCCTGGTCCATGGCGCCTGGCACACCGGTGCCGAAATGGAAGCCACCGCCACCCACCTGCGCGCGCGCGGCCACACGGTGCATTGCCCCACGCTCGCAGGCAACCGCCCCGGCGACGACCGCGCCGCCACGGGTCTGGCCGACGCAGTGGATTCGCTGGCGGCTTTCATCGACGGCCAGGGCCTGACCGATGTGCGCCTGGTGGGCCACAGCTATGGCGGCATGGTCATCAGCCACATGCCAGCGCGCTTGCCCGGGCGCATTCGCCGCCTGGTGTACTGGAACGCCTTTGTGCCGCAGCCGGGCGAGTGCCTGAACGACCTGGTGCCGCCGCACTACCGCGCGCTGTTCGACCAGGTGGCGGCTAGCCACGGCAACGCTGTGATGCTGCCGTACCCCATCTGGCGCGAGGCCTTCATCAACGATGCCGACGAGGCCCTGGCGCAAAGCACCTACGCGCTGCTCAATCCCCATCCCTACCGCACCTTCACCGAACCCGCGCAACTGCCCGTGCCGCTGGCCGCGCTGGAGTTGGGCAAGAGCTACCTGAACGCGCAGCAGGACACCGCGCTGCCCCACAGCCTGCCCTGGCACCCGCGCCTGTCGGAGCGGCTGGGCCTGTTCCGCCTGGTGGAGTGCCCGGGCAGCCACGAACTGTGCTTCTCAGACCCCGCATCGGCCTCCCAGCACATCGAGCGGGCAGGGCGCGACTGACGCTGGGCGGGTGAGGGGTGCCCGCACGGGTGGGGCGGGTTTGAGGCATTTTTGGCCTCTGGGGCTTGATGGTCAAGCGCTGGCAGCTATCAATTATGTAGCAAATCAAGCTTGCCAGCAGGGCAATCGCATCTAATCAGCGATGCCCAATAGCTGCCCCAAGTAAGCCAGATTCCAGCCAGCGCGCTTGCGCTTAGCTTGCACGCCGATCTTC
>CAXIRU010000108.1:0-66758 GCA_964031875.1 Acidovorax facilis
CTTCACGAATTCCTGCCCGGGTGGTGAAATTGGTAGACGCAGGGGACTCAAAATCCCCCGCCGCAAGGCGTGCCGGTTCGATTCCGGCCCCGGGCACCACGAACAAGTCCGCAAGAGCACTGCCTCTTGCGGACTTTTTTATTGTTTATTGGCAATCAACTCGTCAGCAGCCTCCACTGCAAGAGCAGGGCCAACATGGTCTGCACGCTTGAAGTGAGCGCCTGCGATGCACGGAACCGTTGCCCATGCCATCAGCCAGGGCGTCACCTCACCCAGCACATCGGCCCGATTTCAATCCCAACCCTCGGGCAAAGCACGTGTGCGCTCCTGAAAAATTCCTGAACAGTTTCTGAGACCCAAGCGACTCGGATGCACACAGCGCAAGGGGTACAAGGACGATCAGCTCCGCTTTCTCCGGACTGCCGCGATACCTAGCATTGCCAGGATCGAAGCCATCGCCAACCGGCCGTACTCGCTAAGAGTAGGGATACTGGTGGGGCTCGGGGGGGTCACCGGCGGTGCCAATCCAATGTTGATGACGATCTCATCGCCGGACGGTACGAACAGCGTTTGGGTCCCCACGGTGAGGCCCATTGCAGCCAACGTCGTGCCGGCAAAAGTCGTTTGATTGACGATCGGAGACGCAGAAACATAGTTCTCCGGCAGGTACAGGTTTGTATCCATGAGGAACACGTTGGGCCCCGAAGAGCTTGACCCACCGGTCGCCACTGCAGTGGGCAGCGAGATGCCAGGTAACAACGCCCCAGGATACCAATCGCCGTTGGTGTCAGAGCCAATGCAGAGGGTATCGGTGTAGATCAACCCATCGCCGAGGAAGCACGGCCCAATGGGGCCCACCGAGGAGAAAGAACTGGTATCTATCGAGCCCGACCCACTCATCACAACATCAGGGCCCACCTGATCGATGTTGATCGTGTAAACGGCCTGAGCCAGGTTGGCTCCCAGAAACAAAATCAAGCTCACGCCGACACTTCGCAAGTTCATCTCCGCACTTTCATAAGAATGAATATCATTTGCAGTGTAGGGGATTTATCGAACCCGGCCAAAGTCTCCATCCTGCGCCGCGAGCCGTGCTGACTCCTTCGCAACCCACGTCTTGCTCCGTCAGTGCCATCACCATCCGGGGCCCGCTTCTGACGCATGTTCACGCTCTGGGCCATCTGCTGGCCTGGGTGCGGCCTTTTGGTTGTTTCTTCTTCACAATCTCCGTTGCAGGGACGCCCCCAGATCTGGCGACGCGCAGCAACTGCCTCTGCCGCATCTGAAACAGTGGCCACCGCACGTCTTTTGCTGTCTTTTGACACCTTTTGATGCCAGCCGCCCCCTCTCCACTTCGGGTTGAATAGGTCGCGGTCATCGATGGGTTACAGCTAGGCGTGGGCATGGCAGCATCTGCCCCTTGGCGCGGGCCGCTTCCATTCGTTTGTCGAGATCCGCCATTTCTGCAGCGCACGCGGTGTTGTCACCGGCAGGGTTGAGGGGCTGCGCAATGCCGAAACCAGGCAGGGCCAGGATCAAGCCCCATGCGCCAAACCAGCTGCGGGCTTTGACCACAGATATGCACAGGGGCGTGGCTGGGCCCAGACTGGGTGGGCCCATGCGTGCCCGCCCAGGAGCTTGGCGGTGCCGTGCAGTGGGCGCAGTGACCGCGGCACAGCGGCCTTTGCAGCGGAGCGGTGCGGCGCCTGTTTGGCTGGGGACCGCGTGCCAACGCTCACTGCGCCGCCAGCACCAAAAAATCCTGCTCGTACCCTTTGAGCGATTGCACTGCCTTCAACCGCTGCGCAGCGGTCATCGCGTTGTGCACTTGGGAGAAGCCCTCGCAGCCTTCTGCCACCAGCGTCTGCGCGTAGCGCTGGTAGGCGGCATCGGGCGATGCGTTGAAGCGGCCGATGTAGCCGCGCAGCAGGCTGCGGGCCTTGTCGGTGTTGGCACGGTCTTCGGCAATGGTCTGCAGCACCTGCACCAGGTCTTTCTGGCGGCGCAGGCGTTCGGCGTAGGTGCGCTGCGGGTCAAACGATGACTGGGCGACAAAGGCACGCAGTGCCGCTTTTTGCGGTTCATCCAGGCTGCCGTAGAAGCCTTCTGCGCGCGACACAAGCTGTTTGAAGCGCTGTTCGCGCATCTTGTCGGGGGCGATGTCCACCCACTCTTTGCGCCAGTCGGCGTTGCTCTCGGCCTGCTTCTTTTGCAGATTGCGGATCTGGGCATCGGTGAGCTGGGCGGCCAGCCAGGCCAGCTTGGGCTCGGCCTGGGCGATGACCTTGTCGATCTGGGCGCGCACGGCATCGAAAGTGCGGCAGGCTTGTTCGGGCGAGATGGCTGACGGTAGCTGCTGCTGCACTTGTTGCAGCAGCTCGGCATGCCGGGGCAACATGGTGTCGCGGTGCCATTGGTGCAGGTCGCCCAGTTCGTCGCGCACGCGCTCGGTCTGGGTTTCTGACAGGCCGATGTAGCTGTTCAGCTGCCAGTAGGCCAGGTGCGGCACTTGGTTGTATGCCAGCTTGACGGCGCTGCAGCCCTGCAACAGCACGCCGCATGCCACCACGGCCGCAGCGCACAGTGCTTTGCGAAGTGCTTGGCAAACGGGAGACGGTGCGCGCACGGAGGCTCCTTGGGGGGCAGGTTGGCGAGGCGCAAGGATAGGCGCGAACACGGCGGGGGCCGCGCAGCGTGCGCAATACCCCGGCGCAGTGGGCAGGATTTCGCGGGCAACGGCGGGTTTGCCGCCGTGGGTGGTGATGGTGGTACCGGTGGTAGTGGTTGCAATGGTGGCAATGGTGGCAATGACGATGGCGGCGGAGCCGCTGGCGCTGCGCTCAGTTGTTCTGCCGACGGATCAACTGCATCCCCGACGGGGTGATGGCGAGCTGGCCCAGAGCGCTTTTGGTGATGAAGCCCCATTCTTAGAACCTTGCCACGCGGGTTGGGTTCAGTCCCGGGTACCCGTCGGCGTGTCAGGCAACGCCTCGACCGCTGGTACCACGGGCGACAAGCCCATCCATGCGCCCGGGTGCGCCATGCCCTGCAGCCAGCGCGCAAACACGGCCAGCACCGGGGGCTGGGCCTGCGCGGGGCTGATGAGGTAGTACGCGCGCTCGCCGCGCAACGGGCGGTTGCAGGCCACCACCAGCTCGCCGCTGGCGAGTTCCGCCTCGATCAGGAGCGGCGGGATGAGCGCCACGCCCATGCCGTGCGTGGCAGCCACGGCCAGCATCGAGAACAGCTCGTAGCGCGGGCCGTCCAGCGCATGCGGGGCATCCACGCCCATCGCATCGAACCACTGGCGCCAGCCGTAGGGGCGCGTGCTTTGCTGCAGCAGCGGCAGCTCGGCCAGCGCCTCGGCGGCCACGGGCTGGTGGGCGCGGCCTCGGCCCCGGGGCGCGGCGGATTCGAGCAGACGGGGGCTGCACACAGGCACCACGTCTTCGTGCATCAGCAATTGGGCCTGCACGCCGGGCCAGTTGCTCACCTGCTCGGGTGTGCCCGCGTACAGGGCGGCATCGAAGGTGGTGTCGGCAAACAAAAAGGGGCGTGTCTGCGTGTCGATGTGCACCACGATGTCGGGGTGCGCCTGCGCCAGCTGCGGCAGGCGCGGGATGAGCCAGCGCGTGGCAAAGGTGGGCACCGCCGCCAGCGTGATCGTGCCGCCCTCGCCCTGGTGCGCCATCACATCCAGCGTATCGCGCTCCAGCCCCTGCAGCCAACGCGCCACTTGGCGGCCATAGTGCGCGCCCGCAGGCGTCAGCACCACGCCGTGGCGTGTGCGGCGAAAAAGTTGCACGCCCAAAAATTCTTCCAGCGCCTGGATCTGGCGCGAGACCGCGCTTTGGGTGAGCGAGAGCTCCTGCGCAGCGCGGGTGTAGCTCTCGTGGCGGGCGGCGACTTCAAAACAGGCCAGGGCCTGGGTCGATGGGATGTTGCGGCGCATGATGAAGAGGAACTTGTAAAGAGACATCCAGCCTTTGACGCTGGCTGCGGCGAGTATTCCATACATTCCATAAACGCATGTCTGGATGAAAAGAACTCGCTTGCGGGCCACCACCCCAAGGCCTACGATGCGCGCCAGATCCGTTTCTTTTCTTCCCCCTTACCGACCTGGAGACACACATGGCCCACGCCGCTTTTCAATGGGATGACCCGTTCCTTCTGAGCCAGCAACTGACCGACGACGAGCGCGCCATCCGCGACGCCGCCGCAGCGTATTGCCAGGACAAGCTGGCCCCCCGCGTGCTGGACGCCTTCCGCCACGAAAAGATGGACGTGAGCATCTTCCGCGAGATGGGCGAAGTGGGCCTGCTCGGCCCCACCATCCCCGAGCAGTACGGCGGCCCCGGCCTGTCGTACGTGGCTTACGGCCTGATCGCCCGCGAGGTGGAGCGTGTGGATTCGGGCTACCGCTCGATGGCCAGCGTGCAAAGCTCTCTGGTGATGGTGCCGATTTATGAATTTGGCAGCGAAGCCCAGCGCCAGAAGTACCTGCCCAAGCTGGCCACCGGCGAATGGATTGGCTGCTTCGGCCTGACCGAGCCCGACCACGGCTCCGACCCCGGCAGCATGGCCACGCGCGCCTACAAGGTGCCCGGCGGTTACAAACTCAAGGGCAGCAAGATGTGGATCACCAACAGCCCCGTGGCCGATGTGTTCGTGGTCTGGGCCAAGGAAGTGATCCAAGGCGGCGATGGCAAGGATGTGGTCGGCCCCATCCGCGGCTTTGTGCTGGAAAAGGGCATGAAGGGCCTGACGGCCCCTGCCATCCACGGCAAGGTGGGCCTGCGCGCCTCGATCACCGGCGAGATCGTGATGGACGACGTGTTCGTGCCCGAAGAAAACGCGTTTCCTGAAGTGCAAGGACTGAAGGGCCCGTTCACCTGCCTGAACAGCGCACGCTATGGCATCGCCTGGGGCGCCCTGGGCGCGGCCGAGTTCTGCTGGCACACCGCCCGCCAGTACACGCTGGACCGCAAGCAGTTTGGCCGCCCCCTGGCTGCCAACCAGCTCATCCAGAAGAAGCTGGCCGACATGCAGACCGAAATCGCCATCGGCCTGCAGGCCTGCCTGCAGTTTGGCCGCATGAAGGACGCGGGCACGGCCAGCGTGGAAGGCACCTCCATCATCAAGCGCAACAGCTGCGGCAAGGCCCTGGACATTGCCCGCCTGGCGCGCGACATGATGGGCGGCAACGGCATCAGCGACGAGTTCGGTGTGGCGCGCCACCTGGTGAACCTGGAAGTGGTGAACACCTACGAAGGCACGCACGATGTGCACGCGCTGATTTTGGGCCGGGCGCAGACGGGCATTGCGGCGTTTGCCAACTGAGGCCTGCACCAACTCCCCTCGCGGGAGAGGGGCCGGGGGAGAGGGGGCAGCGGCGCATACGTTGTGGCTGATCGCCCCCTCTCCCCAACCCTCTCCCGCGAGGGGAGAGGGAGCTACAACGGGGTTCCTCCTGCGAGCATTTCAAGTGTTTTAAGCCTCTAGCGCTTGACAGATAAGCGCTAACAGCTATCAATTTAATAGTCCATCACCCCCATGACCACACCCTCCCCCAACGCTGGCGCCCTCACAGGCATCAAGGTGCTCGACCTCTCCCGCGTGCTGGCCGGGCCGTGGTGCACGCAGATCCTGGCGGACCTGGGTGCGGATGTGGTGAAGATTGAGCGCCCCGGTGCGGGCGATGACACGCGCCACTGGGGGCCGCCCTTTTTGAAAGATGCCGAGGGCAACGACACCACACAGGCCAGCTACTTCACGGCCTGCAACCGCAACAAGCGCTCGGTGACCATCGACATGGCCACACCAGAGGGCCAGGCGCTCATCAAGCAGATGGCGCAGCAGGCAGATGTGCTGGTGGAGAACTTCAAGGTTGGCGGCCTGAAGCAATATGGCCTGGACCATGAGAGTCTGCGCGCGCTCAACCCCCGGCTGATTTACTGCTCCGTCACTGGCTTCGGGCAAGACGGCCCGTATGCCGAGCGCGCGGGCTACGACCTGATGATCCAGGCCATGACCGGGATGATGAGCATCACCGGCCGTGCCGACGGCGAGCCCGGCGGCGGCCCGCTGCGTGTGGGCGTGGCGCTGACCGACCTGTTCACCGGCGTGTACGCCAGCACCGCCATCGTGGCCGCGCTGAATGTGCGGGACAACGCCACCACGGGCACGGGCCGGGGCCAGCACATCGACATGTCGCTGCTGGACGTGGGCATGGCCATTCTGGCCAACCAGGCCGCTGGTTTTCTGGCCACGGGCAACGCGCCCACGCGCCAGGGCAACAGCCACCCGAGCCTGGCCCCGTACCAGGACTTCCCCACGCAAGACGGCGCCATGCTGCTGGCCGTGGGCAATGACGGCCAGTTTCAGCGCTTTTGCGCCGCAGCAGGCCAGCCCCAGTGGGCCACCGACCCGCGTTTTGCCACCAACACGCTGCGTGTGCAGCACCGCGCCAACCTCATCCCCGCCATGGAGGCCGTGACCCGCACACGCACCACGGCCGAGTGGATCACCCTGCTGGAAGACAAGGCCGTGCCCTGTGGCCCCATCAACACCATCGCCCAGGCGTTTGACGACGCCCAGGTGAAGGCGCGCGGCCTGGCCGTGGCCCTGCCGCGCTGGGCCGACGGCGACACCACACGCGATGGCGTGCAGCAGATCACCGGCGTGGCCAGCCCGCTGCGTTTGTCGGCCAACCCGCCCACACTGCGCAACGCGCCGCCCGCGCTGGGCCAGCACACCGATGAGGTGCTGCGCGAGATGGGGCTGGACGCAGCGCGCATTGCGGCGCTGCGCAGCCAAGGCGTTCTTTGATCTGATTTCCCCACCTGGCGTGCCCCGCAACGGGGCCACGTCGGCAGGTGCTGCGCGGCTTCAACGGCCGGCACCAGCCATCCCCTCCCCGCAGGGGCGGCGTATCACGCCACAGATCCACACCAGCCGCCACCACCACGCGTGGCCATGCAACTCCCCTGGTGTTCCGTCCGGTGATCCGACGGCTGGCCTGTCTCACGGTCCGTCTGCTTCAAGAGACCTCCACCCCGCCAGCACTGCGCGGATTTCACACCACCAAGCCCTCTGCACATCCTTCAAATAATAAATTTGATAAATTCGTAATAATTGATATAATTGTGTACAAACGATTGCAACCGTCAGACAATGTATTGGCGTCTCCCCGCGCAAATGACGCCGGGGCCTGTCCACGCAAGGCGGGCGCAGAGATGGCCGTTGCACTCCCTATCCAACGCAAAGGGCTATTCCATGAAACTCAGTCTCAAGCTTCCCCTGGCATTTACTGCCGCCCTGCTTTTGCTGTTCGCCGCTGCCCTGTTTGGTATCCAGCGCCTGAACCAGGCCCTTGACACTTACCAGACCACCGTGGCCCACAAGTTCGAACAAGAGCGCGCCATTTCTGGCGTGCTGAACGATTTCAAGGTCCAGGTCCAAGAATGGAAAAACGTACTGCTGCGGGGCAAAGATGCTGCCCAGCTTCAGCGCTACTGGACTGCCTTCGAAAAGAAGGAAAAGGAGATCAACACCCATGCCACAACGCTGCTGAACGCGCTGCCCACGGGCGAGGCCAAGGACAAAGTGCAGAAGTTCATCCAGGCGCATGAACGCATGGGCGTGGCCTACCGCAAGGGATTCGAAGCATTCAAGGCAGCCGATCACGACCCGCAGGTGGGTGACAAGGCCGTGCAGGGCATGGACCGGGAACCCGCCCAGCTTCTGGACCAGGCAGGGGACCTGATCGCCCAGGAAAGCAGTCAGGTTGCACAAGCTGCCGCGGCCAATGCGCAGCGGTCCACCACGGTCAGCCTGGTGGTCATGCTGGTGGTGTGTGCTGTGGGCATCGCCGGTGCTGTGGTGTTCAGCCGCACCGTCATCAACCCGCTGGACAACGCGGTGCGCGTGTCCCAGGCGGTGGCCGGTGGCGACCTCACCGTGGCCACGGCCGTACAAGGCAAGGACGAGATCGCCATGCTGCTCAATGCCTTGCACGCCATGCAGGGCAGCCTCTCCCAGGTCGTCAGCAATGTGCGCAGCAATGCCGACAGTGTGGCCATGGCCAGTTCAGAAATCGCCCACGGCAACAATGACCTCTCGGCCCGCACCGAGCAGCAGGCCAGTGCGCTGGAGGAAACATCGGCTTCGATGGAAGAACTGAACTCCACTGTGCAAGCCAACGCAGACAACGCCCGGCAGGCCAATCAGCTGGCGGTCAGCGCCTCGGCCGTGGCCGTGCAAGGCGGCGATGTGGTGGCCGAAGTGGTGGCCACCATGAAGGGCATCAACGACAGCAGCAAGAAGATTGCCGACATCATCAGCGTGATCGACGGCATCGCCTTCCAGACCAACATCCTCGCGCTGAACGCGGCCGTGGAGGCTGCCCGCGCGGGTGAGCAAGGCCGGGGCTTTGCCGTGGTGGCGAGCGAGGTCCGCAACCTGGCCCAGCGCAGCGCAGAGGCCGCCAAGGAGATCAAGGGCCTGATCCACGCCAGCGTGGAGCGGGTGGAGCAAGGCACCACACTGGTCGACAAGGCAGGCGCCACCATGACCGAGGTGGTGGCCTCCATCCGCCGTGTGACCGATATCGTGGCCGAGATCAGCGCCGCCAGCAACGAGCAGAGCCTGGGCGTGTCACAGGTGGGCGAGGCCATCACGCAGATGGACCAGGCCACGCAGCAGAACGCAGCGCTGGTCGAGCAAAGCGCCGCCGCTGCCGACAGCCTGAAGGTGCAGGCGCAGCAGCTGGTGCAGGCGGTGGCGGTGTTCCGGCTGGCAGATACAGGCGCCCCAGCCCTGGCGCACCCCACGGCGCGTGCGGCTGGCCAACATCGGCTGGCTGCAGCTTGAGCGGCAGTTGATCGAAAAATTGCCGCTAGCGCACGCCCATAAAGCGCAAGAAGCTATAAATTCAATAGCACTCAGCCACCTGCTCCTGCGCACAGGACGGTGCCAGAAAGGCTCAGGCCGCCAAGGCCTCAGCCACCGCAGGCGCAGCCTGCTGCTGCGTGCCCAGCGTGGGCGAGGCCAGCTTGCGCAGGTAGGCCATGGTCTGCAGGCAGGCCTGGGCGACTTCGGTGCCCTTCTTCACGAAGTGTTCACGGAAGAAGCGCACATGGTCCTCGTGGTCGTGGAAGTCGCGTGGCGTGAGCACGGCCGACATCACGGGCACCTCGGTATCCAGCTGCACGCGCATCAGGCCGTCGATGACGGCGGTGGTTACGAACTCGTGGCGGTAGATGCCGCCATTGACCACCAGCGCACAGGCCACGATGGCGTCGTAGCGCCCGCTGCGCGCGAGCTTGCGCGCCAGGAGCGGGATCTCGAACGCGCCGGGCACGTCAAACAGCGCCACCTGCGCGGGCGGCAGGCCGTGGCGGTCAAACTCGGCCAGAGCCGCGTCGCGCGCCTGGTGCACGATGTCCTGGTGCCAGCTGGCACTGATGATGGCCACGCGGGCGCCACGGTGGGCGGCGACGGGCGCGAGGGGAGAGACGGAAGAAGTAGCAGAAGACTGATTCATGGGTTCCTCAAAGCAGGTCGTACCAGAATCAGGGCGCGCGCGAGCACAGCGCCTGCACACGGCGGCGGCGCAGGCCCCTCGGCGTTCGCAAGCGGGCAACAAGCACGCAGGCCAACGCCAAGGGTCCAGCCACCTGTGGCAGGTGCTCCAGGGATGTCCTGCATAACTCCCTGCGGTCCGTGATAGCGCGGTCTCGGGCGGTCCGCTGCGTTGCTTTTCTTGCCAATAGCCGCGCTATTGGCTGCAAAAAGTCGCCTTGCGGCCCATCCCGATCCGCACTACCCCGGCCTCGCGAGGGTGATGCAGGACATCCCTGGGTTCGCGATCTCTTTCATCCGGACTGTGACCGTCGGCTCTGGCTTTGCACCAGATCTGCTGACCCTGCGGGGGACCGGTTCCGAAGAACGGCACCGCAGGCGCTCGCGGGCTCTTGCAGGCTTTTCAGCCCGCAAATACCGCCGGTGGGGAATTCCACCCCGCCCTGAGAACGCTGTCGGCCCCGAAGGTCATCCGGGGCCGACGGCTTAAATTCTAGAAGGTCGGCGAAATCAGCGCCGTCGCCAAGGCGATTGGCCCCGACGCCGACCGAGCCCTGCGGGCGGCGTTGGCGCTTCAGGGCGGGCATCGCCCCCCCACCCCGTTCGGGCTGAGCCTGTCAAAGCCCTGCGCAGCGCTTCGACAGGCTCAGCGTGAACGGCGATCCATTGTTCGCGACCGCTCAGCGCACGCGCTGAAACCCGCCTTCTGCCCACGCAGCCGCGCTGGCGGGTGTGAGCTTGAAGGTGGGCGGCGCAGCCGCACGCGCCAACTCCTCGCCCAGCTCGTCCTGTGCGCTCAACGTGGCCGTGGCGCCCTCCTCATCGGGCACGATGGCCAGCGCCACGCGCAGGCGCTGGCCGTCTGCGGTGGTGATGTGCACGCTCTTGTTGAGCTGCGCGTGCAACTGCTGCTCATGGCGGCGCAGCACTTCGCTCGCGGTTTTGACCAGGGTGTGGAAGGCCGATACGTCCAGCGGCTTGGGGTTCTTCTTGTCGCGCCCCATGGTCCAGGGGCCCACAAGTGCGGGCTCAGCCTCGCCCCGCAACGTCATCGCCACCGCCCAGCCGTCGTCGTCCTCATTCTTGATGACCTGTGCCGTCCAGCGGCCATCGCTCCAGCAGCGGGGTTCCTGGGTGGGGGTTGGGTCGGAGGAATCAGTCATGGTGCAGCGAGCAAGTTGCGATCAAAAGGGCGCAGAGCATAACGGCGTCGGCGTAACGGCGGGAAGGCAGCACCTTTCGCGGACTATTTCACGCTGGCGTGCCTTGCGATTTCGGTGGTACCGCCGTTACTGGGGACGATAGGGCTCCCCGCTTCGGCAAACACTTTTCGCCAGGCCTGAACGGGACAACCACGAATCTTGATCGCGGAGGGACTTTTGATCGCAACATTGAAATGGCCATGCACGCTCGACACCAGCCAACAGACGCTGGTGGGCTGGGCCCTGGTGCCGGTGCTGGTCGTATGGCAACTCAACGGCTTCTACCTGCCCCTTCTGGGTCACGGCGAAATGCTGCTCTTTTGGGTAATCGACGGTTTGCAGTGGATAGTGCTTCCTGCCGCTGTACTGGGGCTGCTAGCTCACAGAGCAGCGTTGCGCCCCCGGCACTATGGACTCGCCCCACCCGAAAAGAACCTCTGGCCCCTCGCTGGCCAGAGCCTGATGGTATTTGCCACCGCAGGGCTGGTTTTTCTGCTGGCGCGGAACCTGTCGTGGAGGGTGCTCGGCCCATCGCCCGTGAGCTTTCAACTGGCGCAGTTTTTACCCCAGGGACTGGCGGGTACGGTGGTGCAAATCTACGCGGCGGTCAGCGCCGGGCTCGTGGAGAGCATCTTTTTCATTGGTTTGCCGTGGCTGTGGGTTTCGAGTGCACGCCCACACGCTTCAAAACGGCTATTCACCTTCGCGGTATCGACCCTCTTTGCGCTGGCACATTGGGAACACGGCAGGCACGGCGTGATCGCGGCCTTTTTTGCGCATTGGGTGCTATGCCAATGGTTCCTGCACTGGAGAACCCTGTGGCCTGTGGTGCTGGGCCATATGCTGATCGATCTGGCTGTATTTTTCGCCTGACTGAAAAAAGGAAAAGGCAGCGCCCAAAGAACACTGCCCCGTCCGGATGAAAAACAGGTCTCAGTTCGCCACGGTAAACCGCTTTTGCACATGGCGCGGCGTCTCCAGCTCGTCCGCGATAGCCACCGCCAGGTCGGCCACGCTGATGCCGCCGGGCTGCTCGCCGTTCATCAGCGGGGCTTCGTCGCCCAGGCGGTACTGGCCGGTGCGCTCGCCGGGCTGCAGCAGGATGGGGGGCGACAGGAAGGTCCAGTCCAGCGTGTTTTCGGTGCGGATCCAGTTCAGCGCCTCACGGGCGGCCAGGGCGCCCGGCTTCCATTCGGCGGGGAACTGGGGGGTGTCCACCAGTTGCACGCCGGGCGCCACAAACAGGCTGCCAGCGCCACCCACCATCAGAAAGCGACGCACACCAGCCGCTTTGGTGCCGTCGATGATGGCGCGGGTGCCTTTCAAGAATTCGTCGTGGATGTTGGGGTTCTCCCAGCCGGGGTTGTAGGCGCTGACCACAGCATCATGGCCCGCAGCGGCCTTGGCGACCTGGTTGGCATCTTGCGCGTCGGCAGCCACCACAGTCAGGCCTTCGCGTGCGGCGAGTTTGGCGGGGTTGCGGGCCAGCACAGTCACGCGGTGACCGCGTTGCAGCAGTTCATCCAGCACGGCGGAGCCGACAAAGCCGGTGGCACCAATCAGAGCGATGTTCATAAGGTTCCTTGGGTTCGAAGTTGCAATGCAGTGAGAATATGGGCTTGTCAAAGCAGGCGGTAGAGGGCTCAAACCACCTAGTCTTTGAAGCACTACTTCACAATCACCCCATTTGCCCTGTCTACCCCCTTTGCTCCATGGAAGATCTCAAACGCATGGCCGTATTCGCCGCCGTGGTACAGCACGGCTCCATGAGCGGTGCGGCCCGGGCACTGGGCATGAGCACGTCGGCCGTGAGCCAGCAGGTGCGCAAGCTCGAAAGCGACGGCGGCGTGACGCTGCTGCATCGCTCCACGCGCAAGCTGGCACTGACTGAGGCGGGCCAGCGCTACCACGCGCACTGCGCCGCCATGTGGATGGCGGCAGAGCAGGCGAGCGCAGAACTGGCCGCTTCGCGCGACGCGCCCAGCGGGGAGCTGCGCCTGTCCGCCACTGTGGGGTTTGCCAGGCACATTGCTCCGGCTCTGGGCGAGCTGCTGGCCGCGCACCCGGCGCTGCGCCTACGCCTGCTGGTGGACGACTCCACCATCGATCTCATCAACGCCCGCATCGACCTGGCCGTGCGGTATGGCCGACTGGCCGACTCCACCTGGGCAGCGCGGCGCCTGGGGAGCATGCAGTGGGTCCTGTGCGCCTCGCCCGGCTGGGTGGCCGCCCACGGCGTGCCACTGCACCCGGACGCACTGCTATCGCAAAGATGGCTGGGTTTCGCACGGGAGAGCGGCGGCCTGCTGATCGACCTGCGCAGCCCGTCGGGCGAAGCGCGCGCGATGCGGGTGGAGCCACGCATTGCCAGCAACAACCAGTTGTCCATCCAGCAGATGTGCGAGGCGGGGCTGGGGCTGGCGCTGGTGGGCAGCATGGATTCGTACGATGCACTGCAGGCCGGGCGGCTGGTGCGGCTGCTGCCCGACTGGTCCTTCGGCACACTGGACATCTGGGCCGTGACGCCCCAGCGCGACGCGCAGCCCGCCAAGGTCCGCCAGGCCATCGCCGCGCTGCACCGCTATCTGAGCCAGCTGCCTGGTGTCACGGAATGAGCGGAAAAGAACACACAGACCACCCGGGATGCTTGCGATAGAAACGGACACACCCCTTCAACCTGCGCACTGCGCTTCAAAGCCACCATGATTCTCGAAATCGCCCACCTCACCATCCGTACCGGCCAGAACGAGGCCTTCGAACAGGCTTTTGCCCAGGCGCAACAGATCATCGCCTCGATGCCTGGCTACCTGTCGCACGAGCTGGGTCATTGCCTGGAGCGCCCGCAGGACTACGTGCTGCTGGTACGCTGGGTCACCCTGGAAGACCATGAGATCGGCTTTCGCCAATCGGCCCAGTACCAGGAATGGAAAAATCTGCTCCACCACTTCTACGACCCGTTCCCCACCGTGGTGCACTTTGCGCCAGTGGCGTTGACGGACACTGTCTGAGTCGCGCGCAACACGACCAAAGCTGTGACCTCGCCACCACGCCAGCATGCCGCAGTGCACTATTCGGGTATTGCCTGAAGATTTAGCGCACTGCGGACGCCGTTTGGGTCCTAGAATTTGTAAAAGCGCGTATCTTCACTTCTGCGCAAAGGATCCAACATGAAAGCCATCCAGCAGGACATCGACGAGCGGACCAACCTCACCAGCACCAACAAGTTTGAGTTGTTGCTGTTTCGCCTGGGCACCGACACCGCCTTGAACAAGTCCGAACTGTTCGGCATCAATGTCTTCAAGATCCGCGAGATCGTGGCCATGCCCAGCATTACGCCGATTGCGGGCACCACGCCCCATTCGCTTGGGGTGGTCAACCTGCGCGGCCAGGTGATCCCGGTGCTGGACCTGCCCTCCATCGTGGGCTGCAAGCCCCAGACGGGCCTGAACATCATGCTGGTGACCGAATACGCACGCACCACCCAGGCATTTGCGGTGGAGTCGGTGGAAGACATCGTGCGGCTGGACTGGAAGCAAGTGCTGTCGGCCGAAACCAGTGGCGCCAAGGGCAAGCTGGTGACCAGCATTGCCCGCCTGGATGGCAACACCGACGAATCCCGCCTGGCCCAAGTGCTGGACGTGGAGGCTATCCTGCAGATGATCTCGCCCTCTGACGGCCATGAGGTCACCGAGGAGAAGGTGGGTGCCAAGCTCAAGCTCAAGCCCGGCTGCATCATCCTGGCGGCTGACGACTCGTTTGTGGCGCGCTCGCTCATCGAGCAGGAGCTCAAGGTTCTGAATGCGCCATTTGAAATGGTGAAGTCCGGAAAAGAAGCCTGGGATCGCCTCAACGCCATCGCGAAAAGCGCCGAAGCCGAAGGCAAAAGTGTGCTGGACCGCGTCGCCATGGTGCTGACCGACCTGGAAATGCCAGAGATGGACGGGTTTACCCTGACACGCAACATCAAGCAGGATGCGCGCTTTCACGGCCTGCCCGTGGTCATCCACTCTTCGCTGTCGGGCTCGGCCAATGAAGACCACGTGCGCAGTGTCGGAGCCGATGGCTACGTCGCCAAGTTTGTGGCGGAAGATCTGGCAGAAACCATCCGCCGCGTGCTGCCCAAGTAACCTGCACCCTGCCTGCCTACCCGGGCGAGCAGGAAACAGCACGTTGCTGCAGCCTGTTCCTGCAGCCCGTATCAGGAGGCGTTTTTGCTGCCCAGAGATTGGAGAAATTGCTCTCTACCGCTCTCTGGGCAACGGCTGGTAGCTATTGTTTTAGAAGTCATTGCTCCACAGGCTCCATGGTCAAGCGGTGGGACACTTGGCGCCGACCTCCCCCGCACATGGGCAAGACGGTCAACCAAAACAGGGGGCCAAGCGCTACATGAAAAGCGGCTTGAATGCGCCAGCCCCCGAAATTTGTAACACTCCGCCGGGGTGCTTTTCGGAGGCTTTACGAGCAGGGTGGAACGGCCACGCCCTGCCAGGGTCCGACCACCATGACAAACACACTTGCCCGCCTTCTTTCTGCCACGATTTTGGGCGCCGCATTGAGCGGCTGCGCCACTGTGCAGGGTGACCCGTACTACGAGCCCGCCCCGTACCAGACGTACGGGCAGCCGGGCTACATCTACAACAATGCCCCTCCGGTGTACTCCAGCCCACAGCCGGTCTACCCGGCGTATTCGCGCCCCCCTGCGGTGATTTACTACGGTGGGCGGGATCGGGATGACCGCTGGGAACGTGAACGGAATCGCGACCGCAACGAATGGCGCGAGCGCGAGCGCGAACGTGAACGCGAAAGGGACCGCGCCGAACGCGACCGCCAGGCCCGGGAACGCGAGCGCGACCGCCGCGAACAGCAGGCACGCGAGGCCGACCGCCGCCAGCGTGACCGGGAGCAGGCTGAGCGCGACCGCCACAACCGCCAACCCCCTCCAGGCCGCGCTGCACCGGGCAGCTACTCTTTTGACCCCCACGACTGGCGCTCCCGCCAGCAGTCCAACAGCTTCGACAAACCCTGAACAGGGTTGCCCGGAGCAGCTGCCACCCCGCTAGACCGCACAGGCCTTAGACCATGAGCCTCCGCAATCGCCCTTTCGCCATGTTCTTGTGTGTGTGCGCAGTCTGGCTGGGCGCCACGGCCCACGCGCAGGTGGTACGCTGCACCGACACCCGCACCGGCAAGGTGACCTACACCGACGGGGCCTGCACAAGTGGTGCAGCAGCGCGCGAGGTGGAAGCACGCAAGACGCCGGAAGAACTCCAACTGGAGCGCGAGTTGGCCGCCGAGGCGCTGGAGCGCAAGCAACAGCGCCTGCAGGCCGAGGCCACCGCCGCTGAGACTGAGGCGCGCCGCAACGCCGAACGTGACCGGGCGCGTGCTGCACAGGCCGCTGCCGCAGCACCACAACCCCAGGACTACGCCCGCTCCCCGGAGTGTGCGCGTTCTCGGCGCAATTTCGACATGGTGGCTGCGGGCCTGTCACGCTCAACCTATGAGCAGGAACTGAGGCTTGACGCCGCACAGCGGCAGGTGGACCTTGACTGCCTGGGGCCCCAGGGCTATGCCGAGGTCGAAAAAGCCCGTGCCAACCAGCCGCGCGTGGTGGTGGTTCCACCCTCCCGGCACCGCCCCCTGTACCCGGACCCCTTTCCCCAGGTCGGTACCCCACAGCCCCCGCCGCGCCTCACCCAGTGCGGTGACTTTCGCTGCACCGACAACCTGGGCAACACCTATCCCCGCACAGGTCCAGGGCGATTTCCAGGGCCTGGGGGCGTGTGCCGCTCCAACGGGGGCCAGGCGCCCTGCTGAATCCACGAGCGCCCCACAAGAGGTGGCCTACCTCTGTGGCGTTCCGCGCAGCCCCTCGGCCACGCTGGGGTAGCGCAGCCGAATCCCCAGTTCCCGCAACATGCGGTGGTTTTCAAGCCTGCGAGATTCGCTCATAAAGCTCAGCAGCATCAGCGACAACTGCTCCTGCGCTGCGCTGCGGGGCACCCGTGGGGGGCGCGGCAGGCCATACAGGTCGGCGGCCAGGTCAAAGTAGTCGCCCATCTTCATGTGGGTGGAATCACTCACGTTGTAGGCGCGCAGGGGTCGGCCCTTCCACACGGCGGCCACACAAGCACGCGCCAGGTCATCGGCATGGATGTGGTTGGTAAACACGTCGTCCTCGGACACCAGTACCGGCGTGCCCCGGCGCAGGCGGGCCTCGGGCGTGCCGCCTTCGCGGTCGGGTGCGTAGATACCCGGAATGCGCAGCACACTGACCCGCACCCCGGAACGGCCCAGGTAGCGCACCGCAGTTTCGGCATTCACGCGGCGCTGCGCCCGGGGGGTCGCCGGGGCCACGGCCCGCGTTTCAGGCACCAGGGCCCCCTGGCAGTCGCCATACACGCCGCTGGTCGACGCATACACCAAGGAAGCAGGCAGGCTGCGCAGCCGCAGTGCGCGGGCCAAGGCCACGGTGCGGGGGTCCAGCCACCAGGCATTTCCCCCGGCCCCTTCGCCCGGCGGTGGCGCCAGGTGCAGCACCCGGGTGGCCAGCCCGGCAAGCCTGCGCAGCGAAGGTGCATCGTCCAAGTTGCCCACGATGGGCCTGGCGCCCAGGGCGCGCAGCCCCGCGACCCGCGAGGGGCTGGACGTGAGCGCGAGCACCCGCATGCGTGCGGCGCCGGGGCCTGACTGCAGATCACGCAGGACACGTTGACCTACATCACCACAGCCCACGATCAGGAGGCGTTCACGGCGAAAGCGCGCAGGGAGGGCGCCAAGGGGGCTTTGGTTTGAAGGCAAAATTGGGTCCGTTTGCTTGGCTTTTGCTGGGCCGATAGTTTGATCGAAGACGACTCCAAGGATACCCACAACATGACCAGCGCCGAGGCTGCAACCCCCGCAGCGTTCCAGATCACCGTGCAGCCCAGCGGCCGCGCTTTCAGTGCCAATGCGGGCGAGGCCATCCTGTCCGCCGCCATCCGCAGCGGCGTGGGCCTGCCCTACGGCTGCAAGGACGGCGCCTGTGGTTCGTGCAAGTGCAAGAAGATCAGCGGTGCCGTGTACCACGGTGAACACCAGTCCAAGGCACTCACGGCCGATGAAGAGGCCGCGGGCCTGATTCTGACCTGCTGCGCACAGCCGCTGAGCGACGTGGTGCTCGAATCGCGCCAGGTCACTGACGAGAGTTCCTACCCCATCAAAAAGATGCCGGTACGGGTCTCCACCCTGGAGAAAAAATCGCACGATGTGATGCAGGTGCGCCTACAGCTGCCCGCCGCCGACACCTTCCGTTACCACGCGGGACAGTACATCGAGTTCATCCTGCGTGATGGCGCCCGCCGTGCGTATTCCATGGCAAACGCGCCCCACACCCAGGCCGAAGCGCCGGGCGTGGAGCTGCACATCCGCCACATGCCGGGCGGCAAGTTCACCGACCATGTGTTCGGCGCGATGAAGGAAAAGGAAATCCTGCGGGTGGAAGGGCCGTTTGGCAGTTTTTTCCTGCGCGAGGACTCCGACAAGCCCATCGTGCTGCTGGCCTCGGGCACGGGGTTTGCGCCCATCAAGGCGCTGGTCGAGCACATGCAGTTCAAGGGCATCACACGCCCGACCGCGCTGTATTGGGGCGGCCGCCGCCCGGGCGACCTGTACCTGCATGACTGGGTGCTGGCGCGTGCGGCCGAAATGCCCCACCTCACCTACGTGCCCGTGGTGTCCGATGCCTTGCCCGAAGATGGCTGGACAGGCCGTACCGGCTTTGTGCACCAGGCGGTGATGGACGACTTTGCCGACCTCTCGGGCCACCAGGTGTATGCCTGCGGCGCGCCCATCGTGGTGGACTCGGCCCGCGATGCCTACAGTGCACAGCGCGGCCTGCCCGCAGACGAGTTCTATGCGGACTCCTTCACCTCCGAGGCGGACAAGCACGGCGGCTGACCGGGGCGCATATGCCAACCACCCCGGCTGAGCCCTCCGCACCGCTGGCGGTGGCGCCTCCCGGCCCCGCGCTCCCAACAGAACGGCTCTCGCGATGGCGTGCCGCCCTGCACGGCACAGGCCCCATGGCAGCCGTGTTGGGGCTGGCGGTGCTCCTGGTGCTGGGCGCAGGCGAATGGGCAACCCAGAGCGAACTCGATAACCAGTGGGACAACCTGCGCCGCTCGGGCGAGGTGCAAGCCCTGGCGCTGCGCGGAGTGGCCACCCGCTACAGCTACCTGCCGTTCACCGCCGCGCAGCAGCCGCTGATTGCCCAGTTGCTGCGCAACCCCGGTGCACAACCGCTGCGCAGCGCCGCCAATGCCTACCTGCAGGCCATCAACGCCAATGCAGGCTCGGACACGCTGTATGTGATGAACACCGACGGGCTCACCGTGGCCTCCAGCAACTGGGACATGCCCACCAGCTTCGTGAACCAGAACTACGGCAACCGCCCGTATTTCCGCGATGCACTGCGGGGTCAGCCGGGACGGTTCTACGGCGTGGGCAAGACCACCGGGGAGCCTGGGCTTTTTGCATCGGCACCGGTGGTGCACAACGGCCGGGTGATCGGCGTCGTGGCCGTGAAGGTGTGGATGCAGCCCATCGTGGACACCTGGGCGCAACTGCGCGACCCGGTTTTCGTGACCGATGAGCGCGGCATTCTTTTTCTCGGCTCGGTACTCCCCTGGCTGTACAAGACCACGCGCTCGCTGCCAGAACAGGACGTGCAGCAGGTGCAGTTCGACGAGCAATATGGCGCACGCTGGACACCCCAGCCCGTGCCCTGGAGAGCACTGCAGTCCGACGGACAGCCCGGCACCGAGATCCTGGTACCTGGCACCGGCAAGCGCTATCTGGCGTTTGAAGAGCGCCTGCCCGACCTGGGCTGGACGCTGACCCTCACGGCCGACAGCAAGGCCATTGCCCTGGCGCGCCAACAGGCCTGGGCACTGGCAAGCCTGGCGTCCGGCCTGCTGGTGCTGGGCGCCCTGTACTGGCAGCTGCGCGAACGGCGGCTGCAGGAAAACCGGCAGGCCCGCGTGGAACTGGAGCAGCGCGTGCAGGAGCGCACCCACGCACTGCAGCAGGCGCAGGCGTTTCGCCAGTCGATGGAAGACTCGCTGCTGGTGGGCATGCGCGCACGCGACCTGGAAGGCCGCATCGTCTACGTGAACGCCGCCATGTGCGACATGGTGGGCTACAGCGCAGACGAACTGGTCGGCTGCCTGCCGCCCTACCCCTACTGGCATCCTGACGACATGGAACGGCACTGGAACGACAGCGATACCGCCCTGGCTGGCAAAGCTGCGCCGCAGGGCAACGAAAACCGGCTGCGGCACCGCAATGGCTCCGACGTCTACACCATGTTCTACACCGCACGCCTGATCGACGGCAACGGCCAGCACATCGGCTGGATGAGTTCGGTGGTGGACATCACCGCCCAAAAACGCGCCGAAGAACAGCAGCAGCAGCGCGAGGCCCAACTGCAGCGCGTGCAGCGTGTGATCACCGTGGGCGAGATGGCCTCCACCCTGGCCCACGAGCTGAACCAACCCCTGGCCGCCCTGGTCAACTACGCCGCCGCCGCGCGGTTGCTGGCCGCGCAGGGCAAAACTGATGTGCTGGACGACACCCTTAACGCACTCTCCAGCCAGGCCTTGCGCGCGGCCGACATCGTGGGCCGCATTCGCCGCTGGGTGCGCCAGCACCCTGAGGCCCGCGAGCCCTGCGACCTCAATGCCGCCGTGGACCAGTCCCTGGGCCTGCTGCTGCGCGCCGAGGCGCGGCGGCACGGGGTGGCGGTGCGGCTGGACCTGGCCCACGGCCCGCTGCGCGTGAATGCCGACCGCGTGCTGCTCGAACAGGTGGTGCTGAACCTGGGCCTCAACGCCTTGCAGGCCATGCAGGCGATGCGCGCAGATGCCACACCGCCCGAGGCGCACGAACTATTGCTGCGCACCACGGCCGATACCCGGTTTGCCTGCCTCGAAGTGCTGGACCGGGGGCCTGGCCTGCCACCCGAGATCGCCGAACGCCTGTTCGAGCCCTTCTTCACCACCCGTTCCGACGGCCTGGGACTGGGTCTGAACATCTGCCGCTCCATTGTCGAAAGCATGGGCGGCGAGCTGCTGGCGCGCAACCGCGACGGTGGCGGCGCCGTGTTTGAAATCCGGTTGCCCCGCATTTTCTTGCCCCCACCATGACCGACAGCCGTCCGACCACTCCCGTCACCGTCAACACCACAGTTCCCGCGAATGTCTACATCGTGGACGACGACGAGGGCGTGCGCCACTCCCTGGCCGCCCTGCTGCTGGCCGGTGGCCATGCGCCCCGCGCGTTTGCCAGCGGCCCCGAGTTCCTGGCCAACGCCAACCTCGCCCACCCGGGCTGCGTACTGCTGGACCTGCGCATGGACGGCATGAGCGGCTTGCAAGTGTTTGATGCCCTGCGCGAACGCAATGCCGTACTCAAGACCGTATTCCTGTCCGCCCATGGCGAGCTGGCCTCGGCCGTCACCGCCGTCAAGCAAGGGGCCGTGGACTGGCTCGAAAAACCCTGCGACAAGCACACCCTGCTGGCCGCCGTGCTCCGGGCCGCGAGCCTGTCGCAGGAAGCCGCACAGCGCGCACAACGACACCGCACCTTGCTGGAGCGCTGGAACACGCTGAGCCCGCGCCAGCAAGAGGTGGCGGGCCTGCTGGCCACCGGCATCAGCAGCAAGGAGGCAGCCCGCGCGCTCGCACTGCGCGACCCGGAGCGGCCTATCGACCCGCGCACGGTGGACACGCACCGCTCTGCCATCTTCCTGAAACTGGACATCCGCTCGTCGCACGAGCTGGGCATGCTGGTGGAAGATCTGGGGCTGGCAGAAAACACGTTGCGCACGCTGTGACAGCCCTCCACAGGCACCCGCCGCAGCTGCCGTCCACCAGTTTTCGTAAGCAGTCTTATTATTTTTTGCACAATGGCACCATGAACCGCAGAAACCACCTCATCGCCAGTGCCGCTGTTGCAGCGGCTTTTTCATCCCCCTTCGCGGCCTCGGTCGCGCTTGCGCAGGACTCCGGCCAGCCCATCCGCCTGGTCGTGCCCTATGCACCCGGTGGCCCCATCGACGTGACGGCGCGTGCACTGGCAGAGCGCGTGCGTGACTCGCTGGGCACCGTCATCATCGAAAACAAGGGTGGTGCGGGCGGCAACATCGGCGCCGACTATGTGGCCAAGGCCGCGCCGGACGGCCTGACCATCGGCATCGCAGCCACCGCCACCCATGCGGTCAACCCCTGGTTGTACGCCAAGATGCCCTATGACGCGGGCAAGGACTTTGCAGGCATCACGCAAATGGTGCGCGTGCCCAACGTGCTGGTCATGAACGCCGCCAAGGCCGAGCAGCTCAAGATCCACTCGGTGGCCGACCTGATCGCCTACGCCAAGGCCAACCCCGCCAAGCTGAACTACGGCAGCGGCGGCAATGGCAGCGCAGGCCACCTGGCGGGCGAGATGTTCAAGCAGAAAGCCGGCATCTTTGCGCTGCACATCCCCTACCGGGGCGCCAGCCCGGCCCAGCTGGCGCTGCTGGCGGGCGAGGTGGACTTCAACATCGACAACCTGGCCGCAGCGGCGCCCAACATCCGCACGGGCAAGCTCAAGGCCCTGGCCGTGACCTCGCTCGAAGCGTCGGCCTCGCTGCCAGGCGTGCCGCCCCTGTCAGCAACGTCGGCCACCTTCAAGGGATTCTCTATCGACACCTGGTGGGGCCTGGTGGCCCCCGCCGCCACGCCCAAACCCATCATCGACAAGCTGAACAAGGCCTTTGTGGCCGCGCTCAATGCGCCGGAGACCAAGACCCGCTTTGGCACCCTGCTGGCCGAACCCGTGCCGACCACGCCACAGCAGTTCGAAAGCTTCATGGCCAGCGAACGGGCCAAGTACCAGCAGGTGGTGAAGGCGTCTGGCGCGAAGGTGGATTGACCCCCCTGAGCCGCTGCGCGTCAGCCCCCAAAGGGGACGCCACCGGTTGCACGGCAGCGCCGGTTCTACGATGGCACTGGCGTTGGACAGCGCCAGTCTCGGGCCCCGATGATGAATCCGGTATGGGGAAGCGGCCTCTCAAGCGTTTTACCTGATTGGGTGAGCATCTCAAATGAGGGCATCAGCCTGTCCACCAGCAGCGGCACCGGGGATTGCTCCCTCTCCCCCTGCGGGAGAGGGTTGGGGAGAGGGGGCCTGCACCCGCGCAGCGCCCGCTCCCCGCTCCCCCCCTCTCCCCGGCCCTCTCCCACGAGGGGCGAGGGTGTGAGCGCCATCTGAGATAGGCACCTAATTAGGCTTTTTTGGCCTCTAGCGCTTATCCATCAAGCGCTAGCAGCTCCTAATTCAGGAGCAAACTATCCACCCACCACAGCGTCCGCCCAAACCTGGCCTTTGAGCCGGTGGATGTCCTGCGCCGCCACGGCCTGCAATGCGGAGGCTTCCACGCGCTCGGGCGCAAGATCGGCCAGGGGGCGCAGCACAAACGCGCGCTCGGCCATCCGAGGGTGGGGCACGGTGAGCTCAGGGGTGTCGATGGCCTGACCGCCAAACCACAGGATGTCCAGGTCCAGCGTGCGCGGGGCATTGCGGTAGGGCCGCTCGCGGCCGGCAGCTTGTTCGATGGATTGCAGGGCCTGCAGCAGGGCCTGCGGGGCCAGGGCGGTGCTCAGCTCAGCCACGGCATTGAGGTAGTCGGGGCCACCGGCATCAACCGGCGCGCTGCCGTAGAGCGGCGACACGCGCGTGACCCGGGTACCTGGCAACTGGCCGATGGCAATCAAGGCACTGCGCAAGGCAGCCTCACGCTCGCCCAAATTTGCACCCAGGCCCACGTAGACCAGGGTGGGCCGATCGCCCTCCTCGCCGGTGTCCTTCACGGTGTCCTTCAGACTCACTCGCCCGCCGCCGCAGGGGATGCGCCTGTGCCTTCGCCGCCTCCCGCACCGCCGGGCTTGCGACGGCGACGGCGGCGCTTCTTGGGCGCACCGCCCTCAGAGGGGAACTCGGCGCTGCCGTCGGCCGGTGCCGCATCCGGCCCCACGGCCTGGGGCAGACCACGCGGATCGGCAGCAGGCGCAGCGCGGGGCACGCGCTTGACCACAGGCTGCGCTTTCTGTCGGGCCTTGGCTTCCTCTTTGGCCTGGTCCATCAGGTCGTCACGGCGCTCGTCGTCGGCCGTCTGGAAGTCCTGCCACCACTCGGCCAGGGCTTCTTCGACCTCGCCCACATCGGCGCGCAGGCGCATGAAGTCGAACCCGGCCCGAAAGCGCGGTTGCATCACCATGCCCCACGGGGTGTTGCCCACGCGCTTTTCAAAACGCGGCTGCATGACCCAGATCTCGCGCATGTCGGCCGCCAGCTTGCCACGACCCGACACGTCGCCAATGCGCTTGTCGAAGACCTCGTCGATGGCCTCTTGCAGCGCGGGCAGCGGGTGCTGGCGCTGGTTCAGGCGCTCCTGCCAGCCATTGCGCACGTCTTCCCACAGCACGCAGGCCAGCAAAAAGCTTGGGGCCACGGGCTTGCCTTCGTTCACACGGCGGTCGGTGTCCACCAGAGCAGCCTTCACAAACGGCGTATCGGCACGCTCCACGGCCACGTCCAGCAGCGGGTAGATGCCCTTGGCCATGCCCAGCTTGCGCAGTTGCTCGATCGTCGCAATCGCGTGCCCGGTCTGCAGCAGCTTGAGCATTTCGTCGAACATGCGGCTTTGGGGCACCTCGGCCAGCAGGGCCTGCGACTGCACCAGCGGCGCGGCCGACTTGGCATCGATGCTGAAGCCCAGCGGGCTGAGCTTGGCCGCAAAGCGCACGGCGCGGATGATGCGCACCGGGTCTTCGCGGTAGCGCGTGGCGGGGTCGCCAATCATGCGCAGAGTCTTCTTCTTGGCGTCCTGCAAACCCTTGTGGTAGTCCACCACGATCTGGCTGACCGGGTCGTAGTACATGGCGTTGACGGTGAAGTCACGGCGCGTGGCGTCTTCATCCTGCGGGCCCCAGACGTTGTCGCGCAGCACGCGGCCGCTGGCGTCCACAGCATGCTGCATGCCCGACAGCTGGGCTTTGCTAGTCTTTTCGTTGCCCGCCACCTGGCCTGCGGCAGCGTTGTCGAGGTAGGCGCGGAAGGTGGAGACCTCGATCACCTCATGCTCGCGGCCCCGGCCATGCACCACGTGCACGATGCGAAAGCGCTTGCCGATGATGAAGGCGCGGCGAAACAGGCCCTTGACCTGCTCGGGCGTGGCGTTGGTGGCCACGTCGAAGTCCTTGGGGCGCAGGCCCAGCAGCAGGTCGCGCACGGCACCGCCCACGATGTAGGCCTCGAAACCGGCGTCCTTGAGCGTCTGCACCACTTCGGCGGCGCGGCGGTCCACCAGCTCGGGGTTGATGCCGTGCACGCTGGCTGGCACCTCTTCGCGCTTGCCGAAGTGGGGCTTGCCGCCTGAGGAGCCAGGCGTCGATTTGCCCAGCAGTTTGTCGATGAACTTCTTGATCATGGGGTGAGAGTATTCAGGGGGTCGGGCACGAAGCGGCGGCTGGAGGGGCTGAAAAGCGCTCAGGCAGCCGGTGGTGCAGGCGTTTCGGCATTGGCCGCAAACAGGTCCAGTATGCGCCAACCGCGCTCCTGGGCCAGGGCGCGCAGGCGCGGGTCGGGGTTGGTGGCCACGGGGTGGTTCACCTTCTCCAGCAGGGGCACGTCGTTCATGGAGTCGCTGTAGAAGGTGCTCTCCACGTCGGCCCAGCCGAGTTGCCGCTCCGCCAGCCATTGTTCCATGCGGCGCACCTTGCCTTCGCGCATGGTGGGGATGCCATCGATCTCGCCGGTGTACCAGCCGCTGGCATCGCGCACCAGTTGTACGGACAGCAGTTGCGGCACGCCCAGCGCCTGGGCGATGGGGGTGGTCACAAATTCGTTGGTGGCGGTGACGATCACCACCTCGTCGCCCGCCGCCTGGTGCTGGCGAATCAGGTCGAGCGCCTGGGGCTGGATGGCGGGGGCGATGACCTCGCGCATGAACTGCTGGTGGGCGGCCGCTGCAGCCTCGGGCCCGCGCAGGCGCACGGCCTCGGTCGCAAAACGCACGTAGTCGTGCACATCGAGCGTGCCCGCCTGGTAGTGGGCGTAGAACTCGTCGTTGCGGCGCGCGAACTCCACGGGGTCGTTCCAGCCAATGCGGATGGTGAACTCGCCCCACTCGTAGTCGGAGTCGAGCGGCAGCAGCGTGTGGTCCAGGTCAAACAGCGCCAAGCGAAGGCGGCTTCTTTGCATTTCAATCATTCAATAAGTTGCGCTGCGCGAGCGGTTGCAAAAACTGTCGCTGCCCAAACCCAGCGGCCGCCGCGCAAGGGCCGCCCCGCCGCGCTGGCGGCGTCCTCCTTCCCGCGGTGCGCAGCACAGCGAGAGAAGGGGGAAGCGGCGCAGCCGCTCAGGGGGTTGTCCCTCATTTTTTATTCCGATTCGAGCATCGTCTTGAGCAACGGAATCGTGATGGCGCGCTGGGTGCGCAAGGCAAACGCATCGAGCTGGTCCAAGAGCTGCATGAGGCTGCCCAGGTCGCGCGAGAAACGGTTGAGCATGTAGTCCATGACTTCATCGCCCAGGAAGACGCCGCGTGCGTCGGCCTCCTGGCGCAGCACGGCGCGGCGCTCGGCCTCGCCCAGCAGCTGCAGCTGGAACACATGGCCCCAGCCCAGGCGGCTGCGCAGGTCGTCGCGCAGCGGCAGGTCGGCCGGGGGCAGGTCGCCTGCCGCCAGCACCCAGCGCTGGCTGCCAATGGCAGGGCTGATGGCGTTGACGAACCAGTTGAACGCCGTGGCCTGCTGGGCCGTGCTGTACAGGTGCACATCGTCCATGAGCACGGCTGCCCAGTTCTCGTCGAAATCCGGGGGGTCGGCCACGGCAGGATCGAGCCAGCCCACACTGGAGCCCTGCTCGCGCAGGGCCTGGCGCACGGCCTGGAGCAAGTGGGTCTTGCCGCTGCCGGGCTCGCCCCACAGGTAGGTGGGCACGGGGGAGCGGGTGGCCTCGCTGCTGCCTTCGCCTGCGGCCAGGCGCAGGTGTTGCAGGGCAGCCTCATTGGGGCCGGCATAAAACCGGGACAGCGTGGGCCCAGTGGCCAGGCCGATGTCCAGTGCCAGTTGCTTCATCATGGCTGCCGCCCACAGGCACGCAGGCAGAGGGTTGGGGCATGAAACAGCATGGGCTTGAAAGACAAAACAGGGCGGGGTGAAGGGGTGAGCGGGAGGCACTGGGTGCGCAACCCGTAAAATCTGGGCAAATTTTAGTCTGCTGCGCACGCTGTTCCGTGCCGTCCCTGCCTTGAGTACCCCTATGAGCACCTCTGCCACCTCCCCCACCCCCTTGTCCTACAAAGACGCCGGCGTTGACATCGACGCTGGTGACGCCCTGGTCGAACGCATCAAACCCCTGGCCAAGAAGACCATGCGCGAGGGTGTGCTGGCGGGCATCGGCGGCTTTGGCGCACTGTTTGAGGTGCCCAAGCGCTACAAGGAGCCCGTGCTCGTCTCCGGCACCGACGGCGTGGGCACCAAGCTCAAGCTGGCGTTCGAATGGAACATGCACGACACCGTGGGCATCGACCTGGTGGCCATGAGCGTAAACGACGTGCTGGTGCAGGGCGCCGAGCCGCTGTTCTTTCTCGACTACTTTGCCTGCGGCAAGCTCGATGTGGACACCGCCGCTGCCGTGGTGGGCGGCATCGCCAAGGGCTGCGAACTGAGCGGCTGCGCACTGATTGGCGGCGAAACCGCTGAAATGCCCGGCATGTACCCTGCGGGTGAATACGACCTGGCCGGCTTTGCCGTGGGCGCGGTCGAAAAGTCCAAGATCCTGACCGGCCAGACCGTGCAGCCCGGCGACGTGGTGCTGGGTCTGGCCAGCCACGGCGTGCATTCCAACGGTTTCAGCCTGGTGCGCAAGTGCATCGAGCGCGCGGGCGCCGACCTGCCCGCCACGCTGGATGGCAAGCCTTTCAAGCAGGCCATCATGGAACCCACCCGCCTGTACGTGAAAAACGTGCTGGCTGCGCTGGCGGTCCACCCCATCAAGGCCCTGGCCCACATCACGGGCGGTGGCCTGCTGGAGAACATCCCCCGCGTGCTGCCCGAAGGCACGGCCGCCCACCTGACCAAGGGCAGCTGGCCCCAGACCGAGCTGTTTGCCTGGCTGCAGAAAACGGCGGGCATCGACGACATCGAGATGAACCGCACCTTCAACAACGGCATCGGCATGGTGGTGGTGGTGGACGCAGCCAACGCTGAGGCCACAGCCGCCACGCTGCGTGCGGCGGGCGAGCAGGTGTACACCATTGGTGCGATTGCAGCACGCGGCGATGGCGCTGCCGTGGTGGTCGCCTGAACGCCCTGACCCCCACCCCGCCACGGCCCGCTGCGCGCTGGCGCGTGCGCGCCGCTTGTGCTTTGGATTGTGTTCGCCCTATCAGACCGTTCCTGAGGTGACTGCGCATGGCACCGCGTCCCACCCTCCCCGCCTTGCCGCCTTCGGCGGCGCCCACCCCGCCCGTTCCCGTGGACGGGGTCACCTCTGCTGCGGACTTTGACGCGGCCATGCCTGTGCGCCCCACCACCCGGGGCATCGTGATTGCCAGCTATTTGCTGATGGCGGGCGTGCTGTTGCTGGTGATGTGGCGCGGCCTGCTGCCTGGCCTGCTGTGCGTGTGCCTGGGCTTTTTGCTCACCCGGGCGCTCACCCGGTGGTTCGGCGCCCTGGCCGCGCGTGCGATGCGCCAGCCTACGGCAACACCCCGCACCCTTCATCTGGCCCAGGTCGCTGCTGCCGCGCTGGTCATGCTGCTGCCCCTGGTGCTGCTGGCTGTGGGGCTGACGCATTCGCGCGGCTACCTGGTGACCGCCCCCCACCAGTACCAGGAACTGCTCAATTACATGGCCCGCACGGTGCTGGAGCTGCGCCTGAAACTGCCGCCCGACATGGCCAGCCACCTGCCCGACGGAGCCGCCGAATTGCAGCGCGTGATTGCCAACTACCTGGGCGCCAAGGCGGGCGCGCTGGCCATGGCCGGGCGCGCGTGGCTGGCCGGGGTGCTGTTTGCCTATGTGGGGCTGCTGATTGGTTCCCTGGCCGCCGTGCGCCCCCTGGGCAGCGCCCTGGGTCCGCTGGCTGACCAGTTGCGGATGCGCATCACCCTGTTTGGCGAGGCTTTCCGCCAGATCGTGGCAGCACAGTTCTGGATCGCGGCGTTCAACACCCTGCTCACTGCCCTGTTCCTGCTGTTCGTGCTGCCGCTGTGGGACATGGAACTGCCCTACACCCCGGTGCTGATCACCTTCACCTTCGTCGCCGGGCTGGTGCCCATTGTGGGCAACCTGGTGTGCAACGTGGTTCTCACCATCGTGGGGCTGTCGGTGTCGCCGCTGGCGGCTGCCGCCTGCCTGGGCTTTCTGATCCTGATCCACAAGGCCGAATACGTGATCAACGCCAAGGTGGTGGGCCGCCGCACGCAGATGGGCGTGTGGGAGCTTTTGAGCGTGATGTTCGTGGCCGAGGCCGTGTTTGGCCCCGCCGGGCTGGTGGCAGCACCGCTGTTTTATGCCTACCTCAAGAAGGAACTGGTGGCGGCGCGGCTGGTGTAGCGGGACATTGGCGGTGCCTCCAGCACTTCAAGCACTTCAAGCACTTCAAGCACTATTAATTTAATAGCTGTTTGCGCTTGATGGATAAGCGCTAGAGCCTATTTTTATTCATTTTTTGGCAAACTGCCGCGCCACAAAGGCCCACACCAGGGCCGACGCATCTGGGCCCACCGGGTCGCTGAACGGCAACTGCGCCACCCCACCGCTCCAGGCGTGGGCCAGTCCCACCACTTCGCGCAGCGCCACCACGGTGCGGCCCCGGGTTTTGAATTCGGTCACCCGCATGGCATGGCGCTGGCCTCTCTGCAGCGTGCGCAAGGCCCCGGCGCGCGCACCCAGCGCGTCCGCCCACAGCAAGGCAGTGGCCGCCGCGTTGCGCACCGAGACCACGCCATCGGCATCACCATGCAGCACCAGCAGGGGCGGCAGCGGCAGCGCAGACGGGACGGCGCCCTGGCCAGCGGAGCCCGCAACGGGCTCGGGCAGGTGCGCAGCGCGCCGCCCGTGCATGGCGGCCAGCGCCGTGGCGGCCGATTCGGCCGTGCCCGGTGCTACCCCCGAATGCATGGCCACGGCGCAGATCCGCTGGGGGTAGAGCGCGGCCATCAGTACGGCCATGCTGGCACCGGCCGACAAGCCTGCCACGGCAACACGGGCCACGTCCACCGGGTGGCGGCGGGCCACCTTGTCTACCGCCGCCAGCAGCGTGGCGGCCTCGGCCTGGGCTTTGCCGCTGCGGCGCTCGAACCAGTTCCAGCAGCCATGGGCGTTGGCCATGCGCTCCTGCTCGGGGTAGAGCACCAGAAAACGCTCGCGCGCGGCCAGTCGGTTCATGCGCGTGGCGGCGGCCAGGTCGCTCCCCGTCTGGCCGCAGCCATGCAGCATGACCAGCAAGGGCAGCTTTTCGTCCGCCTTCAGCGCCAGCCCCGGCGGGATGTAGAGGTGGTAGCGCCGGGCGCCCGCAGGCCCGGGTGCCATGCCGCCCACCCACTCTCCGCGTGCGGGCACGGGCTTGCTGGCTGCACGCCGGGCGGGCACCGCAGGTGCTGGCGCCACCCGGCGCGGCGCAGCCGGAGCCTTGGCGCGCACAGGGCGCGCTGCCCGCGCAAAGGCCTTCAGGTTGCGCTGGTAGGCCCGCGTCAGCGCTGACAGGGAGAACAGGCGGGAGCGTCGGGCCATGGCGGGGAAGTGTGTGGTGGGCAGATGGACTGCAAAGGGGCAAAGAACCTAGGGTGCAACACCACACTAGGGAAAACCCTAGACACCATAACAGCTTGTAGAGAAATCTGCGCAATCACTATCCATTTGATAGCAATAAAACGTTACCCATCAAGCGCAAAACCCCGATAGCAGCAAGAATCACCCAGGCACTTCGGGCGAACATGGACCACTGCACCAGCCAGCCTATCAAGCAATGGCTTAAATTGATCGAAACCTGTCCCGTCTGGCGCGGACCACATGCTCTACAGCATGAAAAATCAAGGCTTCTGAGCACCCACCGAAAGAAGCGCACCATGAAGTCATGTCTGATAGTGATTGACGTCCAGGAATCCTTCCGCCACCGCCCCTTCTTCACCGCGCACGGCCTGCCCGCCTACCTGCAGGCCCAGAACGCCTTGATCCAAGGGTGCGTAGAGCGCGGCGTGCCGGTGGTGCGGGTGTTTCACAGCCAAGGCCCAGAAGTGCCCGAGAACGCGTTTGCGCAGGTGTCTGGGCAGGTGCGCGCGCTCGATGGCCTCGCCCCCTTTGAGGCTGCAGCCACTTTCACCAAGTCGCGCCACAGCGCGCTGGTGGGCACGGGGCTCGATGTGTGGCTGACGCGCCACGGCATCCAGCGCCTCATCATCAGCGGCATCCGCACCGAACAATGCTGCGAGACCACCACACGCCACGCCTCGGACCTGGGCTGGGAGGTGGACTACGTGCCAGATGCCACCCACACCTGGGACATGGTGCAGCCCGACGGCCAGGTGCTGTCAGCCGCCGACATCAAGACCCGCACTGCCACGGTGTTGCAAGGCCGCTTTGCCACCCTGCGCACCGTGCAGGAAGCACTGGACGCACTGGACGCCCTGGACGCTCTGGAAACGACCGCAGCCTGACCCCCGGAGAACACCATGCGCGCCACTGTCTGCGAATTGCCCTATCAACCCGACCGTCTCGAAGCCGCCTGGGCCGCGCTGTGCGCCCACACCCGCAGCGCGCAATCCGAGCTGGTGCTGCTGCCTGAGTTCGCCTTTGTCGAACCGGTATGGGAAACCTCCCCCGCAGATCCCGCGCGCTGGAGCGCCGCTGTGGCACTCAGCGGCGCCTGGGAAGCCCGCCTGCCCGAGCTGGGCGCCGACTGGGTGGTGGGCGCGCGCCCGGTCACTGCGGGTGGGCGGCGCTTGAACGAAGGCTTTCTCTGGTCTGCGCAGACGGGCTATGCACCCCTGCGGCGCAAGTTCCACCTGCCCGATGAGCCGGGCGGCTGGGAGGCCCAGTGGTTTGAGCGCGGTGATGCCGCATTCCCGCGTTTCACCGCCGGGCCGCTGAGCTTCGGCCTGAACATCTGCACCGAACTCTGGGCGCTGGACACGTACGCCGACTATGCGGCGCAGGGCGGTCTGCAAGCCATCCTGACCCCCCGCGCCACAGCAGCCGCCACCACCGACAAATGGCTGGCCGTGGGCACCGTGGCCGCCGTTCGCACCGGGGCGTACAGCCTGTCGTCCAACCGCGCGGACCACGCCGCAGGCACCTATGGCGGCGCGGGCTGGGTCATCAGCCCGGACGGCGCACTGCTGGCCCGCACCATGGCAGAGCACCCCTTCTGCACGGTCGATGTGGACCTGGACGCCGCAGCCACGGCGCGCAGCACCTATCCGCGCACTGTCTTTGCGCCCCACCTGGCCACCACCGCACCATGACCAAGACGCCCGACACCCCCACCGCCAAGCCGCTGCAGATCGCCATCCTCGTTTTTGACGAGGTGGAAGCCCTGGACCTGGGCGGCCCTTACGAAGTGTTCACCACCGCCGTGCGCATGGCGCAGCGGCTGCAGCCTGCCACACCACCACCGTTTGCCGTGCAGTGCGTGGCCCGCAGCCTCGCACCCGTGCGGGCCCGCGCTGGCCTGCGCGTGCTGCCCGATGCCGACTTCACCAGCGCCGCCGCGCCCGATGTGCTCATCGTGCCCGGCGGCGTGGTGGACGCTGCCGCTGCCTGCGCAGACACCCGCGCCTGGGTGGCGCGCGCAGCACGTGGCGCACAAATCACCGCCTCGGTGTGCACAGGCGCGTTCATCCTGGCAGCTGCGGGCGTGCTCACCGAAGGGCCCGCCACCACCCACTGGGAGGACATTGCCGATCTGCGCGCGCAGTATCCCGCGCTGGACGTGCGGGACAATGTGCGCTGGGTGGACCGGGGTGCGCTGGTCACGTCGGCGGGCATCAGCGCGGGCATAGACATGAGCCTGCACCTGGTCAGCCGGCTGGCGGGGGCGGCACTTGCGGAGCGCACCGCCCGCCAGATGGACACCCCCTGGAACAGGGAGCCATAAACCGCCCTGGGGGCACCCCGTTTTCAAGAACTTGTGATGCAGGACACAACACCCTCGCCCATCCACGTGTACTTCGCCCTGCTGCCCGGCAGCCTGGTGCTGGACTGGGCCGGCCCCGCCGAGGCCCTGCGCATTGCCAACCAGACCCTGGTCGCCCAGGGCCATCCAGAGCGCTTTGTGCAGCACTTTGTGAGCCCCACGCCCGAATCGATGTCGTCCGTGGGCGTCGCAGTCACCGGCCTGGCGCCGCTGCCTGACACGCTGCCCAGCCCTGCATGGGTGGTGCTGGTGGGTCTGGCGGGCCATAGCATCGACGTGAGCGGTTCCGAGGCCCAGACCCTGCTGCACTGGCTGCGCGGGCTGCGCCCGGTGGCCGGGCAGCTGGAGCTGGTCACCGTGTGTGCGGGCGCCGTGCTGGCCGCCCATGCGGGGCTGTTGACGGGCCGGCACGCCACCACCCACCACCTGCACCTGGACGAGCTGGCCCGGGTAGACCCCCGCTGCGACGTGGCCGCCAACCGCGTATTCGTGGCCGATGGGCCCATCTACACCAGCGCAGGCGTGACCACCGGTATCGACCTGCTGCTGCACCGCATCTCCGACATCTGCGGCCCCACCGTGGCCGTGCAAGTGGCCCAGGCCATGGTGATTGGGCTGCGCCGGGGGCCGGACGACCCGCAGTTCTCACCCTTTCTGCACCACCGCAACCACATGCACCCCGCCCTGCACCGCGTGCAGGACGCCGTGGGGCAGCAACCGCAGGCCGACTGGAGCGTGCCGCAAATGGCCGAAGTGGCACACACATCACCCCGGCACCTCACGCGGCTGTTTCTGGAGCACGCGGGCATTGCGCCGCTGCAGTACCTGCGGCGCATCCGCCTGGCCACCGCAGAGGCCGCGCTGCGCTCAGGCCAGAACGTGACGCAGGCGGCGCTGATGGCGGGGTTCAGCTCCGACACCCAGCTGCGCCGGGCCTGGCACCAGTTCGGGCGCAAGGGCACGCCGTCGCAAGGCGGGATGGGCAGCGGCCACTGAGCGGCGCCGGCACACTGGTGGCGGAATTTTCAAGCAATTTTTGCCGCCAGCGCTTTTCCATCAAGCGCCAATAGCTACTATTTTTATAGCAATCTCAGTTTCCATGACCGGATGATCCGTCAGTACACCTCGGGCACGTACATGCTCGCAGGCACTGGCTGGCGCAGGTATTCGGGGTTGCGCACGCGCTCAGGTAGCACCACGGTGGGATGGGGGACATCCTGGTAAGGCAGCTGGCTGAGCAGGTGGTGGATGCAATTGAGGCGGGCCTTCTTCTTGTCCACAGCCTGCACCACCCACCAGGGTGCCTCGGGGATGTGGGTGCGCTCCAGCATGGTCTCCTTGGCCTTGGTGTAGGCCTCCCAGCGCACACGGCTTTCCAGGTCCATGGGGCTGAGCTTCCACTGCTTAAGCGGATCGTGGATACGGCCGAGGAACCGCAGATGCTGCTCCTCGTCGGTGATGGAGAACCAGTATTTGACGAGCGTGATGCCCGAGCGCACGAGCATCTTTTCAAACTCGGGCACGGTGCGGAAGAACTCTTCGTATTCGTCGTCGGTGCAAAACCCCATCACCCGCTCGACGCCCGCACGGTTGTACCAGCTGCGGTCAAACAGCACCATCTCGCCAGCGGCTGGCAGGTGCGCCACATAGCGCTGAAAGTACCACTGCGTGCGCTCCCGGTCGTTGGGCGCGGGCAGCGCCGCCACGCGGGCGACGCGCGGGTTCAGCCGCTGGGTGATGCGCTTGATCACGCCGCCCTTGCCGGCCGCGTCGCGGCCTTCAAACAGAATCACCACCTTCTGGCGGCTGTGCTGCACCCAGTCCTGCAGCTTCACCAGCTCGCCCTGCAGCTGAAAGAGGTCCTTGAAATACTGCTGCCGTGCCAGGCGGTCGGTGGGCTGCGGCGCGCCGATGTCGTCCACATTGCGGTCCTCGATCTCCAGCTCCAGCTCTTCGTCATAGCTGTCGATGAGGTCGTTGGCGATGCGCTGCATCAGCTCCTGGGTATCAAGGGTATTGCTGTGGAACATGGTGCCGTCCGGCGGTGCAAAGAAAAAGATGGCGCCATGGTGGTGCCCCCAAGTGACAGGGCCGTGACAGCGGCGTGATTTGTCACGCCTCTGTCACGCACTCCGGCCAGGATGCAGGCCCGTGCCTTCTGCTGCCCCCGCCCCCCACCGCCCCACAACTGCACCAGCAGGCAACAGCCTGAGCTATGGGGGCGATGCTGCCGGGCTCATTTGTGGTTACCTGCTGGCCGCAGGCACCGCGCCGCGCGAGGTCGATTCCGTGCAGGCCGCGCAGTGGCTGGCGGGCCTGCATGCCACCAACCCCACAGACCCCGCATCCGCCCCCGCCGAGAACCACCCGGCGCACCCTCTGCAGGGCACCTTTTTGTGGCTGCACTTCAACCTGAGCCACGCACAGGCCGTGCGCTGGATGGAGCGGCATGCCCATCTGCCCGAAGCCTTTTTTGATGCGCTCAAGGACCGCTCGGTCTCCACCCGCATCGAGCGGGATGACGATACGCTGATTGCGGTGCTCAATGACGCACACTTTGACTTTGCGTTCGAGCCCTCGGATATCGCCACCCTGTGGACCAGCGTGGCCCCGCACCTGATGGTGACGGGCCGCACGCGCCCCCTGCGCTCGGTGGATGCACTGCGCACCGCCGTGCGCAGCGGCAATGCGCCCGACTCCAGCGTGGCTCTGCTGGCCGAGCTGATGCGCACCCAGGCCTCAGGCCTGGTGGACATCGTGCGCGGCGTGACGCAGCGCATCGACGATGTGGAAGACGCGCTGCTGGCCGGGCGCCTGGACCACAAGCGCGCACGCCTGGGTGTGCTGCGGCGCCTGCTGGTGCGACTGCAGCGGCTGCTGGCACCCGAGCCAGCGGCGTTGTTCCGCCTGCTGCAGCATCCCCCGGCCTGGATGGGCACGGACGATGCGCAGGAACTGCGCGACTCCACCGAAGAGTTCTCGGTGGTGCTGCGCGACATGCAGGGGCTGCAAGAACGCATCAAGCTGCTGCAGGAAGAAATCGCCGCCAGCGTGCAGGAAGCCAACAGCCGCAGCCTCTTTGTGCTGACGGTGGTGACCGTGCTGGCCCTGCCCATCAACATCCTGGCCGGCCTGTTCGGCATGAACGTGGGCGGCGTGCCGTTGGCCGACAACGGGCATGGCTTCTGGATCATCGTGGCCGTGGTGGCGGCCTTTACAGCGGTAGCGGGCTGGCTGGCGCTGCGGGGCACGCGAGACCAGTAGTGCCCAGCGCAGCCCCTGGCCCAGGACGCTCGTCGGGGCCTCTACAATCGCGCCCCTTCCCCGCTCCCGATTGCCTGCCCTGCCATGAACATCGTCGTCAACGAAGAACTCAAAGCCTACATCGAACCCCTGACCCAGGACGAGCACGACGCCCTGGAGCGCAGCATCCTGGCCGAAGGCTGCCGCGACGCGCTGGTGCTGTGGGGCGATGTGCTGGTGGACGGCCACAACCGCTTTGGCATCTGCCAAAAACATGGACTGCCATTCCAGACCGTGCAAAACCCGCGCTTTCAGTCGATGGAAGACGTGCACCTGTGGATGATCGACCAGCACCTGGGACGCCGCAGCGTATCGGACTTCCAGCGCGGTGTGCTGGCGCTGCGCAAGCGCGAGATCATGGCCGAGCGCAAGGCCCGGGCAACAACATCCACCGAGACGGCGGTCACCGCCCCACCCCCTGCTGCGCCCGAGGCCGCAGCCGCCCTGCCCGCCCCCGACCCTTTGAGCAGCCGCGAGGCCATCGCCAAGGCTGCACGCCTGAGCAGCAGCCAGGTCGTGATGATCGAAAAAATCCAAAAGCAGGCTGCGCCCGAGCTGGTAGCCGCCGTGAAGTCCGGCACCATTTCCATTAACGCTGCCGCCGCCGTGGCCACCCTGCCCGCCGAGGAACAGGTGGCGGCCGTGGTGGCGGGCAAGGACGAACTCAAGCAAGCCGCCAAGCGCGTGCGCGAACTCACCAAGCGCAAGCCGCGCGAAGAAACACCCCAGGACGAGAACACCCAGGCCAAGGACATTCAGGACTCCAGTTCGGGCACCGAAGCGGGCTCCGACGAACTTCAGGCCTTACGGGCCCGCGTGGCAGAGCTGACGGCAGAGAACACCGAACTGCGCCGCCAGGTGGCGCAATTGCAGGCCGCCCTGCCAGAGGGCAGCGCACCGTTCTGAAAGCTGTTTTTGGAGTCAGTGGAAGGCAATCAGCCGTTGGCGTTGCGCAGGGCGCTCAGTCGGTCAGCAATCAGGTCGATGTCAAGCCCATCCTCGGCGTGGGCCAGGTAGGCCTCCAGATCGGCCATCGCTTCGAGGGTGTTGCCCCGCTCGGCATGCGCCAGTCCCCGGTCGCGCCGCTCGCCCCAGGCCTGGGGCAGCAGAATGATCAGGCGATCCAGCACAGCGACCAGCCGTTGCCAGTCCTGCTGGGTGCGGTGCACCTCCTTGAGGTTGCGCAGCATGCGCGCAATGATGTCGCGCGGCGTGGCAGCCTGCAGGTACAGACCGAGGGGCACGTCGTAGTCGTCGACCAGACCGTTGCGGCGCTTGTAGGGCTCCAGCCGTTCGGCCAGCTCCTCGCGGCTCAATGACTGGCCCGAGATCGGGTCGAGCACCACCTGGCCCTTGGGCAGCAGCACCTTGACCATGAAGTGCCCCGGAAACCCAATGCCCCGCGCGTGCAGACCCAGGCCCTGGGCCAGCTCCATCCACAAGACGGCCAGGCTGATAGGGATGCCCCGGCGCGTGCGCAGCACCGCGTTGAGATAGCTGTTTTCGGGGTCGTAGTAATTGTTGACGTTGCCGCCAAAGCCCAGGTCGGCAAAAAAGAACTGATTGAGCGTGCGCAGACGCTGCAGCGCCGGGGCATCGGCGGGCAAGCGGCGCTTGATGCGTGCGAGCAACTGGTCCACATCGCCCAGCAGCTGCTGCATGTCCAGCTCGGGGTATTCGTCCTGCGCCAGGCTGGCCGCAGCCTCCAACAACGGAAAGTGGTCGTCACTTTGCACCAGCGATGCAAAGTACTCCAGCGAGGTGGGTACGGAATAGCTCAGGGACATGGCAAGGTTGTATGTCTGGTCTGGGGCGGCGTCAACCCACAGATACGCTGGTAGGACTTGCGCAAGTCGGGATGCAACAACCGCCTTCGCCTTGGGCAAGTCTCCTGCCTGAGCCCTCTTTTGCGCAAGTCATGGCTGGTTTCACAGGGCTTTTACGGGGTTCTTGCGGGGTTCTTGCGGGGTTCTTGCGGGGTTTCAGGCGCCGCGGCTCTCAGCGCCGCAGCATCTTGCGCAGCTTGAGGCCCGCCGCCCACAGCGCGCCGAAATACAGCACCGCGGCCGCCGCCATCAGCGCGGCCAGCAAACCCACACGCTGCAGCGACTGGTGCCGCATGCCCACCCAGTCGAAGTGCTGGGCACCCCATACCAGCAACACCGCCAGCAGCGCGCTGGCAGCCACCACCTGCAAGGCAAACTTGCCCCAGCCCGGCAAGGGCTGGAAGCTGCCGCGCCGCATCAGCCCCACCAGCAGCCACAGGGCGTTGATGAGCGCACCCAGGCCAATCGACAGTGCCAGGCCCGCATGCGCGATCCAGGGCACCAGTGCAATATTGAGCAGCTGGGTAATGACCAGCACCACGATCGCGATCTTGACGGGCGTGCGCACATCCTGGCTGGCGTAGTAGCCGGGCGCAAGTACCTTGATGGCGACGATGCCCAGCAGCCCAGCGCCATAGCCCGACAAGGCCAGGGCAATCTGGCCCACATCACCGTCTGCCAGCTTGCCGTGGTGAAACAAGGTGGCCACGAGCGGCGTGGAAAACGTGAGCAGCGCAACCGCACAGGGCACGGCCAGCAGCACCACAATGCGCAAGCCCCAATCGAGCATGGCCGAGTACTTCTCGGCTTCGCCCGCAGCCTTGGCGGCCGTAAGCTGGGGTGTGAGCACCGCGCCCAGTGCAACACCCAGCAGTGCGGTGGGAAACTCCATCAATCGGTCAGCATAAAAAAGCCAGGTCACGCTGCCAGGGGCTAGGTGGGAAGCGATCTGGGTGTTGATCATCAGCGATATCTGCGCAACACCCACGCCCAGCAGGATGGGGCCCATGAGCATCAACACGCGCCGCACGCCCGGCTCGGCCCAGGCCGCACGAATGGCCCCCCAGGTGACGCCGATGCGCGGCATCAGCCCCAGCCGCGCCAGCGCGGGCACCTGCACGGCCAGTTGCAGCACGCCCCCCAGCATGACGCCGCCTGCCATGGCAAAAATGGGCTCGATGCCCCGTGCCTCGAACTGCGGCGCGCCCAACCAGGCGGCCGCAATCATGCACAGATTGAGCAGCACCGGCGATGCGGCGGGCACAGCAAAGTGTTTCCAGGTATTGAGAATGCCCGCCGACAGCGCAACCATGGACATGAAACCGATGTAGGGGAACATCCAGCGCGTCATCAGCACGGCGGCATCGTAGGCTTCGCCACTTTGGCGCAATCCACTGGCCAAGGCCCAGACCAGCACCGGCGCGCCCAGCACCCCCAGGATGCAGGTCAGCAGCAGTATCCAGGCGAGTACCGTGGCCACGGCGGCAATCAGCTTGCGCGTGGCCTCTTCGCCCTGCTGCGCCTTGGTGGTAGCCAGCACCGGCACAAACGCCTGGCTGAATGCCCCCTCGGCAAACAGGCGGCGGAACAGGTTAGGAATGCGGAAGGCGATGTTGAAGGCGTCCGTCAGGGCGTTGGCCCCGAACATGGACGCCATCAGCAAATCGCGCACCAGGCCCGTTACGCGGGAGGCCAGGGTCAGCAGGGAGACGGTGGAAGCGGCTTTGAATAACGACACCGGCGGGAGTGTATTCCCCCTGGAGCGCTTCGGGCCTGGCCTACAGACGTGTGCACCCCTTGGCCTGGCAAAGCCACCGCCAAGGGCGCGCACGCAATGGCGCTGCACCAGCTTTGCACCGCCGCAGCGATGAACAAACTGCCTTGGGCTATAATCGCGGGCTTTGCTGGCAACATCCACAGACCCAAGGAACATTCATCATGGCATCCGCTAAACCCAAAAAGAAGAACCCCCGCCTCGCTTCGGGCCGTAAGCGCGTCCGTCAGGACATCAAGCTCAACGCTGCAAACACCTCGCTGCGTTCCAAATACCGTACCGCTGTCAAGAACGTCGAAAAGGCAGTTCTGGCTGGCGACAAGACCAAGGCGACCGAACTGTTCGCCAAGATGCAAGCCGTGGTGGACACCGTGGCCGACAAGGGCATCTTCCACAAGAACAAGGCTGCTCGCGACAAGAGCCGCCTGTCTGCCAAGGTGAAAGCCCTGGCCCTGGCAGCCGCCTAAACCAACCCCTGCGCCTGCCCCGGCAGGCAAACAGCCCGAACGGCATCTGCTGTTCGCCGTTTGTAACGGGTGCGCTGCCAGCAAAAACGAATAAAACCGCCTTCGGGCGGTTTTTTCGTTTCTGGTCGAACAACAAACGCTGAGCCAGCCACGGCTGGCCCCATGAGGACACAGCTGCAGGCTGCAAGCCATGGGCCATCGGAAGCCGTAACGGGATAAAGAAAGCGCACCAACCGAATGACACCCATCCGCGCCAGCACAAACTGGCAGAACCCAAGCCAGATCAGGGCTTGGAAGACGGGGGATCGGGGAGCAAGCAGGCTTCGGCCACCTGCAGGTTGTTGTCGCGCGCAAAATTGATGACGAAGTCCCAGGCCATGGGCTCGTGCCCCTGCAGATCGCGGTGGACCACCACACATTTCACGCCATTGAGCGTGGTGGGAATGCACCAGGGCGAATAGCTCAGATGGCTGCCAGGCCGCGCTCCACCAGGACGGAAACTGCTCATCACCCCGGCCAGCCGCTCGGCCCAGTCACTGGGACGAAAGGTTTTCCCGTCGTGGGTGATGCCCTGAATGAAGACTTCTTTGGAGGAGGGGGAAACCATCGGGGATTGGAGTGGTAGTGAGCGCGCCAGACACAGGATCACTGCATGCTGCACCGCAGCGCAACATTCTAACTCTTATATAAGAGCTACACCCCTAATCCCTATGCCTGACTTCAACACGTGCACAAAAGCCGGGTAAGGAGAGGCATTGCAGTGATGCGCAAACGTCAACAGCCGGTCACCGGGCTCACCCTAGAATCGTGCTTCGATTTATTCGGGTTTCATACGGCCACAAGCCAACCCACCACCGCACCGTCTGGAGATTTCTGCATGACCGCTACCACCCCGGCAGCTTCGCCCCACGTGATGAACACCTATGGCCGCGTACCCATCGCGCTGGCCCGAGGCCAGGGCTGCCGCGTATGGGATGTGGATGGCAAAGAGTACCTGGACGCGCTGGGCGGCATTGCCGTCAACACCCTGGGCCACAACCACCCCAAGCTGGTGCCCGCCCTGCAGCACCAGCTCACGCAGCTGATCCACACCTCCAACTATTACCACTCGCCCCTGCAAGAAGCGCTGGCGGCCAAGCTGGTGGAACGTTCGGGCATGACCAACGTGTTCTTCTGCAACTCGGGCCTGGAGGCCAATGAGGCCGCCATCAAGATTGCACGCAAGTACGGCGTGGACAAGGGCATCGCCAACCCACAGATCGTGGTGTACGAAAAAGCCTTCCATGGCCGCTCCATCGCCACCATGTCGGCCACGGGCAACCCCAAGATCTACAGCGGCTTTGGCCCGCTGGTCGAGGGCTTCATCCGGGTGCCGCTGAACGACATCGAGGCCATCAAGAAAGCCACCGAAGGCAACCCCAACGTGGTCGCCGTGTTCTTTGAAACCATCCAGGGCGAAGGCGGTGTGAACCCCACCCGCGTCGAATACCTGCAACAACTGCGCGCCCTGTGCGACGAGCGTGGCTGGTTGATGATGATTGACGAAGTGCAGTGCGGCATGGGCCGCACCGGCAAGTGGTTTGCCCACCAGTGGGCCGGCATCGTGCCCGACGTGATGCCCCTGGCCAAGGGCCTGGGCTCGGGCGTGCCGATTGGCGCGGTGGTGGCTGGCCCCAAGGCCGCCAACGTGCTGCAGCCCGGCAACCATGGCACCACGTTTGGTGGCAACCAGCTGGCCATGCGCGCGGGCAACGAAACCATCCGCATCATGGAAGAAGAAGGCCTGCTGGAAAATGCAGCCACTGTGGGCGCCCACCTGAGAGCTGCCCTGCAGCGTGAACTGGGCAGCCTGCCCGGTGTGAAGGAAATCCGCGGCCAGGGCCTGATGCTGGGCGTAGAGCTGAACAAGCCCTGCGGCGCCCTCACCGGCCGCGCGGCCGAAGCGGGCCTGCTGATCAGCGTGACGGCTGACAGCGTTATCCGCCTGGTGCCGCCGCTCATCCTCACCGTGGCCGAGGCCGACGAAATCGTGGCCAAGCTCACCCCTCTGGTCAAAGCCATCCTGGCTGAATGAAGCAAAGCTAAACCGCCATGACGACGACGCTGAAACATTACCTGCAGTTCAACGACCTCACCGCCGACGAATACGCCTACCTGTTCGAGCGCGCCGCGCTCATCAAGAAGAAGTTCAAGGCCTACGAAAAACACCACCCGCTGGTAGACCGCACGCTGGCCATGATCTTCGAGAAAGCCAGCACCCGCACGCGCGTGAGCTTCGAGGCAGGCATGTACCAATTGGGCGGCAGCGTGGTGCACCTGACCACCGGCGACAGCCAGCTGGGCCGCGCCGAGCCGATTGAAGACAGCGCCAAGGTCATCAGCCGCATGACCGATCTGGTGATGATCCGCACGTTTGAGCAAAGCAAGATCGAACGCTTTGCCGCCAATTCGCGTGTGCCGGTCATCAACGGCCTGACCAACGAGTACCACCCCTGCCAGATCCTGGCCGACATCTTCACCTACATCGAGCACCGGGGCTCCATCCAGGGCAAGACCGTGGCCTGGGTGGGCGACGGCAACAACATGGCCAACACCTGGGTGCAAGCGGCATCGCTGCTGGGCTTCAAGGTGCATGTGAGCACGCCCCGTGGCTATGAAATTGATGAAAAATTGGCCGCTGGCGCAGGTGGGACAAGCGCTGATAGCTATAAATTTTATAGCAACCCCCTCGAAGCCTGCCGAGGCGCCGACCTGGTCACCACCGATGTGTGGACCAGCATGGGCTACGAAGCCGAGAACGAAGCGCGCAGAGTAGCCTTTGCCGACTGGTGTGTGGACGCCGAAATGATGGCCGCCGCCCAGCCCGACGCCCTCTTCATGCACTGCCTGCCCGCGCACCGTGGCGAAGAGGTCGAGGCCGACGTGATCGACGGGCCGCAGTCGGTGGTGTGGGACGAGGCAGAGAACCGGATGCATGTGCAGAAGGCACTCATGGAGTACCTTCTGCTCGGCCGCATAGCCTGATTTTTCGGCTGTCCATGCCTTGGCGTCGCCAGCCCCCTCACGGCGCTGAACTGCTGGCGCATTGGCAATCGTTGGGCCAGGCGCTCGGCCGGGATACACCGGCGTGGCGTAAAGAGGGGCGACGGCTTGTGCTCAACTGGGCTCGCTGGCCGCGCGCATACCACGACACCACCCACCTCCGGGCCTGCCTGCAGCATTGGCAAATGGTGCAGGATCAACGACCGGGTGCGTTCGACAACCCGCACGCTGTGGCGCTGGCCCTGTGGTACCACGACGCCATCTACTGGCCGTGGAGCAGCCACAACGAGGCGCGCAGCGCGGACTGGGCCCGCCAATTCCTGCTCAGCCAAGGGCTGCCCACCACGCTGGCCGATACCGTGCACCAGCATGTGATGGACACCCGCCACACCCCCGGCACGCTCACCGGCGATGCGCTCTGGGTGGTGGACATTGACCTGGCCATCCTCGGCCAGAGCGACGCGGTATACCGCCAGTTCGAGCGCAACGTGCGGCGCGAATACTTCTTTGTGCGCTGGCCGCGCTATGTGGCGGGACGCAGCGCAGTGCTGCAGGGGTTTCTGGAGCGGCAGCGCATCTACAGCACCGCATTTTTTGACCAGCGCTACGAGGCGCCAGCGCGCGCGAACCTGGGCCATGCGCTGGAAGCACTGAGCGCGGGGCGGCTGTACGGCTGAGTTCCTGCCCCCCCCCCGGATCGGAACTACGCCTCCAGCAGCAAGCTCATCAGGGCGCCGTGGTAGTACATACCGCCAAGACACACGGCTTCCGGCTCCACGCCGTAGCGCACAAAACCGAGTGACAGATACAAGCGCTCGGCCGCATCGTTGGGCAGGTACATCGTGAGATTGATCCGCCGGACCGCATGGGCCCGCGCGTGCTCAATGGCCCGCTTCACCAGCAAACGGCCCAGGCCGCGCCCGCGAAAACGCGGTGACACAAAGACGCCCCACAGCATCACCTTGTGGCGGGACGATGCAAACCTGCTCTGCCAAGCCACAGCGGCACTCCCCACCAACACCCCATCACAGAAAGCGCCGAATGCGGCATGGGGCGCGGGATAGGAGAGTTGCTCCTCGAAACTTTCGAGAGTGCGGCCCAACTCCTCTTCCATGGTCAAGCCCATGGGGATCGGGTTGTGAGCGGTCAGCTCGCGGCGTAGCGATGAGAAGGCCGGGGCATCTGGCGCGCCAAGCGCCCGGATCACCGGAACACAGGCCATGGCCGCGCCGACATCGCTGTCAGCCGTGGTTTTGGAAAAGGTGGTCATCGTGGTGGCTCCTACCGGGCAGTATCTGCCAGCACCTGAGACAGGTAGCCGTCCAACTCAAACGTCCAGAGCGCTGAAAAACTGTGGATGCTGTGGCCGTCGTACCCCGGTGGCAGCGTGTAGCTGCCAGAGGCCGCTCCAGCCAGCCTTGTCCACGGGCTGCGAGCATCGGGCAGCACGATCACGACATCCACTGGCAAACGGCTTCTGCCCCACTGTCCGACACACCAACGACCAACTCGGGCATGTAGCTCGGCCATGCGGTACGGGCTGGGGCGGAGGTTCCAGGCGGCTGCGCCACGGCAGTGCCGTAACACAGGGCATAGAGCACACAGGCCACAGCCACCTAAGCCTTCAGCCAGCGCAGAGTGCGGTCAGAGTGGCGCACAACGGATTTCTCTAGAAGCATCCGGCACTTGTGCAAACACATCCTCCGCACCCGCCAAAGGGACCCATTGCGCCGCGCCAACCGCCGCACCCAACACGCCGCTGCGCGCCGCGTTCTAGCCCACCGGTCAATCGCACGGCTGAAACCGTTGGCATGCTTCGACTGCATGGATGGCGGTCAACACATTCACGCCATCCTCAGACCGGGCTTGGAACTTGACCCAGGCGCCTTCCGGAATGTCAGCCACAAGTGCCTTGTCGCGGACCACAAACGTCAGCGTGGAAAACGGAATCTTGGAACGCGGTAGCAACTTCAAACGCACCAGAATGCGGCCGTCCGACTCTTTGTCTACGGATACCAGCCGGGCTCGCGTGTACACCGGCTCCACGGTCGCGGCGCCGGTGCCGCCCTCCGCCGGGGCAGGCGGTGCGGCAACGGCATTCGCTGCCAGGGCGCCGCACAGTGACGCGGTCGCAACCAGCTTTGCAACATGGCCAAACACGCCTGCGCCTGCAACTCCGATTCCTGCTTTCATACTGACCTTTCTCGCTGACCCAGCGGTTTGACTGAGCGCAAATACAGAGACAGACGCCTCCACGCCGCCCTGCACAAACATCAAATCAAAACTGCGTTCCCACCGTGAGGTATGCGCGTGGCGTCCACTGCATGCTGCTGCGGCTGACAACCGGCACCGCACCCGATGCATCCACGCGGTCCCGGCGGAAATGCGCGTCGCCCACGTTGTATACGCCCAGGCGCCAATACCCCAGTCCGCGCACCAGCTGGCCCACGTAAAAGTCCAACATGGCGCTCGCGCGGTTCTGGCCGGTCAGCGCGGTGTTGATGTCCTGGTCGGCGCGCCCTGTCATTGTCAACGTGGTGCCGCCATACCAACCGCCGCCGCGTGGCATGGGCTTGGCAGCAGTCAGCGTGGCCACGTAGCGCGCTTGGCCGGGTATGCGACGCCCTTCATTGGGCCCGCTGGTCATGCGCGATTGCAGCAGGCTGGCGTTGGCCGACAACGTCCAGTCACGCCCCAGGCCCAGCCAGGCCAGCCCCGTGCGGGCATCGGCCTCCAGGCCCCACACCAGCGCGTCGCCCACGTTGGCACGCTGCTCCACCCACCGCGTTCCGTTCAGCGTCAGGCTGGGCGCCAGCACATCGCTCATCCGCCGCACAAACAGGTTCAAGCCTGCATGCCCGTTGGCAAGGCGCCGCTCAAAGCCGGTGTCCAGCGTCCATGCCACCTGCGGGCGCAGATTCGGGTTGCCGATGGTGTCGGGGTTGCTCAGACTGTTGCTGCCCTGGCTGGGGATGGTGCGGTCCACCAGGTCCCACACGCGCGGCAGCTGGGTGACGCGGGCCAGATTCACGCGCCACTGCAGATCGTCCGACAGGGGCGTGCGCGCGTGCAGCGAGGGTTGCAGGATGTTCCATTGCTTGCTGCCCGCCACTGCAGAGCTTCCGCCGTTCAATTCAACCCGTTCGCCGCGCAGCCCCAGCGTGAGCGTGGTGGTGGCGGGCAGCTCCCATTCGTTTTGCCCCCAGAGCACCCACCGGCGGATGCCGGCGTCCAGGCCGGAGTTCACTGGCAGGGCACCGCGCGCAGCGGTGCTGACGAAAAGCTGGTGGTCTTCCAGCTGTGCCCCGGCGCTCCACAGCAGGGCATCGGTCGTTCCGGTGAGCTTGCTGGTGAGGCTCAACACATCCTCGCGGCGGTCGTCCACAAAGCTGTAGCTGTCGGTGACCGTGGCAGCGCCTGCACCGATGGCACGCAGCAGGTCGCCCCTGCGGTCCACGGTGTCGCTGGCGCGGCTGGCGTTGAACGTGGTTTCCAGCTTGCTGGCAGCAAAACGGTGTGTCCAGTCGGCGGCGGCTTGCAGATAGCGGCGGTCGTACTGGTGCGACTCCTGCGAGCTCAGAGCATACGTGCCGTCGCCGCTGCCCACGCTGTCGGCGGTGCCGCCAAAGTCCGCCTTGCTGAGCGTTGCCCGAAACGTCACCTGGTCTGCGGCGCCCAGCTTGCCGCTGATGCGGGGCACCAGCGCGTAGTCGGTGCGCTTGTAGCGGGCGCTGGTGTCGGACTGCGCCACGTCCGCCCCTGCCCGCTGCGTGTTGCGGTGCGTGTCCGAACCCAGCAGCAGCCCCGTCGCAGACGCTGCGACGAAGTACGACCAGGGGTTGCTGGGTTCGGCGTCACCTGGCTCCTCGGTGCGCTTCGCAGTAGCGCCCAGCGGGCCGGTGCGTGAGAAGAACGCCTGCCCCGCATTGCGGCCCCACACGTGGTTGTCGGTCAGGCGCAGCGTGGTTTCACGCTTCACGGTGGCTTGCCGCAACACGATGTTGAGCGTGCCGCCCGTGGCGCCCGAGAACTCTGCGCTGGGCGCACGCACCACCTCGATGCGCTCGATCAGTTCGGGCGGCAATTGGTCGATGGGCAACTGGGTGCGCTTGCCCCCCACGCGCTGGCCGTCAATCAGCAACTGCGTAGCGCCGCGCTCCATGCCGCGCATGCGGATCTCAACGCTGCCGTCAGCACTTGGCGTCACCTGAACGCCCGGCAGCTGGCGCAGAACATCGGCCACCGAAAACGCGCCCATCTGCTCAATGTCGCTGCGGTCGACCACCACCAGCGAACCGGCGGCAAAGAACCGCTGTTCCAGGGACCGGCGCGCCGTGACGGTGACACCATCAAGCTGTGGGGTGGCGCCACCCGTTCCGTCTGGAGCGCCTTGCGCCCAGGCCGCACTGCTGGCTGCGGATGCCACGCAGGCGGCCCAGACAGCGATGCGACGGTGTTGGTGTTGTTTTGGCTTCATGGATTCCCTCTCTTCGCCAGATTGTCCGATGGCAAGCCTTAAGCGCAGCCAAAGACGCAGCCAAAGGCACCCACAAGCGGCCACGGCTCCCGCCACAATCCCCCCATGCACATCCTGCTCATCGAAGACGACCTGGACCTGGGCCGCGCGCTGCAGTCGGCCCTGAAGGTGGAGGGCCTGACCAGTGAGTGGCTGCGCCGCGCGGTGGACGCACCGGCCACGGTCGATGCCACCACCATCGACTGCGTGCTGCTGGACCTGACGCTGCCCGACGGCAGCGGGTTTGACCTGCTGGCCCGTTGGCGTGCACAGACGGGGGACGGCGGGCAGGTGCCCATCATCGTGATCACGGCGCGCTCTGCGGTGGAGGACCGGCTGGCGGGGCTGGACGGTGGGGCGGACGACTTTGTGATCAAGCCCTTTGCCACAGCCGAGCTGATGTCGCGCATCCGCGCCGTGCTGCGCCGCAGCGCGCGCCAGGCCAGCGAGCGCTGGGTGCTGGGCGAGCTGGTGATCGAGCCCCGGCGCCACGCGGCGCAGCGCAATGGAATGGTGCTGGACCTTTCACCGCGCGAGTTCCAGCTGCTGCTGGAGCTGGCGCGCGAGCCGGGCGTGGTGGTCTCTAAAAGCGTGCTGTCGCAGCGGCTGGACCCACTGGGCGAGCCCGTGGACTTTGGCGCGATTGAAGTGCATGTGTCCAACCTGCGGCGCAAGATCGGGGCGGAGTTGATCCGCACCGTGCGTGGCGTGGGCTACCTGCTGCAGGCATGACCACGATGATGAAGCACTCGCTACGCAGCGCATGGGCCTGGCTGGCCGAGCCCACGCTGATGCGCCGCAGCGTGGCCTCGGTGCTGGTGGCTTTTGTGGTGGTGTGGGCGGTGCTGCTGGGCTACAACTTCGTCAACTACAAACACACCATCACCCGCGACCCGGGCCTGATGAAGTACGGTGATGCAGTGCTGGACTCGCTGGCCTCCGTCACCGACCCCGCGCACGCCGCCACGGCCGTGGCGGCCACCGACCACTGGACCAACGTCCGCCGCCGCCAGATTGGGCTGCTACCGGGGGTGCTGATGCACGAGTTGCTGGATGCTGCATCGGGCCAGCGCGCGTTTGCATCGCCGGGGCTGCAGAACGTGGCGTTGCCGCCCGCCACACCACGCACTGAGCCTTTCATCGAGGAAGCCGCCCTGCAGGGCCGGTCGTTCCGCATCTACACCGGCCGCAACGCGCACTGGGTGCTGCGCGTGTTCGAGACCAAACGCACGGATTCCAACTTCCTGCAGTACAACGGCCGCGCCCTGCTGCCCTACCTGCTGCTGGCCTCGCCGTTTGTACTGCTGGCCGTGTGGCTCTCGGTGCGCAACGGCCTGCAACCGCTGCAGCAACTGGCCCAGCGCATCGCCCAACGCGACAAGGACGACTTGCAATCGGTGGGTTTCAACGCCCGCCACCGCGAACTCAAGCCCCTGGAGCAGTCACTCGACCACCTCTTCACCCAGCTGCGCCAAAAGGTGGAACGCGAGCGCGCCTTTGTGCAAGACGCGGCGCACGAGATCCGCACGCCGCTGGCCGTGATCACCGCCCAGGCCCATGTCATGGCCCGCTCGCAAAGCGAAGACGAACGAACGCAGGCCCAGGCGCATTTGGAGCAAGCCATCGCCCGCACCTCGCACCTGGCGCAGCAGCTGCTGGACCTGGCCGCGCTGGACGAAGCCCAGCGCCCCGCACCGCGCGATCTGGACGTAGCGCAATGGCTGCGCGGCGCGCTGGCCCAGGCCGTGCCCGAGGCGATAGCGCGGCAGATCGAACTGTCGCTGGACGCACCCGACACCTTGGCAGCGCGGCTGGACCTGCCCGCGTTCGAGTCGATCGCTCACAACCTCATCGACAACGCGGTGCGCTACACCCACGCTGGTGGCAACGTGGCGGTGGCGCTGCGGCGCGAGGGTGCGGTGCTGCACCTGTCGGTGCAGGACGATGGGCCGGGCATTCCCGCCACAGAGCACACGCGGGTGTTTGAGCGCTTTTACCGGGGCCTGGGCCATGCTTCCAACGGCTCGGGCCTGGGCTTGGCCATCGTGCGGCAGGCGGTGCTGCGCATGGGCGGGCAGGTGCAACTTGGCGCGGGTTTGGAAGGCCGGGGCGTGGGCTTTTTCGTTAGCATTGCCCTCCCCCACAGCACCTGATGGCCCCGCAGCAATCACCACCCAAACGCCCCACCATGTCCGACATCGCCGCCACCGACACCGCGCACCCTTGCCTGAGCTGCGGCGCCTGCTGCGCCAGCTTTCGCGTGGACTTTGCCGTGTATGAGATGCAGGCCATGGGCGGCACGGTGCCCGACGGTCTGGCGCTGGATGTGAACGGCAGCACCTGCCGCATGCGGGGCACGGAGCAGGTGCCCATCCGCTGCGCCGCGCTGACCGGCCAGGTGGGCCAGCAGGTGGCCTGCAGCATCTACGAACTGCGCCCCGCGCCCTGCCGCGAGTTCTCGGCGGGCGACTACGCCTGCCACAAGGCGCGTGCGCGGCACGGGCTGGCGCCGCTGGCGGAAGGCACCGTCGTGTGAAATGACACGCTCCAGCAGCCAGGCTACTGCTTGATCAAGATCGTTTAGACCTCAACAAAAAATCGACCAAGTGTTGGATATAACCGACACCACGGTTTTTTCGGGACACGCAAACTTCGTCCCATGCCAACGCCTTCTTCCCCCACCGCCCGCCGGCTTTGGGACATCTCGCCGCCCGTGCATGCGGGCAGCCCCGTGTTCCCCGGCGACACGGCCTACAGCCAGCAGTGGTGCGCCACCATTGGCCCCGGCTGCCCGGTCAACGTGAGTGCCATCACCATGTCGCCCCATGTGGGCGCCCACGCCGATGCGCCGCTGCATTACGACGCACAGGGCGCCACCATTGGCGACGTGTCGCTCGACGCCTTTCTGGGCCCCTGCCGCGTGATCCACGCCATTGGCTGCGGGCCGCTCATCACCTGGGAGCACATTGCCCACGCGGTGAACGGCACCCTGCCGCAGCGCGTGCTGGTGCGCACCTACGAACACATGCCCGTGGACCGCTGGGACGCCCAGCTGGCCGCCTATGCGCCCAACACCATCGAACGCCTGGCCGACCTGGGCGTGCTGCTGGTGGGCATCGACACCGCCAGCATCGACCCGGCCGACAGCAAGACGCTCGACAGCCACCAGGTCATCCGCCGCCGGGGCCTGCGGGTGCTCGAAAACCTGGTGCTCGACGCCGTGCCCGAGGGCGACTACGAACTGATCGCCCTGCCGCTGAAGCTGACCACCGCCGATGCGTCGCCCGTGCGCGCGGTACTTCGCACACTTTGAAATTCAAGCATTTTTGGCCTCTAGCGCTTATCCAATAAGCGCAAGCAGCTATTAAATATATAGCAATCAATCTAAATCGCCATGACAACGACCCTCCAAGACTGCCGCGCCCTCGATGCGCAAGACCCGCTTCGCTCCCTGCGCGAGCACTTCAGCCTGCCTGCAGGCGTGATCTACCTGGACGGCAACTCGCTGGGCGTTCTGCCCAAGGCCGCCGCCGCACGCGTGGCCGATGTGGTCACCCGCGAATGGGGCACAGACCTCATCAAATCGTGGAACACCGCCCGCTGGTTTGACCTGCCCCAGCGCCTGGGCAACCAGCTCGCCCCGCTGATTGGCGCGGGCAAGGACGAAGTGGTGTGCACCGACAGCACCTCCATCAACCTCTACAAGGTGCTGAGCGCTGCGCTGAACATTGCGCGCGAAGACAGCCCTGCCCGCACGCGCATCGTGAGCGAGCGCAGCAACTTCCCCACCGACCTCTACATTGCCGAAGGCCTGTGCAAGGAGCGCGGGCTGGAGCTGGTGCTGGTGGAGCCCGAAGAAATTGCCGCATCACTGACCAGCGACGTGGCCGTGCTGATGCTGACGCATGTGAACTACCGCACCGGCGCCATGCACGACATGGCCGCCATCACCTCCGCTGCGCACGCCCAGGGCATCCTGTGCGTGTGGGACCTGGCGCACAGCGCAGGCGCGGTGCCGGTGGACTTGAACGGTGCGGGCGCCGATTTTTCGATTGGCTGTGGCTACAAGTACCTGAACGGCGGCCCCGGCGCGCCCGCCTTTGTGTGGGTGCACCCGCGCCATGCCAACCGCTTCTGGCAACCCTTGTCGGGCTGGTGGGGCCATGCCGCGCCGTTTGCCTTCACGCCGGATTACCAGCCCGCCCCCGGCATCACCCGCTACCTGTGCGGCACGCAGCCCATGATCAGCCTGTCGGCCCTGCAGTGTGGGCTGGATGTGTTCACCGCCGCGCAAAGCCTGGGCGGCATGGCGGCCTTGCGATCCAAGTCGCTGGCGCTCACCGATCTGTTCATCCAGCTGGTGCAAGAGCGCTGCGCAGGCCACGGCCTGGGCTTTGCCACGCCGCGTGAGCATGCCCAGCGCGGCTCGCAGGTGTGCCTGACGCGTGACGAAGGCGCGGGCGTGAACGGCCAGGGCAGCGGTGCCTACGCCATCGTGCAGGCTCTGATTGCACGCGGCGTGATTGGTGACTTCCGCAAAGGCGATGGCGGCAAAGGTCCGCACAAAGACATCCTGCGCTTTGGCTTGACGCCGCTGTACATCGGCTTTGAAGACGTGTGGAACGCGGTGGAGCACCTGCGCCAGGTGCTGGAGAGCGGCGAGTGGCAAAAGCCTGAGTTCAACCAGACGCATGCAGTCACTTGACCAGAAAGGAAAACCACCATGTGCCCTTTCTCTCAAACCCCTGCGCCCGCCAGCGAAGCACCGGGCGCTGCGCTGCCTGAATCCATCGTGCACGAAGAGCGCGCCCAGCTCGACTTCAGCCAATCCATGAGCTATGGCGACTACCTGCAGCTCGATGCCATCCTCACCGCGCAAAAGCCGCTGTCGCCTGCGCACGATGAGATGCTGTTCATCGTGCAGCACCAGACCAGCGAGCTGTGGATGAAGCTCATGCTGCACGAGCTGCGCGCCGCCATCGGCCACATTGCGCGCGACGAGCTCCCGCCCGCCTTCAAGATGCTGGCGCGCGTCAGCAAGATCATGGAGCAGCTGGTGCACGCCTGGGATGTGCTGGCCACCATGACGCCGCCCGAGTACAGCGCCATGCGCCCGTACCTGGGCCAGTCCAGCGGCTTCCAGAGCTACCAGTACCGCTGCATCGAGTTCTCGATGGGCAACAAGAACCGCGCCATGCTCAAGCCCCACGAGCACCGCGCTGACCTGCTCGCCCAGGTGCAGGCTGCGTACGAGGCACCGTCGCTGTACGACGAGGCCCTGCGCCTGATGGCGCGGCGCGGCATTGCGGTGCCCGCCAGCCACACCGAGCGCGACTGGACGCAGCCCTATGTGGAAAACGATGCGGTGGAGCAGGCCTGGCTCACCGTCTACCGCAACCCCGAAAAGCATTGGGACCTGTACCAGCTGGGCGAGGAGCTGACCGACCTGGAAGACGCCTTCCGCCTCTGGCGCTTCCGCCACGTGACCACGGTGGAGCGGGTGATTGGCTTCAAGCGCGGCACCGGCGGCACGGGCGGGGTGAGCTACTTGCGCAAGATGCTGGACGTGGTGCTGTTCCCCGAGATCTGGAAGCTGCGCACCGACCTCTGAGGGGAACGCCTTCTTGGATGCCTGCGTGGTGGATCCTGGAAACCACCCATTCACCCAACAATGAAAAAGGCACAAAAATAGCCACTAGCGCTTACCCATCAAGCGCTATCAGCTATTAAATTTATAGCGACAACCCCACCAGCGGCAAGACCGCCTGGGGGTGCCAAAACGCAGCGTCAACGAACAGGCTTACTGCACGCCCGCCACCATCATGGGGCGGTTGCTGCGGCACCAGATCGGTGCCAGATGGCCAATCTGGATGGTCAGCTCATTGCCCTTGCCAAGCACTGTTGTGGGGCCATTGCTGAAGGCGTAACCGGTTTCTGTGGACTGCTTGGGCAGCTCCACCGTCCAGCCGCTGCGCCGCAACACGCTGCGGCCTTGATCAGGGAAGAACTGTATTTCGACCTTTTCGCCATTGCCGCAGGCAAACTGCATGCTGCCCCGATCAGCGGGCTCGCTAAAAGCCTGCATCACAGGGGGCTGGCTCGCACAGCCCGACAGCAAGAAGGTGGCCAACGCACCCGAACCCAGCAAAACCATCGTCTTCATCGGTCACTCCTGACATCGCGGCGCAGCCTGAGACGGCGCCCGACAACTCCCATCCAACGGCTTGTGGCCACCGGCCACCGGGGCCCGTCCAGAGCCCCGAGGTAACCACCCAAGCACAAACCTTGCCACTCAACACGCCTGCACCATCCTGATTGCGAGAGACCGAAACTTGCGATTCCAGAGCCGTGACCAACACCCGGTGCAGCGCATGGACACAAGAGTGCCCTAGGCCCCCGGCACCGTCATTGGGGTCATCCCCACATTGAGAGCGTCCTCTAAAAGTCTGCCCATGCCCTGTGGCGTCCACATGACGACCCCAACCTCCATCAGGCGGCACCGGATTGGAATCACCGAAGATCCCAATCAATGCAGAAACATCTGATTACAGGCACAATCACCCCCGAAATCCTGAGCATCCGATGCCCTGGGTGGGGTATGTTCTGGGGGACTGGGACATACCCTAAGCCAGCCCACAAACCGCTCCCTTCACCCCGAATGCGCCGCCACTGTTCATGGGAGGCAGCAGCACTCACGCCCACCGGATAACCTCACGGGGCCCATTGCCCACAGAGAAACCCGCTCTGCCGCCACGGGCATCTGCTCCGGAGACCCTCCCCTGTGTCCAAGACCCTGCCAGCCGCCCCCCTTCTTGCCCCCCGCACCGCCTGGACCATGCTGCTGGCGCTGGTGAGCGGCTTTGCGCTGAGCCAGGCGTTTCGCACCATCACAGCCATCATGGCCACGGGCCTGCGGGCAGAGTTCGGCCTGTCGGCGCAGGCGCTGGGGGTGTTTGCCGGGGCATTTGCTTTTGCCTTCGGCACCATGCAGTTGTTCATGGGCATTGGCATCGACCTCTATGGCGTGCGGCGCACGCTGCTGGTGGCGTTTCCGCTGGCGATTGCGGGCTCGGTGCTGTCGGCACTGGCACCGGGCTATGGCGCGGTGCTGCTGGGGCAGGTGCTGATCGGCGTGGGCTGCGCGCCCGCGTTTTTGGTCTGCACGGTGTTCATTGCGCGCTACTTTCCGGCCGGCCGGTTTGCGATGGTCTCGGGCGTGGCCATGGGTGTGGGTGGGCTGGGCATGCTGTTCACGGGCACGCCGCTGGCGTGGCTGGTGCAGCTGTCGTCCTGGCGCATGGGGTTTGCGGTGCTGGCGGGTTTTGCGGCACTGGCCTGGCTGCTGATCTTCTGGAAGGTGCACGAGCCCGTGCAGCCCACGCACAACGCGCCCCCGCGCGAATCGTTGCTGCAAGCGGTGCGCGGGTTTGGCGCGCTGTTCTTGCTGCCGCACACCGCCGGGATCATGCTGCTGGCGCTGACGACGTATGCATCCTTCCTCACGCTGCGCGGGCTGTGGCTGGGGCCGCTGCTCATCGAGCGGCATGGCTACTCGCTGGTGGCCAGCGGCAACGTGGCCATGCTGTCGTCGCTGGTGTCGCTGTTCACACCGGCACTGTTCGGCCGGCTCGACCCGGGGCCGGGCCCACGCCGCCGCTGGATCACGGGCTTCACGGTGATGCTGGCAGCCCTCTTCGGTGCCATCGGCCTGCTGCATGCCGAGTGGCTGGACGTGGCGGGCTCCATCGCGGTGGGGCTGCTCTCGGGCTACGGGGTGCTGCAGTATTCGGATGTGCGCTCGGCCTACGCACCCGCCGTCACGGGGCGCGCCATGGCGGTGTTCACCATGGCGCTGTTTCTGGGCGTGGCACTGATGCAGTGGGTGACCGGCGTAGCGGCCTCCATCGCCACCGCACAGGGCGCGGACCCGTATGTGGCCGTGATGCTGACCATTGCAGCCATGCTGGCGGCGGGCGCCCTGGCGTTCAGGTGCCTGCCGGCGCCTGCGCACTGATGCGCGCGAGGGATGCGCCCGCCCACCCACACTGGGGCGGGCCCAGGGTACGCTTCGTGACCCAGCCATTTTCTGGGTGGCCCGCTTCATTCATCCCATGCATTGCAATCATCGAACGTCTCTCCGCATGAACCTCATCCAGCTGACAGACCTGCAGCCCGCAGACATCCATCGCATCTGGTCGCTCGTCAACATGCCCGCCGGGGCCGCGCTGCAAGGCACGGTGGCGTGGTCGTTCGAGGGCAACGGCATCCGCACCCGCACGACGTTCATCGAGGCTTTCCGGCAACTCGGACTGGCATTCACCGAACTGCCCAACCTGCTCAAAACGGGCGAACGCGCCTGCGATCTGGCCGGGTACCTGGACCCGTTCTACGACTTGTATGTGGTGCGCGAATCCAACCATGCCCGGCTTGCTGAATTTGCAGCCGCATCCCGGCGCCCCGTGATCAACGCCATGTCGGCCCAGGGCCACCCCTGCGAGGTGCTGACCGACGCGTACTACATCGACACACAGATCAAACCCCTGGCGCAAGCGCGCATCTGCCTGTGGGGGCCCAGCACCAACGTGTTCCGCTCCTGGCACGCGCTGGCGCAGGTGCTGGGGTTGGGGCTGGTGCAGGTGTGCCACCGGCGCTTTCATGAGGCGCTGGCGCAGGTGGAGTTTGTGGACGCCGCCACACTGCAAGGCCCAGTGGATGTGGTCATCACCGACAGCTGGCCCGCAGGCGCCGAAGCGGGTGCAGGCACACCAACCGACATGACACCGCTGACCGAGGAACACCTGGCCGCCCTGGGCCACCCCGCCCTGCTGCCCACGCCCCCTTCACCCTGGGCCGCGAGCTGGCCGTAAACCCGGTGGAGTACCCGGGGTTTGTGGGCTATGCGCAAAAAGAACTGCTGCTGCCTGTGCAAGCGGCCATCATCCGCTGGGCACTGGGCGCGGCCACCGATACACCGCACGCAGAAGGCGGCCCGGCGGGTGGGTGAACCTGCCACCGGGTGGCGCAATGGCCCCGCCCTCAGACTGATATCTGGAAAATCCGAATCAAAATGGCATCTAGCGCTTACCCATAAAGCGCAAACAGCTATAAATTTAATAGCAACTCATTAGCATACGGTGCGAGAGACTCCACGTTGTGCCGTTGTGCGGAACATGCGCCAGCACGCCACCGCACGCCGTACGCTCGACAAGGCCACCCACGTCCGTCACCCCGTCACCCCATCACCCGGCAGATGCCGCCACCGAGTGCAGCCGCAAGGGATTGCCTCCGTCGGCGTCCGCACTCTCGATGTGCACGCCAAAACCCCACAGGCGCGCCACGTGCTTGAGCACCTCCTGCGTGTCATCGGCCAGCGGGCGGCCCTGGTACTGGGTGTGGCGCAGGGTCAGGCTGCGGTCGCCGCGCAGGTTCACATTCCACACCTGGATGTTGGGCTCGCGCGTGCCCAGGTCGTATTGCTTGGACAGCATCTGGCGCAGGTTGCGGTAGCCGTTTTCGTCGTGGATCTCGCTGACCACTATGTCGCGCGCGTTGGCATCATCGTGCAGCGCAAACAGGCGCATCTCGCGCATCAGGTGCGGGCTGAGGTATTGGCCAATGAAGCTCTCGTCCTTGAAGTTGCGCATGGCGTGGTCCAGCGCGGGCAGCCAGGGTGTGCCCGCGATGTCGGGGAACCAGTGGCGGTCTTCTTCCGTCGGGTTCTGGCAGATGCGCTGGATGTCGCGGTACATGGCGAACCCCAGCGCATAGGGGTTGATGCCGCTGTAGGCGCGGTGCCCCACGGGTGGCTGGTAGACCACGTTGGTGTGCGAGCCCAGCCATTCCATCATCACGCCGTCGCTCAGGTAGCCATCGTCGTACAGGGTGTTGAGCAGCGTGTAGTGCCAGAACGTGGCCCAGCCTTCGTTCATGACCTGGGTCTGGCGCTGCGGGTAGAAGTACTGCGCGATCTTGCGCACGATGCGAACGATCTCGCGCTGCCAGGGCTCCAGCAAGGGTGCATGCTTTTCGATGAAGTAGAGGATGTTTTCTTGCGGCTCCCTGGGGAAGCGGTCGGTCTCCTGCGCCGCATCTTCCTTGCCGGGGCGCGTGGGCAGGGTGCGCCACAGCTCGTTGACCTGCTGCTGGGCGTAGGCCTCGCGCTGCGCGCGCTCCAGGCGTTCGCGCGCGAGGTTCTTCTTGGAGGGGCGGCGGTAGCGGTCCACACCAAAGTTGGCCAGCGCATGGCATGAATCCATGAGCCGCTCCACCTCGTCCATGCCATAGCGCTCCTCACACTGCGCCACATAGTCCTTGGCATACACCAGGTAGTCGATGATGCTGGACGCATCGGTCCACATGCGAAACAGGTAGTTGCCCTTGAAGAAGCTGTTGTGGCCGTAGGCGGCGTGGGCAATCACCAGCGCCTGCATGGCGGTGGTGTTCTCCTCCATGAGGTAGCTGATGCAGGGGTTGGCGTTGATGACGATCTCGTACGCCAGGCCCATGTGTCCGCGCCGGTAGCGCCGCTCGGTGGCCAGAAACTCCTTGCCATAGCTCCAGTGCCGGTAGTTCACCGGCATGCCTACGCTGGAGTACGCGTCCATCATCTGCTCGGCGGTGATGATCTCCAGCTGGTTGGGATAGGTGTCGAGGCCAAAGCGCTCGGCCGTGGCGGCAATGGCGGCGTGGTAGCGCTCGATCAGCTCAAAGGTCCAGTCGCTCGGGTCGGGCAACGGCTCGGCGGGCCGCACGCCCGCAGGCAGGGGTTGGCCGGGCACGGCGCGGTGGCGGCGTTCACCCACGGCTGCGGCTTTCCAGGGGTTGTCGCTCTGGCGGCGCTCCAGCACCGGATACTGCACGACGTTGTTCATGCGGCCACCCCCTCTTTCTTGAAGAGATCGCGGAACACGGGGTAGATGTCGCCAGGCGCGGCGACCTTGCGCATCGCAAAGTGGGAGTACAGCGACAGCAACTGGCTGTACTCGTCCCACAGGTTCTGCTCTTCCTCAGCCACCTGCACGTAGGCAAAGTAGCGCACCAGCGGCAGGATTTTGTCCACCAGCAGGTTGCGGCAAATGCCGCTGTCGTTGGTGAAGTTGTCGCCATCGCTGGCCTGGGCCACGTAGATGTTCCAGTCGCCCTGCGGGTAGCGCGCACGGATGATCTGGTCCAGCAGCACCAGCGCGCTGCTGACCACGGTGCCGCCGCTTTCGGTGGAGTGAAAGAACTGCTCCTCGCTCACCTCGGCCGCCTGGGTGTGGTGGCGGATGAATACGATGTCGATGGTTTCGTAGTGCCGCGTGAGAAACAGGTACAGCAGGATAAAAAACCGCTTGGCCAGGTCCTTGCGTGTCTCGTCCATCGAGCCCGACACGTCCATCACGCAGAACATCACCGCCTGGCTGCTGGGCACCGGCACGGGCGTGCGGGCCCGAAAGCGCAGGTCGATGGGGTCGAGGTAGGGAATTTTGTCAATGCGCGCCGTGAGTGCATCAATGCGGCGCTGCAGCTCTGCCACCGCCTCGCTGGTGCCGCCGTCCTGCGCCAGCAACGCATCGAGCTCGGCCTGCAGCGCCAACAGTTCGCGGTGCGACGACTTGCCCAGTGCGATGCGCCGGCCCAAAGCGCCGCGCATGGTGCGCACCACGGCCAGGTTGTTGGGGATGCCATCCTGGCTGTAGCCCGCGCGGCGCGACTTCCACTGCGGGTTCTCGCCGATGTGGGTGCGCAGCAGGTGCGGCAGCGCCAGGTCTTCAAAAAAGAGCTGCATGAACTCTTCCTTGGTCAGCGTGAAGGTGAAGTCGTCCTCGCCCTCTCCACTGTCGCTGGCCTGCGAGCCACGCCCACTTGCCCCGCCCTGGGGCCGCTCAATGTGGTCGCCACGCACATGCTCCGCATTGCCGGGGTGCACCGTGTCACGGATACCGCCCTGGCCATGGTGAAACATGGGCTCGCTGATGTCCTTCTTGGGAATGGTGATGCTCTCGGCCTGCTCCATGTCGCGGATGCCGCGCTGCGAGACGGCACGGCGCACCGCATCCGCGATCTGTTCCTTGTAGCGGCGAACAAATCGCTCACGGTTGCCCACCGACTTGTTCTTGCCAGCGAGCCTGCGGTCGATGATTTGCAATGCCATTTTTCAGCCCTCGTGTGGGCACCAACCTCTGCCACCGCCAGCCCCCGGCCTCCGCGCGGGCAGCCGCGCAAGGGCCGCCCCGCCGCGCTGGCTGCGTCTCCCTTCCCGAATGGCATAGCCATTCGAGAGAAGGGGGAAGGCGCGCAGCGACTCAGGGGGTTGCACCATATCTAGCTACTCTTGCGCACGCGCAGGTACCACTCGCACAGCAGCCGCACCTGCTTGGGCGTGTAGCCCTTGTTGACCATGCGGGTGACAAAGTCCTCGTGCTTGCGGGCCTCTTCGGCACTGGCTTTGGCGTTGAAGCTGATCACCGGCAGCAGCTCTTCGGTGTTGGAGAACATCTTCTTCTCGATCACCAGCCGCAGCTTTTCGTAGCTGGTCCAGCTCGGGTTCTTGCCCTGGTTGTTGGCACGTGCCCGCAGCACGAAGTTGACGATCTCGTTGCGGAAGTCCTTGGGGTTGGCAATGCCAGCAGGCTTCTCGATCTTCTCCAACTCGGCGTTGAGTGCGCCCCTGTCAAACACCTCGCCGGTGTCGGTGTCGCGGTACTCGTTGTCCTGGATCCAGTAGTCGGCGTAGGTCACGTAGCGGTCGAAGATGTTCTGGCCATATTCGCTATAGCTTTCGAGATACGCAGTCTGGATCTCCTTGCCGATGAACTCGGCATAGCGTGGCGACAGGAACTCCTTGATGTAGCCGGTGTACTTGGTCTCCAGCTCGGCAGGGAACTGCTCACGCTCGATCTGCTGCTCCAGCACGTACATCAGGTGCACCGGGTTGGCCGCCACCTCGGCGCTGTCAAAGTTGAACACCTTCGACAAAATCTTGAACGCGAAGCGGGTGGAGATACCCGTCATGCCCTCGTCCACGCCCGCGTAGTCACGGTACTCCTGGTAGCTCTTGGCGCGCGGGTCGGTGTCCTTCAGGCTCTCGCCGTCGTACACCTGCATCTTGCTGAAGATGCTGGAGTTCTCAGGCTCCTTCAGCCGCGTAAGGATGCCAAACTGCGCCATCATCTTGAGCGTGCCGGGCGCGCACACGGCGTTGCCCAGCGATGATTCGCGGATGAGCTTTTCGTAGATGCGGATCTCCTCGCTCACGCGCAGGCAGTACGGCACCTTGACGATGTAGATACGGTCGAGAAACGCCTCGTTGTTCTTGTTGTTGCGAAACGCCTTCCACTCGCTTTCGTTGCTGTGGGCCAGCACCACGCCGTCGAAAGGGATGGCACCGAAGCCCTCCGTGCCCTTGTAGTTGCCCTCCTGCGTGGCAGTCAGCAGCGGGTGCAGCACCTTGATGGGCGCCTTGAACATTTCCACGAATTCGAGCAAGCCCTGGTTGGCCAGGCACAGGCCGCCGCTGTAGCTGTAGGCGTCGGTGTCGTCCTGCGCAAAGGTTTCGAGCTTGCGGATGTCCACCTTGCCCACCAGGCTGGAGATGTCCTGGTTGTTCTCATCGCCCGGCTCGGTCTTGGCAATGCCCACCTGCTTGAGCACGCTGGGGTAGCGCTTGACCACACGGAACTGGCGGATGTCGCCGCCATACTCTTCCAGCCGCTTCACCGCCCAAGGCGACAACACGCGCTGCAGGTATCGGCGCGGAATGCCGAACTGCTCTTCCAGCACCGGCCCGTCCTCTGCAGCATCGAACAAGCCCAGTGGCGACTCGTTGACCGGCGAGCCTTTGAGCGCATAAAACGGCACTTTCTGCATCAAGGCCTTGAGGCGCTCTGCGATGGAGCTTTTGCCACCACCCACAGGGCCCAGCAGGTAGAGGATCTGCTTGCGCTCCTCCAGCCCCTGCGCGGCATGGCGGAAGAAGCTCACCACCTGCTCGATGGACTCCTCCATGCCGTAGAACTCGGTGAATGCTGGATAGCGCTTGATGACCTTGTTGGCAAACAGCCGCGACAAGCGCGGGTCGTTGCGCGTGTCCAACATCTCAGGCTCGCCAATGGCTGCCAGCATGCGCTGGGCCGACGTGGCGTAAGCCATGGGATCTCGTTTGCACTCGGCGAGGTACTCGTCGATCGACATTTCCTCTTCGCGGCTACGGGCATAGCGCGCGGCGAAGTTGCTGATGGCATCCATACGACCTCCTGTGGCGGCACCCCTGGCGGGCTCAGGTGGTGCCACGGTGTTGCATTCGCAATCGCTACCGGCTTGGCCCTTTGTAGCACCACGACCTGCGTTTGAACAGCAAATTCGTGGGCGCGTGGCTGGCCTTTTCGGGGCATTGCACACACAGGAATAGAGCGTGGCACACTGCGCGGAGTTCACCCTGCAAAATCCGCTTGCGGGTTGCCCCCGATAGGGAATGCACTGATAACCCGCAGGTCGTCTCGATGGCCGCTGCATGGACCATGCGCCCACGGCTTGGAGCGGCCACCAAAACTCCCCTGGCGTTGTTGCCCCACCTGGTCGTACTGCATTTACTGCCCGCGGCAAAACGCCTCGCCAAGGCCGCTGCGCTCAATGTGTGCGCCGTGCTTGTTCCCAGGACAGCACCAGCACGCGCACCATCACAACGAACTTGCGCTGGAGCCGTCGCCCCGGTACAGCCAGGGCACATCCAGCAGGCGCTCGCCCAGCAGGCGCAGCGACAGGTCACGCCCCCAGCGCACCGGCCCGGTGGCGTGGAAGATGCGGCCGTTGCGGGTAGACCTGGCCTGTACCCGCGCGTTGCGCTGCCAGCGGTTGAGCGCATAGCGGCGCAGACGCAGCGGCACATCAAGGTCGTGCATGGCCAACGCACGCTGCAGCTCGGCTGCGTCTTCAATGGCCATGCCCGCGCCCTGGGCCAGATACGGCCGCATGGGGTGAGCGGCATCGCCCAGCAGGCCCACCAGGCCTTGTGCCATATCGTCAGCGCTGCGCACAGGCGGGCGGTCGCACAAGGGCCACAGGCGCCAGCCTGCGCCACCCACCGCGCTCACGCTGCGCACGACGTCCTGCAGCGCGGTGCAGGTGCCTTGCAGTGCGTGCTCAAGGCCTGCTGCGTTGGCGGCATGGTCCCAGCTCTCCAGGTCTTGCGGTGCAGGCCCTTGCACAATGACCACCAGGTTCTGCAGCTCGCCGCGGCGCACGGGGTACTGCACCGCATGCAGGCGCGGGCCCAGCCAGGCCGTGACCTGCGCGGTACGCAGGGCATCTGGCAGGGCGTGCTGCGGCACCAGCGCGCGGTAGGCCAGGTGCCCCGTCACGCGCGGAGGCACAGCGCCCAAGAGCTGGGTGCGCGTGCGGCTCCACAGGCCGTCGGCGCCGATGAGCGCATCGCCCTCCACCGCCTTGCCACGGCTGGTGCGGATGGTCACGACACCCTCGGCATCGGTGAATCTGTCGATAGCATGCTCCAGATGCAACTGGGTGTCGGTGTATTTGGTCACGGCAGCCAATAGCAGGCCATGCAGGTCCGCCCTGTGGATGGTGGCATAGGCAGCTCCGTAGCGCTGCACTGCTGTACGGCCCAGCGGCAGTACGGCCAGTTCTTTGCCGCTGACCGCGTTGCGCACCTGAAGCCGCCTGGGGAATGCCGCCACGGCCTGCAGTGGCCGCTGCAGACCCCATGCCTGCAGGTGGCGCACCACATTGGGCCCGATCTGCACACCCGCACCCACTTCACTGAACGCGGCTGCGCGCTCGTACAAGCGCACATCCCAGCCTGCACGCGCGGCGCCCAACGCAGCGGCCAAGCCGCCTATGCCACCACCGGCGACCAATACCTGTTTTTTCATGGCGTGATTGTGAACTGCAGGCACTTGCAGACCTTTGTCATAGCGCAGGCCGCAGTGCCCGCTCCAGCACCTCCGCCGGCATGGGCCGACCAAACAGGTAGCCCTGAAAAGCCTGGCAGCCGTGGCGCTGCAGGAATTCAAGCTGACCCGTGGTCTCCACACCTTCGGCCACCACGGCCAGGTCCAGACTCTGGGCCAGCGCAAGAATGGTGCGCACGATCGCGGCATCGTTGGGGTCGGTCTGCAGGTCGCGCACAAAGCTCTGGTCAATCTTGAGCTGATCCAGCGGTAGTCGTTTGAGATAGCTCAGGGAGGAATAGCCGGTGCCAAAGTCGTCCAGCGAGAAGCCCACACCGTAGCGCCGCAGGTATTCCATGCGCGAGATCACATCCTCCACATCGGCCAGCAGCAGGCTTTCCGTCAGCTCCAGCTTCAGCCGCTCGGGGTTGGCGCCGCTGGTGTGCAGTGCACCCAGCACCTGCTCCACAAAATCGGGCTGGCGAAACTGCCGCACGCTCACGTTCACCGACAGGAAAAACTGCCTTGTCAGCGCGCTGCGTGACCATGCCAGGAGCTGTTCGCAAGCGGCCTGCAGCACCCACTGGCCCAGCGGCAGGATGAGCCCGGTCTGCTCGGCCAACGGGATGAACTCCGCAGGCGATACCAGGCCGCGCCGGGGGTGCTTCCAGCGCACCAGGGCCTCAGCTCCCAGCAAGCGCCCCTTGCCATCCACCACGGGCTGAAAAAACAACGCCAGCTCCTTCTCCTGCAGCCCTCGGCGCAGATCGGACTCCAAGGCTGCACGGTGGGTCACGGCGGCCTGCATGTCGGGGTCGAAGAAGCGCTGGGTGTTGCGCCCCGCTGCCTTGGCCTGGTACATGGCCAGATCGGCATGCTTGAGCAATTCGTCCACGCTGATGGTTTGCTGGCCGAACAACGCGATGCCAATACTGGGCGTGCTGTGGTGGCTGGTCTCCCCCAACAGATAGGGCTTGCCCAGCGTGGTCCCGATATAGCTGGCCACCAGCGCAGCCTCGGCACTGGCGTGGGTGGCATCGGCGCTCAGCCCCTGCAGCAGCACCACGAATTCATCACCGCCGAACCGCGCCATGGTGTCGGCGTCGCGCACGCAGTCCTTCAGGCGCTGAGCAACTTGCACGAGCAGCTGGTCCCCCGTGTCATGGCCCAGGGTGTCGTTGAGGTCCTTGAAATTGTCGAGGTCAATGAACAGCAGGGCACCCTGCGCCCCGGAGCGCGCCGCTGCTGCGATGGCACGCTGCAGCCGGTCCGTGAGCAGGCGGCGGTTGGGCAGCCCGGTGAGCGCGTCATAGAACGCCAGGCGCTCGATCTGGCTTTCCACGCGCTTGCGCTCGGTGATGTCGCGACCCACGCCCCGATAGCCCCACAGAGCGCCCTGCGCATCCAGCACCGGCACACCACTGACCGAGATCCAGTGCATGCTGCCGTCGGGCCGCTGGCGCTGCAGCTCCAGGTCACGAAACGGCTGGTGTGCCTGCAGCACGGCACGGTGCGCTGCCCAGTCGGCCTCGGTCATATTGAGCGCACCGATCTCCCAGCGTGTGCGGCCCATCACGCTGGACATCGGTATGCCATTGACGCTGAGGTCGCCAGCCAATTGCACAAAGCGCCCATGCGCGTCATGTTCCCAGTACCAGTCGGACGACAGGTCGCTCAGCGATCGAAAGCGCGCCTCGCTCTCACGCAACTCGTTCTCGACACGCACGTAGTCGCTCACGTCGGTGAAGGTGCGCACCAGGCTCCCATCGGGCAGATCGGTGGTGCGCACCTCAAACGTACGGCCATCGCGGGTGGTGCGCCAGTACAAAGCCGGGGCGGGCGTCGCTCCCCCCGCCGCCACATAGGCGCGTCCGCGCCGGTCCACCAGATGATGGCCTTCGCCAAAGTCGCCGCGCGCAGCCTGGAAGCGGGCAACTTCCGCCGGGGTGGGCCGTGTGGCCATGAGCGATTCGGGCAGATCCAGCAACTCCAGCAGGCTATGGTTGTAGACAACAATGCCGCCGTCCGGAGCGGTCTTGAAAATGCCATGCTTCATGCTGGCCAAGGTGGCCTGCAAGGCCGTACTCTGCTCCTGCAGCATGGCCAGCGTCCCGTGCAGGACGGTGTTGTCCAGCCCACGCAGCGCATGGCCCCGGGGCCCCGGCAATAGCGTGGCCAGCCGACGCAGCAGCTCGGCCAGATGCGCCACGCCATCCACGTCCCGCACCGCATAGTCACCCAGACCGTAGCGAAACGCGCGCGCGGCGAGCGCCTCCTGATGAGGGCCGATGCACATCAGTACCGGACGGCCCGCGCTCAGCGCCAGCACGGCGGGCAGGTCTTGCACAGAGGGTTGAAGACACAGCACCACGGCGTCCCAGGACTGTGCCGCAAGCGGTGCCCTGGCTGCCTCGGGCGTGGGGCTGCGCACAACACGCCAGTCCGGGTAGCGCGTGGCAATCAGGCTTCGCGCTGCCATGGCATGTTGCGCATCGCCGTCCACCCAGAGGATGGCCGGGGAGGTCATGGGGCAGCACCTCCTGGCACGGCCAGGGCGGGCTGGGCCAACAAACCTAACTGGTGTTCTCGTGAAAATACGTCGATAGGCAGCGGCCGACCAAAGAGGAACCCCTGAAACCCCTCACACCCATGCAGCCTCAGGAACGACAACTGCCCCGTCGTCTCCACCCCCTCGGCCACCACCTGCAGGTCCAGGCTCTTGGCCAGCGCCAGAATGGTTCTCACGATCGCAGCGTCGTTGGGGTCTGCCAGCACGTCCCGTACAAAGCTCTGGTCGATCTTCACCTGGTCGAGCGGCAGCCGCTTCAAGTAGCTCAGGCTGGAGTAGCCGGTGCCAAAGTCGTCCAGCGCAAAACCCACGCCTTCGCTCTTGAGCTGCACCATCCGCGCGATGGTGTCTTCGATGTCTCCC
>CAXIRU010000109.1:0-24472 GCA_964031875.1 Acidovorax facilis
CCTGGGCCAGCGCGTGTTCAAGACCGAGCCGCTGTACAGCAGCACCCCGGCCAGCGGCAGCAGCAACAAAAACCTCAACAACCTGCTGGCCGACGACGACGAACCGCAGGGCGAGCCGCCCGGCCTCATCCAGCAAATCCTCAACTTCTTCAGCAAACTCTGGAGCCCCAGCACCAGCGACGCCGAGAAGCTGGGCTTTAGCTACATCTACGCAGAAGTCGGCAGCCTGCTGGGCGAATACGGCTCGGGCGGCAGCAACAGCAGCGGCACCGCCCAATACAGCGCGTGGGGTGTTGCACGCTGTCCGGCACAGAAAACCGTGTCTTTTCGGCCAGGGCTGCGTTGCAAATCCGCGCGATACCTGCAGGTATCGCTGTGGTTTGCGCCTTGCCCTGACCAAAAATCCATCGGTTTTCAACGTGCCGCCCAGCGTGCAACACCACACGATCTCCCCACCGCCAGCGGCCCCATGCCGATAGCGGCAGTGATCAAAGGCCAAACCTACGCCGTCCACAGCGACCACCTGAACACCCCCCCCGCAAACTAGCTGTTACCGCTGTCCTATCAAGCACTAGCAGCCATTTTTGCGTTTGAAGCGCCATGGCCAGTGGGTTTTGACCGCTGCTGGTTTTGGCCCTCGTGTTGGCTGGAGCGGTATCCCTCCCCATCAACAGCCCTAGCATTCTCCAGGCCTGCCATAGCCAGCTGCAGGCGCCGGGCGACGGTCTGATCGCCAGCAGTGGACACCACCCCTTACCGCACCCGTTGGTACACCTTGCTGCTGCTGCCTTTGAGCATCATGCGGTTGTCTTCGGCGAAGAAGGTGAGGCTGACTTGCTGTTGGGTTTGGGGGTCCACGAAGATGACTTTCTTGCCCTCGGTGTACCACTCTTCGCGGGTCACGCTGCTGTTGCCCCGGCTTTCGATGCTGGCATGGGCCGTGCCGCCTGCGCTGCTGCCGGTCCACGAAAGGCATTCGCCGTTGGGTTTGAACTGCACGAAGTAGTCGGTTGCCAGGGATGCGTGGTTGCCGCCCATGCCGCTGCTCAACACCTCGGTGTAGCGCCAGGTGCCAACCAGCCGGGGGTTCTTTTCCTTGTTGTTGAGGGCGGGTGCGGCTGCTGCGGCAGCGGCGGCCGGGTTGCTGGCGGGGGTGTGCGCTGAGCCGGTTTTGGTGAGCTGCAGGTCTACCACCTTGTTGTTGAGCTCGGGCAGGGTGATGGACAGGCGCATCTGGTTGCCCTGGAGCTGGGAGGCCACGTCGTAGAACTTGCCTTTGCCTTCATCCAGAATTTTTCCGCGAAAGGTGTTCTGGTGGCTGGTGGCAATGATTTTGTAGTGCTCGCCGTCCATCAAGAAGGTGCCCCGGATCAGGCTTTGGTTTTCCACGATCTCTGCCGCAATGGCGGTGTTGGTGTAGGCCGCCCGGTAGGTGCCGGTGAACCCGCCGGCCGCCTGTGCGCTTGCGCAGGCCCCCATGCTTGCCAGGGCCAGGAGTGCGGTGGAGACAAGGTTCTGCAGGGTGTGCAGGTTCTGCATGTTGTGCGCGGTGTTCATGGCGTTGATGGTGTTCATGGTGGGTGTTGCTCGCTGTGGTGCGGAATCAGTGGTGCGGAATGCCTGAGGTTGCTTGTGGGCCCCACCACCAGAACGGCAACAGCTTGGCGGTGGATGCAGTGCAAATTTTTTTCTTCTCCCTGCATCCAGCGGCGCCTCCCGCTCGTTTGTGGAAGGCGATTCACCCATTTCATGCGGCGTTGTGGTCTGGCCTGGCCAGGGCGGCTGCGCAGGGGGTGGGGGTCGTTCCAAGTGGCACCACGTTATGGGTGCCGCAAAGCACAACACTTCACGAGGGGAAATGGATGTCTATCACCTTGAGCAAAACCCATGGGATGCGCCTGGCGGGGCTGGCCGCACTGGCAGTACCGGCATTGGTGGCGTTCGCTGCGGTTGCCGCACACGCCCAAACACCGGCTGCGCCGAAAAAATTGGCGAGGGCGGCAACCTGTTTGACAAAGCCGGGTTACCAGGCGGAGTTCACCAACGACGTGCTGCGGTGCGTCAAATACGAAGAGGCCGAGGTGGACAAGATCAAGTGCCCCACGCAGTTCCCGCAGTACGTGGCCCGGGGGCTGGGTGTGGCGGGCAGCGACCAGCCCGCCGTGGATCGCGACCTGTGTGCCCGTGCAGCGGTCAACATCAGCAGCAGTGGCATCCTGCAATTCTTCCGAGAAAACACCGACTATGTGTTTGTGCCCCCGAATGGGGTGCGCAATGGCGTGTCGTTTTTGGCACACCACCCCGATGCCACCGCTGCGGATGGCTGGGTGCTGAAATCGAATGCCACGTTGAATTTGATCGACCGCTACCGGCGCGATGCGCGCAGCACCCTCACCACGCCGGGTCTTGAGCCCATAGCGGGCGGGCCCGAGGAGTCGCCGCCTGTGGTGGGTGACACGATTATCGTCCTTGAGAATTGCAACTTGGGCTCTTCCACAACCATTGACTGTGGCCCTCTCGTGGCCTCCTGCAGCGGCTTGGTGGGGTTTTACAGTGTGTATGTCGATGGGTACCTGACTTGCCAGAAACGGGTGTTTGTCCTGGACCCTTACCTTCGCGCCGTCTTCTACTACAAAACGCCCCGCTGGGTTCAGCCGTAGCGCAACCTTGGATGACGTCGCATGCCGTCGTGGAATGCGCGTCGGCAAGTCGTGGCATCCTTCGGGTCTGTGCAGCGGGCCGTTGACAGCAAAAAAATCCGGAGGGGTGTTCCATGGCAGATCCCGCCATCGTGGTGCAACTGTTATCCCGTATCGCCCTGCGCGATACCTCGGCGTTTCGTGCGCTGTTTGATGCCTGTGCAGGCCGTCTCATTGCGGTGGCCATGCGGGTGGTGCAAGACAAGGCGATTGCCGAAGAGGTGGTGCAGGATGTGTTCATCACCCTGTGGAATCAGTCGCTCAAGTCGGCGCCGGGCCAGGTGCAAACCCTGGCCTGGCTGTGTGTGGTGACCCGCAACCGGGCGATTGACTATGTGCGCAAAAAGCGCCCCGAGACCTCGTTGCACTGGACAGACAGCGACGGCAACGAACAAACGCACGACGTTGCCAGCGAAGCCGACACCCCCATCGAGCAGCTGATGGCGGCCGAGGGCGACCTGCGGCTGCAAGGCTGTCTGGGGCAGCTCGACAAAGAACCCCAAACGGCACTGATGCTGTCTTTCTTTGACGGCCTGACCCATACCGAAATTGCCGCACGCATGCAGCGCCCGCTGGGCACCATCAAGGCCTGGACGCGGCGCAGCCTGCTGCGCCTGAAGGTCTGCCTGGAAGGGGCGCCATGAAGCGCTACCAAAACCCTGCCATCGTCGAGCACCTGGCGGCTGCCTATGTGGCCGGCACATTGCAGCCCGCAACACGCCGCCGACTGGAGGCGCTCATGTCCACCCACCGCACCCTGGCGCTGGAGGTGGATGCCTGGAGCGAACGGCTGTCGCCGCTGTTTGAGCGCCTGCCTGCCCAACGCCCCAGCACCGCACTGTGGACCCGGATTGAGCAGCGCACGGTAGCGCCCGCCCCGGCGCCTGGCGCGCACAAAACTGCGCCATCGAAATGGTGGCGCTGGTTCAGTCCCGTGCCCTTGGCCAATCTGGTGGTGGGCCTGGTGCTGGGCGTGGTGGCGCTGCCGCTGTGGCAAACCCTCTCCAGCCCTGCGCAAGAAGCCCAACTGCCCGCCAGCTACGCCGGGGTGCTGGGCACGGCCGATGGCAAGCCGGGGCTGGTGGTGTCCAGCCTGCGCCACGGCATGCACATCGATGTGCGGCAGATCACCCCCGTGGCAGTGCCCGCGGGCCAGACGCTGTTTCTGTGGCGCCTTGACGCGCAAGGGGTGGCGACTGCGATTGGCCCGCTGGCCCATGCCAAGTGGGTGCAGACGCCGCTGGCGGAGCCCGCAGAAAAGGTGTTTTTCACGGCGGTGGAGCTGGCGGTATCGCTGGAGCCCATTGGCGCCACACCTGCCGCGCCCAGCGGGGCCTTTGTGTACCGTGGCTTGTGCGGAAAGCTCTGGAAGCCGTAGGCACCCGAACGTTCGAACGCCCGAACGCTCGATTGCCCAGACGCCACGCCATGGCCTTGGGTAACCGGGCGGAGTGCAAGCCCCGACGGGAGCCGGAGTCGGCATGGGCCAGACCTAAACCCAAACCCAAACTCACGCCCAGAACCAGGCTTCTGTGGGTGGACATTGCTATCAAAAATATAGCTATTAGCGCTTGTCTGTAAAGCGCTATCAGCATATTTCGTTCAGATTTCTCCGGGCGCAGAACACCCGAACACTCCCGATCACGGGCGTTGCGGTTGGGCGGCGACCCGGGCTGCGGTGGCCCGTGCGGTGGGTTCGGGCAGGTACTCCAGTGGGGCGAGCTGGGTGTTCCAGTCCTGGGTGAAGGTATTGAAGTAATCGAGGGGGCGCGGGGCTGAAAGCAGGTAGCCCTGGGCTTCGTCGATGCCCGCAGCGATGACCATGGCCAGTTGCTCCGGGGTTTCCACGCCTTCGCACACCGTGCGCATGCGCAGCGACCGGGCCAGCTGGGCGATGTGGTGCACCACGGCCAGGGCCTCGGGGCGCACCATGGCTTCTTCCACAAAGCTGCGGTCGATCTTGAGGGTGCTGAAGGGGAAGCGGCACAGGTAGCTCAGGGACGAGTAGCCGGTGCCGAAGTCGTCCAGCGCCACGCGCACGCCCAGTGCGTGCAGGTCGTGCAGTCGGCGCAACGCGGTCTCGGTGTCTTCGATGAAGATGGATTCGGTGATCTCCAGCTCCAGCCGGTCGGCGGGCAAGCCGGTGGATGCCAGCACCGACTGCACCATGAGCACAAACTGCGGGTCGGCCAGTTGCACGGGCGATACGTTGACGGCCACCCGCACGCCGCTGAGCTGGTTTTGCCCGCATTCGCAGGCATGGCGCAGCGCCCAGAGGCCGATGTGGTCCATCAGTCCGTCCTGCTCGGCGATGGGGATGAATTCTCCGGGACTGACTTTGCCCAGTTGCGGGCTTTCCCAGCGCAGCAGGGCTTCGGTGCCGGTGATTTTCCAGGTGGACAAATCCACCTTGGGCTGCCAGTGCAGGCTGAGTTCTTCGTTGCGGACTGCGCGGCGCAGCCCGTCTTCGACCTCGGCCCGCCGCCGAGTGCGTTCGCGCAGTGCGCGGGTGTACTGCGCGGCGCGCCCCCGGCCTTGTGATTTGGCGTCGTACAGGGCTATGTCGGCCCGCACCAGCAGTTCGTCCACGGTGGTGACTTCGCCGTCCAGCTCGGCAATGCCCACGCTGGCACCCACGCGCAGCTTGCGGTCGCCCACCTGGTGGGTGCGCCCCAGTGCGGTGACCAGCGTTGCAGCCAGCAACTGGGCCTGGGTGCTGCCGTCGTTATCCGGGTTGTGGGGCAGCAAGACAGCGAATTCATCGCCGCCCAGGCGTGCCACCAGGCTGCCGGTGGGCGCGTGCTGCTGCAGGCGCTGGGCGACGCTGGTGAGCAGGGCATCACCGACCGAGTGGCCAAAGCTGTCGTTGACGGTCTTGAAATGGTCCAGGTCCAGCAGCAGCAGGGCTCCCGTGGGGGGCTGGATGTGCAACTGCCTGGCAATGGCGGCGTGCAGGGCGAACCGGTTGGCCAGCTGGGTGAGTGAGTCGGTGTTGGCTTGCCGGTGCAGCTGTTCCTGGGCCTGGGCGACGGCCGTGCGGTCGGACAGCACGCCCCGCCATCCGGCGGGCTGGCCCAGCTCGTCGAACAGGGGTTTGCCCTGGAAGGTGAGGTGGTAGCGCTGGCCCGAATGTTCCAGCACCACGGCGGCGTGGTGAAACGGGACGCCCTTGGCGAGGGCCTGGCCCACCATGTCGCCCCCATGCGTTGCGTAGCGCTGCAGCCAGTGGGCCAGCGATGCGCCTTGCAGCTTGTCTGCGTTGGTGTGCAGCAGCTTGGCCAGCCGTGCCGAGGGCTGGCGCAGGCGACCATCGACGGTGCTCTCCCACAGGGCGTCGGTGGAGCTTTGCTCAAAGTCTTGCAGCATGACGGCCAACATCTGTTCGTGCCGCACGGCCTCGTTTTGCGACAGCAGCAGGGCGGTGGCCTTGCGCCAGTAGGTGATGCCGCTGATCAGCACCATGATGGCGTAAAGCACCACCAGCAGGGAGATCGGCAGAGTCTGCGGCTCACCCGCCTGGATCAGCGCCAGCACGGAGGCTGCGGCAAAAATCAGCACATAGGCCAGGCTGGCCAGGGGCAGGGCGCCCAGGACAAAGGTGCCGGCGCCCATCATCCCCGTGAAAAGCGCGGCAATCAGCAATTGCTGGCTGTGACCCGCCCCGCCAAACCACACCACAGGCATGACGCCCCATAGCAGCGCCAGGACGACGGCGTTCAGCGTCGAGCGGCGGATGCCACGGCACGAAACCTGGGTGGAACGCCGGTGGCGGAATTTCGCCCAGCTCGCCAGCGCCAGCGTGGCCAGGGTCATCATGACGGCCCACCAGGCAATCAGCCCCGTGGTCCACTGGCCCTTGAAACCCCACAGCACCAGGCTGGCGTTGGCCATGTTGGCCAGCATCGCAATGGGTGTGAGCCGCACGACGGCGCTGAGGTGTTCGTGCCGAATGCGGCCCGCCGCCGCACCGTGGTCCCAATACATGGTGCGGATGCCATTGCGCAGGTTGCGCACTTCAGCGGTCAGGGCGGCGAGCATTGTTTGGATTTTTAACACATCGCCGCACGGTCGTCGCGTGCGCCCCGCTGAATGGCCCGGTGGATGCAGCGGCTGGCGCCGCAGCGGGTGCACCCGCTGCAGCGGTCGCAAAAGCGGCCACGGAAGCGCTCGCGGCAGCCATCACAACAGCAATCAGGCCAGCGGTGTGTGGGTTTGCTATTTATTTAATAGCTGGTAGCGCTTGTCAGATGAGCGCTAAGCCCATTTTTGACCACGATTCAGACGGTGGAGCGTGGCGCAGTGCGGGCCGCTGAGTCCCGCCGCGTCGCTGCGGGCTGCCCAGCGCACTCTGCCACCACCCAATCCCTGAACGCCTTCACCAGCGGCGTCTGCGCCCGCGCCTCGGGGTACACGAGGTAATACGCATCGGTACTGGTCAGCACCTGGTCGGACAGCTCCACCAGGCTCCCTGCCGCCAGCTCTTGCTCAATCAAAAAGCGCGGCAGCAGCGCCGCCCCCAGGTGCGACACGGCGGCCTGCGCAATCATGGCGAAGTGCTCAGACTGGGGGCCGCGCAGGGCCAGGGCCGTGGGGGCGCCCACCAGCTCAAACCATTCGGCCCATTGTGTGGGGCGGGTGCTTTGCTGCAGCAGCACCACGCGGGTCAGGTCTTGCGGGGTGCGGATGCTGTGGCGGTCGCGGTAGGTGGGGCTGCACACGGGCACGGTTTCTTCGTGCATGAGGTATTCGCACACGGCGCCTGCCCAGTGTGGCGTGCCGAAGTGGATGGCCGCGTCAAACGGCGTGCCCGCAAAGTCAAAGGGCTCGGTGCGGGCCGAGAAGTTGACCATTGCCTCGGGGTGCAGCGCCATAAAGCGCCCCAAGCGCGGGATGAGCCAGCGGGTGCCCAGCGTGGGCAGCACGGCCAGGTTGAGCAGCCCGTCGGTGCTGGAAAACGCCATGGCTTTTTGTGTGCTGGCCGACAGTTGTTGCAGCACGTTTTGCACGTCTGCAGCGTAGACGCGGCCCGCGTCGGTCAGCACCACGCGCTGGCGCACACGGTGGAAGAGGGCGGTGCCGATTTGCTCTTCCAGCTGGCGGATCTGGCGTGACACCGCGCTTTGCGTGAGGTGCAACTCCTCGGCCGCGCGCGACACGCTCTGGTGCCGGGCGGCTGCCTCAAAGGCCAGCAGGTCGGCGGTGGAGGGCAGGAAGGCGCGGCGCAGCAGGGTCATGGTGGTGGGGCGCAGGGGTCATGCGGTGGAGGAATGAGCGGCGTTTGTTGTGTGTGCACTGTTTTGGGTCGCAGCGCTTATGGATTGTGCGCAGGCTGCTCTGCAATTTTCACGAACTTCATGCGGATTTGTGATGAAGTAGTTCCAAATTTTCGCTATCCACCACCCCGCAGTTGGCGGATATTGGCGCAATGTTTGCGTAGATTCTTCTGCGCCTTTCTGTTTCTTTGCACCCCTTTCACCTTTGCGAGCCGCCATGTCTGCCACCTCTGCCGCCACCCCTCTTGTGTCCGAAGTCGATCAACTGCTGCAACGCCTGGGCGTGCCCCGCGCGGCTTACACCGGCGGCACGCTGGCGGCGCGCTCGCCCATCACGGGCGAGGTGCTGGCCCAGGTGCCGCAGCAAAGCGCGGCCGATGCCACGGCCGCCATCGGTCGCGCGCATGCCGCCTTTTTGGCGTGGCGCAATGTGCCCGCACCGCGCCGGGGTGAGCTGGTGCGCCTGCTGGGCGAAGAGCTGCGCGCCGCCAAGGCCGACCTGGGCCTGCTGGTGACCATCGAGGCGGGCAAGATCCCGTCCGAAGGCCTGGGCGAGGTGCAGGAGATGATCGACATCTGCGACTTTGCCGTGGGCCTGTCGCGTCAGCTGTACGGCCTGACGATTGCCACCGAGCGCCCCGGCCACCGCATGATGGAAACCTGGCATCCGCTGGGCGTGTGCGGCGTGATCTCGGCCTTCAACTTCCCCGTGGCCGTGTGGTCGTGGAACGCGGCGCTGGCGCTGGTGTGTGGCGATTCGGTGGTGTGGAAGCCTTCGGAAAAGACCCCGCTCACCGCCCTGGCCACGCACGCGATTGCGCAGCGCGCCATCGCACGCTTTGGAAGCGACGCGCCCGAAGGTCTGCTCGAGCTGATCGTGGGCCAGCGCGACATTGGCGAGGTGCTGGTAGACGACGCCCGCGTGCCCGTGCTGTCGGCCACCGGCTCCACCGCCATGGGCCGCGCCGTGGGCCCGCGCCTGGCAGCGCGTTTTGCGCGCGGCATTCTGGAGCTGGGCGGCAACAACGCCGCCATCGTGGCGCCTACGGCCGACCTGAACCTGGCCCTGCGCGGCATCGCGTTTGCCGCCATGGGCACGGCGGGCCAGCGCTGCACCACGCTGCGCCGCCTGTTTGTGCACGAGAGCATTTACGACCAGCTGGTGCCCCAGCTGGCCAAGGTGTACGCCAACGTGCAGGTGGGCGACCCGCGCACCGCTGGCACGCTGGTGGGCCCGCTGATTGACCGCTTGGCCTTTGATGGCATGCAAAAGGCGCTGGAGCAAAGCCGCGCGCTGGGCGCCACGGTGCACGGCGGCGGCCGGGTGGAAGGCATCGGCGGTGCGGATGCGTACTACGTGCGCCCCGCGCTGGTCGAGCTGGCAAAGCACGAAGGCCCCGCGCTGCACGAAACCTTTGCGCCCATCCTGTACGTGGTGCGCTATCAACTTATCGACGAAGCCATCGCCATGAACAACGCCGTGGGCGCTGGGCTGTCGTCGTCCATCTTCACGCTCAATGTGCGCGAGGCCGAGCAGTTCATGTCGGCGGCAGGCTCGGACTGCGGCATTGCCAATGTGAACATCGGCCCTAGCGGCGCCGAGATTGGCGGCGCGTTTGGCGGCGAGAAGGAAACCGGCGGCGGGCGCGAGGCGGGGTCCGACAGCTGGAAGGCCTACATGCGCCGTGCGACGAACACCATCAACTACTCCACTGCATTGCCACTGGCGCAAGGCGTGACGTTTGATATGTGACCTGGTTGAGGACCGCATGCGTTACGCCCTGGCTTCGACAGGCTCAGCCCGAACGGGTGGGGCAGGGCGGGGGGTGTGTTCCAACCCGATCGCCCTGAGCTTGTCGAAGGGCTGGTGCACCGCGAGATCTTTGAATGAATCCTGATTCATCCCCCATCGTCATCATTGGCGGTGGTGTCATCGGCAGTGCGATTGCGTACTTCCTCACGCTGCAGCAACCGGGCTGCGAGGTGGTGGTGGTCGAGCGTGACCCGACCTATGCACGTGCATCGTCGGCGCTGTCTGCCAGCTCCATCCGCCAGCAGTTCTCGACCGACATCAACATCCAGATATCGGCCTACGGCATTGGCTTTTTGCGCAACGTGGGCACGCTGTTGGCGTGCAATGGCGACGCGCCCGACATCGGCCTGCATGAAGGCGGCTACCTGTACCTGGCCACCCAGGCGGGCGAGGCCACGCTGCGCGAGAACCATGCACTGCAAAAGCAGCATGGTGCCGATGTGGCGCTGCTGGGCCTGCAGCAACTGGCCGAGCGCTTTCCGTGGCTGGCGCTGCAGGACGTGGTGCTGGGCTCATTGGGCCTGTCGGGCGAGGGCTGGTTTGATGGCTACCTGCTGCTGACGGCGCTGCGCAAAAAGGCGCAGAGCCAGGGCGTGCGCTATGTGGCCGATGAGGCGGTGGGGCTGGATACAGTGAGCAGCGATGGCGTGCTGCACGTGAACGCGGTGCGCCTGCACAGCGGCGCCGTGCTGCCTTGCCGCCACGCCGTGAACTCCGGTGGCCCCTGGGCTGCGGCGATTGCGGGCTGGGCGGGCATTGATCTGCCGGTGGTGGGCAAGCGCCGCACCGTCTTCAACCTCGCCAGCCCCGCAGCGCTGCCGGGTTGCCCGCTGCTCATCGACACCAGCGGCATCTGGCTGCGGCCCGAGGGCCAAGGCTTTATCTGTGGCTTTGCACCAGATGCGGACAACGACGCCGACTTTGCGCCGCTGGATCCCGAGTACGCCGCGTTTGAGGACCACATCTGGCCCACCCTGGCCGAGCGCATCCCCGGCTTTGAAGCACTGCGCATGCAGGGCGCCTGGGCGGGCTACTACGAGATGAATACCTTCGACCACAACGCCATCGTGGGCCTGCACCCGGCGTGCGACAACCTGGTGTTTGCCAACGGCTTCTCGGGCCACGGCCTGCAGCAGTGCCCAGCCGTGGGCCGGGGCGTGGCCGAGCTGTTGCTCACGGGCCGCTACCAAAGCCTGGACCTTTCGCCGCTATCCATCGAACGCATCGCGCGCAACGCGCCGCTGCTCGAAAAGAACGTGATTTGAGCCTCGCCTTTTTTCAACCTGCCAACGACAAAACACAAGGAGACAACGACATGGCAATTTCCCGCAAGACCTTCACCGCGCTCGCTGCAGGCCTGGCCCTGGCCTGCATGGCCACGGCCCCCGCGCTGGCGCAGACGGTCACCCAGCCCACGCTGGAGAAGATCAAGTCCAGCGGCAAGGTGGTGCTGGGCGTGCGAGAGACCTCGCCGCCCATGGCCTACGCGCTGGGCGCAAACGAGAAATACGTGGGCTACCACGTGGAGCTGTGCGAGCGCGTGCTGAAAGAAATCGCGCCCGACGCCAAGCTCGAATACATGGCCGTGACTGCGCAAAACACCCTGCCGCTGGTGCAGAACGGCACGCTCGACATCGGCTGCGGCCCCACCACCAACAACACGGCGCGCCAGCAGCAAGTGGCCTTTGCGGTGACCACCTACGTGAGTGAAGTGCGCATGGCCGTGCGCAAGGATTCGGACCTGAAATCCGTCAGCCAGCTCGCGGGCCGCACCATTGCCGCATCCACCGGCACCACCGCTGTGCAACTGCTGCGCAAGCAAGAGCGCGCGCTGGGCGGCGCCCCCATCAAGACCGTGCTGGGCAAGGACCACCACGAGAGCTTTTTGCTGCTCGAAACCGGCCGTGCCGACGCGTTTGTGCTCGACGACAACCTGCTGGCCGGGATGATCGCCAACTCCAAAGACCCCTCGGCCTACCGCATCGTGGGCGAGCCGCTGGGCGCTGAGCCGATTGCGCTGCTGTTCCGCAAGGACGACCCCACTTTCAAGTCGGCGGTGGATGGTGTGCTGACTAAGCTGATGCAAAGCGGCGAGATGGAAAAGATCTACACCAAGTGGTTTGTGAACCCCATCCCGCCCAAGAACATGAGCCTGAACCTGCCGCTGGGCACCACGCTGCGCCAGCTGTTTGCCACCCCCAACGACAAGCCCCTGGAGACCTACCAGCAATGAACGCTCCCATCCCCGCCACGGCCTTCCGCGCGGCCGACCGTCTGGGCGCCATCGGCGTCTCCGAAATCGTGCGCCTGACGCAAGAGGCCCACCAGCTCAAGCGCCAGGGCCAGCCTGTGATTGTGTTGGGCCTGGGCGAGCCCGACTTCGACACGCCAGCCCACATTCTGGAAGCCGCCCAGCAGGCCATGGCGCGGGGGGAGACGCACTACACGGTGCTGGATGGCACGGCAGAGCTGAAAGCCGCCATCCAGCACAAGTTCAAGCACGACAACGGGCTGGACTTTGCGCTGAACGAAATCACTGCGGGGGCTGGGGCCAAGCAGATTCTTTACAACGCGCTGATGGCGTCGGTGAATCCGGGCGATGAAGTGATCCTGCCCGCGCCGTACTGGACGTCATACGCCGACATGGTGCTGATTGCAGGCGGTGTACCCGTGGTGGTGCCCTGCACCGAGGCCAACGGCTTTCGCATCACGCCCGAGCAGCTGGAGGCGGCCATCACGCCGCGCACGCGCTGGGTGTTCATCAACTCGCCCTCCAACCCCAGCGGCGCGGCCTACAGCGCCGAACAGCTGCGCCCCGTGCTGGAGGTGGTGGAGCGCCACCCGCAGGTGTGGCTGCTGGCGGATGACATTTACGAACACATCCTGTACGACGGCCGTGCGTTTGCCACGCCCGCCGCAGTAATGCCCTCGCTGCGTGATCGCACGCTGACGGTGAACGGCGTCTCCAAGGCCTATGCCATGACCGGCTGGCGCATCGGTTACGGCGCAGGCCCCAAGGCACTGATTGCCGCCATGGCTGTGGTGCAGAGCCAGGCCACATCGTGCCCCTCGTCCATCAGCCAGGCCGCGGCCGTGGCGGCGCTCACGGGCCCGCAAGACGTGGTGCGTGAGCGTTGCCAAGCGTTCCAGGACCGGCGTGATCTGGTCGTGGCCGCACTCAATGCCTCACCCGGCCTGCGCTGCCGCGTGCCCGAGGGCGCGTTCTACACCTTTGCCAGCTGCGAAGGTGTGCTGGGCCGCACCACGCCGGGCGGCGTGCTGCTGCGCACCGATGCGGACTTTTGTGCCTACCTGCTGCGCGAGCACCATGTCGCTGTGGTGCCTGGCGGGGTGCTGGGGCTGGCGCCATACTTTCGCATCTCGTACGCAGCCTCTACCGCCGATTTGCAAGAAGCCTGCGCACGCATCCAGCGCGCCTGCCAGGCCCTGTTCTGAATTCCTGACCCGATACCGCTGAGACACCGTTGATATGACCACGACCTCCCTCTCCCCCCGCACCGGCGGCCAGATTCTGGTGCAGCAGCTCATCACCCACGGTGTGAAGCAGCTCTTTTGCGTGCCTGGCGAAAGCTACCTGGCTGTGCTTGATGCCCTGCACGATGCCGATATCGGCGTGACGGTGTGCCGCCAGGAGGGCGGCGCGGCCATGATGGCTGAGGCGCAGGGCAAGCTCACGGGCCAGCCCGGCATCTGCTTTGTGACGCGCGGCCCCGGCGCCACGAACGCATCGGCCGGTGTGCACATTGCCCACCAGGATTCGACCCCCATGATCCTGTTCGTAGGCCAGGTGGCACGCGGTGCCATGGGGCGCGAGGCGTTTCAGGAGCTGGACTACAGCGCCGTCTTCGGCACCATGGCCAAGTGGGTGGTGCAGATCGACGACCCGGCGCGTGTGCCCGAGCTGATATCGCGCGCATTCCATGTGGCCACCTCGGGCCGCCCTGGCCCCGTGGTGGTGGCGCTGCCCGAAGACATGCTGACCGAAGCCGCCGCCGTGGCCGATGCGCTGCCCTACCAGGTGACGGAAACCCACCCCGGCGCTGCGCAAATGGCCGAGCTGGCCCAGCGCCTGAAAGCCGCGCACCAGCCTGTGGCCATCCTGGGCGGCAGCCGCTGGTCCGAGCAGGCGGTGCGCGAGTTTGTGGCGTTTGCGCAGGCGTGGTCGCTGCCGGTGTACTGCTCGTTCCGGCGGCAAATGCTTTTCCCGGCCAACCACGCCTGCTATGGCGGCGACCTGGGCCTGGGCGTGAACCCGCGCCTGTTGGCGCGTATCCGCGAATCCGACCTCGTGCTGGTGGTGGGCGGGCGGCTGTCAGAGATCCCGTCGCAGGGCTACGAGCTGTTTGCCATCCCCAACCCAGACCAGCCACTGGTGCATGTGCATGCCGATGCGGATGAACTGGGCAAGCTGTACCGGCCTGCGCAGGCCATTCACGCCACGCCGCAGGCTTTCACGGCGGCGCTGGCCAGCGTGCGCCCTGTAGCGCCGGTGGCTTGGCAGGCCCATGCGGAGATGGCGCGGTCTGAGTACATCCTCTGGAGCGACACCAACCCCATCCAGATCCCCGGTAATCTGCAGATGGGCCAGGTCATGCAGCACCTCAAATCCACGCTGCCGGCCAACACCATCTTCTGCAATGGCGCCGGCAACTTCGCCACCTGGGTGCACCGCTTCTGGCCTTTCACCACCTACGCCAGCCAGCTGGCACCTACCAGCGGCTCCATGGGCTACGGCCTGCCTGCGGGTGTGGGTGCCAAGCGCCTGTGGCCAGAGCGCGAGGTGGTGGTGTTCGCGGGCGACGGCGACTTCCTGATGCACGGCCAGGAGTTTGCGACCGCTGTGCAGTACGGCCTGCCCATCATCGTGGTGCTGCTGGACAACGCCATGTACGGCACCATCCGCATGCACCAGGAGCGCGAGTACCCCGGCCGCGTCAGCGCCACGCAGCTCAAGAACCCCGACTTCAAGGCCTATGCCCAGGCTTTTGGCGGCCACGGTGAGCGCGTGGAGCGCACCGAAGACTTCGCCCCCGCACTGGCCCGCGCCCGCGCCAGCGGCCTGCCCAGCGTGCTGCACTGCCTGATCGACCCCGAGGCGATCACGCCCACCGGTACGCTGCAGGGCATCCGCAGCGCGGCCATGGCCAAGCGATAGCACGGACAAGCCCTGTGGCCTGTGTGTGGCCTGTGGCAGCAGCCTGTCACACTGCCGCGCACAATAGGGGGCGTGACTGTCTCAGCGCCCGATTCTTCCCACAATGAGCCTATAACTTGCGCCCCGCCAGAGCGCGGCGGGCAGCGGCTGCGCCGCATTGCCCACCTCGATATGGACGCCTTTTTCGCGTCGGTCGAGCTGCTGCGCTACCCGCAGCTCAAGGGCCTGCCGGTGGTGATTGGAGGTGGGCGGCGCAAGGTGGATGAACTGCTGTTGCAAGGCCCGGATGGCACGGGCTTGCGGGAGCGGCATTTCATACCGGTGGAAGACTTTCCCCGGCTCAAGGACTATGTGGGCCGGGGCGTGATCACCACGGCCACCTATGCTGCGCGCCAGTTCGGCGTGGGGTCGGCCATGGGCATGATGAAGGCCGCCAGGCTGTGCCCGCAGGCCATTGTGCTGCCGGTGGATTTTGATGAAGTGCGGCGGTTTTCGCGCCTGTTCAAAAGCACCATTGTGGAGATCGCGCCGGTGATGCAGGACCGGGGCGTGGACGAGGTGTACATCGACTTCACCGATGTGCCCGGCGGCCAGCGCGAAGGGGGCAGGGTGCTGGCGCGGCTCATCCAGAAGAGCATCTTTGACGTGACCGGGCTGACCTGCTCCATCGGCGTGGCGCCCAACCGCCTGCTGGCCAAGATGGCGAGCGAGTTCAATAAGCCCAATGGCATCTCCATCGTCTACGAGGAAGACCTGCAGACGAAGATATGGCCGCTCAACGTGCGCAAGATCAACGGCATCGGCCCCAAGGCGGGCGAAAAGCTGGCCCGGCTGGGCATCGAGACCATCGGGCAGCTCGCCGCGCAGGATGCGCAGTGGCTCATCGGCCACTTTGGCAAGTCCACCGGTGCCTGGATGCACCGCGTGGCCTGGGGCCAGGACGACAGCCCGGTGGTGACGGAGAGCGAGCCGGTGAGCATGAGCCGCGAGACCACCTTCGATCGCGATCTGCACGCTGTGCGCGACAAGGCAGAGTTGGGCGCGATCTTCACCGACCTGTGTTTGCGCCTGGCCGAAGACCTGCAGCGCAAGGGCTATGTGGCGCGCACCATCGGCATCAAGCTGCGCTACGACGACTTCAAGATCGCCACGCGAGACCACACCGCCAACATGTACACCGCCGACGGGGCCGCCATCCGTCAGTTGGCCGGGCAGTGTCTCAAGCGCGTGCCGCTGGACAAGCGTTTGCGCTTGCTGGGCGTGCGGGCGAGTTCGCTGGCGCGCCAGGGCGAAGAGCCAGTGCTGGAGCCACGGGTGGCTGCCCCAGTGGATGCGCGCCGGCGCAAGCCAGACCGCACAGAGGGCACGGCGCAACTTTTCTAGGGATGTCCTGCATAACCCTCGCTAGTCGGTGGTAGTGCGGATCGGGACAGGCCGCAAGGCGTCTTTTGGCAGCCTATAGCCAATAGCCCGGCTATTGGCAAGAAAAGCAACGCAGCGGACTGCCCGAGGCCGCGCTATCACAGACCGCAGGGAGTTATGCAGGACATCCCTAGAGCACCGAGGGCCCACCGTTTGCGTTGGCAGCATTTGGCACGCCGTCTGTGCCCAGCAATGCAGCAATGCAGTAGCGCAGTGATGCAGTGATGCAGTGATGCTGTGATGCAGCGGCACAGTGCTTTTCACCGGCAACTGTGCCAAGCTATGGCGCGCAGGTGATAGTTTGCGCACAACGGGGTTCAGGCAAGCGCCTCACCCCAGGCGCCGCAGCGGCCTGCGGCATCGGGAAAAATTTGCCAGCCCTGCATCCGTTTGCCGGTTTGTGGCGTTTGTGATGGGTGCCGTTGCTCGGCATGGGGGCCGCCTGGCCCCCCATTCTTTGTTTCTTGTCTACGTTTTCAGGAGTTTTCACATGCCTTCCCTGTCTATTCGCCGTTGGATGTCTGCACCTGCGCTGAGCCTGGCTCTGGCGGTCATGCCCGTGTGGGTGCTGCCCGCAGCGCAAGCCGCCGACACGCCCACCACGCCTGTCCAGAATGCCCGCATTGACGACTTTGCCGTGGGTAAAAAAGCCATTGAAGCCAAGAACTGGGCGCTGGCTGCCAGCAGCTTCAGCAAAGTGGTCGCCCAGAACCCGCAGAACGCCGACGCCTACAACCTGCTGGGTTACTCCAACCGCTGGCTGGGTAAATACGACGAGGCCTTTGCGGCCTACGACAAGGCCCTGGCGCTGGACCCTCGCCACAAGGGAGCCCTCGAATACTCAGGCATGGGCTACCTCAAGGTCGGCAAGAAGGCGCAGGCCGAAGCCCAGCTCGCCAAGCTGCAAGCCATCTGCGCACAGTGCGAAGAAACCACCGATCTGGCCAAGGCTATTGCGGCTTACAAGCCCGCGCAGTGAACCGGCGCAAGCTTCTGGTTTGGGGGCATAGGGTGCTTTCAGCCGTTAGACTGGTTGGTATAAATTGGTAACAAATTTCTAGCCGCACGGTCTGCCCATGCTGCGGCCAACCAGGAGGCTCCATGCGCATCAACCTGCCGGTGACCCAGCAGATCTTCGACTATTCCGGCGATGAGCTGCTGGTGTCCAGCACCAATACCAAAGGCGAGATCACCCATTGCAACCCGGCGTTTGTGCGGGTGAGTGGTTACAGCTACGACGAGCTCATCGGCCAGCCACACAACATCATCCGCCACCCCGATATGCCCGCCGAGGCCTACAAGGACATGTGGCGCACCATCGGTCGGGGGGAGCCCTGGACGGGCCTGGTCAAGAACCGCCGCAAGAACGGCGACCACTACTGGGTGCGCGCCAATGTCACGCCCATCATGGAGGGCGGCAGGCCGCGCGGCTACATGTCGGTGCGCACCAAGCCCAGTGCGGCCGAAACGGCTGCTGCCGAAGCCTTGTACGCCCAGATGCGCAGCGAGGCGGCCTCGGGCGCGAGCAGTTTTTACCTGGACTCGGGCAATGTTCGCTACCGCGGCATGCGTGGCTGGCAGCAGCGCCTTGCGCAGATGGCGTTGCTGCCCCGCATGGCGCTGCTGCTGTTGGTGACCGTGCTGCTGGCCCTGCTGCCCGACCTGCTGGGGTTGCAAGGCACCACTGCCTGGGTGGCGCGCCTGGTGCTGCTGTTGATGGGGGCGGGGTGGACGCTATGGCGCTTTCAGGCCACCGTGCTGCAGGGCGTTCATGATGCCACCCGCTTCGCGTCCGACATCTCGGCCTGCAACCTGGCCACGTCGGTGGGCACCAACTATCCCCAGCCCCTGGGCGCGCTGATGCAGCGCCTGCAGCAGACCCAGGTCAACCTGCGCGCGGTGGTGGGCGATGTGCGCACCGAGGTGCGCCACTTCGTGGAATCGGCCGACGAGATCTCGCGCGGCGGCCTGGACCTGTCGGCCCGCACCGAGTCGCAGGCCAGCAGCCTGGAGGAGACCGCTGCGGCCATGGAGCAACTGGCCGGCACGGTGCAGCAGACGGCTGAAACGGCGGCCAAGGTGTCGCACGAGAGCGCCCAGAGCAGCGACATTGCCACGCGCGGCGGGCAGGCGGTGCAGGAGGTGGGCGCAGCCATGCAGCAGATGAAGCAGTCGTCCACCAAGATCAGCGAGATCGTGGGAGTGATCGAGGGCATTGCCTTTCAGACCAATCTGCTGGCCCTGAACGCGGCCGTCGAGGCGGCCCGCGCGGGCGAGCAGGGCAGGGGCTTTGCCGTGGTGGCGGGCGAGGTGCGGGCGCTGGCCCAGCGCAGTGCCAGCTCGGCCAAGCAGATCAGCGGGCTGATTGGTGTGACGGTGAACCAGATCGCCAGCGGAGCCCAGCAGATGGACCATGCCGGCTCCACCATCCATGGCGTGGTCGATGCGGTGGGGCGCGTGAGCACGCTGGTGCAGCAGATCAGCAGCGCGACCAAAGAGCAGTCGCAAGGCATCGCCCAGGTCAACGCGGCTGTGGCGCAACTGGACACCGTGACGCAGCAGAACGCCGCGCTGGTGGAGGAGTCTGCGGCGGCGGCGCAGGGGCTCAAGGAGAGCGCGGTGTCGCTGGGCCGTTCGGTGGATGTATTTCGCCTGGGCTGAGGGCCCCTGGGGACGCAGGCAGGGGCATCAAGCTATCTCTGGCTACTGACGCGCCGTGCGCACGTTGCGCGGCAGGGCCTGCGGGTGGCTGGTGCGCAGGGGGTTGATGTCCAGCCCGCCCCGGCGCGTATAGCGCGCATACACCGTGAGCTTGATGGGTTTGCAGCGCGTCCACACGTCCATGAAGATGCGCTCCACGCACTGCTCGTGAAATTCGTTGTGGTTGCGAAAGCTCACCAGGTACTGCAGCAGCCCTTCCTGGTTGATTTGCGGGCCGCTGTAGCTGATCTGCACGCTGCCCCAGTCCGGCTGGCCCGTCACCAGGCAGTTGCTTTTGAGCAGGTTGCTGGTCAGGGTCTCGGTCACCGGGGCTTCGTTGAATTCTGCCGTCAGCAGGTCGGGCGCGGGCTGGTAGCGGGTGCATTCCACATCCAGGCGGTCCAGGCTCAGTCCGTCCAGTTCGTGCACGGGCTCCTGGTCAAACAGCTCGGGTGCGATGAGCTTCACGCCCGCTGTGGCCGGGTGTTCCGCCCCGCGCCATGCAGCTTCGCTGATGTCGGTGCGGATGCGGGCCTGCACTTCGGCGGCATCGGCAAAGCGGGTGTTGTTGAAGCTGTTGAGGTACAGCTTGAACGATTTGCTCTCGACGATGTTGGGCGTCTCGCAGGGCACGGTGATGTGTGCCAGCGCCACCTGCGGCTTGCCACGCAGGTTCAGCCACGACAGCTCGAACGCCGTCCACAGGTCGGCCCCGAAGAACGGTGCAGCGCCGGTGATGCCGATCTCTGACCGCTTGCCCTGGCGGGGGATGGGAAACAGCAGCGAGGCGTCGTACTGGTCGACATAGGCGGACGCCTTGCCGAGCTGGGATTGTTCCGGGGTGTTCATGTTTGCTATAAAATTAATAGCTTATAGCGCTTGATAGATAAGCGCTAGGACCTGTTTTATTTAAATTCCCGTTCGCGCAGCCATTTGGTGGCGATCCACTTTTCGCCCGCGATCACCGGCGCACCACCGTGCAGGGTGCGGGTGGACGGGTGCGGGCGCTCGTAGCTGAAGAACACGGCGTTGCCGCGCTGCGGCGCGACCTCCAGGTGCACGTCGGGGAAGGTGGTGCCGCCGCCTTTTTCGGGGGTGTTCAGGTACATCACCAGCGTGCCCACACGTTGCCCGCCGCGCTTGACGATGGTGGGCGTGCCCGGTTCGGCGGGGTCGAAGTAGTCGTAGTGGGGCTTGTACTCGGCGCCGGGGCGGTAGTGCAGCACCTGCAGGCCTTCGCCGTTTTCGATGGGCCAGTTCACCAGGCGGGCAATGCGTTCTTCGATGCGCTGGATCAGCGGGCTCTGTCCGCGCTGGAAGAACATGCCGTCGCTGGTGCGGTCGTCATTGATTTCCTCGCCCCCCGTCTTGGTGGCCACCGTGAGCGAACGCGCCATGCGCGGCGCAGCGTCTGCGATCAGGGCGTCACATTCTTCGGGCGACAGCAGGTTGCCAAACACCACGATGCGCGGCTGGGCCATGGCCAACAGCACATTCACGGTGCGGTCGCCGCAGTCCACCGTGGCGGGCGACGCATCCAGGTGGGGCTCGGGCACTGGCGATGCAGAGGGCAGGCCCTTTTGCACGGCCAGGTCGTTCAGGTGCTCTTGCAGCGTGATCTCCAGCGCATCGGCCGCCACGTCTTCGTCCCACCCGGCGTCACGCATGGACTTGAGCACCACGGGCGCGGCGTAGCCGGCCTGGGCCTGTTCGATGATCCAGCGGCGCAGCTCGGGCGTAATGGCCTGCCGCGCGGCGCTGCTGCGCTGTGCAGTGGTAGTGCTGCTGTCGGGGTGCTGCTCAGAACGCGATGCCATGGCGGTCCTTCAACGGGAGTGGGTAGGGTGGATTCAGGCGTTGGTCGAGGTCTTGCGCCGGAAGACCAGGCGCTCGGGCTCGGAGGATGCCGGGGCAAAGGCATAGCCGTCCAGATCAAACCCTTCGAGCTGGTGGGGCGCGGCAAGGCGATGGGTGATGGCGTAGCGCGCCATCAGGCCCCGCGCACGCTTGGCGTGGAAGCTGATGATCTTGTAGGCGCCGCCTTTCCAGTCTTCGAACACACATTCGATCACGCGGGCCCTGAGGGCCTTGCGGTCCACGGCCTTGAAGTATTCCTGCGACGCCAGGTTGACAACCACGGGCGTGTCGGTTTTTGCGTCGGAAGCCCGCAGGCGGGTGTTCAGGTGTTCGGAAATCTGGCTGCCCCAGAACTGGTAGAGGTTGCCGCCAGCGGCCGTGGCCAGGCGCGTACCCATCTCCAGGCGGTAGGGCTGCATGCGATCGAGTGGCCGCAGAACGCCGTACAGGCCGCTCAAGATGGCCACATGGCTCTGCGCCCAGTCCAGGTCCTGGGGGGCCAGCGTGCGGGCGTCCAGTCCCTCATATACATCTCCATTGAACGCCAGCAGCGCCTGGCGCGAGTTGGTGGCCGTGAAGCGGGGGCGCCAGGCTTGGTAGCGGGCCACGTTCAGCGCGGCAAGCTTGTCGCTCAGATCCATCAGCGATGCGATCTGCTGCGGGGACTGCTCCCGCAGTACCTCGATGAGCGCCGTGGACTGCGCCACAAACTGGGGTGTGGTGTGTGGCAGGCCTTCGGGCAGGGGGGTGTCGTAGTCGAGCGATTTGGCAGGCGACAGCAGGAACAGCATGGGGTCAGAAGGTCCGTGGATCTCGGCGGGTTAGGCAAGCGGCCGGGCAGGCTGCTGCGGTTCTGGGCGGGGCGCTGGATCGAAATGGTACCTGTTGATGCAGCGCCTTCGGATGCTTGCGGGCATTGACGGGCCCCATCCAAAAAAAGAAGGCGGCCCAGGCCGCCTTCTTCCTTCTTGGTAGGGCTGGCTGCGTTCCCCTCAGGGGCTGCAGCCGCTTCAGAGCATCAAGCCGTGGGTGGCTGCTCAAACGGCAGCTTCATGGCCGACAGGTCGCGGCGGGTTTCCACCAGCATCAGTGGGCCTTCGTCGACAACTACCACTGCCGGGCGCTCACGTGGCACCCGGATTGGCTTGGGCTCGGCAGCAATGGCCGCTTGCACGGCAGCCACCTTGTCCATGTCGGAGTTGACCCACTGCAGACCCGATGCCGCAGCCACTTGGTGCAGTTCTTCGATGGGCAGTGCAAACGCCTGGACACGGGGCAGGCCGTTGGCAGCGGGTGCTGCCGGGGCGGCGGGTGCTGGTGCAGCGGATGCCACCGGCGCAGGAGCCGCTTCAGGGGCTGGTGTGGCCGCCACGGGCGCAGCAACGGTCGCAGCCACTGGAGCTGTGGCGTGGGCGGGCGCTGCCACAGGGGCCGCTGGGACCCCTGGTGCTGCAGCGCTTGCCGCTGGCTCCGAGGCAGGCGCCGCGAAGTAGCTGCGGCGGGGTGCTTCGCCCTGTGCGGGGGCTGGTTCGGCCTGTGTGGGGTCGAAGTCCAGCATCGCCGGTGCGGCAGCTTCTGCATTGCCGTTGTTGTCACGCGGGCCGCGTTCGCCACGCTCGCGGCGGTCACGCCCATAGCGGTCGCGCGAGCGGCGCTCGCGGCGCTGTTCTTCGGCGGCCACGCCGTTGCCGTTGGGCTGGGCGTCGTTGCCGGACAGGTCCAGATCAGGCAGGGCAGCCAGCGGCGCTGTGTCGACAAAGTCAGCCTGGGCTGCCGCCGTGGCTGTTTCCGGGGCTTCTGCTGCACGGGGCGTGCGCTCGCCACGTTCGCCACGGCCACCGCGGTCTCCGCGATCACCACCACGTTCGCGGCGTGGGCTGCGCTCGCCACGGGGCGGCTGGGTGGCCGGGCCTTCCACGGCATTGCCGTTGGGCGCTGTGTTGCCGCCCTGGGGGCCTTCCACCGGTGCGGTCGCGGCGATGCTGTTGTCGACGTTCAAGCCAGCATGTTGGTTGCGTGGCTCGTTGCTGTCACGGCGGCCACGGCCACCGCCTTCACGCCCTTCGCGTCCTTCACGCCCGTTGCGGCTGCCATCACGGCCTTGGCTTTGACCTTCGCGGGCCTCGCCCTCGGGGCGCCGTTCGGCATCGCGGGGTGCGCGGCCTTCGGCCGAGCGTTCGCCACGGCGGCCACGGTTTTCGCCGTTGCTTTCGCGGTTGCCGTCACGCGGTGTGCCTTCGCGCTGACCGTCCCGGTTGCCATCGCGGCCCCCACGGCGGCCACGGCCTTCGCCGTTGCGGCCATCGCGGCGGGGTTCGCTACGGGCGGTGGTCTCAGGGGCTGGTGCCGGAGCAGGTGCTGCCACGGGTGCTGGGGCTGCCGGTGCCGTGCCAAAGCCGAACAGGCTCTTGATCCAGCCAAAGAAGCCTTGCTCCTGGGGCGCTGCTGCGGCAGGAGCAGGGGCTGCCACGGGGGCAGGAGCGGGTGCGGTGGTGGCAGCGGCGGGGCGCTGGCCCGAACGGGGTGGGCGCGTTGCGCCCTCGGGGCGAGGCTCGGCCACCGGCGCAGGTGCATCAGGCAGCACGCCCTTGATGACGGGCGTTTGTTTGTTGGTGGGCTCTTGCGAGCGGCGCGTCACGGCGGTGGGGTCTTCCACGTCTTCCGCGAGCTTGTAGCTGGCTTCGATGTGGTCCAGGCGCGGGTCGTCGTGCTTGAGGCGTTCCAGGCGGTAGTTGGGGGTTTCCAGCGTCTTGTTGGGCACCATCAGCACGGCCACCCGCTGCTTGAGTTCGATCTTGGCGATCTCGGTGCGCTTTTCGTTCAGCAGGAAAGAGGCCACTTCCACCGGCACCTGGCAGTGCACAGCGGCCGTGTTGTCCTTCATCGATTCTTCTTGAATGATCCGCAGGATCTGCAGGGCCGACGATTCCGTGTCGCGGATGTGGCCCGAGCCACCGCAGCGGGGGCAGGGGATGGACGAGCCTTCGGAGAGGGCGGGCTTCAAGCGCTGACGGCTCATTTCCATCAGGCCGAACTTGCTGATGGTGCCGAACTGCACGCGGGCGCGGTCTTGACGCAGTGCGTCACGCAGGCGGTTTTCGACTTCGCGGCGGTTCTTGCTCTCCTCCATGTCGATGAAGTCGATCACGATCAGGCCGCCCAGGTCGCGCAGGCGCATCTGGCGGGCCACTTCGTCGGCAGCTTCCAGGTTGGTGCGGGTGGCGGTTTCCTCGATGTCGCCGCCCTTGATGGCGCGGGCCGAGTTCACGTCCACGCTGACCAGCGCTTCGGTGTGGTCGATCACAATGGCGCCGCCCGAGGGCAGTTGCACGGTGCGTGCGTAGGCCGATTCGATCTGGTGCTCGATCTGGAAGCGGCTGAACAGGGCCGCGTCGTCGCGGTAGCGCTTCACGCGGGCGGCATGCTCGGGCATGACGTGCGCCATGAACTGCTGCGCCTGTTCGTAGATGTCGTCGGTATCGATGAGGATGTCACCGATGTCGTTGTTGAAGTAGTCGCGGATCGCGCGGAT
>CAXIRU010000110.1:0-19444 GCA_964031875.1 Acidovorax facilis
GCGTCCAGCGTGGGCCATCGGCGTACTCTCCTCTATGGAAGCTACTCTGACCGACAAACTCAAAAATAATTCAAATTATTTCCGAGACACCACACTAGGGATGCTCTGCGTGATGCGGAGCTGTTACTCGATATCGATCACATGCAGGCCAAAGGCGCCCGCCTTGCGGTCTGCAAAGTAGGCCTCCAGCGTTTCCTTCACGGTGCGAAAGGCAATCTCGTCCCACGGCACTTCGTCTTCTGCAAACAGCCGCGCCTCGATGGTTTCATACCCCGGGTTGAACTGGTCGCTGAGCAGTGTTGCGCGGTAGAACAGGTGCACCTGGCCCACGCGGCGCACATTGAGCAGGCTGAACAGGGGGCCGATTTCGATCTGGGCGCCCGCTTCTTCATCGGTCTCGCGCGCGGCACCCTGGGCCGTGGTTTCGTCCAGCTCCATGAAGCCTGCAGGCAACGTCCACTTGCCCCAGCGGGGTTCAATGTTGCGCTTGCACAGCAGGATGCGCCCATCGGGCAGCGCGGGCACGGTGCCCACCACGTTGAGCGGGTTTTCGTAGTGCACCGTGTTGCAGGCGGGGCACACCGCGCGCTGTTTGGTGTCGCCGTCGTCCGGCAGCCGGTAGACCACGGCGGTGCCGCAGGCGCGGCAGTGTTTGATGGGGCTGCGAAAAGTCATGCGGGGATTTTGATCTAAAAATGGCCTCTGCGCCCGCTAGGTAAGCGCTGATAGCTATCAAAAAATGAGTGGATGGAGCCCGGATGGTGCCCAGGGCGCCGCAGGCAGGCTCCAGGTAAGTTCCAGGCAGGCTTACACCACACTCAGCCGCAGGGTGCCGAGGCCGTCCACGCCGCCTTCCAGCACATCACCGCGCACCACGGCGCCCACGCCTTCGGGGGTGCCTGTGTAGATCAGGTCGCCGGGCTGCAGCTCCCACGCGGCCGACAGGTGCTCGATGGTTTCGGCAATGTTCCAGATCAGTTGCGTGACCGTGCTGCGCTGCCGGTCGGCACCGTTGACCTGCAGCCAAATTGCGGCCTTGGCCACATCGCCTGCCTGCGCAGCCGGGGTGATGGGGCCGATGGGGGCACTGGCGTCAAAGCCTTTGCCGATGCACCAGGGGCGGCCTTGCTTCTTCATGTCGTTTTGCAGGTCGCGCCGCGTCATGTCCAGGCCCACGGCATAGCCGTAGATGTGCGCGAATGCGTCGGCAGCCCGAATGTTTTTGCCGCCCTTGCCAATGGCCACCACCAGCTCGATCTCGTGGTGCAGGTTGGCTGTGAGGCTGGGGTAGGGCAACTGGCCCGTTTCGCCGGCATTGACCACCACGATGGCGTCGGCGGGCTTCATGAAAAAGAAGGGGGGCTCGCGGCCTGTGAAACCCATCTCTTTGGCATGCTCCTCGTAGTTGCGCCCCACGCAGTAGATGCGATGCACGGGAAAGCGGTCTGCGCTGCCCACCACGGGCACGCTGGCCACCGGCGCGGGAGAAAACACGTAGCTCATGTCTGCCTCTCGAATTTTTAGGTTGAGTGGAAATGAATGATTGCTGGACGGCGCTGATGGCACGCCGGAGGGTGTTGTCCCCCCCCGCCACAGACCCGGCGCAGCCTTGGTGTGGCAGTGTGCCATGGGCGCGGCCGGCTCGCTGCGGGGCGCTACACTCGCGCCCATGGCAAAGAGCTTCGATTTCCACAACACGCCAGGCCACCTGGTGCGGCGCGCCCACCAGCGCACCGTGGCGCTTTTCATGGAAGAAACTGCGGGGTTTGACGTGACGCCGGTGCAGTTCGCCATCCTGCACGAGCTGCTGGCACAGCCCGGTGAAGACCAGGTGACGCTGGCGTCACGCGTGGCGTTTGACGCCGCCACATCGGGCTCGGTGATTGGTCGGCTTGAAAAACGCGGCTGGATCCGCCGCGAGCCTGACACCCGTGACCGCCGTCGCAAGCTGCTGTGGATCACACCGGAGGGCGAGGTGGCCGCGCTGCAGATGCGCGATGCCGCCCAGCGTGTGCAAGAGCGGCTCATGGCGCCACTCAACGCGCAGGAGCGCGTCGACCTCATGAACATCCTGTCCAAGGTTGTCTACAAACACCAGGACCCGGCGGGGGCCTCGGGCGCCTGACGGACACGGGCAGCGGCTGTCGTCGCGGTGGCGCCCCAAGCTGCCATGTTTTGAAACGTCCTTTGAATCGTCCTGTCTAACGCCGGATTTCCGCCATGCAGCTCTACAACTATTTCCGCTCCTCTGCCTCCTTCCGCGTGCGCATAGCGCTGCAGGTCAAGGGCCTGTCCTACGATTACATCCCCGTGCACCTGGTCAAGGGCGAGCACCTGGCCCCTGGGTATGTCAGCCGCATAGGCGATGCGCTGGTGCCCACGCTGGTGACAGACGACGGCACGGCGCTGTCGCAGTCGATGGCCATCATCGAATACCTGGAAGAAACCCACCCCACGCCTGCGCTGCTGCCCGCCACGCCCCTGGCACGGGCGCGCGTACGTGCGCTGGCGCAGACGGTGGCGTGCGATATCCATCCCATCAACAACCTGCGCGTTCTCAAGTACCTGGTGCGCGAGCTGAAGGTGGAAGAGGAGGCCAAGAACGCTTGGTACCGCCACTGGGTGCGCAGCGGGCTGGAGGCCTTTGAGCGCCAGCTGGCACTGCTGGCGCAAGAGCGTTCGGCCCAGGGCCTGCCCGCCTCTGCGCTGTGCTGGGGCGACACCCCCACGCTGGCCGATTGCTGTCTGGTGCCGCAAATCTTCAACGGCCAGCGGTTCAACGTGGACTTGGGTGGCCTGCCGCTCACGATGGGGGCATTCGAAGCCTGTATGGCGCTGCCCGCCTTCCAGAAGGCCCAGCCGTCCGCCTGCCCGGACAACGAAGCTTGAGCTCGCACCACGGACCTCTGCCAGAGGCCGACTGCCTGGTGCCCGACTGGCCTGCGCCGCCAGGCGTGCACGCCCTGTGCACCACACGCGCTGGGGGCGTGAGCCTTCCGCCCTATGACAGCCTGAACCTGGGGACCCACGTGGGCGACAACCCCGCAGCTGTGCTGACCAATCGCCTGAGGCTGCACGCCACGGTCAATGCCGTTGCGGGCGGCACTCGGCCGGTGTTTTTGAACCAGGTGCATGGCGATGGCGTGGTGCACCTGGATGGCAACACCCCCGATGGCATCGACGCCGATGCCTGCCTGGCCACGGCGCCTGGTGTGGTCTGCACCGTCATGGTGGCCGACTGCCTGCCCGTGCTGTTGGCCCACCGCTCAGGCCAGGTAGTGGCTGCGGCGCATGCCGGCTGGCGCGGGCTGGCAGGAACGGGCGGGCAGGGGGTATTGGAATCCGTTTTTAAGCGTTTTGAGGCCCTGGCGCCCAATGGTAGAGCGCTAGCAGCTACAAAAATAGGAGCAAGCAATTCAACCCCAATGCTTGCCCAGGAAACGCTGGCCTGGCTGGGGCCCTGCATTGGCCCCCAGGCCTTCGAGGTGGGGGCCGAAGTGCGCGCGGCGTTCTGCGACAGCAACCCAGCCATGCAATCGTGTTTTGTGCCTGGCGGCGTGGCGAGGGGTAAATACCTGTGCGATTTGGCCGGGCTGGCGCGGTTGCGGTTGCAGGCGCTGGGCGTCACGCACATTCACGGCAACAACAGCACACCGCCCTGGTGCACCGTGACCAACGCCTCAAGGTTCTTTTCGCACCGCCGCGACAGCGGGCCCCTCGGCGCGAGCGGGCGCTTCGCTGCCTGCATCTGGCGCAGCTGATGCAGCCAATGCAGCCGGTGCAAGCTGTGCCGGGTTGGCAACGGCCGCAGCGGCCGCAGCGGCTTGTTCGGCATCGTAGGCAGCCTGTTCTGCGGCCTCTCGGGCCTTGATCGCGCGCTTGCGTGAAGGCGTGCCAAGGATGTACACCAGAATGCCCATGGGCAGCAGGCCGTATAGCGCAAAAGTGATGACGGCACCCAGCACGGTGCCGTTGGAGCTGGTGGCTTCGGCCACTGCCATCATGAGAGTGACGTAGGTCCAGGCGATGACGATGAGGTACATTGTTTTGTGTTCAGTGCAAACGTTGAATCCGTTGCCACGGGCAAAGGGGTCGGCAACAATGAACCCGGAAGACAAACACCAGTAGCACTTGCGCAAATCGGGATGTGACGCGGGTCTCTCGTGTCGGGGCGAACCCGGTGCATGAGCCCTGTTTTGCGATAGTCATGACAAAAATGCGTTGCGGCTGCGAGCGATCAATCACGGAGGAAAGAGCATGAATTCTGAATCACCCTGGGCCGAGAGCGCCGAGCAGTTCCAGAAGATTTTCGGGCAAAGCTGGTCACAGGCGCTGCAGTCGTTCCAGAAACTGGACATGGGGAGCCAGGTACCTGCCCCGCCACCCCTCCAGTTTTCGCCCACCAAGCTTCAGGCCTTGCAGCAGCAGTATCTCAAGGATGCGCAGGAACTCTGGGCCCAGGGCCTGCAGGGTGCTCCCGAAATCAAGGACCGCCGCTTCTCCGGCGAGGGCTGGGCCAGCAACCCCGTCGCTGCGTTTTCCGCCGCAGCCTATCTGCTCAATGCCCGCACGCTCATGGGGCTGGCCGATGCCGTGGAGTCCGACGAAAAGACCAAGGCGCGCATCCGCTTTGGTGTGGAGCAATGGATGGCTGCCATGGCCCCCAGCAACTTCCTGGCATTCAATGCCGAGGCGCAGAAAAAAGCGATCGAGACCAAGGGCGAGAGCATTGCCAAGGGCATGCAGAACCTGCTGCACGACATCACGCAGGGCCATGTGTCGATGACCGACGAAAGCCTGTTCGAGGTGGGCCGCAACGTAGCCACCACCGAGGGTGCCGTGGTGTATGAGAACGAACTCTTTCAGTTGCTCGAATACAAGCCACTCACAGCCAAGGTGTACGAGCGCCCGTTCCTGCTGGTGCCGCCTTGCATCAACAAGTTCTACATCCTCGACCTGCAGCCCGAGAACTCGCTGATCCGCTACGCCGTCGAACAAGGCCACCGTACCTTTGTGGTGAGCTGGCGCAACCCTGACGACAGCTTGGCGCACAAGACCTGGGACGATTACGTGGAAGATGGCGCCATGGCCGCCATCGACGTGGTGCAGAACATCACGGGCGCGGAGCAGCTCAATGCGCTGGGTTTTTGCGTGGGCGGCACCATCCTCTCCAATGCCCTGGCAGTGCTGGCTGCGCGCGGCGATGAGCCTGTGGCCAGCGCCACCTTCCTGACCACATTGATCGACTTCACGGACACTGGCATTCTCGATGTGTTCATCGACGAGGCCTTTGTGAAGTTCCGCGAGATGCAGATGGGCAACGGCGGGCTGATGAAAGGGCAGGATCTGGCCTCCACCTTCAGCTTCCTGCGCCCCAACGACCTGGTATGGAACTACGTGGTGGGCAATTACCTCAAGGGTGAGACGCCGCCGCCGTTCGATCTGCTGTACTGGAACAGCGACAGCACCAACCTGCCAGGGCCGTTCTATGCCTGGTACCTGCGCAACTTCTATCTCGAAAACAACCTTGTCCAACCCGGCAAGCTCACTGTGTGCGGCGAAAAGCTGGACCTGGGCAACCTCACGTTGCCCGTCTACATCTACGGATCGCGCGAAGACCATATCGTGCCTATTACCGCGGCCTATGCGTCTACCCAGGTGTTACCCGGCAAGAAGCGTTTTGTGATGGGCGCATCGGGCCATATCGCAGGCGTCATCAACCCCCCTGCCAAGGGCAAGCGCAGCCACTGGATCCGCGCTGACGGCAAGCTGCCAGCCACCCTCGACCAGTGGCTGGACGGTGCGACTGAGCACCCTGGTAGCTGGTGGACCGATTGGTCCGGTTGGCTCAAGGGCCATGCCGGCAAGCAGATCGCTGCGCCCAAGAGCTACGGCAAGGGCACCAGGTTCAAGGCCCTGCAGCCCGCACCGGGCAGCTACGTTCAGCAAAAAGCCTGACACGCAACAGCCCTGACGTTCAGCACTGCCAAAATTCCCATTTCGAACACCCCTCAACTACAAGGACATTCCATGGAAGACATCGTCATCGTTTCGGCCGCCCGCACTGCAGTGGGCAAATTTGGCGGCGCACTGGCCAAGACGCCTGCCACCGAGCTGGGCGCTATCGTGATCCGCGAAGCCATTGCCCGTGCGGGCCTGTCGTCCGACCAGATTGGTGAAGTCATCATGGGTCAGGTGCTGACCGCTGGTGTGGGCCAGAACCCCGCCCGCCAGGCTTCGATGAAGGCCGGCGTGGCCAAGGAAACCCCGGCGCTCACCATCAACGCGGTGTGCGGCTCCGGCCTCAAGGCCGTGATGCTGGCCGCGCAGGCTGTCGCTTGGGGCGACAGCGAGATCGTGGTGGCCGGTGGACAGGAAAGCATGAGCCTGGCACCCCACGTGCTCAACGGCTCGCGTGACGGCCAGCGCATGGGTGACTGGAAGATGGTCGACTCAATGATCGTCGATGGCCTGTGGGATGTGTACAACCAGTACCACATGGGTATCACGGCCGAAAACGTGGCCAAGGCCTACGGCATCACCCGCGACATGCAGGATGCCCTGGCCCTGGCCAGCCAGCAAAAGGCTGCTGCTGCACAAGATGCTGGGAAGTTTGTCGATGAAATCGTGGGCGTGAGCCTCGCGCAGAAGAAGGGCGACCCCATCCTCTTCAACACCGACGAGTACCTCAACCGCAAGACCAATGCCGAAGCGCTGGCGGGCTTGCGCCCCGCGTTTGACAAGGCGGGCAGCGTGACCGCTGGCAACGCATCCGGCCTGAACGACGGTGCAGCTGCGGTCGTGGTGATGAGCGCCAAGAAGGCCGCAGCCCTTGGCCTCACGCCACTGGCTCGCATTGCGGCCTTTGGCACCAGCGGCCTGGACCCCGCCACCATGGGCATGGGCCCCGTTCCAGCTTCTCGCAAGGCGCTGCAGCGTGCAGGCTGGAACGCTGCCGATGTGGATCTGTTTGAGCTGAATGAAGCTTTTGCCGCGCAGGCTTGCGCAGTGAACAAGGAGCTGGCCATTGACCCTGCCAAGGTCAACGTGAATGGCGGTGCTATCGCCATCGGTCACCCCATCGGCGCCTCCGGTTGCCGCATCCTGGTGACGCTGCTGCACGAGATGCAGCGCCGCGATGCTAAGAAGGGCCTTGCCGCGCTGTGTATTGGTGGTGGTATGGGTGTGTCCCTGGCTGTGGAGCGTTAAGTCTCCCGACTCCAGACCTTTTTTGCACCTGCGACCCCGTCGTGCTGCGGGTGCAATGCCAGGAGCCCAAGCCGCGTTGCGACGCGGCTTTTTCATTTCTGAGTTCGGGATTGGGAACTGCAGCATTGGTCCTGTCGCTTGTTGCGCAATGCTGACAAGGACCGGTGGCAAGCCATTTCTGCCAGGGCTTTCAAGACAGCGACTTGCACCAAAACTGTGACGCCGCCAAGGCAGCGGGTGCATTAGGCGTGTGATGCATGCCGATATGCCAAAAAGAAAAGGGCTTCAGTGTTTTCCTTCACGGCAGCGGTAGATTTCTTCGGTAGAGTGGCTGTCGAGCACATCACTAACAAGGAGAAATCATATGAGCCAGAAAGTTGCATACGTCACCGGTGGCATGGGCGGCATCGGGACCGCTATCTGCCAGCGCCTGCACAAGGAGGGCTTCAAGGTCATTGCAGGTTGTGGTCCTACCCGTGACCATGCCAAGTGGCTGGCTGAGCAAAAGGCCCTGGGCTACACCTTTTATGCCTCGGTGGGCAATGTGGGCGACTGGGATTCCACGGTAGAAGCCTTCGGCAAGACCAAGGCCGAACACGGCACCATCGACGTGCTGGTGAACAACGCGGGCATCACCCGCGACCGCATGTTCCTCAAGATGTCGCGCGAAGACTGGGACGCGGTGATTGAAACCAACCTCAACAGCATGTTCAACGTCACCAAACAAGTGGTGGCAGACATGGTGGAAAAGGGCTGGGGCCGCATCATCAACATCAGCTCGGTCAATGGCGAAAAGGGCCAGGCCGGCCAAACCAACTACTCGGCTGCCAAGGCGGGCATGCACGGCTTCTCGATGGCCCTGGCGCAGGAACTGGCGACCAAAGGGGTGACGGTCAACACAGTGAGCCCTGGCTACATCGGCACCGACATGGTCAAGGCGATCCGTCCTGACGTGCTCGAAAAGATCGTGGCCACAGTTCCCGTCAAACGCCTGGGTGAGCCCAGCGAAATTGCTTCGATCATTGCGTGGCTGGCATCGGAAGAGGGTGGCTATGCGACGGGTGCCGATTTCTCGGTCAACGGTGGCCTGCACATGGGTTGAACGACCCAGGCCCCAAAAAACAAAAACCCCGCGATGCGGGGTTTTTTATTGGAGGAGCAAGAGCAGAAGGGCTACCGAGGTCTTGCTGCGAGGCACCCTATGAAATCTGCCCTTTGGTGCAAGCACAGTCTGTGCGCTGGTATGGTTTGTGCTTGGGTCTTTGTATTCGCGCTGGATATGCCCCTCAATGGGGAAACTGGTTGCAGCGCTTTCAGAAACGGGCCGGGGCGCGCTTGCGATCGCGTTCGTCTTCGGGCCAAGCGGACAAGATTGCGGTGGTATTCATACTGGAAAACTCCTGTGATGTACCAACAACGCGGCCGATCTGCAGTCCGTTGACAGCGTTTCGCAAAAAAATGCAACCGTGAGCGCCTGTATCCCTGTACCCATATTTGCTATCAAAAGAGAAGCTGCTAACGCTTACAGCAAAAGCTCTGAGGCCGAATGTTGGCGCCTTTTGAATTACACAGATTTACACTTTAGCCCACGGTAGCGGTCGAAATTTCCTCCAGGGCCGAAGAAATTTCTAGCCAGCGCTCTTCCAGTTGGTTTGTTTCATCATTGCCCGCTTTCAGTGCGCGGCCACATTCGGCTATCTCGGCCGGGGGCAGCGATTGCGTGAGCTTGTGCTCCAGGGTTGCCCGCTCGCTCGCCAGCGCGGCCAGGCGCTTGTCGATCTGTTCCAACTCTTTTTTGAGCGGCCGGGTCTTTTCGGCCAATTGTTGGCGTGTCTGGGCGTCGAGCTTGCGTTGCTCGCGCCCATCGCGTGAGGACGATGTGGTGGAGGTGGCAGGGGGTGCCGGGGCAGCGACGGGGGCGGGCTCTGCGGCCGCGGAAGGCGCTTGCGCAGCGGGTGCGGCGCTGCTTGCCCCCGATGCCTGAGCCTGCTCAGCCAGGCGAGCCTCTTCGCGCAGGCGCTTGGACTCCTCGAGCAGGTAGCGCTGGTAGTCATCCAGGTCACCATCAAACGGCCCCACCACACCCCTACCCACCATCCAGAAGTCTTCACAGACCGAACGCAACAGCGAGCGGTCATGGCTCACGAGCATGACGGTGCCATCAAAGTCGTTGAGCGCCATGGCCAGGGCTTCGCGGGTGGCCAGGTCCAGGTGGTTGGTCGGCTCGTCCAGCAGCAGCAGGTTGGGGCGTTGCCAGACGATCATGGCCAGCACCAGGCGGGCCTTTTCGCCACCGCTCATGGTGCCCACGGCCTGCTTGACCATGTCGCCCGTGAAGTTGAACGTGCCCAGGTAGCTGCGCAGGTCTTGCTCGCGGCTGGGCTGCTTGGCATCAGGCCCCAGCTCTTTGGCCAGGCGGATCATGTGCTCCAGCGGGTTTTCTGCGGGACGCAATACGTCGAGTTCCTGCTGGGCGAAGTAGCCGATGTTCAGGCCCTTGCCTTCGGTCACGCTGCCGCCCAGTGGCTTCATGGTGCGTGCAATGGTCTTGACCAGCGTGGATTTGCCCTGGCCGTTGGCACCCAAGATGCCGATGCGTTGCCCGGCCAGCACCGAGCGGTTGACGCCGGTGAGGATGGTGGTGGGTGTACCTTCGTCGTCCACATAGCCGAACGATGCATCGCTGATGGCCAGCATCGGGTTGGGCAGGTTGGCAGGCTCCTTGAATTCGAAAGTGAACTCTGCCTCGGCCAGCACGGGTCCAATCTTCTCCATGCGTTCGAGCTGCTTGACGCGGCTTTGCGCCTGTTTGGCCTTGCTGGCCTTGGCCTTGAAGCGGTCGATGAACTTTTGCAGATGGGCCATCTTTTCTTGCTGCTTGGCAAAGCTGGCTTGCTGCAATTCGAGCTGCTGGGCGCGCAGTTCCTCAAACTTGCTGTAGTTGCCGCCATAACGGTTCAACTCACCCTGCTGGATTTGCAGGGTGACGTTGGTGATGGCGTCCAGAAACTCGCGGTCGTGGCTGATCACGATCATGGTGCCGGTGTAGCGCTTGAGCCAGGCTTCCAGCCAGACGAGGGCGTCCAAGTCCAAGTGGTTGGTGGGCTCGTCCAGCAGCAGCAAATCGCTGGGGCACATCAGTGCGCGGGCCAGTTGCAGGCGCATGCGCCAGCCACCCGAGAAGCTGTTGACGGGCTGGTCCAGCTCGCTCACGCGAAAGCCCAGGCCCAGAATCAAGGCCTGCGCTCGGGCCACTGCATCGTGGGCTCCCGCGTCGTGCAGGTCCGAATAGGCATGGGCGATGGCCATTCCGTCGTCGCTGGCTTCTGCGTCCAGCAACTGTTGCTGCACTTCGGCCAGGCGCGTGTCTCCCTCCAGCACAAAGTCGGTGGCCGACTGGTCGGTTTCGGGCATGTTCTGCGCGACCTCGGCCATGCGCCAGCTCGTGGGGATGTAGAAATCTCCTCCGTCTTCGTGCAGCTTGCCGCTGAGCAAGGCAAACAGGCTCGACTTGCCAGCGCCATTGCGCCCCACAAGGCCGACGCTTTCGCCGGGGTTAATAGTGGCGGAAACGCTGTCGAGCACGACTTTGGCGCCGCGTCGCAAGGTGACGTTCTTGAGGGTGATCATTCGGAATTCACAAAAAAGCACACCCGCGCGGGGCGGGTGGCGTTAAGAAGCTGGGGCAAAAGGCTGCCATCTAGGGGCAACCAACACAAACGAGGGGTGGCCCACAACCCCCTATTGTGCCGTGAGCCGGGTTTGGGCGGCCAAAGCCTGGCGGGTCACCAGCAAAACCTGGTCTTCACCTGCACTGGTATCCAGCCAGAACACCGGCAGCTGGGGGAACGCGGCTTCGAAGTGTGCACGTTCGTTGCCGATCTCCAGAATGATCACAGCGTCGTCGCTCATGCAGGTAGGCGCAGCGGCAAACAGCTGGCGCACAAAGTCCATCCCATCGTTGCCTCCGGCCAAGGCCAGCTCAGGTTCGGCACGGTACTCGGCAGGCAATGCGGCCATGCTGGCTGCGTTCACATAGGGCGGATTGCACAGAATCAGGTCCCAGGGGCCGGGCAGGGCGGCCAGGCCATCGGAAAGCTGCAGCTGGATGCGGTCTTGCAGGCCGTGTTTGTCCACATTGATGCGGGCCACGGCGAGCGCGTCGGGCGAGATGTCGGCACCGGTCACTGCCACTTCAGGCCAGGCCATGGCGGCCAGCACGGCCAGGCTGCCGTTGCCTGTGCACAGGTCCAGCACCTGGCGAGTGTGGTCGCTCAGGTACTCGTCGGCCCCCCCATCGACCAGCAGCTCTGCAATGAAGCTGCGCGGAACGATGGCGCGTTCGTCCACGTAAAACGGCACGCCCTGCAGCCAGGCCTCTTGTGTGAGGTAGGCGGCGGGCTTGCGGCTGCGAATACGTTCGTCAAAAAGTGTAGCTACCAGCGCTTGATCGGCGGGCGTTACGGTCTGATTTTTTATGGAGTCAGGGGCCTCGGACAGGTCGCTGTCCAGCGGCAGCCCCAGACGCCAGAGCACCAGCCAGGCGGCTTCGTCGTGCGCGTTGGTGGTGCCGTGCCCAAACGAAACACCCGCAGACTCCAGGCGCTGCGCACCCGATTCGACCAAGGCGCCCACGGTGTCCCCCACGAGCGTAGGATGCAGCGCAGTCATCGCGTGACCTCGCCATCGGCCCGAGCCTGTGCCTGCGCGTGCAGGTTTTCCAGGGTGCGGCGGTAGATGTTTTTGAGCGGCTCGATATCGGCCACCACGATGTGCTCGTCAATCTTGTGGATGCTGGCGTTCGGAGGCCCCAGTTCGATCACCTGGGGGCACACCTGGGCGATGAAGCGGCCGTCACTGGTGCCGCCGGTGGTGGAGAGTTCGGTGGTGAGTCCGGTTTCGGCAGCAATGGCCTGCTGCACGGCGACCACGAGCTCGCCAGGGGTTGTCAAAAACGGCTGGCCGCCCAGCGTCCAGCGCAGGTCGTATTCGAGGCCATGGCGGTCCAGCACAGCGTGTACGCGCTGCTGCAGGCCTTCCGCCGTGGATTCGGTGGAGAAGCGGAAGTTGAAGTCCACTACCACCTCGCCCGGAATGATGTTGGTAGCACCCGTGCCGCCGTGCATGTTGCTGATCTGCCAGCTGGTGGGAGGGAAAAATGCATTGCCCTGGTCCCACACAGTAGCGGCCAGCTCCGCGAGTGCGGGCAGGGCCTGGTGAATCGGGTTGCGGGCCAGTTGGGGGTAAGCGATATGCCCCTGGATTCCGCGCACGGTGAGCTTGCCGCTGAGCGTGCCACGCCGCCCGTTCTTGATCATGTCGCCGGTTTTCTCCACGGACGTGGGTTCTCCCACGATGCAGTAGTCGAGCTTTTCACCGCGGGCCTTGAGTTGCTCGACCACGACCTTGGTGCCGTCCACCGAGGGACCCTCCTCGTCGCTGGTCAGGAGAAAGGCCAGTTCAATCTGCGGATCGGGCGTGGCGGCCAGGAACTCCTCCACCGCCACGACAAAAGCGGCGATGGAGGTTTTCATGTCGCTGGCACCGCGACCGTAGAGCTTGCCATCCTTGTGGGTGGGTACGAAGGGGTCGCTGCTCCACTGGGTCAGCGGACCTGTCGGCACGACGTCGGTGTGGCCGGCAAATACTATGGTTTTTATAGCTGCTTGCGCTTTACCACCAAGCGCTACGGGCCTTTTTGACCACAAGTTGCTGACGCGAAATTCGATCGGGCCACTGTCCATGCGTTCGGACACAAACCCAAGCGGAGCCAGCCGCGCGGCCAGCAGGTCGAGGCAGCCCGCGTCCTCGGGGGTGATGGAGGGCAGGGCAATGAGCTGTTCGGCCAGGTGCAGGGTGCGGGACATGGAGGTGGAAGCTGAAAGAGGGTGCTGGGAAAAAAGGGATGAGGGCGCTGTCCAAGAATCTGGCACACGCAAGGCCAGCGCCACCGTGGATCGGACTCTGGCAGGTCAGAGGTACCCCCCTTCCGGCACAGGGGGGCGCCGCTGGCACGTCAGGGGGTGTCCACTTCAGGCGGCGGGCTTGACGTCCAGAACAATTTCAGTGAACGAGGGCGCGTCGTCGGGTGTGTCGCGCGCCTCCTTCTGGGCCTTGGCAGCGTTGGCAGCGAGGGAGAAGTCGTTTTGCAGTCGCCACATGAGGTTGGTGGGCGAGTCGGCGTAGGCCATGCCTTCCTTGCGGTCGATCCGGGAGTCCATGATCAGCTTGGCCAGCGCCTCCTCGAAGGTCTGCGAGCCTTCGGCCATGGATTTTTCCATGGCTTCCTTCACGCCCGAGAAGTCGCCTTTTTCGATCAGGTCGGACACCAGCTTGGTGTTGAGCATGACCTCCACCGCAGGTGCGCGGCTACCGTCGACGGTGCGCACCAGCCGTTGCGAGATGATGGCCTTCATGGCGGACGCCAGGTCACCCAGCATGGTGGGGCGCACTTCGACGGGGTAGAAGCTCAGGATACGGTTGAGCGCGTGGTAGCTGTTGTTGCCGTGCAGCGTGGCCAGACACAGGTGGCCCGATTGGGCATAGGCGATGGCGGCCGACATGGTTTCACGGTCTCGGATTTCGCCGATCAGGATCACATCGGGCGCCTGGCGCAGCGCGTTCTTCAGTGCCGTCTGCAGCGACTGGGTGTCGCTGCCGATTTCGCGCTGGTTGACGATGGATTTCTTGTTCCTGAACTGGTATTCGACCGGGTCTTCGATGGTGAGAATGTGTCCGGTGAGCGCCTCGTTGCGGGTGTCGATCATGGACGCCAGCGAAGTGCTCTTGCCCGAGCCCGTGGCGCCCACCATGAGGATCAGGCCCCGCTTTTCCATGATGAGTTCCCGCATCACGGGCGGCAGGCCCAGCGAGTCGAATTCAGGGATCTGCTGTGAGATGAAGCGGATCACCACCGCATAGCTGCCGCGCTGGCGCATGGCACTGATACGGAAGCGGCCCACGCCGTTGAGCGGAACGCCCATGTTCAGCTCGCCCGTTTCCTCGAGCTCTTCGATGCGGTCCGGCGGGACCACTTCAGAGAGCAGGTTGCGCGGAGCGTCGGGCGGGAGGATCTGGTTGTTGATCGGGATGCATTCGCCGTTGATCTTGATCAGCGCCGGGGCATTGGCCGACAGATAGACGTCTGATGCCTTTTTTTCGCTCATCAGGCGAAGAATTCGCTCCATCGTGCTCATGGTGTTTCCCTCTTGTTGTCGGTATCTGTCGGTGTCTACTCCAGGGCCGGCACGATGGCATGCCCTGGGCTGGAAGGCGATCAGTCGCGCAGCAGCTCGTTGATGCTGGTCTTGGAGCGGGTCTGCGCGTCCACCTGCTTGACGATGATGGCTGCGTACATGCTGTAGGGGGCGCCGTTCGCGGCCGTCTTGGGCAGGTTGCCGCTGACAACCACCGAGCCCGAAGGCACGCGGCCATAGCTGATTTCGCCGGTGGCGCGGTTGAAGATCGGCGTGCTCTGGCCGATGTACACGCCCATGCCCAGCACGGAGTTTTCCTCGATGACCACACCCTCCACCACTTCAGAGCGAGCACCGATGAAGCAGTTGTCTTCGATGATGGTGGGGCCAGCCTGCAAAGGTTCCAGCACGCCGCCAATGCCCACGCCGCCAGACAGGTGCACGCCCGCGCCGATCTGAGCGCAAGAGCCTACGGTGGCCCAGGTGTCCACCATGGTGCCTTCACCCACATACGCGCCGATGTTCACGTAGGAGGGCATCAGGATCGCGCCCTTGGCGATGTAGCTCCCACGGCGGGCCACGGCGGGGGGCACCACGCGCACGCCGGTGGCTTTCATTTCTTCTTCTGTCAGGTGCGCGAACTTGGTCTGCACCTTGTCGTAAAAACCCAGGTCACCGGCCTTGATCACTTCGTTGTCCTTGAGGCGGAACGACAGCAGCACAGCCTTCTTGATCCACTGGTGCACCGTCCACTGGCCCACAGCTTCGCGCGTGGCCACACGCAGCGTGCCGTTGTTCAACTCGGCGATCACATGCTCGACAGCGTCCTGGATTTCCTTGGGGGCCGCGGTGGGCGAGATGCTCGCACGGTTGTCCCAGGCGTTGTCGATGATGGTTTGCAGTTGTTGGGTCATGTTGTTGTCAGTCAGTCTCTAGGTCTGCCGATCAGGCAGTACGGGATTGGATGAATTGCACGATGCGCAACGCGGCTTCTGCGCATTCTTCGGTTTCGGCCACCAGAGCCATGCGCACGCGCTGGGCCCCTGGGTTGCTGCCCTGAGCCTCGCGGGCCAGATAGCTACCGGGGAGCACGGTGACATTGTATTGAGCCAGGAGGGCGCGCGCGAACTCGGCGTCGTCCATGCCCAGGGCTTCAGGGACCTTGGCCCACAGATAAAAACCCGCGTCGGGCAGCGCCACCTCCATCACGCCCGCCAGCAGGGGGGTGACCTGGGCGAACTTCTTGCGATAGCGCGCGCGGTTCTCCACCACATGCTGCTCGTCGCCCCAGGCCGCAATGCTGGCTGCCTGCACGATGGGACTCATGGCGCTGCCGTGGTAGGTGCGGTACAGCAAAAACGACTTGATCAGGGCCGCGTCGCCCGCCACAAAACCGCTGCGCATGCCGGGCACGTTGCTGCGCTTGGACAGGCTGGTGAAGGAGATCAGGTTTTTGTAGTCGCTGCGGCCAAGCTTTTCTGCAGCCTGCAGGCCGCCCAGCGGCGGCTCGTCGCGGAAGTAGATTTCGCTGTAGCACTCGTCCGAGGCAATCACAAAACCATAGCGGTCGCTCAGCTCGAAAAGCTTCTTCCACTCCGACAGGGGCATGACTGCGCCGGTGGGATTGCCTGGCGAACACACAAAAAGCAGCTGCGTGCGCTCCCACACGGCGGCTGGCACGGCGTCCCAGTTCACGGCAAAGTTGCGCGCCGGGTCGCTGGCCGCATAGTAGGGCGTAGCGCCTGCCAGCAGGGCCGCACCCTCGTAGATCTGGTAGAACGGATTGGGGCAAACCACCAACGGCTGTCCCTGCGAAGGGTCGATGAGGGTCTGGGCAAAAGAAAAGAGCGCCTCGCGTGAACCATTCACGGGCAGGACCTGGGTGGCAGGGTCCAGCGTGATCGCATAGCGCAAGTGCAGCCAACGGGTGAATGCCTCGCGCAATTCCGGGGCGCCCGCCGTGGCTGGGTAGCTCGCCAGCCCATTGAGGTTGTTGGACAGGGCGTCCTTGATGAACTGCGGCGTGGGATGGCGGGGCTCGCCCATGCCCAGACTGATGGGGCTGTAGGCTGCCGGGGGTGTCACCCCCGCGAAGAGCTGCCGCAGCCGCTCGAAGGGGTAAGGCTGGAGATGGGAAAGCAAGGGATTCATGGGGCGCCATTATGGGCGATGCCCCCGATCAGACCGCCGCTGGATCGGGAATGGCCGTGGCCCCTGAGCGAGAGAAGTCAGCCGTGAGCCGACGTACAGGCACAGGGGTACACAGCATCCCGCGCCGGGCCTTTGGAGGCCCAAAGCGGACCCTACGGTTTTTATGGCCCCTATGACCCCGCTGGCCCCTGTGCCCGTCGCTGCCGGGCGCGCTCCATCGCTGCGGCGATGGCAGCCTGGCGTGCTGCCTGGGCGCTGTCGCTGGTAACGGTGGCGGCCACAGCGGCCGAAGGCAAGGCGCTGCCCTCGTTTTGTGCACCGGGCGCGTCGCCTTCTTCCGCAGGGTTCATCACCGCGTCCAGCGGGATGCGTTCGCGGTGTGCCAGATAGCGCTGGCGCGCCTGCTGCGCCAGCGGGGCAGACCATGCGGCCCATCCGGTGGCGCTGCCACTGGCGCTCTCGATTTGTATGCAGTCCACGGGGCACACCGGGATGCACAGTTCACAGCCAGTGCAATACGGCTCGATGATCGTGTGCATTTTCTTGTGGGAGCCCACGATGGCGTCGGTGGGGCATGCCTTGATACACAGCGTGCACCCAATGCACCAGGCTTCGTCGATGTACGCCACGGTGCGCGGGGCTTCCACGCCGTGCTCTGCACTCAGCGGTAGCAGCGCCTGCCCTGTGATGGCGGCGAGGCGGGCGATGCCCTCAGCCCCCCCCGGAGGGCATTGGTTGATGGGCACGCCCTCTGCGGCAATCGCCTGGGCATAGGTGGCGCAGTCCGGGTAACCACAACGCGTGCACTGCGTCTGGGGCAGGGCCGCGTCAATCCGCGCCGCGAGCATCGAGACAGCGGCGGATGGAGCAGAAACTGGCCCGTGCTGGCTCAAGCCTTGCGCACCGCACTGCGGCGGCTGCGGGCAGATGCTGCGGCGGTCACCGTGGTCTGCGCTGGTGCTGAGACATCCGCGTCAGCCGGTGCGGCAGCGCCGGTGGGCGTGCCGGCAGCGGCCTCGGCCGAGGGCGTCACCCAGCGGGTTGCAACTGCCGCAGGTGCCTTGGCCGCAGGCTTGGCGACAGCTTTCGCCGTGCCGCTCGCAGTGGTTTTGGCAGCGGTCTGGGCAACGGTTTTTGCAGCCGCCTTCGGGGGCGTTTTGGGCGCCGTTTTGGAGGGTGCTTTTAAGGTCGGTTTGACCACAGCCTGGGCGACGGGTTTGGCAACCGGTTTGGCTACGGCCCTCTCCGTGCCCTTGACGGCAGGCACAGCCGCTTTGGCCGACACAACTCGGCGGGGCGGGTTGTCGTCCGGCGTGTCCGTGACCGGTGCCGCAATCTTGGCCTGGGGCTTTTCGTGCTCTAGGATAAAGGCGCGCACCTGCGGGTAGACCACTTCGCGCCAGCGTCGACCGCTGAAGATGCCGTAGTGGCCCGCGCCTTTGGCCTCCAGATGGCGCTGCTCCTTGCGCACGATGCCACTGCACAGGTCGTGCGCGGCTTCGGTCTGGCCTGAGCCAGAAATGTCGTCAAGTTCGCCTTCCACCGTGAACAGGGCGGTTGTGGTGATGTCCTGCGGACGCACGCGCTCGATCTTGCCTGCAGGGGAACGCACATCCCAGGTGCCATGCACCAGCTTGTAGTCCTGGAATACGGTCTGGATGGTTTCCAGGTAGTAGTCGGCGTCCATGTCGAGCACCGCGTTGTACTCGTCGTAGAACTTGCGATGCGCTTCGGCACTGGCGTCGTCGCCCTTGATCAGGTCCTTGAAGTAGTCATAGTGGCTGTTGGCGTGGCGGTCCGGGTTCATGGCCACGAAACCGGTGTACTGCAGAAAACCGGGGTAGACGCGCCGCCCCGCACCCGGGAAGTTTTCAGGCACGCGGTAGATCACGTTGTTCTCGAACCATTCAAAGCTGCGGTTCGTCGCCAGGTTGTTGACCGAGGTGGGGGATCTGCGGGCGTCAATGGGGCCGCCCATCATGGTCATGGTCAGCGGAGTGGTCTCTCCCCGGCTGGCCATCAGAGACACCGCCGCCAGCACGGGCACGGTGGGCTGGCACACGCTGATGACATGGCAGTTGCCGTAGATGCCCTGCAGGTGGCGGATGAATTCCTGCACGTAGTTGACATAGTCATCGAGGTGGAATTCGCCTTCAGATAGGGGCACCAAGCGTGCGTTCTTCCAGTCGGTGATGTAAACCTTGTGGTCCTTGAGCATGGTGCGCACGGTGTCGCGCAGCAAGGTGGCATAGTGGCCTGACAAGGGGGCAACGATCAGCACCACGGGTTGTGCCTTGAGCTTGGTCAGGGTGGTGGTGTCGTCCGAGAAGCGCTTGAAGCGTCGCAGTTCGCAAAACGGCTTGTCCAGCTCGATGCGTTCATGCACTGCCACGCCCACGCCATCCACGTCTACCGAGTGGATACCGAAGGCAGGCTTTTCATAGTCCTTGCCCAGGCGATACAGCAGCTCATAGCCGGCAGACATGCGCTGCGCCAGCGGGCTCTCGCTGAAGGGTGACAGGGGGTTGCTGAACAGTTTGGCTGCAGCCTGCGCGAAATCGGTAAAGGGCTCCATCAGGGAGCGCTGGGTTTCGTAAATGTGATACAGCATGGGCGAAACTCCGTTATGTTGCAGTGCAATATAGCAGCACTTGGTAACAAGCGCATGGAGGATAACCACCAATGCCAAGTCACCTATGCGACAGATTGGAGCGGTGCGGTCGAATCGGGTATGGCAATGGATCGGCAGATCCAGATTGCTATGCAAAATATAGCAATCAATTCAATATAGCAGGGCAATCGCATCTAATCAGCGATGCCCAATAGCTGCCCCAAGTAAGCCAGATTCCAGCCAGCGCGCTTGCGCTTAGCTTGCACGCCGATCTTCA
>CAXIRU010000111.1:0-62855 GCA_964031875.1 Acidovorax facilis
GGGCCATGACGGCGGGCCTGTGCGTGCGCCGCTCACCGACCTCAAGCCTGCCGAGATGGAAGAACTCAAGGCGCTGATCGACAAGCTCGGCCCGCAATAAGCGGCCCGAAGTAAGCGGCCCCAAGAATGCCTGCGAGGGCCTGGTTCTCCAGGCCCTTTTTTCAGGGGGTTCCGCCCTCTCCACAGCAGCACCACAACACCCGCCGCGCCTGGTCGTGCACGGGCGCGGGGCAAGACCCCGGCACGCCAACACCAATCAATACGGAGACAAACAACATGCTCAAGCCCCTCATCCTCGCTGCCGCCAGCGCCTTGGCCCTTGTCGCACTCAGCGGCTGTGCCAGCCAGACCACCACCGCCGCCGCAGCGCCCACCGCAGGCGCCGAGCAGGCTGTGGCCGCCGCTGCCGAGCGCCTGCGCCTTGCCATGATCGACCCCACTGCCGCTGCGCTCGCCCCCTTGGTGGCCGATGACCTGAGCTACGGCCACTCGGGCGGCCGGGTCGACACCAAAGACAGCTTCATGGGCGACCTGCTCAACGGCAAGTCCGACTTCGTCACCATCACCATCACCGACCAGACCATCAAGGTCGTCGGCAACACCGCCCTCGTGCGCCACACCCTGACGGCCGACACCAACGACTCGGGCAAGCCCGGCAAGGTGCAGATCAAGATCCTGGGGGTATGGCAGCAGCAAGGCGGCCAGTGGAAACTGCTGGCCCGCCAGGCGGTGCGCGTAGCGGCTTGATACCCGATCCCCCTGCGCCACGCCGATCAGCGCAGCCCGTGGGCGGGGGCTGGAGCGGGAACCATCGCAAGGCGCATACCTGGGCATGGTCGATGTGGCGCTGGTGTCTGTGCGGGGGGGGGGCTGCGCCACCGGAGCGGGGCGTATAAGTACCCGTGCCGGGCACAAAGGCTTGGTCCTGACGCTTGCCGCGACGATCTGCCAACCTGAAAAAACGGTAAAAATCAGCCTCTAGCGCTTATTCATAGAGCGCAAGCAGCTACAAATAATGTAGCAATTCTCGGCGGCGCTGCACACTTTCCGGTGCGCCGCACTGCACCATCCCGGCGCTACCCGCCACCACACAACCCCGCCCACCCCGTTATCGAAGAGCGGCGAAGCCAAAAATGGACCGCTGCGGTCCCTTTGCAGCCGACGATTTCCAAGTCCGACAGGCTCCTGGCCCCCAAATATCGAAGCACCGGATATTGGGCAGGGCTTCTGTCGGGCTGCACACCTGCTGCCGATTTGCCTGCGAAGCGGTTCTAATCCGGATGGATTTACGCAAATAGGGATACAAGCACCACCTTCGCCATGGGCGATCCACTTGCGAGAGCCCTGTTTTGCGTGTGTCATACCCGGATTGAAGCGTTTCTGGTTTCCCTCACAACCCCCACCGCCCCCATGTCAGTCGCTGCAGCCCACACGCCAAGCTCCACCCCCTTGCCACCCGACACAGACCGAGGCTCCCTGCAGGTGCCGCACCTCAAACGTTGCTGGTCTCGCTGGATGGCAGCGCGCCAGGGCGTGGTCATCGAAGGCGCGCAGCGGGAAGGCCACCGCACGCAGACGGTGCTGAGCGCGCTGGGCGTGGGGCTGGAGCAGACCCTGCAGCATGTGTTGCGCGAGGCCCCGGATTTCGCCGCTTTTGAAGACTGGATCGTGCGCACCGCAGGCATGCCCGACGCCACCACCGTGGCGCGGATTCAAGCCCTGGTGGACGGTCGCCCCGCACCCGATGCAGTGGTGCAGCTGCAGGCACAGGTTGACGCGATGGAGCCTGTGCTGAATGCGGACGACCTGGCGCACTGGGACGAGCACGGCTACGTGGTGCTGCGCCAGGCCGTGCCCGCCGCCGACAGCGCTGCCGCCGCGCAGGCGGTGTGGGAGGCCGTGCGTGCCACCCCCTCCGACATCGAATCCTGGTACGCGCACGCACCGCGCAACGTCATGGTGCAGATGTTTCAGCACCCGGCCTTCGACGTCAACCGGCGCTCCCTGCGCATCCACAAGGCGTTTGCCCAGCTGTGGGGAACGGCCGACCTGTGGTGCAGCACCGACCGCTGCGGCTTCAACCCGCCAGAGCGCCCCGGCTACCCCTACGGAGGCCAGGGCATGCACTGGGATGTGAGCCTGCAGCAGCCCATCCCGTTGGCCACGCAGGGCATCCTGTACCTGACGGACACGCCCCCCGAGCAAGGTGCCCTCACCCTGGTGCCGGGTTTTCACCGCCGGGTGGCTGACTGGCTGGCGCAGTTGCCTCCCGGGGCGGAACCTCGGCAGCAAGACCTGCATGCGCTGGGAGCCACGCCCATTGGCGCGGGTGCGGGCGACATGGTGATCTGGCACCAGGCCCTGCCCCATGGCCCCAGCCCCAACCGGGGCACACAGCCCCGGCTGGTGCAATACATCAACCTCGCACCCGGCCACGTGCCCTGCCACGACGGCTGGCTTTGAAGGGCACAGCAGCCTGCTGCACAGGCGTTGCACCGTAGCCCAGCCCCCCTGGCAAGCCCATCCATCGCCCGTTCCCCCTGCAGCAGCCATGAACTTCTCCACCCTCTTGAAGATTGCCATCGCCCTGCTGGTGGCTTTTTTTGCGGTGGAAAAGCTGCGCGTGCACTACGCCGACCAGCGGCTGCAAAGCCATGGCCTGGCCGCAGTCTCGCAGCCGCTGGCAGACAGCCCTGTCCAGGCGCCCACCAGCGATGCAGCTTTCGAGTTCCGGGGCTACCAGGTCAAGCCGCTGGCCACGTTTGCAGTGCGGGCGCGGGTGTTGTCGCGCGAGGACTATTCCCTGGGCAGGGAGGCCGAGCTGTCGCCCGTGGACCTGGCCCTGGGCTGGAAGCGCATGGCCGACCCGGCGGTGTACGAAGCCCTGAACATCACCCAGAGCGGCCGCTGGTACCGCTACTCCTGGCGCAACCAGCCACCCATACCGCTGCAGGAGATCATTGAGTCGTCGGCCAACATGCACATGATCGCGGCCACCCCCGTGGTCGAGCGGGCGCTCCTGAAAGCCCGGCCGGGGGGCTACATCCGCATCACGGGCAGGCTGGTCGAGGTGACACACCCCAGCGGCTGGCGCTGGACGAGTTCGCTCACCCGGTCGGATTCGGGGGCGAGCTCCTGCGAGCTGGTGTTTGTGGATGCAGTACAGATAGAGAACTGAAACGCCAGAGGCAACCCTGGCGCCCTTGATGCATCTCCGTACTCTCGATGCTATCGATGCTATCGATGACCTGGATAGCTGGGGCAAACCCAAGGCACTTCAATTTTGATAGCTGCTAGCGCTTGTCTACCAAGCGCCAGCCAGGTTTTTTACGAAAAATCTTACATCTCTACAGGGCAACCCAGGGCTGGCGCGCCCAAAGTCTGGATACCCTTGGACCAGCAAGCCCCGCACCAAACCACCGCCCGAAAGGATGCCCATGGCCAAGATCCTGGAAGTGAAATACGAAAACCAGGCCGATGCCCACATTTGCGAAGTCGCGCATGCGAGCCAGGCTGACCTGTGCTGGCACGAGGTGCACTACGCCACCCAGGCCAGTGGCGATGCGAACTGGTTCTTTGTGACCTATGCCAACCAGGCCAGCTTCAAGGTCTACCGCGTCAAACACGCCAGCCAGGCAGACCTGAAGATCTTCAAGGTCAGCACCCCGGAGCAAGCGGGCTGGCGCACCGCCGACCACCTGCTGGTTGGCAAACTGGGTCAATAGCAGGTAGGCGCGCGGCCAGGCCGACACGGTTGGCACCTGCCGCTGCGGCGCGGCGGCCGCTACGGACTGGAACCTCGTCCTGGTGCATACGCCAGGCCATGGCCTGGGCGTGCACCAGCGGGCGGTGTCGCACACCAGCGCTCCAGGCGTCATTACCGCCACCCCTTCAATTGATACATTTGCGTAAAACGCGCAGAAATAGTCAAAATCGATCCCAAACGCGCAGCATCGCCCCGGTGCAGCCAACCGACCGCTGCGGCGGGCTCTACACCAAGCCTTGACGCCTGCGCTAAGGAAGTCCTCCCCTCGCAGGTCTGCACATCAGGGCCTGCCCTTAAAAAGATAAAAACCCTAAAAACATTGCATTATTGCGTTTCTATCATTTTTATCGAATAATACACACCCAATGAAGACGATCCCCTGCCCAGGCACTGTTGGCAGTTGCAATCGGGGCAAGTGAACCGCAGAAGGTCTCGTTTTTCAGAAATTTGTGTCCTGTTGGCGTTTGCCCCGGGGTGTCATCCACCCCCAACAGGCTCCTCCTACCTGGGCCAGGGCCACCTTGGGGTGAACCGCTTCGTTTGCCAGGGCCCTGTGGTGCGCAAATCAGTTTTATCCAACATTTTTTATCCATACAGTGGGAGAACCCGATGATCAATGCCTCCACCACCACGCATTCCTCGTTTGCCGCATCTGCGGCTCGCACCGAGGCGCTGACCCAGATCCGCGAGTTTCTGGCGTTCAAGATTGCCAACGAGGAGTACGGCGTGGACATCCTGCGCGTGCAGGAAATCCGCTCGTATGAAAAACCCACCACCATCGCCAACGCCCCCGAGCACCTCAAAGGCGTGGTGAACCTGCGGGGGGTGATCGTTCCCATCATCGACCTGCGCATTAAGCTGGGCGTGGCCGACGCGCAGTACAACCACCTGACTGTGGTGATCGTTCTGAGCATAGGCGAGCGCGTCGTCGGGGCCGTGGTGGACAGCGTCTCGGACGTGCTGACGCTGGAGCCCTCACAACTGCGCCCGGTGCCCGCACTCGACTCCAACTTCGACCGCGAGCACCTGCTGGCCATCGGCTCGGTGGACGAGCGCATGCTCATCTTGCTGGACATCGAGAAATTCCTGGCCGACACCGTGTTCGGCGAGATGGAAGTTACCGCCCATTGACGCGCCAGGAGCCTTGCCAATGCTCCCTTGGGTGCAAGGCCAGCCTCAACCAATCACGGCATCAATGCCAGCAGCGGTCGCAAAAGCCTTGGGAGCGGCGGCCGCCCTGCCCTGCCGCAATTCAACTCATCCACCCACGCACTTCTGCACCTGCTCCCCCAGGCCGGTGCCACCCAGGCGCATCACGTCGCCGGGCTTGAGGAACCAGGGCGCGGGCTTTTGCCCCAGCCCCACACCTGCGGGCGTGCCGGTCAGCACCAGGTCGCCGGGCTCCAGCGTCATGAACTGGCTGATGTATGACACCACAGTGGGCACGCCAAAGATGAAGTTACGGGTGCTACCGTTTTGCACGCGCTGGCCGTTCACCTCCAGCCACAGGTCGATGGCATGCGGGTCGGGCACCTCGTCGGCCGTGGCCAGCCAGGGGCCGATAGGCGCAAAGGTGTCGTAGCTCTTGCCCTTGTCCCACTGACCGCTGCGCTCCATCTGCCAGGCGCGTTCAGACACATCGTTGGCCAGCACATAGCCCGCCACATGCTGCAGCGCATCGGCCTCGGCCACGTGGCGCGCGCGGGTGCCGATGACGATGCCCAGCTCGACCTCCCAGTCGGTCTTGGTGGCGCCGGGCGGAATACGCACATCGTCATTGGGGCCGCTCAGCGCCGTCACGGCCTTCATGAACAGCACGGGCTCGGCGGGCGGCTGCAGGCCCGCCTCGCGCGCATGGTCGGCATAGTTGAGCCCCACGCACACGATCTTGCCCACCCCGGCCACCGGACTGCCCAGGCGGGGTGAGCCGTAGACGGGCGGCAGGCGGCTTGCGTCGATGGCAGCCAGAGCAGAAAGCGTGCGTGGGTTGAGCTGGGCGGGGCCGATGTCGGGCAGCAGCATGGACAGGTCGCGCAGCGTACCGGTGGCGTCAACGAGGCCGGGGCGCTCTGCGCCGGGCTGCCCATAGCGGACGAGTTTCATGGCGGAAAATCCTTGGGAGGTTGGCAAAAAAGTGGCAGCCACAGCCAGAACCGCGCTGCGCCGACACGCAGCATAGCGACACACAGCCCCAGGCGCACACACCAATCACCGGCCCCGTCTTGCCACAACACGAGGCCTGCCCCCCCTGTGCAGGCCGTGTGGCGCGCGTAACATGGCGCGGGGGCAACACACCACCCACCTTGCGCCTCCATTACTCCTGATTTGATAGCTGCTTGCGCTTTACGGATAAGCGCTGGCGGCATTTTTGAACCATTTTCGCCATGGCCACTGCCACCGAACTATCCTCTCCGCCCGAGGGTGCGCCCCAAGATGCGCCCCTCCGCCCCCAGCCGCGCAGCCCCGGCGATCTGTTCTGGTCTTTCACCTGGCTGGCACTGCAAGGCTTTGGCGGGGTGCTGGCTGTGGTGCAGCGCGAACTGGTGGAGAAAAAACGCTGGATGACGAACGAGGAGTTTGTGGAAGACTGGGCCGTGGCGCAGATCATGCCGGGCCCCAATGTGGTCAACCTCAGCATCATGATTGGCGACCGCTACTTTGGCCTGCGCGGTGCGCTGGCGGCGCTGGCGGGCATGCTGACCTTTCCGCTGGTGCTGGTGCTGGCGCTGGCCGTGGTTTACGCGCAGTTTGCCAGCCATCCCGCCGTGGCTGGCGCGCTGCGGGGCATGGGGGCTGTGGCGGCCGGGCTGATTGCGGGGGTGGGCATCAAGCTGTTTGTGTCGATCAAAAACCACCCGCTGGGCCGCCCGCTGTGTGTGGCGTTTGCAGCGCTCACCATCGTGGCCATGGCCTGGCTGCGATGGCCGCTGTTCTGGATACTGCCGGTCATCGGCGGCGCAGCCTGCGTGCTGACCTGGAGAAAGCTCGCACCATGAGCACCGCCGCCACCGTCACCACACCCTTGGCGGCACTTAGCCCGGGCGACTGGTTCCACCTGTTCTTGTACTACCTGTCGCTATCGCTGCTGGCCGTGGGTGGCGCCATTGCCACTGCGCCCGACATGCACCGCTACCTGGTGGAGCGCAACGCCTGGCTCACCGACCCGCAGTTCAACGCATCCATCGCCATCGCCCAGGCCGCACCCGGCCCCAACGTGTTGTTCATCGCCTTGCTGGGCTGGAACGTGGGCATCAACGCAGGCGGCCCGGGCCTTGCTGGCTGGCTGCTGGGCGCCTTGGGCATGGCAGTGTGCATGCTGGGCACGATGCTGCCCAGCAGCCTGCTGACCTGGACGGCCACCCGCTGGGGCCACCGCAACCGCGAGCGGCGCGGCGTGCGCGCCTTCAAGCAGGGCATGGCGCCGGTAGTGATTGGATTGCTGCTGGCCACCTCGTGGGTGCTTACACGCGCGCACGGCGACTTCGACACCGCCTGGCCCCTGTGGCTGCTGACCGCAGTGACCGTGGTGCTGGTATGGCGCACCAAGCTGCACCTGCTGTGGATGCTGGGCGCGGGAGCGGTGCTGGGTGCGCTGGGTGGGGTGTAGCCACAGACGGTGCAGCGGCCTGATGGACCGCGCCCGAATGGGTCTGCTGCTGGTCAGCTGATCCGGCGCCCGTTTTCCGCGTAGACGGCCAAGTAGATAGCGTCCGAGCCGATGTACGGCGCCTTGTTGCCGAAAGCCACGTTGAAGTCACCGAACGACAGCGAACGGATGCTGGCCAGGCCTGCGCGCAAGCGGTCGCGCGTGAGGTCCTTGCCCGCGTTCTTGAGGCCCTCGATCATGATCTGGGCGTTGAGCCAGCCTTCGAGCGAACTGTTGCTGTTCACGAATGCGGGGTTGGCTCCGGTGGCCTTCATGGTGCTCTGGAACTTGCGCACCACGACCGACTTTTGCGAATTCGCATCCGGGAACACCTGCACCAGCGCCAGGCCGCGCGTGGACGCAGCCAACTTGGGCAACTCGGAGGAGATGACCGTGACGGAAAGGCCCGCCAGGGGCACGCCCTGGGCCTTGGCACGGAAGGCCTGAACAAACGCAGTGTTGGCCGTGCCCGTGGTGGCCAGCAGCACAGCCCCCGGGCGCTCTGCGGCCACCTTGTCGGCCAGTTCGGCACCGTTCTTACCGTCCACAGCCAGCGCAAACTCGCCGCCACGCTCGACCTTGATTTCGTCGAGCGCGGTGGACATGTCCTTGAGCACTTCCTTGCCAAAAGGGTTGTCCAGGTACACCACGGCAATGCGCTTGAGGCCCATGTCCACGATCTGCTTGACCAGGCGCTGCGTCTCTTCGCGGTAGCTCGGACGCAGGAAGAACACATGACGGTTCTCAGGCGTGCGCAGCGAGGTGGCTCCCGTGACCGGCCCCACGGTGGGGATACCCTTGGACTCGATCAACGGCAAGATGGACGCCGTGTTGGCCGTACCCAGGGGCGATATCAGCGCAAACACCGACTGGGCCTCGACCATGTCGGTCACGTTCTTGAGCGTGCGGCTGGCCACATAGCCATCGTCCTTGGGGTCCACGCGGATTTCGCGGCCATGCACACCGCCTGCGGCATTGATCTCGGCAAAAGCAGCCTTCATGCCCGCCACCTGCTCGATGCCGGCCTGGCCCAAGGGGCCGGTCAGGGCGATGGAGCAACCCAGGTTGATGGTGCGGGCTGTCAGTGCCTCTTCAGCAGCCATGGCCGTGTGGGCCCATGCAGGCAGGCCCGTGGCGGCCACAGCCTGGGTGGCACGCAAAAGAAAGTGTCTACGGCTCATGTCGATACGCCCGGAAATAGTGCAAAGAAGGTCGAGGCTACAGGCTGTTACCCTTTTTTGCTGTCAGCTGCGCGACAAATGTGTCCGACTGGCCACGCAGAATCCATTTGCAAGGCGCCTGTGAGCCCATCTTTCAGTCGACACCCAGGCCCAGGCCCTGGCCTGTGACGAGCAGCTGCGGCAAAACTGCGGTGGAGGTGCCGCGCAGCAGCATGTCCGCAGCGCCATCCAGTTCGCTGGGCGCCGGATTGATCACCACCACCTGGGCCCCCGCTGCACGCGCCTGGTGCACAAGGCCTGCTGCGGGGTACACAGCCCCGGCCGTGCCCACAACGAGCATCACATCGCACGTGCGGGCGGCCTGCTGTGCGGCCTCCAGGATGGCGAACGGCAAGGGTTCGCCAAACCACACCACACCGGGCCGCAGCAAGTTGCCGCAGCGATCGCAATACGGGGGACGGCCCGCCACGGCGTGGTCAATATGGCAACAGTTACGCGGCATGTCCAGCCAGCGGTCTTCCAAGATGTCACCGTGCAGGCACAACACGCCGGTGCTGCCCGCGCGCTGGTGCAGCCCGTCCACGTTCTGGGTGATGAGCGTGAGCCGTTCTGGGTGTTGTTGCGCAAACGCGGCCAGCGCGTGGTGTCCCGCGTTGGGCGATACCCCGGCAAGCAGTTCGCGCCGGTACTGGTACCAGTCCCACACGCGCTGCGGGTGGGCGCGAAACCCGGCTTCGGTCGCCATGTCTTCGGGGCGAAACTGCGCCCAGTAGCCGGTCTGCGCATCGCGAAAGGTGGGCACGCCCGATTCAGCGCTCACGCCTGCACCGGTGAGCACGGCGATGTGGCGGGCCTGCCGGAGCCAGGCGCGGACGGTTTGCAGGATCTGTGTGTCCAAAAGCTGGGCCTCAAGTTCTTCTTGCTGCGCGCCATTCAGCCCGCAGTGCACGAAACTGACGCATCCCCAGGGCCGCCACGCAGCGTATGCGGCGCTCCGCTGGTGTGCGCTGAAGGCTTCCCTGAGGGGAAAGACGCGAAGCGACTCAGGGGGTCAAGATCTCTGGCGCAGCGCTTCGTACAGGCACACGCCGCTGGCCACCGACACGTTCAGGCTCTCCACGGCGCCCTTCATGGGGATGCTGACCAGCTCGTCACAGGTCTTGCGCGTGAGCTGGCGCATGCCGTCGCCCTCGGCACCCAGCACCAGGGCCACCGGGCCTTTCAAGTCGACCTGGTAAATGGTCTTGGGGGCGTCGTCGCTGGTGCCGATGCACCAGATATTGCGCTCCTTGAGCTCGTTCAGCGTGCGCGACAGGTTGGTGACCATGAAGTACGGCATGGTCTCGGCCGCCCCGCTGGCCACCTTGGCCACCGTGGCATTGATGCCCACGGCGTGGTCCTTGGGGGCGATCACGGCATGGGCTCCGGCACCGTCGGCCACACGCAGGCAGGCGCCCAGGTTGTGGGGGTCAGTCACCCCGTCGAGCACCAGCAGCAAGGGCTGCTCGATGCCCGCAGCTTCGAGGTTTTCGAGCAGTTCGTCGAGCGAGGTGACCTGGGCCACGGGCTCCACCCGCGCCGCCACGCCCTGGTGACCATGGCTGCCCGCCAGCTTGGCAATGCGCACGCTGTCGGCTTCGATCAAACGGGCACCGGCCTCGCGGGCGCGGTCGAGAAACTGGCGCATGCGGGCATCGCGCCGCGTGGCCTCGTAGTAAATCTCGATGATGGATTGCGGCGCGGTCTTCAAACGCACGCCCACGGCGTGAAAGCCGAAGAGAACTTTGGGGCTGGACATGGGGTGATTATCCGCTGGCGCCAGGCACCCGCTTTAGATTGCTATCAATTTAATAGCTAGCAGCGCTTTACAGATAAGCGCTAGCAGTCAAAAACACTCAAAACAAGCGCCCTCACCCGCCCCGCACCGCAACCGGCTGCCTACACGACCCGTCCGGCTTCGATGGTGATGCGCCGGTCGCACTGTGCGGCGATGGCGCGGTCGTGGGTGACCAGCACCAGCGTAGTGCCCTGCTCCCGGTTCAGGTCGAACATGAGCTTCATGATGGTCTCGCCCGTGGCGAAGTCCAGGCTGCCCGTGGGCTCGTCGGCCAGCAGCACGGCGGGCTGCACGACAAAGGCCCGTGCCAGCGCCACGCGCTGCTGCTCGCCACCCGAAAGCACCTTGGGGTAGTGCGAGAGGCGCTGGCCCAGCCCTACGCGGGCCAGCATGTCGGCAGCGGCCTTGCGGGCGTTTTTGCGAACTTCAGGGCGGCTGGACAGCTCCAGCGGCAGCATCACGTTCTCCAGCGCAGTCAGGTTGCCCATGAGCTGGAAGCTTTGGAACACAAAGCCGACCCTTTGAGCCCGCAGCGCAGCGCGTTCGTCCTCGTCGATGGCAAAGAGGTCGTGCCCGTCCAGCCGCACCGTGCCACGGCTGGGGGTGTCAAGCCCCGCGATGATGGATAGCAGGGTGCTCTTGCCCGATCCCGACGCTCCCACGATGGCGGCGGTTTCCCTGGCGGCCAGGCGGAAATCGATATCCCGCAAAATGTCGAGGGTTCCGGTGGAATCCGTGACCGACTTGAAGACATGCTCCACAGCAATGATGGGGGTGGCAGCAGCTGTCTTGGGCAATGGAGAGGATTCGGACATGAAAGGCTCTTTACTTTGATTCGATTTCAGCAACGGCGCCACTTTATCCTGCGTGCATCTATCGGGCTCCTGGTGGGGCTTTCAGCCCCTTGGGCCATGGCCCAGACAGCGCCTGGCAAGGCCCCAGGACGCCAGCCCGTGATCCTGGTGCTGGGCGACTCCCTCAGCGCTGAATATGGCCTGGCGCGTGGCACCGGCTGGGTGGCCCTGCTCGAAAAACAGCTGACCCAGGAAAAGCTGGCCGCTACGGTGGTCAACGCCAGCGTGAGTGGAGAGACGACCTCGGGCGGCCGTTCGCGCCTGGCAGCGCTGTTGGCGCAGCACAAGCCCAGCCATGTGGTGATTGAACTCGGGGGCAACGATGCCCTGCGCGGGCTGCCACTCAAAAATACCGAGGAGAACCTGACGTGGATGACCCAGGCGGCGCAAAAAGCCGGGGCCAAGGTACTGCTGGTGGGCATGCAGGTGCCGCCCAACTATGGCACCGACTACGCCAACAAGTTCGCGGGTCTGTTCACCACGGTGGCCCAGGCCCAGAAGGCGGCTGTGGTGCCCTTCTTCTTGAAGGGTGTGGCCGACGGGCCCGACCCGACCCGCCTGTTCCAGCCTGATCGCATCCACCCGCGCGCCGAGGCGCATCCGCAGATGCTGGCCAATGTGTGGCCGGAACTGAAAAAACTGTTGCGCTGAGGTGAGGGCTTAGGAGCCGGGAGCGCCTGTGGGCTGGTCCGGGGCTGCAGCATCGCCGCTGGGCTGGCCATCAGCGGGCTGGTCGTCGCCTTGCGGATCGTCCGGCCTGCGCTGTGTTTTGGACCTCAGCTTCTCTTCCTTCTTTTTCTTTTTGGCGAGTTCTCGCTGGCGTTTTTCGTATCCGTAGTTGGGTGTTGCCAAGGTAGTTGCTTCCTGAAGTTGAGACTCACTGTAACAGCATGGGTCTTTCAGTCCTCCGTTGGGGGGCGCTGGAGCGGGGTGACCGATGCGCGGTACGCATGCCAGCTGGCAAAGCCCAGCACAGGCCCGGCCAGCAGCAGCCCTCCTCCCCAAAACCAGAGAGAAACGACCACGATGGCGGTGATAAGTGCCCCCCAGAGCAGCATGACCAAGGGGTTCTCCAGCACCACGCGCATGCTGGTGATACCGGCTGTGAGTGCATCGGTGTCACGGTCCAGAATCATGGGAATGGACACCACCGAGGTGGAAAACACCAGCGCCGCAAACACCCCGCCCACCACCGTGTACACCGCCACAAAGCTCCAGTTCTGCGGGTTGAACACCGCCTGCAGTACGCCCGTGGTGGACGGCATGCCGGTGTTGAAGAACACCGCAAACACCACCAGCGATGCACGCCCCCACAGCAGTTCCAGCACCACAAGCACCAGAACCAGCATGCCCATGCTGCCCATGTGACTGTCCCAGCAGGTGAGCGATTCGCTCAGCGCGGGCTCCAACCCGGCCTCGCGCCGACGGCTGGTGTCGTACAGCCCCATCGCCAAGAAGGGGCCGACCAGCAGGCAGCCACTGGCCAAGGACATGGTGTATTCAGGCCGGGTGCGGAACACCCAGCCCAGCACCAGCGCCATGACCCAGAAGCACACGCCATAGAACAGCGCAATGCCAGGCGCGGCACGCACGTCGAGCAGGCCCCGCATCAGCCACCGAAAAGGATCGGCCAGGCCCAAGGGCCTCAGCTCTACGGGCTGGGCTGTCTGGACCTTTACACGATCGGCAACGGCTTCGGCGTGCCGGGCTTCCGAAGTATCAGGCGTGCCGAGTGCGTCCGGTGCGGGCTTGGAAGGTGTCGCGGTCATGCCGCCACACTAAGCCCGCAGGTGCCGTCGCGCCACTGAGGAAAGCCCGTATCCCGAAGGCCGCCGACCGGCATCAACCGGCATCGACCGCCGTGCCGAGAGCCAAGCTTCCGATCAGGCAGCCGGGAAAGCCCGCTCCAGTGCCTGCAGCAGATCCCGTCGCAGGTCCTCCACGGCCTCCAGCCCAATGGAAAACCGCACCAGCGTGCCCGGCTTCAGGTGCGGCGAAGGACGGCTTCGCATGCTGCCAATGTCGTAGGGCACCACCAGGCTCATGGGGCCGCCCCAGCTGTAGCCCAGCTTGAACAGCTTCAGGGCATCGCAGAACGCATCGACCTGCTGCTGGGTATAGCGCGCATCGATCATCACGCTGAACAGCCCTGCGGCCAGCCCGGCTCCGCCTTGCTCTGCACCACACAAGGCCTTCCAGTGCGCGTGGCCGGGTGCGCCCTCCAGCGCAGGGTGCAGCACCTGCGCAATTGCGGGCTGCTGCTGCAGCCAGCGTGCCAGGCTTCGGGCTCCATCGTCATGGGCACGGTAGCGCAGCCCCATGCTGGGCAAGGCGCGCAGCACCGCCTCCGCGTCATTGGCCCCCACCCCCAGGCCCAGCCGCATGTGCGTGAGCTTGATCTTCATGTGCAGGCCCAGGTCGCGCGTGATAACGCTGCCCATGAGCACATCGCCGCCGCCACTGGGGTATTTGGTGAGGGCGTGGGCCGATACATCCACCCCCAGGCTGCCATCGCCGGTCAAGTCAAACGGCGCAAACGCCAGGCCAGCGCCCCAGGTGTTGTCCAGCGCAGTGGTGACGCCGCGTGCGCGGCAGATGCGCACCTGCTCACACAGGTCTGGAAACTCCATGCTGACCGAGCCGGGGGCCTCCAGCCACACCAGCCGGGTCGCCGGGGTGATGCGGGCTGCCAGGTCGGCTGGGTTCAGCGGGTCGTAAAAACCATGGGTAATGCCAAAACGCGCCAGTTCGCCACGGGCCAGGTCTTTGCCAGGGCCATAGGCGTTATCCGGTATCAGCATCTCGTCGCCGGGCCTGAGCAGCGCCAGACCTACGTTGGCAATGGCTGCCAGGCCGCTGGGCACCAGCACGCACTGCAGGCCGCCTTCCAGTGCACACAGGCGCTCTTCCAGGATAAAGGTAGTAGGCGTGCCGTGCAGACCATAGGTGTAGCCGCTTTTGTCCTTCCACTCGCGCGAGCGCATCGCCGCGACGTTGGGAAAGATGACCGTGGAGGCTTTGTAGACCCCCGGCTGCGGCGCTGCGAAACCAGCAGGCGGAAGGTAATCGTGGTGAACGATGCGGGTGGAGAGGTCGGTGTCGTGCTCTTTCATGCCGAGCATGGTAGCGCGCCACCTGGGCCAGATCCGGTTGGTGCAGCGGCGAGAACAGGGGGCAAAGCCCGCCAGGGCTATCACCCGCGCTGTTACTCGCCGGGGACCATGGGCCTTAGCTGGCGTTGACCACGAGCTGGTTGTTCACCGAACTCACACCAGTCACCGCCTTGGCAATGCCTTCGGCGCGCTCACGGGCCGCAGCGGTGGGTGCGGGGCCCTTGAGCGTGACGCGGCCGTTGGACGTATCCACATCGATCTTTCCCGCACTCAGGTCAGGGTCCTTGGCCAGGGTGGCGCTGATCAGCGCGGTGATTTCTGCATCACTCAGAAAAACAATCCCCTTGCTGGCGGCGTCCTTGACCATAGCCTCTGCGTTCGCAGCACCCTGCTCTACCTTGGCTTGCGCGTTTTCCACAGCACTCTCGGCCTTGGCACGGGCTTCGGCTGCAGCCTGTTCGGTCTTATCGACGGCGGAATCGAGACGCTGACCCACCGTCGGCTCCTCCTTCTTGCCGCAGGCAGACAGCCCCAAGGCCAGGGCGCTGACGGCCAAGATGGTTGCAATGCGGTGTGCAGGACGCTGGGTGATGTTCAGGTTGTTCATGCGGAAACTCCTTGCAGTTGAAACATGGCGAGACTGTAATCGCAGGCAGGCAGTCGCTAGGGCGGATGCAGCCAAGGCAGCTGTAGGACGATGCCGCCAATTGCGCCCTGCTGCCCCTGCTCCCAAGGCAGCGACAATGCGCCCATGGCTTTTTCCGCTGCGTCGCTCACCCGTTGGTTTCCCTTCCTGTCCTGGCCCCGACCTGACCGCACCCTCATCAAAGGAGAGTTCTGGGCAGGCATGACAGTCGGCCTGATGCTGGTGCCACAAGGTGTTGCCTATGCTGCATTGGCCGGAATGCCACTGGTGACGGGTATCTATGCGTCGCTCATCCCAGCCCTGGTGGCCGTGCTGTTCAGCGCATCGACGCGGCTGGGCGTGGGGCCGACAGCGCTGACCAGCCTGCTGATCGGCGCGTCGCTCACCGGCCTGGCCGAACCGGGCAGCGTGCAATGGGTGGCCCTGGCGGCGTGGATCGCGGTGCTGTCAGGGCTGCTGCAACTTGTCATGGGGTTGGCGCGCTTTGGCTGGCTGCTCAATCTTGTAACGTCGCCGGTGCTGAGCGGTTTTACCCAGGCGGCCGCGCTGCTGATCCTGGGCTCGCAACTGGCAGCACTCACCGGGTTGCGCGCCGACTGGGGGGCATTGCTGACCACACCCTCACCTGGTCTGTTTGACCTCACGGCGGCCGCCTTTGGCACTGGCAGCCTGGCGCTGCTGACGCTGGCACGCCGCTGGCGACCGAACTTTCCAGCCGCCATCGTCGTCGTGGGCGTGGCAGGCGCCTTGAGCTGGGCGCTGGACTATGCGGACTCTGGTGGCGCTGTAGTGGGGACCTTGCCGTCAGGGCTGCCGTCCCTGTACTGGCCAGGTGCGCTGCCTTGGTCCAGCTTTTCTGCATTGGTCATGCCGGTGCTGGTAGTCACCCTGGTGAGTTTTCTGGAGACGGCGTCCAGCGCCAAGGTAGAGAGCCAGCGGTCTGGAGAGCGCTGGAACGAGAACCAGGACCTCATCGGCCAGGGCCTGGCCAAAATCAGTAGCGGGCTGTGCGGCAGCTTTGCGACCAGCGCCTCGTTCTCGCGCTCGGCCATCAACCTCTACGCGGGCGCCAAAAGCGGATGGGCCACGCTGTTTGCGATTGCCCTGGTACTGGTGGTGCTGCTGTGGCTCACACCCGCGCTGTACCACGTGCCGCAGTCGGTGCTGGCGGCTGTGGTGGTGACCGCCGTGACCAGCCTGATCAAACCGGGCACGCTACTGCGCCTGTGGCGCGTGTCGCGGGTTGAGGCTGTGATCGGCAGCATCACCTTTGCACTGACGCTGGCCACCGCCCCCCGCATGTACTGGGGCGTGCTGGTGGGCCTGCTGATGAATTTGAGCCACTTTTTGTACCACCGGCTGCACCCCCGCATCATCGAAGTGGGCCTGCATCCGGATGGCAGCCTGCGCGACCGACACCTGTGGCAATTGCCCGCCCTGGCCCCCAGGCTGCTGGCCCTGCGCATGGATGCAGAGCTGGACTTTGCCTCGGCCAGTGCCCTGGAGCGGCGCGTGACCGAGCACCTGGCCACCCATCCCGACGTGGTGCACCTGTGCCTGATGGCCCAACCCATCAACCGCATCGATGTGACGGGCGTGGAGGCCTTTGCACAGCTGCGGTCCCAGCTGCAGGCGCGGGGAGGCACCTTGCACCTCAGCGGACTGAAGCTGCCTGTCGAGCAGGTTCTTCGCCAGGCCGGCCTGCTGGAGCCCGGCAATGGCCTGGCAATGTACCGCACCGACGCTGAGGCACTGGTGGCTTTGCAGCGGCTTGCACAGCCGACAGAGCGGGGGGTGTGAAGCTGTCGCCCGGGTCACCCCCTTTAACGTAGGCAAAAACGGTGAGCGAGAGCACATACGGCGCCCCCACAGCAAGGCCGTGCGGATGTCCTTGTGCGCGTCAGACCCCACCTCTTTCCCAAGACCGCAGCGGGTTTCTCCGGTGCCTCTAATGTCGGCCCTTTCTACTGGCGCGCTGGTACACTCAACAAACTCTTTTTTGCTCCATTTGTGTCTGACTCTGCAGCCTCTCATCTGGTAGATCTGCGCGACCTTCGCCTGGATACTGCCCACGCGCTGGTGGCTCAGGCCGGCGGCAGCGAAGCAGCGTTACAGCGGGAGTCGCCGTCGCGCTATCTGCAAGGCCTGATTGACGGCCTGTGCGAACTCTCCCTCAAGGATCCGCTCACTGGCCTTGCCAACCGTCGGCACTTCCGTGCGGTGCTGGAGCGCGAAATCGACCGCGTCACCCGCTCAGGCGAGGCCGCTCTGCTGCTGATGCTGGACATTGACCATTTCAAGAAGGTGAACGACACACACGGCCATCTTGCAGGCGACATCGTGCTGCAATCGGTGGCGCGTACCCTCAGTGCGTGCGTGCGGCCCATGGACACGCTGGCCCGCTACGGCGGCGAGGAGTTCGCTGTGGTGCTTCCTGCATGCCAGGCGGGCTTCGGCCGTGTGGTTGCTGAACGCATCCGGCGCGCTGTGGCCAACACACCGATCAAGGTCTCCAACGCAGTGGAACTCAACATTTCGGTGAGCATTGGCGGCGCCTTTGCCATGCAGTGGATCCGCTCCACCACCTTGTTGTGGACCGACCGTGCCGACCACCAGCTCTACCAGGCCAAAGCGGCAGGCCGCAACCGCGTCAGCATTGAGGAGCAACCCGACAGCACCGTCAGTGCCGAAGAGAAAAGCCTGTTGTTTGGGCCGCTGTACACCCCCTCGGGTTGGGGCGACCTGCCTCCGCTGGACCCCAACCCAACAGGCAGCGCCTACTGAAAGTTAGAAGATGAGCGACGCGCTGTCCCCTCCCACCCCCACATCGCCTTTAGCCCCTGCAGGTCCTGCCGCGCCCCTGGCGCCCAGCCCAGGGGGCGCCCGCATTATTGCCGTCACAAGCGGCAAGGGCGGGGTTGGCAAAACCTTTGTCTCGGCCAACCTGGCCGCAGCCCTGACCCGCCGTGGCCACCGCGTACTGGTGCTCGATGCCGACCTCGGACTGGCCAACCTGGATGTGGTGCTGAACTTGCACCCCAAGATCACCCTGCACGACGTTTTCACCGGAAAGGCCACTCTCGAAGAAGCCGTGATCCCGGCGCCGGGCGGTTTCAAGGTATTGCTGGCAGGCTCGGGCATGGTCGAGTATTCGCGCCTGACGCCCGAGGTGCGCAATCAGTTCCTGAGCGTGATTCAGGCGCTGACCCCGCAGTACGATGTGGTGCTGCTGGACACTGGAGCAGGCATCTCCGACGTGGTCCTCTTCTCCATCTCGTTGGCCTCCGAGGTGCTCATCGTGGCCACACCCGAGCCCACCTCCCTGACCGATGCCTACGCCGCCATCAAGGTGCTGGCCATGCAGCAAAAGCGCCAGCATGTGCGCATGGTCATCAACCAGGCTGCACGCCCAGGCGACGGGCGGGCGATCACCAGCCAGCTGCAACAGGTTCTGGACCGCTTCGTGAGCACAGAGTCAGGCCGCCCGATGCGCCTCATCCACATGGGCGACATCCCGGCCGACCCTTCGGTGCGGGACGCCGTCATGCGCCGCCAGCTGCTGCTGCTGCAAACTCCGGGCTGCCCTGCGGCCCTGGCGATTGCCCAACTGGCCAACAAAATCGAAACCACGCTGCTGGCTCCGGCCGCCTGAGACCCGCGCAGACTGGCGCCACAGGCCGCAGCCAGCCCGCAGCCAGGCCCCAGGGTCGTGGCGACATGGCGCTGTCACAACGCCCCAGCCTTTGCGAAGCTGCTTTGACCGAACTGAGAGCGCGACCCCGATGCGCTGATTTGCCGTGAACCCCATTGATACCGTACTGAACATCTCCTGCTACAAGTTCGTGCCCTTGCCCGACGCGGGTGCACTGCGGGAACTGCTGCATGCGCGTGCTACGGCAGCGAGCCTCAAAGGCACCATATTGTTGGCCGAGGAAGGTATCAACTTCTTTCTGGCAGGCACGGCCGAGGCCGTGCGCGGGTTTGTTGATACGCTACGCACCGATGTCCGTTTTGCCGATCTGGAGCCGAAAGAGAGCTGGTCGGCCACCGTGCCGTTTCGCAAGATGCTGGTGAAGGTCAAGCGCGAGATCATCCGCATGGACCACCCCACCATCCGCCCCGCAACAGGCCGGGCCCCTGCGGTGGACCCTGCCACTCTGCGGCGCTGGCTGGACCAGGGACATGACGATGAAGGGCGCGAGGTGGTCACGCTGGACACCCGCAACGCCTTTGAGGTGGATGCCGGCACGTTCGACAACGCCATCGACTGGCGCATCGACAAGTTCACCGAGTTTCCGCCCGCCCTGCGCGCGCACAAGACCGAACTGCAGAACAAGACCGTGGTGAGCTTCTGCACTGGTGGCATCCGCTGCGAGAAGGCCGCGATCCTGATGCGCGAGGAAGGCCTCTCGCATGTCTATCAGCTGGAAGGCGGCATCCTCAAATACTTTGAACTCACCGATGGCGCGCACTACCACGGCGGCTGCTTCGTATTTGATGAGCGCCGGGTGCTGGCTGCCGACCTCTCTACCGACCCCGCGCCAGCCAGCAGCGATGTTGCTACAAATAAGTGAGCTATTGACGCTCAGCCATCAAGCGCTAGAGGTTAATTTGGCTTGAAATCTCAGCCACACAGTCACCCACCGGCCTGACTCCGGTCACGCCTTGAAACGGTGCCCAGGCAGCGGAATCCACTCCACCTCACCCGGCACCTGCCCCATGGCCTGGGCCTCCCAGTCACTGGCAGCTTGCACGATGCGTTCCTTGCGGCTGGAGACAAAGTTCCACCACATATGGCGCGGAGCCTCCAGCGCATCGCCACCAATCACCATCAAGCGCACCGGGGCGTCACCCGCAGCAAGGTGTGTGGCCTGCCCTGGCTCCGTCACAGCCAGAAGCTGCGCGGCCACGGTCTCTCCATTGAGCTGCACAGGAGCATCCACGGTGTAGACCGCCATCTCCGCCACCAGAACCGGGATCTCCAGCACGGCACCTGCAGGCAACTGCACATCCAGGTACAGCGTGCGCGAATAAGTAGCCACCGGAGAGGTCAGCCCGAAAGCATCCCCGATCAGCACCCGCACCGTGGCATCACCCACCTGTACTTGCGGGATCGCTCCAGCAGGCGTATGGACAAACGAAGGATCGGCCTCTTCATGTGCCACCGGCAAAGCTGCCCACAACTGAATGCCGTGGTTCACGTAAGCCTGGTTCGCCAGACTTTCCGGGCGGCGCTCGGAATGCACAATGCCCCGCCCTGCCGTCATCCAGTTGATGGCACCGGGCTCAATCTGCTGCACATATCCCAGGCTGTCGCGGTGCAGGATGGCGCCCGAGAACAGGTAGGTCACGGTAGCCAGCCCGATATGGGGGTGGGGCCGCACGTCGTGGCCAGCCTCTGGCTGCACCGTCACTGGCCCGAAGTGATCAAAAAACAGGAAGGGGCCCACCGCCTGGCGCTGCACTGCGGGCAACAGGCGCCGCACCGTGAAACCACCGCCCAGGTCCTTGGCATGCCCCGACAGGCGCAGGGGGGCGTTCATGACAACACCCCGGTTGATTCCAAGGAAGGGACAAGGACAAAGGCAAGGCGGAAACGGTAATGCATCGACGGGCTCCGTGAGCGGCTGGACAACAATGTTGGCAGCCTAACAGCTCATCGTCAGTACTCGCGCACTAGCAGTACCAGAGGCCGTAGCACTGGCAGCGCCAGCCGTGGCGGCACTGTGCGCTTCAGTGGTCCAGCTTGGCGGCAATCTCAGCAACACGTTGGCCCAACTGCTTGCCGGTTTCCAGGTCGCCAGGGAACATCTCAGCGGCCGAAGCGTCCGACGGCGACTGCGCCATGGCGCCACTGAAGGTCCCCATCCAGTTCACATCGTTGCGCGATGCAGCCTTGGAATTGGCCGGCATCATGCCGGTACCCACCCACACGCCGCTGTGCTGCATGGCCAGGTGAAACAGGTAGTCCAGCGTGACCTGCTTGTCACCGTTGGTGCTGGCGCTATTGGTAAAGCCTGCAAACAGCTTGTTCTTCCAGGCCTGGCTGAACCAGGGTTTGGACGAGGCATCGGCAAACTTCTTGAACTGCCAGCTGGGGCCCGCCATGTAGGTGGGTGTGCCGAAAATGATGGCGCTGGCAGACGCCAGGGTCTCCCAGCCCCCTTCGGGCAGGTTGCCTTCGGCATCGATGGCGATCAACTGGGCGCCAGCGCCCTCGGCAACAGCTTGCGCCAAACGCTGGGTGTGACCATAACCCGAGTGGTAAACAACTGCGATGTGTGCCATGAGAAAACTCCTGTGGAAACAAAGGAACAAGGGGGAAAGGGACCGGGGAGCAGCAAAAAAGCGATATCAGCGCGCAGATGGCGCAAGGCCGGATTGAAAGCCGGAAACCACAGCCCTGCGGTGAACAGGCCTATTGCCGCAATTGTTCAGCGACCAGACTGGCGCGCATCCAGGCTCCAGCCACCCGCACCAAACGCTGCGAGCGCCAACAGACCACCAGTAACGCCAACGTTCTTGAAGAACATGAGCTGCTGCATCATCTGCTTGTCTGCGGGCAGATCCCAAAATGCGTGAAAGAAAAAGCTGGCTGCCAGCGTAAAGAACGCCAGCGCAAGGGCCGCCAGACGCGTACCAAAGCCGAAGATCAGCGCCACACTGCCCAGCACTTCGACCGCGGCGGCCACGGCGGCGGCCACGGTGGGCATGGGCAGTCCCACCGATGTGATGTAGCCGACAGTGCCCGCAAAGCCAGTGATCTTGCTGATGCCTGCAGGCAGGAACAGGGCGGCCAGCAGCAGGCGCGATGCCAGGGCCAGGGGGTTTTGCAAGGATGTGTACATGGTGAAAAACTCCGGTTGTCAGCAGGTTGAAAATAAAAGGGGAGGTCAGGCAGCCAGGTCGAACACCAGTACCTCAGCGTCCTGACCGTCGGTCAGCGACAGGGCCACTTCTTGCTCCATCAGCGCAGCATCACCGCCCGACAACACATGGCCATTGGCCCGCAGCGTGCCGCGCACCAGGTGCACATAGGTCTTGCGCGCAGGATTCAGTGCCAGCGTGACCGCCTCGTCACCGTCCAGCAAGCCTGCGTACAGCGCCGCGTCCGCATGGATCTTGACCGAGCCTTGCGCGCCGTCGGGCGAGGCCACCAGGCGCAGGACGCCGCGCTTCTCGGCCTCGGCAAAGGTTTTCTGCTCGTAGCTCGGCGGGATACTGCGGACATTGGGCTCAATCCATATCTGCAGGAAGTGCGTGGTCTGCCCCGCTGCGTGGTTGAACTCGCTGTGCTGCACGCCGGTACCCGCGCTCATGCGCTGCACATCGCCAGGCGGAATGCCCTTGACGTTACCCATGCTGTCCTTGTGCGCCAACTCGCCTGACAGCACGTAGCTGATGATTTCCATGTCGCGGTGGCCATGGGTGCCAAAACCCGTGCCCGGCGCGATGCGGTCTTCGTTGATGACCCGCAGGTTGCCAAAACCCATGTGGGCTGGGTCGTAGTAGCCCGCAAACGAGAAGCTGTGGAACGAATGGAGCCAGCCATGGTCGGCGTGGCCCCGGTCTTGTGATTTGCGAACAGTCAGCATGTCGATGGCTCCTTTGAAGACTCGACTGTAGGACTGCAGTTCGACCGACAGGGGCAGATGAATTGATGGCAATATTCAAATAAACTGAATTAACATGCCGCCACCATGCAAAACGCACGCGATGTCCTGACGCCCGACGCGCTCACCATGCTGCAGGTGATTGCCGAAGCGGGCAGCTTTGCCGCCGCTGCCCGGCAACTGGGCCTGGTGCCCAGCGCCCTCACCTATCGCGTTCGTCAGATTGAAGACGCGTTGGATGTGCTGCTGTTCGACCGCAGCGCGCGCCAGGCCCGCCCCACCGAGGCAGGGGCCGAATTGTTGCGCGAAGGCGCGCGCCTGCTGCAGGACATTGATGCCGTGGCCCACCGCGTGCGCCGCGTGGCCACGGGATGGGAACCGCAGCTCACGCTGTCCATCGACGGCATCATCTCGCCCCACACGATGATGGAGCTGGTGGATGCGTTTTATGCCATGAAGCCCCCCACACGGCTCAAGTTGCGCGACGGCATCATGACGGGAACCCTGGAGGCATTGACCTCGGGTCGGGCCGACCTGGCCATTGGCGTAGCGGTGTCGGGCAACAACGTGGCAGGCTTGCAGCAAGGGCTGCTGGGCGATCTGCTGTTCATCTACGTCGTGGCGCCCCACCACGCGCTGGCCACAGCGCCTGAACCTATCTCGGACGCCACGCTGCTCGAACACCGCGCTGTGGCGGTGGCCGACTCTGCCACCCGGGGCGGGGCCACGATGGGCCTGCTCGGAGGGCAGGACGTGCTCACGGTGGACACCATGCAGGCCAAGGTGCGCGTGCAGCTGCGTGGCCTGGGCGGCGGCTTTCTGCCGGAACCCATGGTGCGCCCCTACCTGGAGGCCGGGCGCCTGGTCGAACGCCGCGTGGCCCGGCCGGAGCGCAACGTGCGCGTGCATTACGCCTGGGGCGGCCCTGGTTTCACCGCGCCAGGCCGTGCGCTGCAATGGTGGCTGAACCAGCTGCAAAGCCCCGCAACACGCCGTGCTCTGCTGGAAAACCACCATCATTTCTGAGCCCGATCAAGCGCCCATCCCCTGGCCGCGCGTGTAGAGTGGTCACCGTTGGTTTTGTACTGCATTTCATCTGCCGAACGTCACCGAAAGGCTTCTCATGAGCACACCCGATCCTCGCCCCGCCAAACGGCTCCGACGCACCAGCGCCCCGACCACGGCACCCGTTACGGCCACAGCTCCCACCGCCCTGTCTGGCAAGCCCCAGCGCCACTTCGCCATCATCGGCGCAGGCATGGCCGGTATTGCCTGTGCGCGCACCCTGGTGCAGGCCGGGCACCGCGTGACGGTGTTCGAGAAATCCTCCCGGGCGGGCGGGCGCACCGCCACCATCGACTCCCCGTTTGGCAACTTTGATGCAGGCGCCCAGTATTTCACCGTGCGCGACCCGCGCTTCGCCCGCGCTATCGACACCGTGCCTGGCATCTGCAAGCGCTGGAGCGCTAATTCCGTGCAGGTGCTCGATGCCGCGGGGCGCGTAGCTGCTGCCGGACTGCCCCACCGAGAAGCGCACTGGGTGGCCAGCCCGGGCATGCAATCCTTGGTCGTCGCATGGGCAGAGCCGCTGCTCAAGGCCGGCCAGCTCATCACCGACACCCGTGTCACTGCCATCGAGCCCGATTCGCTGAACGCCCCTGGCTGGCAACTGCGCACCGAAGGGCCTGCGGGCAGCCAGCATGTCTATGCCGGTTTCGACGCCGTACTGCTGGCCCAGCCTTCGGTGCCGGCCCAGGCCTTGCTGGCCAGCTCGGCGGTGGAAACCCCGCTGACCGACGCCCTGTCCAAGGTGGCCATTGCCCCCTGCTGGACACTGATGCTCGCCTACCCGCAGGCCGTGCGCCCTGGCCTGACCACGCTGGGCCCGCAATGGAACGCAGCGCGCAGCACCCACCACCGCATCGCCTGGCTGGCACGCGAGTCGTCCAAACCCGGCCGCAACGTGGTTGAGCGCTGGACGGTGCAGGCCAGCCCAGCATGGTCTGCTGAACACCTCGAAGACGACGAAGCCCGCGTGCAGGCCAAGCTGATCAAGGCCTTTGCCGAAGTCACCGGCATCCGAGCCGCCCCTGCCCATGCCGACACGCGCCGCTGGCGCTATGCCCAGACCACCCACCCGCTGGGCAAAAGCCACCTGTGGGACTCCTCCATGAACCTGGGCGCTTGCGGCGACTGGTGCCTGGGGCACAGGGTCGAAGATGCCTTTGTGTCGGGGCTGGAACTGGCACTTGCCGTGGCATGACGGCCGGGGTAGCCGCCGTACGGCGCTACGTGGGCCGGTTTGCACCTTCGCCGACCGGGCCACTGCATGCAGGCTCGCTGGTGGCGGCCCTCGCCAGTTGGCTGGACGCACGGGCGCACCAGGGCCAGTGGCTTGTGCGCATAGAAGATGTGGACACCCCCCGCTGCGTGCCGGGGGCGGACGCGTTCATCCTGCAACAGCTGGCCAGCTGCGGCCTGGTGCCGGATGCCCCCCCCCAATGGCAGTCCGCCCGCAGCCCGCTGTACCAGCAGGCGCTGGACCGACTGGTCGAACAGGGCCACGCGTACCCCTGTGCCTGCTCCCGCAAGGACATCGAAGACACCCATGCTGCGCGAGGCCATACGCGGGAGCGCCATGCCGCCTTGCCCTATCCGGGAACCTGCCGCCACGGGCTGCAGGGCCGCACAGCGCGCTCGTGGCGCTTCAATGCCTCAGATTTCATGCAAAAACAGCCCCCAGCGCTTGATGGGAAAGCGCAAGAAGCTATTTTTTTGATAGCAAACAACCAGCTTCAGTGGCACGACCGCCGCCTGGGTGGTCAGCAACAGGATATTGCGCAGGCCGTGGGGGATTTCGTCCTGCGCCGGGCCGACGGACTCTGGGCCTACCAGCTCGCTGTGGTGGTAGACGACGCCGACCAGGGCGTGACAGATGTGGTACGCGGCGAAGATCTGGCTGACAACACCCCGCGCCAGATCCTGCTCCAACAGGCCCTGGGCGTGCCAACGCCCCGCTACCTGCACACCCCGCTGGTGTGTGGCGACAACGGCGAAAAGCTCTCCAAGCAGAACGGTGCCCGCGCGCTGGACCTGTCCCACCCGCTGCAGGCGCTGGGCGATGCCGCGCTGATGCTGGGCCTGCCACCGCTGCCAGACGCGCCGAATACGCCCAACTTGCGCATCGCCGACGCACTGGCACTGTGGGTCGCCGCGTGGGGACGAAACTACAATGGCACACCGTGACCGAACTGACCCCTACCGCTTCCACCCCCACCGCCGCACCCGCAGCGACGCCTGCCAAGACACCTGGCGGAGTTCCTGCCGGTGTGACCCACCCCAAGACCATCAAAAGCTTTGTGCGCCGTGCCGGCCGCACCACCACAGGCCAGGCCAAAGCATTTGAAGACTTCGGCCCCCGCTTTGTACTGCCCTACGCCCCTGCGCCGCTTGACGCTGCCCAGGCCTTTGGCCGCACAGCGCCGTTGATTCTCGAAATTGGCTTTGGCATGGGCGAGGCTACTGCCCACATCGCCCGCGTGCGCCCCCATGACAACTTTCTGTGCTGCGAAGTGCACGAGCCTGGCGTGGGCGCACTGCTCAAGCGCATTGGAGAGCAGGAGCTGGCCAACATCCGCATCCTGCAGCACGACGCGGTGGAGGTCATCGACCACATGCTGCCCGAGGGCAGTCTGGACGGTGTGCACATCTTCTTTCCCGACCCCTGGCACAAGACCAAACACAACAAGCGCCGCCTTATCCAGAGCCCACTGGTGACCAAGCTGGCCGCCCGCCTCAAGCTTGGCGGCTACCTGCACTGCGCGACCGACTGGCAGCCCTATGCCGAGCAGATGCTGCAGGTGCTGAGCGCAGAGCCGCTGCTGCAGAACACTGCCACAGACTTCGCCCCGCAACCCGACTACCGCCCCCTGACCAAGTTTGAAAACCGAGGCTTGCGCCTGGGACACGGCGTGTGGGATGTTGTGTTCACGCGACGACGTTGACAACCTGAGCCTACTGCTACACCGTACATCCCAATGAAGCCCATTCTCCAGAACCTTGTGGAAATGACTGGCCACCGCGATCACCTGCGGTTGGAGGTGTCAGTTTTGTCCACGCTGCAAACGCTCAGCGGCATCGTCGAAGTGCGCGCGCTGGAGCTTTTCACCGATGACGGGGTAGCCCATGTCCGTCCCCGCTCGTGGGTCGAGGATGGGCAGCTCGTGTCTACCGATTCCGAAGCCGCCGCAGACCCGCGCCGTGAAACACTCGACAAGTACCCGGCGCTGCGCGACTGCATCGCTAGCCAGGGGGACAGCGCCCTCGCCTCACCGCGCAGGGGCCGCCATGTACTCTGGCTGCCGGTGTGGATGCACGACAAGGTCACCACCTGCCTGGAGATTACGCAATCGCGCTCCTTCTCGGCCCACAAGCTGGAAGTGCTCAAGGGCGTGTTCCAGGTCTACCAGAACTACCAAGGCCTGCTGGACTACAGCGAGCGCGACGCGCTCACCGGGCTGTTCAACCGCAAGACGTTTGACGAACAGTTCTCGCGCCACGCACTGAACGGCCTGTCCAGCGGCCGCCCTGGCACCGTCACCGAGTCACTCCCCATCGAAGAAGGCTCGCAGCCTGGCGAGCCAGTGCTGCAATGGCTGGCCGTAGTGGACATCGACCATTTCAAGCAGGTGAATGACCGCTTTGGCCACCTGTATGGCGACGAGGTGCTGATCCTGATTGCCAATATCCTGCGCAGCTCGTTTCGCAGCCACGACCGCATCTTCCGCTTTGGCGGCGAAGAATTTGTGGTGTTGTTGCGTTCCACCACGCTCAGCACGGCGCACAAGGTGTTCAACCGCTTCCGGCTGGCAGTGCAGGAGTACAACTTCCCGCAGGTGGGACGGGTCACGGTGAGCCTGGGCTTTGTGAGCACCACGCGCGGTTCACCCGTGGAGATCCTGGGCCAGGCCGATCAGGCGCTGTACTACGCCAAGGGGCATGGTCGCAACCAGGTCTGCTTCTATGACGACCTTGTGGCCAGCGGCCAGTTGGCGGCCAAGGTGGCGAACGACGACGTCGAGCTGTTCTAAAGTCAGCTGGGCTCAATCCACCCAGCTGAGCCAAGGCTCACCGCAGAGCCTCGCAGCGTAAAAACACATGGCTGAGGGTGCGCGCTGCATAAGACTGTCAGCACGCCACCCTACAGAGCTGAGTAAGGCCTGCATCAGACCCGCTCGGCCACCCAGGCCTGCACGGACTGCAGCGCAGCGCCAAGTTTGCTGGGGTCCGTGCCACCAGCCATCGCCATGTCGGGCTTGCCGCCGCCCTTGCCGCCCACTTGCTGGGCCACAAAGTTCACCAGCTCACCGGCCTTGACCTTGCCCACGCTGTCGGCAGTGACGCCTGCAGCGATCTGCACCTTGTCACCATCCACAGCCGCCAGCACGATGGCAGCGGTCTTGAGCTTGTCCTTGAGCTTGTCCATGGTGTCGCGCAGGGTCTTGGCGTCAGCGCCGGGCAGCGCGGCAGCCAGCACCTTCAGGCCCTTCACATCCACGGCCTGGTTCACCAACTCGTCGCCCTGGCTGGAGGCCAGCTTGCCCTTCAGGGCCGCCACTTCCTTTTCGAGCGCTCGGGCGTTGTCCAGCGCCTGGCTGATGCGGCCATTGAGCTCGGCCACCGGCGCCTTGAGGGTGCTGGCGGCCTGGTTCACGGTGTCTTCCAGGTTTTGCAGGTAGGCCAGCGCGTTGGCGCCGGTCACCGCCTCAATACGGCGGATGCCCGCAGCCACACCGCCCTCGCCCACCACCTTGAACAGGCCAATGTCGCCGGTGCGCTGCACGTGCGTGCCGCCGCACAGTTCGCGGCTGGTGCCGATGTCGAGCACGCGCACGGTTTCGCCGTACTTCTCGCCAAACAGCATCATGGCGCCGGTCTTCTGGGCCGACTCGATGTCCATCACACGGGCCTGCGTAGGCTGGTTGGCCAGGATTTCTTCGTTCACGCGGCGCTCGATCTCACGGACCTCGGCGGCCGTGACGGCACCGTTGTGCGTGAAGTCGAAGCGCGTGCGATCGGCATTGACCAAACTGCCTTTTTGCTGCACATGGCTTCCCAGCACTTCACGCAGGGCCTTGTGCATGATGTGCGTGACTGAGTGGTTGCGCATGGTGGCAGCGCGCACGACGGTGTTCACCTGGGCCTGCACCGTGTCGCCCACGTTCAGCGTGCCCTCTTCCAGCGTGCCGTGGTGGCCAAACACATCGGCCTTGATCTTGAGCGTATCGCCCACCGCAAAGCGGGCCGAGCCGCTGGTGATGACGCCTTCGTCACCCACCTGGCCGCCGCTTTCGGCGTAGAACGGGGTCGTGTCCAGCACCACCACGCCGTTTTGACCAGCATTCAGGGCCGCAGCGCTTGTCCCGTCTACGTAGATAGCTACGATTTTTGCAGTCTCGGCCAAATGCTCATAACCAGTGAACTGGTTGGCGGCACCGGTGTACTCCAGCGCTTTGTCCATCTTGAACTTGCCAGCAGCACGGGCCTGGGCCTTCTGCTTTTCCATGGCGGTCTTGAAGCCTGCCTCGTCCACGTCCACATCGCGCTCGCGGCAGACATCGTTGGTCAGGTCGAGCGGGAAGCCGTAGGTGTCGTGCAGTTTGAATGCCACATCGCCGGGCAGAACCTTGGCGCCGCCGTCCAGGGCCGCATCCAGAATTTCCATGCCGTTGGCCAGCGTTTCGAAGAAGCGCTCTTCTTCCACCTTGAGCACCTCGGTGATGCGCTGCTCCTGCTCGCGCAGGGATGGGTAGGCATCGCCCATCAGGCGCACCAGGTCAGCCACCAGCTTGTGGAAGAACGGCGTCTTCTTGCCCAGCTTGTAGCCGTGGCGGATGGCGCGGCGCACGATGCGGCGCTGCACGTAGCCACGCCCTTCGTTGCTGGGGATCACGCCATCGCTCACCAAAAACGCGGTGGCGCGGATGTGATCGGCGATCACGCGCAGGCTCTTGTTGTTGAGGTCGGTCACGCCGGTCTCGCGGCCAGCGGCCTTGATGAGTTGGTCGAACAGATCGATCTCGTAGTTGCTGTGCACGTGCTGCAGGATGGCAGCCAGGCGCTCCAGGCCCATGCCGGTGTCCACGCAGGGCGCGGGCAGCGGGGTCACGGCACCCGTCTCGTCCATGTTGAACTGCATGAACACGTTGTTCCAGATCTCGATGAAGCGGTCGCCGTCTTCATCGGGGCTGCCGGGAGGGCCACCCGCAATGTGCGGGCCGTGGTCATAGAAGATTTCGCTGCAGGGGCCGCAAGGGCCGGTGTCGGCCATCATCCAGAAGTTGTCGGACTTGTAGCGGCCGCCCTTGTTGTCGCCGATGCGGATTACGCGCTCGGGCGGCAGACCGATTTCCTTGGTCCAGATGTCATAGGCCTCGTCGTCTTCCTGGTACACCGTGGCCAGCAGGCGCTCGGGCGGCAGCTTGTAGACCTCGGTCAGCAACTCCCAGGCCCACTTGAGCGATTCACGCTTGAAGTAGTCGCCAAACGACCAGTTGCCCAGCATTTCAAAGAAGGTGTGGTGGCGGGCGGTGTAGCCCACGTTTTCCAGGTCGTTGTGCTTGCCCCCCGCACGCAGGCAAGCCTGAACCGACACCGCCCGGTTGTACGAGCGCTTGTCAGTGCCCAGGAACACGTCCTTGAACTGCACCATGCCCGAGTTGGTGAACATCAGCGTAGGGTCGTTGCCAGGCACCAAGGGGCTTGATGCCACGATGGTGTGGCCCTTGGAGACGAAGAAGTCCAGGAAAGACTTGCGGATGTCAGCGACAGAAAAAGTGGGAGTGCTCATGGTGTTGTGGAGTGGTTGCACGGAGCAGGCTGGGCGCAGGACCCGCGCCTGCGCGCTGCCTGTCGCCGCCCCTATGGGGACCAACCTTTCATTATAGGTTTGCAGCCTGGCAGTCCGTGGCTGGAGGGCGACAGGACGGGAATGGGCGACTCTGATCCATGCGCCAGCGAATACGGAGAAATCTGTTTGCACAATTTAAATATCTTGTTAATATATTAGCAACCACAACCCACCCACTGAGCCAAGGAGCCTCTCGTGAACCCACAACCCCGCTGGCAAGGCATCTTCCCTGCCATCACCACCAAGTTCCACGTCGACGAGTCCATCGACGCCGAGGGCACAGCCCGTCACATCGACTTCCAGATCCGCAACGGCATCCACGGGCTGGTCACCTGCGGCTCTCTCGGCGAGGCCAGCACCCTCACGCTGGAAGAAAAGCTCCAGGTTGCCAAGATCGCCCTCGAAGCCGCTGACGGCCGCGTGCCCGTGCTGGCCAACGTGTCCGAAACCAGCACCCGCGAAGCCCTGCGCTACATCGATGGCGGCAACAAGCTCGGCGTGGCCGGGTACATGGTCATGCCCTCGGTGATCTACGTGGCCGACGCGCGCGAGGCCATGGCCAATGTGCGCGCCATGGCCGCAGCCGCTCAGCGCCCGCTCATGGTCTACAACAACCCCGTGGCCTACCGTGTGGACCTGAAACCTGAGCACATGGTGGAGCTTGCTGACTGCGAGTGGATCGCTGCCATCAAGGAAAGCACCGGAGACATTCGCCGCATCACCGACCTGCGCAACACCGTGGGCGAGCGCTACCAGCTCTTTTTGGGCGTGGACGACCTGGCCTACGAAGGCCTGGCCCTGGGCTGCGACGGCCTGCTGGCCGGCGTGGGCTGCGCGTTTCCGCGCGAAACGGTGGCGCTGTACGAGTTGATGAAGGCTGGCAAATTTGCCGAGGCGCTGCCGCTGTACCAGTGGATGACCCCCATGCTGCACCTGGATGTGTCCAACAAGCTTGTGCAGAACCTCAAGCTCATCGACGTGTTGGTGGGCGTGGGCACCGAGCACATGCGCCGCCCCCGCCTGCCACTGGTAGGCGAAGAACGCGCGTTTGTGGAGAGCGTGGTGCGCAAGGCCCTGGCCACACGCCCTACAAAATACCAGTCTGTCGCCTGAGACACTGAGCGCCCTACTTCACCACCACAGAGCACCATGCAACGCATCCACGTGATCGACTCCCACACGGGCGGCGAGCCGACCCGGCTTGTCATCGACGGTTTTCCGGACCTGGGCACTGGCACCATGGCCGAGCGGCGTGCGCTGCTGGCCGAGCGCCACGATGCCTGGCGGGCCGCCACCGTACTGGAGCCGCGTGGCAGCGACGTGGTGGTGGGCGCCCTGCTGTGTGCGCCGCAGAACCCGGCCAACGCAGCGGGCGTGGTCTTCTTCAACAACAGCGGCTACCTGGGCATGTGTGGCCACGGCACCATCGGGCTGATCGCATCGCTCGCCTACCTGGGCCGCATCACCCCTGGCGAGCACCGCATCGAAACCCCGGTGGGCACCGTCACCACCACCCTGCACACCGATGGCTCTGTCAGCGTGCGCAACGTGCCGGCCTACCGCCTGCACCATGAGCTGGCGGTGGACGTGCCCGGCTATGGCCGCGTGGTGGGCGATGTGGCCTGGGGCGGCAACTGGTTCTTCCTGATCTCCGACCACGGCCAGCGTGTAGCCAGTGACAACCTGGAGGCGTTGATGGCCTACAGCTGCGCCGTGCAGCAAGCCCTCAAAGACCAGGGCATTCGGGGCGACGACGGCGGCGAGATTGACCACATCGAGCTGTTTGCCGATGACGACCAGGCCGATGACCCCGCGGACAGCCGTAACTATGTGCTGTGTCCCGGCAAGGCCTATGACCGCTCGCCCTGTGGCACGGGCACCAGCGCCAAGGTGGCCTGCCTGGCGGCCGACGGCAAGCTGGCACCGGGTGCCCTCTGGCGCCAGGCCAGCATCATCGGTAGCCAGTTCGAGGCCAGCTACACGCTGCAGGGCGATGGCAAGGTCATCCCCACATTGCGGGGCCGCGCGCACATGAGCGCGGAAGCGACCTTGCTGATCGACGACGCGGACCCGTTCGGCTGGGGCATCCGGCTGTAAACCGCCTCCTTCCGTCCGCACAGACCCCATGCAAACCACCGACGTCCTTGTGATCGGCGCTGGCATCGTCGGCGCGGCCTGTGCCCATGCGCTAGCAAAGGCTGGTTTGTCGGTACGAATCATCGATGCAAGGCTGGGCGGAGCCACTGCGGCGGGCATGGGCCACCTGGTGGTGATGGACGACAACCCTGCCGAACTGGCGCTGAGCCAGACATCGCTGGACCTCTGGCACACCTGGGCGCCCCACATGGATGCGGCCTGCGCGTTCACCGCCTGCGGCACGCTCTGGCTGGCTGCCAACGATGCAGAGCTGCAGGCGGCCCATGACAAACGCAGCACCCTGCAAGCGCACGGCGTCGCCTGCGACATGCTCGACGCGGCCGCCCTGGCCCGCGCAGAACCCGCACTGCGCCCGGGTCTGGCGGGTGCGCTCAAGGTGCAGGGCGACAGCGTGGTCTATGCCCCGCGCGCGGCCCAGTGGCTGCTGGATCAGGCCGCAGCTCATGGAACCATAGCTTTTGAACAGGCCGAAGCCACGCGCATCGATGGCCACACCGTCACCCTGCGCGACGGCAGCCAGCGCAGCGCAGGCGCCATCGTGCTGGCCAGCGGCATCCACGCCCTAGAGCTGTGCCCCGGCCTGCCGCTGCGCCCCAAAAAGGGCCACCTTGTCATCACCGACCGCTACCCGGGCACCGTGCACCACCAACTGGTGGAGCTGGGCTACATCACCAGCGCCCACCACAGCGACGGCACCTCGGTGGCCTTCAACGTGCAGCCCCGGCCCACGGGGCAGCTGCTGATTGGCTCGTCGCGCGAGTTCGACACCACCGACCCCGCTGTCAACAACACCGTGATGGCGCGCATGCTGCAACGTGCACTCGACTACCTGCCTGGCCTGGCCGACCTCAACGCCATTCGCACCTGGACCGGCTTTCGCGCCGCCACGCCTGACAGCCTGCCGCTGATTGGCGCGCACCCCGAACACCCGCACCTGTGGCTGGCCGTGGGCCATGAAGGGCTGGGGGTGACCACCGCCCCGGCCACCGCACAGTTGCTGGCTGCGCAAATCACGGGCGGCACGCCAGCGATCGACTCCACACCCTATGCGCCTGCGCGATTTGCGGGCCTGAGCACCCAATGAACCGATCCGCCGCCCCCCTTGTGCAGATCGTCGTGAACGGCACGCCCTTGCAGGTGCCCGCTGGGACCAACGTCGCCGCCGCGCTGACACAGCGCGCGCCGGGCACCACGCGCACCTCCGTCACGGGCGAGGCGCGCGCACCGCTGTGTGGCATGGGCGTGTGCCACGAATGCCGGGTCCGTATCCATGGCCGCACACGCCTGGCGTGCCAGACGGTCTGCACCGAGGGCATGTCGATTCACACCGATGTCGGCATGGCACCTGGGAGCGCCACGCCATGAACCAGCCCGTGACCCCACCCATGACCGAGCAACACTCTGCGCACGAGCGCTGCGACATCCTCATCATCGGCGCAGGCCCTGCAGGTTTGGCCGCAGCCCTTGCTGCTGCGCCCAGCGGGGCAGCGATCACCATCGTGGACGACAACCCGCTGCCCGGCGGGCAAATCTGGCGCGATGGCCCCCAGGTGGTCTTGCCCGCCCTGGCGCAACAGCACCGCGCGGCGCTGGCCCGGCACACCAACATCCGCCTGCTGCCTGGCACCCGCGTGGTGGGACTGGGTGACTCCCAACCCGGCGACACCGCCCCTGCCCTGCTGCTGGAAAACGCCGACCGGGGCTGGACGCAGCACAGCCACCGCATCGTGCTGTGCACCGGAGCCCGCGAGCTGTTGCTGCCCTTCCCGGGCTGGACGTTGCCCGGTGTGACGGGTGCGGGCGCCTTGCAGGCCCTCATCAAGGCAGGGCTCGACGTGCGCGGCCAGCGCATCGTCATTGCAGGCACAGGCCCTCTGCTGCTGGCCGCTGCCGCCACTGCCAACAAAGCGGGTGCCACCGTGGTGCGCGTGGCGGAGCAGGCGCCGTGGAGCGCGCTCGCTGGCTTTGCAGCGCAATTGCCGCGCTGGCCTGCCAAGGCGTTGCAAGCCCTCACGCTGCTTCACCCACGGTTGCGCGCCAGCAGCCATGTGCTTGAAGTCCAAGGCACCACGCAGGTGCAAACCGTGCGGCTGCGCAAAGGCCAACACGCCGAAGAAACCATTGCCTGCGACCGCGTGGCCTGCGGTTTCGGGCTGGTGCCCAACACCCACCTGGGGCAGATGCTGGGCTGCGCCCTCGGCGGGCCGCTGAGCGGCAGCCAGGGGCTGGCCGTGGATGCCCACATGCGCACCAGTGTGCCCGGTGTGTTCGCCGCAGGCGAAGCCACCGGCTTTGGCGGCAGCGAGCGTGCACTGGTTCAGGGCGCCATTGCAGGACATGTGGCTGCGGGACAGGTGCAACAGGCTCAGGCGCTGCGCGCGCAACTGTCACGCTGGGAGCGCTTTGCGCAGGCACTGCAGGCCTCTTTTCCGTTGAACGAATCACTCAAGACACTGGCGCGGCACGACACCCTCGTATGCCGCTGCGAAGACGTGCCCTACGCTGCATTGGCAGATCGCGAAGGCTGGATCGACGCCAAGCTCCACACCCGCTGCGGCATGGGCGCCTGCCAGGGCCGCATCTGCGGGGCGGCCGCGCAGCACCTGTTTGGCTGGACTCCCGCGCCCCCACGGCACCTCCTGGCACCCGCACGCATTGGCACGCTAGCCGCCTGCACGCCCGCACCTGCACCCATGCCCAGTCGCGAGCCTGCAGCGCCCTCGGGCTGACAGGCGCCCCTCAGGCATCGCAATCAATCCCTTTCAGGGCTTACCCGCACCCAGCAGGCATCTATCTTGCTTTTAAATATATTTGTTAGATATTAAAAGAGCAAAGTTTCACCTTTAATCGGCACGCCCTCCCCCCGGAATCACACCATGCCCACGCTCACCAGCCCACCCGCCCCGCAAGCTCCATCGCCGCGCGTCCCTGTTCGCTGGGTGCTGACGTTGTCCACGCAGGTTCTGCGCATCGAGCGGCACCTGCTCACCGCCCTCATGACCTTGCTGGTGCTGCTCATACTGCTCAACGTGGTCACGCGCTACACCGGCATACCCCTCTACTGGGTGGACGAGGCGGCGGTCTACACGGTGGTCTGGCTGACCTTTGTGGGCGCCTCGGTCATGACGCGGCTGCGCATGGACTTTGCCGTGACCATGCTGACCGACCACCTCGGCGCGCGCGGCGCCAAGGCATTCAAGGTGGTGGCCACCTGCGGCGTGCTGCTGTTTGGCCTGGCCATGCTGGTGATGTGCTGGGTGTGGATGGACCCCATCGGCATTGCGCGCTACGGCTTTGACGCCAAGGAGTTTGCGGCCGAGAGCTTCAACTTCATCTACACCGAGCGCACCCAGACGCTGAACTGGCCCACCTGGGTGCTGCAGCTGATCCTTCCGATCTTCTCGGCCACCTTCAGCGTGCATGCGCTGGCCAACCTGCTCGAAGACATGGGCGCGGCAGAGCGTGTGCAGCACGCAGGCTTTGACGTGGTCAACGCCGACGCCGTGAACTGAACGCCACCCACGCACGCAAACCCACGAGAGCCCGACCATGATCACCACCCTTTTCTTCCTAGCCGCCTTGATGGTGGGTGTGCCCATCGGCGTGTGCCTGTGCCTGTCGGGCGCGGTGTACATCCTCAGCATCGGCAGCCCGGTGCTGTTCCAGTCCTTCCCCATGCAGATGTTCGGCGGGGTGGACAGCTATGGCCTCATCGCCATCCCGCTGTTCATCCTGATCGGCGAGATCATGAACAGCGGCGGCATCACGCGGCGGCTGGTGGACCTGTCCATGGCCTTCATCGGCTCCGTCAAAGGCGGCCTGGCCTACGTGAACATTCTGGCCAACATGCTGGTGTCATCCATCATCGGCTCGGCCACCGCGCAGGTGGCCATCATGTCGCAGGTCATGGTCCCGGAGATGGAAAAGCAGGGCTACGACAAAACCTTTGCGGCGGGCCTCACGGTGTATGGCGGCATGCTGGGGCCCATCATCCCGCCCTCGGTGATGTTTGTGGTCTACAGCGTGCTGGCCCAGGTGGCCGTGGGCGACATGCTGATTGCGGGCATCCTGCCCGGCGTGCTGCTCACGGTGATGTTCTTTGTCGTGATCGCGCTCATGGGCTTTGTCTACAACTACCCACGCAGCGAAAAGCGCACGCTGGCCCAGCGCGCGCGCACCGTAGTGCAGGCCAGCCCCACGCTGCTGATCCCCATCATCATCGTGGGCTCCATCCTCAGTGGCCTGGCCAACCCCACCGAATCGGCGGCCGTGGGCGCGCTGGCCTCGGCCCTGGTGGGGCGCTATGTGACGAAGGAATTCCGCTTCAGCGCCATGCCCGCGATCCTGCTGCGCTCGGCGATCTATTCGGCCATCGTGCTGTTTCTGGTGGCGGCAGCGGCCGTGTTCTCGTGGTTGCTGATCTACGGCAAGGTGCCGCAGATGGTGGCCGCCTGGGTACAGACCGTGGCGCACGACCCCGTCACCTTTTTGCTGCTCACCAACGTCATCCTGCTGGTCATCGGCACGGTGATCGACGGCATCCCCGGCCTCATCATGACCGCGCCCATCCTGCTGCCGATTGCCACGGAGGTTTATCACATCGACCCGCGCCACTTTGGTGTGGTGATCGTCGTCAACCTGGTGCTGGGGCTGATGACTCCGCCCGTGGGCCTGAGCTTTTTTGTCGCGTCAGCCGTCACCGGGGCCAAGCCCGGAAAGATGTTCATCGTCACGCTGCCGTTTTTCATCATCAGCTGCGTGGCGCTGGTGATGTTGTCGCTGTTCCCCAGCCTGTCGCTCGGTTTGCTCAAGTAGACCGCCGCCCAGCCAATCCCCCGTCCCCTCCCAAAGTTCTTTCACACGGAGTTCACCATGACGACCCAGCCCGCCCACACCCACGCTGTCACCCGCCGCCATTTCATCCAGCGCCACGCCGTGGCCGCTGCCACCGTCACGGGGCTGGGCTTTCCGGCCCTGGTGCGTGCCGCCGAGGCCAAGGAGTTTCGCCTGGGCCTGATCACGCCCGCAGGCCATTCATGGAACCGCGCAGCGCTGCAGTTTGGCGAGGCACTCAAGAAGGAAACTGATGGCCGACTGAGCGTGACCGTCTTCCACTCGGGCCAGCTGGGCAACGAGGCGGCGATGATGCAGCAGCTGCAGTCCGGCGCGCTCGACATGGGCTGGATCCAGGCGGCCGAGCTGGGCTCGCGCGCGGCCATCAATGCGCCGTACCTGGTGCGCTCCACGCCCGCCGTGGCCAAGCTGGTCAAACACCCATCTGCCACCAAACTGCTCGAAGTGCTGCCGCGCGAGACCGGCACCATTGGCCTGGGCTGGGGCATCACCGGCATGCGCGCGGTGTTCTCCACCAAGGACATCACCGTGCCCACCGACATCAAGGGCATGAAGCTGCGCATCAACCCCACGCCCGTGTACCGCGACTTTTACCAAATGCTCGGCGCCGCGCCCACGCCCATCCCGACGCCGCAAGTTTTTGATGCCATGAGCAACGGCCAGGTCGATGGGCTGGAAGCGGACATCGAGTTCTCATGGAACCAGCGCTTCGACAAGGTGGCCAAGACGCTGCTGCAAATGAATGCGCTGTTCATGCCGTTTGCACCACTGGTGTCCGGCCGCATCTGGCAAGGGCTGGATGCCAAGGACAAGGACATCATCCGCAAGCTGGTGGCCCAGTCGCTGGATGCGCAGATCAACGACATCGTGACCACCGAGGCCGGGCTGATCGAGAAGTTCAAGGGCACGTCCATCGCCTTCAAGACGGCATCGTCCTTCAACCCCGACGGCATCATCCAGGAGTTCGACAAGCTGTGGCTGCCCAAGGCGCCGCAGATTGCCGAGCTGCGCAAGGCGGGCGCCGGATTGGCGTGACTCCCCCTGAGTCGCCTTCGGCGCCTTCACCCCTCTCTCGCTGCGCGGGAGGGGGGCGCACCCGGTGGCCCGGCAAAACGGGTGCACTGGCCTCGGCCGCGCCAGTTTCGCGGGTTGTGGGGCCCGTAGGAACGAGGGGCCATTAAGATGCCTTGCGCAAGCCCCTGCCCTGACAACCCAACAACCCCGCCATGACACTCCGCCGCCCCTCCCCCCAGCAAGACCCCGCGCCCAAGCGGCGCGCGGCGGACGTGGCCTACGATGCCATCGAGACCATGATCTCCACGCTGCAGCTGCAGCCGGGCAGCCCCGTGGTGGAGGCCGAGATCGCCGAGAGCACGGGCCTGGGCCGCACGCCGGTGCGCGAGGCACTGCTGCGCATGGTGTCCATCGGGCTGATCGTGCAGCAACCCCGGCGCGGGCTGCTGGTGTCGCACATCGACCTGGCCGACCACCTGGACGTGATCCAGACCCGCCGCGTGCTAGAGCGCCTGCTGGCCTCCAACGCCGCACGCCGCGCCACCGCGCCGCAGCGCCAGGCCATCGTGCGCTGCGCCGAAAAAATGGTGCAAGCCGCGACGCGCGGCCACCTGGACGACTACATGCTGGCCGACCATGAGCTGGACCTCGTCACCCACCAGGCCAGCCAGAACCACTCGGCCGTCAAATGCGTGCAACCGCTCATCGTGCAGTGCCGCCGATTTTGGTACGCCTACCAGCACGAAGGTGAGGTGTCAGAGGGTGCCCGCGCGCACATGCAACTGGCGCAGGGCATTGCCAGTGGCGACGAAGCCCAGGCCATTGCCGGCGCGGAGCAGTTGATGGAGTATCTGGAGCGGTTTGCGCGGCGCATCATTGACCGGTAGTCCATCCGCAGCGCCTGCGACCAAATGGACAGCTGCCTCGATGAATTTGCTATTATTTTTATAGCTACTAGCGCTTGCTAGATAAGCGCTGGCGGCCAAAAAACCCTAAAATCCTCACGCAGTGGCGATTTCAGCAAGCCTATTCCGCCACCTGCTGGCCCAGCAGAATGCGCTGTTCCAGAAAGCGCCACAGACGCTCGTCCTGGCTGAACGCCACGTTAAACCGCAGCCAGCCCGTGGGGCGCGGCTCCACCAGAAACAACTGGCCGGGGCCTAGCATGATGCCCGCACCGGTCGCCTCTTTCGACAGCTCGGCACTGTCAGGCAGATCAGGATGGCGCGCCCACAGGTACATGCCCGCCTCGGGCTCGTGAAACAGCTCGAACCCCAGGCTCAGCAAGCGTCGCCCCACCGTGCGGTGTGCCTCGGCCAGCCGCTCGCGCAGGGACTTGAGGTGCTTGCGCCAGCGCCCGTCGGTCACCACGCCAAAGGTGATGCGCTCGGTGATTTCTGACGAGGTCAGGCCCGAGATCATCTTGAGCTGAACCAGCTCATCGAGCAGATCACGCCGCGCCGCCAGGAAGCCGGTGCGCAGGTTGGGAGAGATCGTCTTGGAGAAACTGCCCAGGTAGATCACGCGGTTGAGCTGGTCCAAGCTGGCCAGCGAGGGACGCACGCCCGTGTCCATGTCGGCATAGATATCGTTCTCGACCAGCATGAAGCGATGCTGCTCGGCCAGTTGCAGCAGCCGGTGCAGGTGCGCCACCGATGCCACCGAGCAGGTCGGGCTTTGCAGGCGCGGTTGGGTGAAGAACACCGTGGGCTGGTGCTCGGCCAAGAGAGCTTCCAGCCCGGGCAGGTCGTAGCCGGTGGCGGTGCGCGGCACACCCATCACCTGCGCCCCAGCAAAGCGCAGCATGAACAGCAGGTTGGGGTAGCCGGGGTCGTCCACCAGCACCACATCACCAGGCTTGACCAGGCACCGCGCCACCAGGTCCAGCGCCTGGCTGGAGCCCTGGGTCAGCAGCACCTGGTCGGCGTCTACCGCCAGATGGTGTTCGGCCAGCGACTCCGCCACCACCATGCGCAGCGCCATGTGGCCGTGCGGCAGGCCGTAGCCGTCCAGCTCAGGCCCATCGGACGACAGCTGGCGCATGCTGCGTTTGACCGCATCGCCAAACAGCCAGTCGTGCGGCAGCCAGCCGCAGCCCGGTTTCATGGGCAGGTTGCGGTTTTCAAAAATTTGTTTGAGGTACCAGCGCGCATCAAAACGGGGCATTGGTCGCTCTTGCGCACCAGCGCCGGGCACTGCGCCCTCATCGCCACGCCGCTTCACAAAAAAACCCGCGTTGGCGCGCGACACCAGCCAGCCCTGCGCCACCAGGCGGTCATAGGCCTCGACCACCGTGAACACGCTCACCCCGTGCGCGGCCGCAAAAGCACGGATGGACGGGAGTTTGCTGCCGGGTTTGAGCACCTGGCCGACGATGAGCCCCCGCAGACCATCGACGATCTGGCTGACCAGAGGTGTCTGGAGTTCGGGGCTGAGAGTAAGCATCAGGAGGGCAAAAAAGGCGGCGAATTGTGCACTGGGTTGGCGCACACCAAATCAGGGATTGCCTGTACAGGATTCTAGACCTGCACAGTGCGCGCAAAACAGCGCTGCGCTGTACATGGACGCTGTGTGGCATGACTTCCAGAATTCGCTCCATTCCTGGTTTTCATCCTCTTTTTTCCTTCACAGCAACCGCCCACACCATGCAGCAAGACCGCCATTTCACCAATGCCGCCCTCCTCACCCGCCGCCACGCCGCCGTGGCCCGGGGTGTGGGCCAGGCCCACGAACTCTTCGTCCAGAAAGCGCGCAACGCCGAGCTGTGGGATGTGGAAGGCCGCCGCTTCATCGACTTTGCCGGTGGCATCGCCGTGCTCAACACCGGCCACCTGCACGCTGGTGTGATTGCCGCCGTCAAGGCGCAGTTGGACCTGTACACCCACACCTGCTTTCAGGTCGTGGCATACGAGCCCTACGTGGAGGTGTGCGAGCGCCTGAACACGCTGGCTCCCGGCGCGTTCGCCAAGAAGAGCCTGTTGCTCACCACGGGCGCCGAGGCGGTGGAAAACGCCATCAAGATCGCCCGTGCTTACACCAAGCGCCCCGGCGTGATCGCCTTCACGGGTGGCTACCACGGCCGTACCAACCTTACGCTGGGCCTCACGGGCAAGGTCGTTCCGTACAAGGTGGGTTTTGGTCCGTTCCCGGGCGAGACCTACCACGCGCTGTTCCCGAACGTACTGCACGGCGTGAGTGTGGAGCAGGCCCTGCACTCGGTGGAGCTGATCTTCAAGAACGACATCGAGCCCGAGCGCGTGGCGGCCTTCATCGTCGAGCCCGTGCAGGGCGAAGGCGGCTTTTATGTAGCACCGCCCGAGTTCATCACCGGCCTCAAGGCGCTGGCAGACCGTTACGGCATCCTGCTGATTGCCGACGAAGTGCAGACCGGCGCGGGCCGCACGGGCACCTGGTTTGCGTGCGAGCAATGGCCTGTGGCTCCGGACCTCATCACCACCGCCAAATCGCTGGCAGGTGGCTTCCCCTTGTCGGGCGTGGTCGGCCGCGCTGATGTGATCGACGCCCCTGCGGCCGGTGGCCTGGGTGGCACCTATGCGGGCAGCCCTGTGGCCTGCGCGGCTGCCCTGGCCGTGATCGATGCGTTCGAGCAAGAAAATCTGCTGGCCCGCAGCCAGGACATGGGCGCGCTGCTGGTCCGTGCACTGAAAGAAATGGCCACCAAAGTCCCCGCCATCGGTGATGTGCGCGGCCTGGGCGCCATGGTGGCGATCGAGCTGTTTGAAAACGGCGATGTCCACCGCCCCGACGCCGCGCTGACCAAGAAAGTCGTCGCTGAAGCCGCCCAGCGCGGGCTCATCCTTCTGTCGTGCGGCACCTATGGCAACGTGATCCGCATCCTGGTGCCGCTCACCGCCTCCAACGAGCTGCTCGACGAAGGCCTGGCCATCCTGGCCGACAGCTTTGCCGCGCTGGGCTGACATGCGGCCCGCCGTCCTTTCTGCTTACAAGGTGCCCCGAGCTATGAACCCATTGGCAGAACCTCTGGTCCGCTTCAGCGGTGTGCAAAAGACGTACGACGGTGAACAGCTGGTGGTGCGCTCGCTGGACCTGGACATCCAGCGCGGCGAGTTCCTGAGCCTGCTCGGGCCCTCGGGCTCGGGAAAGACCACCACGCTGATGATGCTGGCGGGGTTTGAGTCCCCCACAGCGGGCGACATCCTGCTCGATGGCAAGCAGATCACCGGCACACCGCCCCATAAGCGCAACTTTGGCATGGTGTTCCAGAACTACGCGCTGTTCCCCCACCTTACCGTGGGGCAGAACGTGGCCTACCCGCTCACCGTGCGCAAGGTACCCAAGGCCGAGCAGGCTGAACGCGTGAAGAAGGCGCTGGACATGGTGCGCCTGACCGGCATGGCAGACCGCCTTCCCACGCGCCTGTCGGGCGGCCAGCAGCAGCGCGTGGCGCTGGCCCGCGCCCTGGTGTTCAACCCCCAGCTGGTGCTGATGGACGAGCCCCTGGGCGCATTGGACAAGCAGCTGCGCGAGCACATGCAGATTGAGCTCAAAGAGCTGCACCGCCAGCTGGGCGTGACCTTTGTGTATGTGACCCATGACCAGGGCGAAGCCCTGACCATGAGCGACCGTGTGGCGGTGTTCAACGAAGGGGTCATTCAGCAACTCGCCGATGTGGAAACCCTGTACGAAGCTCCATCCAACCGATTCGTGGCCGGCTTTGTGGGCGACAACACGGTGCTTACCGGCACCCTGCAAGGTGCGGGTGCTGACGCCGCCATCCAGTTGCCGGGCGGCTACCTGCTGCCGGGCGTGAACGTGAACCACGCCGCACGGGGCGCTTCCGTGCACGCCTGTGTAAGGCCCGAACGCATCGTGCTGCATCCGCATTCTGCCTACCCCAAAAGCTCAGCGGTTCCCGCCACCGTGGCGCGGGCCATCTACTACGGCGACCACCTGCGCCTGATGTGCGACCTGGGCCATGGCCAGGAAGCCGCCACGGTGAAAGTGGCGCTGGCCTCGTCAGGCAGCAACCCGCACCCACAGCCTGGCGATGCCGTGCTGCTGGAGTTTCCCCCGGCCTGCACGCGCATTTACGCGGTCTGACCACCGGCACAGCCACACCCTTTTCCCGTTCCCTGTTCCTCCACAACCCCAAGGAAAAACTGCACCATGAAAAAGAGCCTTATCGCCTGCGCCTCCCTGGCCGCCTGCCTGGCACTGCCCAGCTTTGCGCAACAGCAACTGACCGTCGTGAACTTTGGTGGCGCCAACGCCAACGCGCAGAAGAAGGCGTTCTATGAGCCCTATGAAAAGCTGGGCAACAAGATCGTGGCCGTGGAATACAACGGCGAGCAGGCCAAGGTCAAGGCCATGGTCGAGGCCAAGAAGGTGACCTGGGACGTGGTGGAGCTGGAGTCCCCAGACGCTGCACGCGGCTGCGACGAGGGCCTGTATGAAAAGCTCGACTACAGCAAGATCGTGAGCAAGACCGACCTGCTGCCAGCGGCTGTCACCGACTGCGCCGTGGGCATCTTCGTGTGGTCCACCGTCATGGCCTACAACGGCGACAAGCTCAAGACCGCCCCCACGAGCTGGGCAGACTTCTGGGATACCAAGAAGATCCCTGGCAAGCGCGGCATGCGCAAGGGTGCGCGCTACAACCTCGAATTCGCATTGATGGCCGATGGCGTCAAACCCGCCGACGTGTACAAGGTGCTGGCCACCAAGGAAGGCTCCGACCGTGCCTTCAAGAAGCTCACCGAACTCAAGCCCCATATCCAGTGGTGGGAAGCCGGTGCCCAGGCGCCGCAGTTCCTGGTGGCGGGCGACGTGGTGCTGACCACCGTGTTCAACGGCCGCATCGACGCTGCCAACCGCGAAGGCCGCAACCTCAAGATCTACTGGCCCGGCGGCATCTATGACCTGGACTACTGGGCCATCCCCAAAGGCACGCCGAATAAGGACGCAGCTGTGAAGTTCATCAGCTTCACCATGCAGACCGCCAACCAGGCTGCCTATGCACAAAACATCGCCTACGGCCCGGCCAACACCACCGCACTTGCCAAGCTGGACAAGAAGGTGCTGGACGACCTGCCTACTTCGGCCACCAACGCCAAGGACGCGATCCAGTTCGGCGTGAGCTTCTGGGCAGACCAGGGTGAGGCGCTGGAGAAACGCTTCGCCGCCTGGGCCACCCAGTAAGTAATCCACAGCCTCGGAGCACAAGACACCATGCAAGCCTCTTCTGCCATCGCCCCCGAAGCGCTCGCGCTGGACGCCCAGTCACCTGGCGCACTGCGCAAGGCGCTGTCGCGTGCCGAAGCGCGGCGCAAATGGCGGGCCTTTGCCCTGACCCTGCCTTTGCTGGTGTTCTTGCTGTTCACGCTGCTAGTACCTATTGCAGCGCTGCTGCAGCGCGGGGTGGAAAACCCCGAGGTCGCCAACACGCTGCCCGCAACCATCGAAGCACTGCACGGCTGGGATCGCCACGCGGCACCGGGCCCCGCTGCCTACGCAGCACTGATGAAAGATCTGGCCCGCCTGCCCGACAGCTCTGACGCGGGCGCCTTGGCGCGCAGGCTGAACTCGGAAGTGCCCGGCGCGCGTTCGATGGTGATGGGCGCCTTTCGCGCCCTGCCCCTGCAGGGCACGCCCGAGTCCATCCGCGACCAGCTGATCGACAAGGACGCACGCTGGGGCGAAGCGCCTTTCTGGCGGGCCATCGCCAAAAACGGGGCGCGCTGGACGCCCGACTACCTGCTCGCCTCGGTGGACCTGCAGCGCGATGCGCTGGGCCAGGTCGAACGCATGCCCGAGGAGCAGCGCGCGTTTGGCGGCATCTTGCTGCGCACCTTTCACATCAGCTTTGTGGTGACCCTGCTCTGCCTGATGCTGGGCTATCCGCTGGCATGGTGGCTGGCCTCGCTGCCCGCACGCCAGGCCAATGTGCTCATGATCCTGGTGCTGGTGCCGTTCTGGACATCCATCCTGGTGCGGGTGGCGGCATGGATGGTGCTGCTGCAGTCCGAAGGCCTCGTCAATCGCGGGCTGATGGGCCTGGGCCTGATCGAGCACCCCCTGGCGCTGCTGTTCAACCGCACGGGTGTGGTGATTTCGATGGTGCACATCCTGCTGCCCTTCATGGTATTGCCTCTGTACAGCGTAATGAAAAGCGTGCCCCCCACCTACCTGCGCGCAGCCGTGTCGCTGGGCAGCTCACCCATCGCAGCGTTCTTTCGGGTGTACGTGCCACAAACCTACCCTGGGGTCGGCGCCGGGGCGCTGCTGGTGTTCATCCTGGCCATCGGCTACTACGTGACGCCCGCGCTGCTAGGCGGGGCCGATGACCAAATGCTGAGCTACTACATCGCGCGCTACACCAATGTGGAAGTGAACTGGGGCATGGCCTGCGCACTGGGCGCCCTCTTGCTGGCCGCCACCCTGGTGCTGTATGGCGTCTATCGCCGCATTGGCAAAGCTGAATTGAGCCTGGGCTGAGATGGAACACCCCCAAAGTCGCCTGAGACGCCTTGCACCGCAACTGGGACGACACCCTCGCTGCGGAAGGGCCCTTGCTCGGTGTCCCTGGCCCACGTTTATCTGCTTTCACCGTCTGTGAACCTTGCAAGCAGTCCTTTGCACTTTCGCCGCCGTACCAAAACTTCTATGCGACATCTCCTGCCCCAATTTCCCCTGTACGCCACCTTGGCCGACAAGCTAGGCTGGTGGGCTGTTCGCGCACTGTGCGTGGCCGTGCTGGTCTTTTTGCTGGTCCCCATCGTGGTGATCGTGCCGCTGTCGTTCTCCGAGAGTTCGTTCCTGGCCTACCCCATACCGGGCTGGTCGCTCAAGTGGTACCACCACCTGTTCGAATCTGCCGAGTGGGCGCGCGCCACGCGCAACAGCTTCATCGTGGCGCCTGCGGCCACGCTGATCGCCACCGTGCTGGGTACCATGGCAGCCGTGGGGCTTTCGCGGGCAGACTTCCCCTTCAAGGGCCTGCTCATGAGCATCCTGATTGCGCCCATGGTGGTGCCCATCATCGTGGTGGGTGTGGCCACCTACCTGTACTTTGCGCCGCTGGGCCTGGCCGATAGCTACTTCGGCCTGATCATGGTGCACGCGGCCCTGGGCACCCCCTTTGTGCTCACCACTGTGCTGGCGACGCTGGCGGGCTTCAACCACAATCTGGTGCGCGCTTCGCTGAGTCTGGGGGAGACCCCGTTCAACACCTTTTTCCGCATCACATTGCCCGTGATTGCACCGGGCGTGATCTCGGGCGCGCTGTTTGCTTTTGCCACCTCGTTCGACGAAGTGGTGGTCACGCTTTTCCTGGCTGGTGCCGACCAGTCCACGTTGCCACGCCAGATGTTCAATGGCATTCGCGAGAACATCTCACCGACCATCGCCGCCGTGGCCACCCTGCTCATCATGTTCACGACCAGCCTGCTGCTGGCGCTGGAGTGGCTGCGCGGGCGGCGGGCATGATGGACACCTCCCTGGCTAGCCTTTGCCGCAATCTACCCACCCATTTTTCTTCACCCGAACGCCTCCCATGGACATGAAGACCTCTCCCCTCGCCCTGCTGAACGACCCCACCCTGCTCAAGACCGATGGCCTCATCAACGGCCAGTGGGTGGCGGGCAGCAACCGCTTTGATGTGAACGACCCCGCCACAGGCCTGAAGCTGGCGGACGTGGCCAACCTGGGCCCGCAGGATGCCGAGGCCGCCATTGCCGCCGCCAACGCCGCCTGGGGCCCTTGGAAGACCAAAACCGCCAAGGAGCGCAGCATCATCCTGCGCAAGTGGTTCGACCTGCTGATGGCGAACCAGGACGACCTGGGCCGCATCATGACGGCAGAGCAAGGCAAGCCGCTGGCCGAAGCCAAGGGCGAAGTCGCCTATGGAGCAAGTTTTGTAGAGTGGTTTGCCGAAGAGGCCAAGCGCATCAACGGCGAAACGCTGCCCCAGTTCGACAACAACCGCCGCCTGCTGGTGCTCAAGCAACCCATCGGCGTGTGCGCGGCCATCACGCCATGGAACTTCCCGCTGGCCATGATCACCCGCAAGGTCGCGCCCGCTCTGGCTGCTGGTTGCCCCGTGGTCATCAAGCCCGCAGAACTGACCCCGCTCACCGCCCTCGCTGCCGCCGAACTGGCCCTGCGCGCGGGCATCCCGGCAGGCGTGTTCAACATCCTGCCCGCCGACAGCGACAACTCCATTGCCATCGGCAAGGTTCTGTGCGCGAGTGACGTGGTGCGCCACATCAGCTTCACCGGCAGCACCGAGGTGGGCCGCATCCTGATGGCGCAGTCCGCCCCCACGGTCAAGAAGATGTCGCTGGAACTGGGCGGCAATGCGCCCTTCATCGTGTTTGACGACGCCGACATCGACAGCGCCGTGGAAGGCGCCTTTGCCAGCAAGTACCGCAACGCGGGCCAGACCTGCGTGTGCACCAACCGGTTCTACGTGCAGGAAGGCGTGTACGACGAGTTCGTGGCCAAGTTCGCCGCCAAGGTCAAGACGGCCAAGGTGGGCAACGGCTTTGAAGCCGGCGTGAACCAAGGCCCGCTGATCGAGGAAGCCGCGCTGGCCAAGGTGCAGCGCCATGTGGACGATGCGCTGGCCAAGGGCGGCCAGGTGGTGGCGGGCGGCCAGCGCCTGAACTCACTGGGCTCAGGCCAGTTTTTTGAACCCACGGTGGTCGCCAACGCCACGGCTGACATGCTGTGTGCGCGCGAAGAAACCTTCGGCCCTTTCGCCCCCGTCTTCAAGTTCAAGACCGAGCAAGAAGCCATCGACGCGGCCAACAACACCGAATTCGGCCTGGCCAGCTACTTCTACAGCCGCGACGTGGGCCGCATCTTCCGCGTCACCGAGGCGCTGGAATACGGCATGGTCGGTGCCAACGTGGGCATTCTGGCCACCGAACATGTGCCGTTTGGCGGCGTCAAGCAGTCAGGCCTGGGCCGCGAGGGCTCGCACTACGGCATGGACGACTATGTGGAGATCAAGTACCTGTGCCTGGGCGACGTCCAAAAATAGGAAGCACCCGACATTTGCTATTATTTTTATAGCTTACAGCGCTTCTCCAATAAGCGCTAGCAGGCAAATTAATCCATCAAGCGGGGGGCGGTCAATGGTGTACCCGCCCGCCTCGCAGGGCGGTGCACGGAAGTTCGCCAGGTCCGTGCCCGTGGAGCATTCACGGCCACGGTGGCAGGCAAATCAAGGATGTAGAAAAGGGGATTGGGTCAGCCAGGAGCGGCTGGAGCGGGTGAAGGGAATCGAACCCTCGTATGAAGCTTGGGAAGCTGCCGTTCTACCATTGAACTACACCCGCCTTCTGCAAGCCGTTGGTGAAAACGGCCTTTCAGTGAGGCTACAAAAAACACCCTGTCAGCCGTTGCTGCGCAGGTATTTCATCTGCAGCCGTATTGTAGCCACGTGGCAGCATGCCCAAATCGGATTTCAACACGCGGGTTTACCCCGCGTATCCACCTCTCTCAGCGGAAGCCAGACCGAAGGCCGCACAATGGAGCCTTCACAACAACCAGCGAAAGAAGGACAAGACCCATGCAACTGAGCGACGACCGCACGCAGGCCACCCTCGCCATCAACAAGACGCTCACGGCGCCCGAGATCGAAAATCTGATCCGTGAACTGGCCATGTTGCGCTCGCAAATGACCCCGGAAGTCACTCCAGCCCCCAAGGACAGCAATGGCGGCGGAGTGCCGGTAATGTCGCAAGACAACCCTACCCTTGCCATCCAGTATCCGCTGGAAGACGCGCATGTCACCGTGTACCTGCGCAGCATCGGTCTGGGCTGGACCGCATGGCGGCTGCATCCCGACACCCAGCGGGCGCTGGCTGAGTTTTTTGCTTCACGCCAGCCCAAAAGCGCCCCCGCCAAAGGCAGGCCCATTCCCTTTCGCTGATCCTACCGTGCGCTGGCGCCAGTAGTTCAGGAATACAGAGCAAGAGTACGGGCCTCAGCCGCCTGGCAACAACGGGTTGCGGACAGTCCCGGCAACCCTGGCGGGCAAGCTGGTGCTTGCACCGACGTCTCCCAGATTGAACTGTGCAATGGCCGACACCATCTGGTGGGCCTGTGTCTGCAGGCTGCTGGCTGCTGCGGCCATTTCTTCTACCAAAGCGGCGTTTTGCTGTGTGGTCTGGTCCAGCTGCGTCACCGCTTCCCCCACCTGGCCCACGCCAGCAGTCTGCTCGCTGCTGGCGGCGCTGATTTCGGAAACCATACTGGCCACACGCTGGATGGAGCTGACAACTTCCTGCATCGTGGTCCCCGCCTGGTCCGCCAGAATCGCGCCCTGCTGCACCATGGCATTGCTGGCGCCGATCAGTTCCTTGATGGCTTTGGCCTCGGCGGCAGTGCGCTGGGCCAGGTTGCGCACCTCGGCGGCCACCACGGCGAAGCCACGGCCTTGATCCCCGGCCCTGGCGGCCTCTACCGCAGCGTTAAGAGCCAGGATATTGGTCTGAAAGGCAATGCCGTCGATCACGCCAATGATGTCGGCAATCTTCTGGCTGCTGGTGTTGATGTCCTGCATGGTGCTGACCACCTTGGACACCACTTCGCCGCCTTGGGAGGCGACGCGGCTGGCGCCTACGGCCAGCTGGTTGGCCTGGATGGCGCTGTCGGCGTTGTGTCGAATGGTGGCACCCAGCTGCTCCATGCTGGCCGCCGTTTCTTCCAGCGAACTGGCCTGGCTTTCGGTGCGGCCCGATAGGTCCTGGTTGCCCTGCGCGATTTCAATGCTGGCCGAAGAGACGCTTTCGGCACTGGTGCGCACGGTGCTCAAGCTATCGACCAAGCGAGTCCGAAACCCTTCCATGGCCTGAGCCAGGCTGCCGATTTCATCGCGGGACTTCAGGGTGACCGCATGCGTAAGATCGCCTTGCGCCAGATAACCGAGCGCGGTGCTCAGTTGCTGCACCGGCGCGCCCACCAGCCGACGTGTGGCCACCACCAGCACCACGGCCAACAACAACAGGGCGACCAGCACACCCAGCCAGAGCCAGGTGAGCACGCCACGGGCTTCCTCCATCATTTCTGACACCGGTGCCTCCGCCACAATGGCCCAGCTCCAGGGCTTGTAGCGTTCGACGGCCACAAACCGCGTGGCGTTGTCGCTGTCACTGCTGCGACGCGGCGTCCAGGACGATTCAAAATTATCCGCTTGCTCGATGCCTGCCAGCGCAGTGAGCCATGCCTTGGCATCCTCCACTTTTTCATCGACCTTGAGGGCAGCATTGGTGCCTGGCAACCCAAAAACGCTGCCCCGGGCGGGGCCTGCAGAAATATTGACCGCATAGACAGCCCCAGTGGCGAACAACTTCTGGCCCGCCATCACGGTGTTGAGCTTACCCAGGATAGGACCGATGTCCGAACCAATGAACAGAATACCGATGGTGCGATTGCCCTCGCGGATAGGTTCGTAAACCGTCATGTACTCGCGGCCAAACAGGTTGGCACGGCCGATGAAGGTCTTGCCTTCATTCATCAGTTCGTACGCAGGGTGCTTACGGTCCAGGAGGGTCTTGTAGGCGCGCTCGCCGTCCTGCTTCTTGAGCGAAGTGGTCACGCGGATGAAATCGTCGCCTGTGCGGGCAAAGATGGTAGCGACGGCGCCCACACTGTCCTTGGAAAAACGGTCCACCACTTCGAAGTCGCCGTTGAGCGGGGCCCCCTGGAATGCCAGCGTCGCCTCTGGCTTACCGTCAGCCCCCGGAGCCTCAGCAAGCGAAAAATTGCCTGGAAAATTGGCCTTGAAGAGAGCGAAGTCCCGCTTGGCCTGCTCTTGCGCAGTCTCGTCAAAGGTCTGCACCAATGTGCGCAACTGAGAAGCATGCTGCTGGGCATCGCCGCGCGACAGCCGACCGAAGTTTTGCCAGAGCAGGGCACTGACGATACCCATGGAGATGAGCAGCACAAGCAGCAGGCTGACCAAGGCTGCAAACGATAGCTTGAACGCGACAGAGCGTTGGGAGGTGGTGGGTTTCATTGTTGTTTTCTGCAGCAATTTCCGGGCCCTCTGCCCAGATTTGGTAACCAAGTTACTTTATCTGTGTGTAAAAACGAAACCCAAAACAATGCCATGACCACATGAGGGCCACCCTCCCCTCAACGAGCAAATAACTTTTATCAGTGGTAAGCCCTAGTCTTCCAGACTTAGCTGCTGTCTGCTCTCAAACACCCGATGCTCGCCCGATACCGGGTCCACAAAGTGCAGGGAACGCGCCAACAGTTGCAGAGGGCGCGAGTAGTCCCCATCGGGAGGATCGTTCACCACCGGATAAAACGGGTCGTTGCGCAGGGGCAGGCCCAACGCGGCCATGTGGACGCGCAACTGGTGCCGCTTTCCGGTGATCGGCGTGAGGCGGTACCGGGCCCAGGTACCAGACGGTCCTACCTCCAGCATCTGCATCTGAGTGTGGCTGTTGGGCGCGCCAGGCACTTCCTGCATGCGAAAGAACTGAGGGCTTTCCTCCAGCCGGCTCGTGTGTTCGCGCGGAAAAATGAGATCTTCGCGCCAAGGTGCAATCGCGTCGTAGTGTTTGATGACCTGTCTGTCGCGAAACAGTGCCTGGTAGGCGCCACGCGTGCGTTGCTGCACTGACAGCAGCACCAACCCCGCAGTGTCCCGGTCAATGCGGTGCAGGGGCGACAGTTCAGGCAACCCCAGCTGGCGCTTGAGGCGCACCAGCAGTGTGTTGTGCAGGTAGCGGCCCGACGGTGTCACGGGCATGAAATGGGGTTTTTCGGCCACCACGAGGTGCTCGTCCTGGTACAGCACCGTTTCTGTGAAAGGCAAGGCGGGCTCTGCGTGCAGGCTGCGGTAGTAGTACACGCGCAAACTGCCCTCAAAGGGACGCTCGGGCGCCACGGGCTCCCCGCGTTCGTCCACCACATCACCAGCCTGCATCCGCTGCAACCACTCGTCGCGGGTTACGACGGGCAGACGCTGCGCTAGAAAATCCAGCATGCTGCCCTGCCCCTGGCTGGGCAGCACCACGCAGCTGGGGCCCACGCCATCGCGCACAGGCGGAGCGTGGGGGTGGCGGGGGTTGTGCATGGTGCGCGGATTCTAGGCCGCGCCAGCGCTGTTCTCCGCCTGTAGGACAAGGGCGGCAGTTGCACCCGCACTATCACCTGGCGCGCCCATGCGGGCTAGCATGAACCCAGGAAGCCCGGTGCTGCATGCGCATGCGCAAATGCTGCAACGGCACATGCTCCGTGCAGCCCGCCTGTTCTGTGGCATGCACCTACAACCCCAACACCCTTCATGCCGTCCCCCACCGGGCCTACTGCCGCTCTCCCCAGCCCTGCTGCGTCCACAGCCTACCCCGAACCTGCGCCGGGGGTTGGGCGACGTGTCGCGCGATGGTTTACAGGCCGAGCGCCTGGTGCTGGAACACCCGGCGGGGTTCACCCCCCCCTGCAGCGTGCAGTTGGCAAAACGCCTCCCAAGGACCACGCCGAAATGCAGGAGGCTTCCACCATGGCCCGCATTGGCAACGCTACCGCCACAGTGCGGATCCTGCCGCTGCTGGCGCGGCATCTGTCGATCGACGCCGTGGAACTCACCGGCCTCCAGGTGGCGCTAGCCCGCACCGCCGAAGGCGCCAACAACTGGACTTTTGACGACAAGGATGGCCCCGGAAGTGGATGGAGCTTTGGTGTGGAGCGGCTGGTGCTCAAGCAGGGCGTGCTGGCCTATGCCGATGGCATGAAAGACCTGGACCTGCAGGCACGCATTGACACAACGGAGCCCATTGCCCCCACCCGAGCCCTCACCAGTCCGTCCGCCAAGGCGTCAGCGAATGCGGCCATTGACACAGCCCCAACTGCGGCGATCACGGCCCCCGGCACCTTCTCCCAGGGGGCGATGCCCTATGGCCTGGGCTTTGAACTACAGGGCCGCTATGCCAAGGCCCAGATCAGGGGACAGGGGCGCGCAGGTCAGATCATCAGTCTGCGCAACAAGGTGGTGAACTATCCGCTGCAGATTGATGCCAGCGCGGGCAGCGTGGCACTGTCGGCCGAAGGGGTTCTGGCCAACCCAGGCGCGCTCTCGGGGCTGGATTTTCAGGTGTTCCTCCAAGGCGGCAGCATGGCCGATCTGTACGACCTGACCGGGCTGGTGCTGCCCAACACCCCTGCGTTTGAAACGCGCGGACGGCTGACCGGGAGCCTGGAACCCGAACGCGCGGTGTGGGAGTACAACGATTTTCGCGGCAAGGTGGGTCAGAGTGATCTGCAGGGGTCGCTGAAATACACCTCGGGCAAACCGCGCCCCCGGCTCACCGGCACCATGACATCAAACCATCTGCGCCTGGCAGACCTGGGGCCTACGCTGGGCACCCGCGTGTCCGGCAACACGCAACGCACCCGCTGCCAGGGTGGCAAGGTGCTGCCGGATTCACATTTTGCGGCCGAGCGGTGGAATGCCATGGACATGGACATCGTGTTCAAGGGCCGCCACATCATCCGCCCCGAGAGCCTGCCGCTGCAGGACCTGAGCACACGCGCCGTGATGGAAAACGCGCAGCTCAGACTGGCGCCCCTCACGTTTGGCGTGGCAGAGGGCAAGATCGAATCGCAGGTCTCCATCGATGGCCGCAGCGCCCCCCTCAAGGCCCAGATACGCGGCACCGTGCAGGGACTGCAGTTGTCGGCCCTGTTCCCCAAGGTGCAGCTCACGAAGAAAAGTTTTGGCCGCATGGACGGAGCCATAGCACTGGAGAGCACCGGCAACAGCATGGCCGTACTGCTGGGCCACGGCACGGGCGAGATGCGCCTGTATGTGCGCGAGGGCACACTGAGCAAGCAGATGCTGGACCTGGCCGCGCTCAATGTGGGCAGCATCATCGTGGGCAAGCTCTTTGGCGCAAACAAGGAAGTGCACCTGCGCTGCGCGGTGGCCGACTTCATGGTGGTGGATGGCCTGGCCACCACGCGCATCGTGAAGATGAGCACCGACGACGCCGTGCTAAATGCCACGGGCACCATCAATCTGGGAACCGAGGCACTGGACCTGCGCATCAAGCCCGAATCTCTGGAATGGAAGTTCCTTTCGCTGCGTTCACCCCTCTATGTAAAGGGCACGTTCGGCAACCCGGATGTGGGTGTCGAAGCAGGGCCACTGCTGCTGCGCGCAGGCGCTGCAGTAGTGACTGCCGTTGTAGCACCTGCTGCGCTGGCCCTGGCCCCCATCACAGTGCCTGCTGCGGACGACGATACCCATTGCAAGTCGCTGTTGAACCTGGCCCAGCAGCCTGTCAAGGCCGGCGTCGCTGGGGCGGCCGGCACGGCATCGCAGCCCGCGCGGCAGGCCGCCAGCAAGGCAGACCCTTCGCGCTGACTCACAACGATTGCAGCGATTGCGAGCGCGGAATAATCGCGCCATGAAAATTGCAAAGATTCTGGGCCTCACCCTGCTGGCCGTGCTGGTGGCGGGCCTGTTACTGCCAGAGCGCATCCAGATCCCTGTGGCCGGGGCCTCCGCAAAAGACTGGAATTCCAAGTCCTTCTGGTTCGAACCCTGGGGTAGCTCGGGCGTGCACAAGGGCATCGACATCTTTGGCAAGACCGGCACGCCGGTGCTGAGCACTACGGACGGCCTTGTGCTGTTCACCGGGGAAATCGCCAAAGGCGGCAAGGTGGTGCTGGTGCTCGGGCCGCGCTGGCGGCTGCATTACTTTGCGCACCTGGACGCGATCGGCACAGACGCCTTGTCCTTCGTGGCATCTGGGGAGGCGATTGGCACGCTGGGCGCCAGCGGCAATGCGCAGGGCAAGCCGCCACACCTGCACTATTCCATCGTGCGGATGCTGCCCACCCCCTGGAAGGTGGATGGCGCCACGCAGGGCTACAAAAAGGCTTTTTTCATCGACCCGCACACTTATCTGCTGGATCGGTGAGCGCAAGAAGGGCGGCGGCAAGGTGTGCCGCGGCTCAGAAGCTCAGTGAAAGTCCCTGCTGCCTTGCAGCGCCTGGGCCATGCGGCCGAGCAGTGGCGTCAAGTCCTTGAAACGCTGGGCCACCAAGTGGCGTACCACCGACGTTGGTGGCGCACCATCCCCCTGCCCCTCGGGCACGCTGCACTGCCACACGCCTTCCACCGCCAGCAGCTGCGACCTGAGCAGTGCATTGCGCCAGGTGTCTACCAGCGCAGGCCACACAATCACGTTGACGGGACCGGTTTCGTCTTCAAGCGTGACAAACATGGTGCCCTTGGCGGTGCCGGGGCGCTGGCGCACAGTGACGATGCCGCAGGCGCGCACCTTGCGGCCATGGGGCACGGTATTTAACTGCAGCGCGGTCTGCAGCCGCCAGCGCGCCAGGCGCGGGCGCAGCAGGGCCAGCGGGTGGCGGCGCAGTGTGAGGCCGGTGGCGGCGTAGTCGAAAAGAATCTCTTCGCCCTCGGGCGCGGCAGGCAGTTGCAGGGGCGATTCGTGCACAGGCACATCGCGCAGCAGCGGTGGTGCGATGTGCTGAGCGGCCGCTTCCCACATCTGTTGGCGCCGGTGGCCTGACAGACCTGCCAGCGCATCGGCCGCAGCCAGGGCCTGCAGGTCTTGCTGGCTCAGCTGTGCGCGCAGGGCCAGGTCTTCGGTGTTGGCAAAGGCGGGGCCTGTGGCGCGGGTCACTACCAAGCGCTCGGCAGCGTCTTTGTGCAGGCTGCCCACCAGGCGCAGGCCCAGGCGCACGGCGGGCTGTGGCTGTGGCGGCGTGCCCAGTCCGCGCGCGGGCCGCAATCGTTCTGCGGGGCCCTCCAAGGTGCAGTCGATGTCGCTGCAGGTCACGTCAATGGGTAGCACGCGCACGCCGTGGCGGCGCGCATCCTGCACCAGTTGCGAGGCGGTGTAAAAACCCATGGGCAACGAATTGAGCAGCGCGGCCAGAAAACACGCAGGCTCATGGCATTTGAGCCAGCTGCTGGCATAGGCCAGCAAGGCAAAACTGTGGGCATGGCTTTCCGGAAAGCCATATTCGCCAAAGCCCAGCATCTGCTGGAAGATGGCCTGGGCAAACTCGGTGCGGTAACCACGCGCTTCCATGCCTCCGACCAGCGGGCGCTCGAACCGGTGTACGCCGCCCTTGCGCTTCCAGGCCGCCATCGACCGGCGCAGATCGTCCGCCATGCCGGCAGAGAACCCGGCCGCCACCATGGCGATCTGCATCACCTGCTCCTGAAAAATCGGTACCCCCAGCGTGCGCGCCAGGGCCGCTTCCAGTTCAGGCTTTTCCAATTGCAGCGGCTCGCCCCTGCGCCTGCGTTCACGCGCCTGCAGGTAGGGGTGCACCATGCCGCCCTGAATAGGCCCGGGCCGCACAATCGCCACCTCCACCACCAAGTCGTAGAACTCGCGGGGCCGCAGGCGCGGCAGCATGCTCATCTGCGCCCGGCTTTCAATCTGGAACACGCCCACGGTGTCGGCGGCGCAGATCATGTCGTAGGTGGCGGGGTCTTCGCGCGGAATGCCTTGCAGGTCCCAGCGCTCGCCGCGCAGGGCTTCGCGCAGGTTGAGGCAGCGGCGCAGCGCGCTGAGCATGCCCAGGGCCAGCACATCGACCTTGAGCAAGCCCATGGTGTCCAGGTCGTCCTTGTCCCACTGGATGATGGAGCGGTGCTCCATGCTGGCAGGCTCCACGGGCACGAGGCGCGTGAGCTTGCCCTGCGTGAGCACAAAACCGCCCACATGCTGGCTCAGGTGGCGCGGAAAGCCTTTGAGGTCCGCCGCCAGTTCCAGCCACAGCTGGGCCGTGTGCCGGTGCAGCGGTGCACCCAGGCTTTCGGCCAGCTCCTGCAGCCGCTCGGTGGCGAACTGCTCGTCAAACCAGTGGTGGTCCTTGGCAAAGGCATCGACCAAGGAAGGCGCCACGCCCAGCGCCTTGCCCACATCGCGCAGCGCGCTGCGCGTGCGGTAGGTGGTGACTACGGCCGCGATGGCGGCGCGCTCGCGGCCGTATTTTGCGTAGATGTACTGGATGACCTCCTCACGCCGGTCGTGCTCGAAGTCCACGTCGATGTCGGGCGGCTCCTTGCGCTCCTTGCTGATAAAGCGCTCGAACAGCAGGTGCGAGTTTTCAGGCGGCACGGCCGTGATGCCCAGCATGTAGCACACCACCGAATTCGCGGCCGAGCCACGCCCCTGGCACAGAATGCCCTGGCTGCGGGCATAGCGCACGATGTCATGCACCGTGAGAAAGTACATCTCGTACTGGCAGTGTGCGATCAGCTCCAGCTCTTTGCAGATCTGCGCCTGCACCTTCGGTGGCGCGCCTTGCGGGTAAACGCCTTGCACGCCCGCCTGTACCAGCCAGGCCAGGGCCTGCGCGGGGGTCATGCCAGCGGGCACGGTCTCCAGCGGGTACTGGTACTTGATTTCATCGAGGCTGAACGTGCAGCGCCCTGCCACGGTGAGAGTGGCATCGAGCAGCTCGGGCGGGTAGATGCCCGCCAGCCGCACGCGGCGGCGCAGGTGGCGCTCGGCATTGGGCTGCAGCGCAAAACCGCATTCACCCACGCTGCGGCCCAGGCGCACGGCGGTGATCACATCCTGCAGCGGCTTGCGCGAACGGGCGTGCATGTGCACATCGCCCGCAGCCACCAGCGGCAGGCCCAGCACCGCGCCCACACGCTGCAGCGTGGCCAGCCACAGGCTGTCGTCCGGGGCCAGGTGCAGTTCGACGGCCAACCAGATATGGCCATCAAAATTTGAGTCGAATTGGCCTCTAGCGCTTGATACACAAGCGCTAACAGCTATCAAATCAGAAGCATCAAAACATTTCCGGCATGGGGCCAGCAACAATTCGCACCCCTTCAAAGTCCCCCACGGGCTGGCCGGGCCCACCTGGTACTGCCCTTTGGGGGCGGCCGCGCGGGCTGCGGTGATGAACTCGCACAGATTGCCCCAGCCCTCGGCATCCCGGGCCAGCACCACCACCCGCAGGTCGCCCCACACAAACTCGCTGCCCACGATGAGGTGCAAACCACATTCCTTGGCGGCTTCCCAGGCGCGCACCACACCCGCCACCGAGCATTCGTCCGTCAGCGCCAAGGCCTGGTAGCCCAGCGCCAGCGCGCGCTTCACGAGTTCCTGTGGATGCGATGCACCACGCTGGAAGCTGAAGTTGGACAGGCAGTGCAGCTCGGCATAGCCCGGCAGCACGGCTGGGGGCGGTCGCACCGGCGGGGCCGCCGTGGAGCGCCCGGCCAAGGTATTTGCAGAGGCTGCAGAAGATGCAGAGGAAGACGTCAGCCCCATGGAGCCTCCACAGGCATCACCCAAACACCCCATGCAAGAACCAGCGGTGGGGCCGCACGGTGGCTGGGGGGGCACCTGACACAGAAGGCTCCTGCGCCAACCGCTCGCGGAACACCCACACCAGTCCCGCCACATCGTTGTGTGCCACAAAGTAATCGCGCAAGGCCAAGGCCCCTTCACCAGGGGCCGGGCCTGCACCCTGCCCGGCCGCAGACCACCAGCCCGCTTCAAAGCGATGGGGCCCCGCCAGCAGACGCAGCAGGCCGTGGTGGCAAGGGCGATTGCCTTGCACCGCAAGCCGCCGGGGCGGGTTGATAAGCCAGGTGGGCAGCAGCAGAGCATCGGGGGACAGACCGGGGAGACTATCGAAACCACTGGCGGTGGCGGTAGCGGCGGCGTGACGGACTGCAGGGTGTCGGGTGGGCGCCGCTATGCAGCGCAACACCTCGGCCGCAGGGCGCCATTGCTGCATGCATTCGGGGCGGTGGTCGGCCTGCAACACCGGGGCCTGCACCTGGCCTGCTCCCAGGCGGGCGGACAGGCGCTCCAGCAACTGGTGCAAAGCCTCACCCTGGGCGCCAGCAGGGTCTCCGCCGCCCAGATGGTCGGGCGGCAGCAGGCTCGCACTGCGGTGTGGCAGCGGGGCCGCCTCCAGCAAGCGTAGCGTGATCTGGTTAGCGGGCGCGGCCAGCGTGGTGCGCGCCAGGTTTTCAGACAACAGGCGCCGCAGGTGCCCCATGTCCTGCGTGGCCTGGGCCGTGCGCACCTGCAGCGCCTGCGTGGGGGCAATCGCCACGCCATCGATGCGCCGCAGGTCATGGCGCCAGGCCAACTCCAGGCCCAGCACGCCCTGCTGCCGCGCTTGCAGCCAGCCTTGCAAGGCCGTGAGGCAGCGGCTGGCGCTCCAGAGCAGCGCATCGGCCGACTCGGCCAGCGCTGGTAACTCGCCCGTCAGCACAAACTGCTCGGGCAGCTCCAGCCAGGCGTGGGCCTCAGGGGCATCTCCCAGGGCCTGGTCCAGCACCCGCAGCACCGCCGCACCAAAACGCCGCGACACCCCGGCACGCGGCAGCGCACGCAGTGCCCCCCAGGTGCGGCAGCCCATGCGCTCCAGGCTGGCCACATGCGGACGCAAGGCGGTGAGCGTGTGCAAAGGCAGACTCAGCGCCCCCTGTGCCGGGAGTGCCTGCCCCGCCAACGCCATCCGCAGCCGGGCCTGCGCCACCAGGGCGGTGGGACCACTGCCCCAGGCCACCGAGGCGCAAGACGGTTCTACATCCACCCCGGCTGCTGCAGGCACGCGCTCGCAGGCGCTCTGGACAACAGCGGGGTCAGCGCCCCAGGCAGATGCCCCGGCCCAGGCCTGTAGCACCTGGGTCAGCAGCGCTTCGCGCCCGCCCCACAGCCGCTCGGTGGTAGACACCTCCAGCAGCACAGCCTCGGCATCCCGCAGTGCCACACGCGGGGTAAAGCGCAAGGCCCACCAGCCTGCCGCAGCGGCGTGTACAGCCCCTGCAGGCTGCGCCGATGCATCACCGCACCAGGGCAATGGCAGCGCGATCCAATACATGCCCCCTCCCCTCTGGCCAGTCCCCCAACGGCTCCTGTGGCTCCAACGAAGGGCGCATGGGCAACGCCCCCGGGGCCTTGGCTGCTGCAGCAAGGCGACCTGCCACCATGGCACTGCCAGCATCCGCCTGTGCTGCGCGCCGGCGTGCAGCCTGGGCCGCAAGCACCTGGGCCAGCCGGGGATGGCAGCCCGGCAGATCCAGCCCCTGCGCCAGGGGCGGCCCTCTGCGCTTGAGGATCTGCACCTTCATACCGGGGACTGTGGATCCCCCCCCCGGCGTCGCCTGCCCCACCACCTGCAGCCGCAACAAGGCTGGCGAAGCCTGCGCCACAGCACTGGCCGGGCGAAATACCCACAACAGTTGACGTTGCTGCGCTGCAGCCAGTTGCAGCCTGCGCAAGGCTGCAGACTGCGCCTGCGGCAGCCAGGCCATCACAGCCAGTACCTCCCTGCAGCGCAAGGCCTGCTCTGCCGCCCACAACGCAGCGGCGGTATCGGCCCGCACCACACAGAGCCGCTCGACCGCCAGCCCCTGGGCCTGCAGCGTGGGGCCAAACGGCTCGCAAGGCGGCGCCACCACCACCACGGCCCCCGGACGCAAAGCCATGGCCTGCACCAGGGCGGGCAGCACCAGCTGCCATTCGTGCAGGCCCACCAGGGGCTGCAGCACCTCGCTCAGCGCGCCCACCGGCCAGCCACCGCCGGGCAACTGCGCATCCAGAAGGCCATAGCCGGTGGACTGCACCTGCCATTGGCCCGCACCCAATGCGTCCGCATGCCAGACACCGGGCACAGTCAATGGCAGATCGGGGGCGACAACCCGCAGGGAGTGGCGTTGCGCAAGCATGGTGAAGGCAAAGAGGGAAACACAGTGAATACTGTAAATATAACCAGTATTTTGCAACCATGGGGCCTGAAGGTCACGCTGTGCGCCCCAGTCCACGTGAACATTCGGTCTGGCTGCGAAACTCCCCAGACTGCTGATCATGCGTGCTGCCGTGGCCAGGAACGATTCAGCGGAAAGATGCCCGCTGACTCTTCACATCGAGGAGGCTGTAGGGATTGGAGTGTCGAAAGCGAAAGCCGCAGGTCTCATCAAAATCGGCCCCAGCGAGGACAGTTTTTTGCCGGATTTACAGCCCCATCGCCGATCCATGGGGCAAAAAGGCAGTGTTCTCGAAGAGCGGCGGTAGCAAAAATGGATCGCTGCAGTCGATTTGCAGCCGACGATTTCCAAGGCCGACAACCTCCTAAACTTTGGCTTTCAGCCCACCGCAGAAGTCAGCAAACCAGCACCAGCGCCCCCCATCAATGCTTGAGGAATATTTTTCCCTTCAGCTGAAATTTGCTGCGCACTACGCAGTGAAAGCTGTTGTGCCTCTCGACGTGGCGATTGAACGTTGCACCAACTTGAGACGCAGGCTGAATCTGTGGGGAGATGCTGGCGCGCCCCAGTGGGACCTCTTTCTGTGCAGGATCAACAGCGTGGGCAATGACCTTGCTGAGCAAGTCGCCTTGTGTGCCGAGTTCCAGCAATCCCACCCGAACATCGAACTCCAACAAGCGTTCGGCTGTTTCTCCTACGACCCACCCGATCCATTTGGCATCCTGCGTATCCACTTTCTTGCGCCAGACGGAATCCTCTCAAGCCCGCTGGCCGTTGAGAACATCCAAGCGAGAAGGTCCGAGCTTCGCGAATTGTTTTCGCATGTCCAGCGCGCTGAACCAAGGGCTGCAAACGTGCGCGGCGTCTCGTGGCTCTACAACCTCCACGCTTACAGGCGGCTCTTTCCTCAAGCCTATGGCGCTTCCGTTCAGCCCATACGGTTCCCTTTGCACTTGAACGGGAGCTCAACCTGGGGCCAAGTGCTGAACTGGCGGCAGGAAGTGAGGCCCGCTGTGCGAGATCAATTGTTGGCTCGACTCAGTGACATGGAGGTAGCAACGCCTTGGCGGGTCTTTCCGCTCCAAGCCCTGATCGCCACAACCCAGATTGAGGTGTTTTATGACCACTTCACATGAAGATTGCCGATGTTGGACTACCTGATCTGGCGCCAAGCGCCTGTGAGGAAGGGCTCAACCCAGTACCAGTGATCGTATTGATTGTCGGCAGCGGCTATGGACTGTTGATTTCCACGCAAAACACACACCCCCGACGCTGGAGCATCGATCATGAACCTTGATGGGGCGTCCATCGCGCACTGGATTGGGTGTTCAGGTGAGGCCGGTTTCCACCAAAGACTATGGGGCGCAAGGCTTCTGGCGAAGGAAAAGTATGCGGCGTGATGGCTGACACCTCCTTTGCCACGCTCTTTTTTGACCGTCCTCACTGTTCCATTCGTGCTGCAGGGTTTTCCTCTAGTAACCCTGATTTTTCAGGGCTTTCCCCCTCAGCTTCACAACATCCGCGCGAAGTTCC
>CAXIRU010000112.1:0-34139 GCA_964031875.1 Acidovorax facilis
GGTGCCGCTGCAGGCGCCGCGCCCGCCGGCCTGCGATCCCGCGGCCTGCTATCTGATCGCGGGCGGCCTGGGCGGCCTGGGCCTGGAGACGGCCCGCTGGCTGGCTGCCCAGGGCGCGCGCCACCTGGTGCTGGCGGGCCGCCATGCGCCCGCGGCGGCGGCCCTGGCCGCCATCCACGCGCTGCAGGCACAGGGCGTGACTGTGCAGGTGGCGCAGGCGGACCTGCGCGACGCAGCCGCCCTGGGCGCCCTGGTGGCGGTGCTGGAGCGGCCGCTCAAGGGCGTGGTGCACTGCGCGGTGGTCACCGATGCAGCACAGTTGGGCGATCTGCCGCCGCTGGAGCGCGCGCTCGAAGTGATGGCGCCCAAGGTCGAGGGCGCGTGGAACCTGCACCGCGCCACCGAAGAGGCGCCGCTGGACTTCTTCCTCCTGTACTCTTCCTCGGTGTCCCTGGTGCCGGCGCGCGGACTGCCTGACTATGTGGCGGGCAATGCCTTCCTCGACGCCCTGGCGGCCTACCGCCAGGCGCGCGGGCTACCGGCGCTCAGCATCAGCTGGGGCGCCTGGTCGGACGTCGGCACGGTAGCCTCCAGCGCCCAGCTGCAGCGGCTCGAACGCGGCGGCCTGCGCAGCTTCACGCCGGCCCGCGCGCTAGAGCTGCTGTCGCTGGCGTTGGCCAGCGGTGCGCCGCACCTCGGTGTCTTCGATGCCGACTGGCCGCTGCTGCTGCGCGGCCATCCGCCGACGCAATTGGCCGGCTATTTCCGGCCTGTGGCCACGGCGGCGCTCGCCGCGGCCGACCGGGCCGAGACCGCCACCGGCGCCGAAGCTGCCGATGGCGTACAGGTGCGTGCTGCCCTGCAGGCCGCGCCCGACGCGGCGGCGCGCGAACAGCTGCTGGCTCTGCACCTGCAGCGCACGGTGGGCCGGCTGCTGCGCCGCGCGCCGTCGGCCATCCTGCCCGACGCCGACCTGCTGCACCTGGGCATCGACTCGCTGATGTTCCTCGACCTCACGCACCGTCTGGGCCAGGTCCTGGGGCTGCAGATCCGGCCCAATGAACTCATGGCCGAGATGAATGTCGCGGCCATGGCGCGCAAGCTGGCGGCGCTGGCGCAGACGGCGGGCACGGCCGGCGCCGAGGCGCTGCCAGCGCTGCTGCAGCCATGCCCGGCCGACGCGGCGCTGCCCTTCGAGCTGACCGACGTGCAGCAGGCCTATTGGATCGGCCGCGACCAGGACATGGCCCTGGGCAGCGTGGCCTGCCACGGCTACATGGAGCTGGACTGCGAGCGGCTGGACCGCGAGCGGCTGGCCTGGGCCTGGCGCGAACTTGTGGCGCGCCACGAGATGCTGCGCTGCGTGATCGCGCCGGACGGCATGCAGCGCATCCTGGCCGAGGTCCCGGCCTACGACATCGCCGAACTCGACCTGCGCGGCGACACCGCCGACCTGCGCCGGCAGCGCCTGCAGGCCGTGCGCGACGAGATGTCGCACCGCGTGCCGCGCACCGACCGCTGGCCGCTGTTCGACATCCGCACCAGCCGCCTGGATGACCAGCGCACAAGGCTGCACATCAGCCTGGACAACATCATGACCGACGGGCGCAGCATCGGCATTTTGATGAGCGAATGGGTGGCCTGCTACACGCGGCCCGAGCAGCCGCTGGTGCCGCTGGGCCTGGGCTTTCGGGACTACACGCAGGCGCTGCAGCGCCACCGCCAGGGCGCCGAGCATGCGCGTGCCCGCGACTACTGGATGCAGCGCCTGGACGAGCTGCCGGCGGCGCCCCAGCTGCCGCTGGCCATGGACCCGGCCCAGCTGCGCGCGCCGCGCTTTGGCCGGCGCGAGTACAGCTTGTCTCCCGCCACCTGGCAGCGCCTGCGCCAGCGCGGCGCCGAGCGCGCCGGCCTCACCCCCTCGGGGCTGCTGCTGGCCGTGTATTCGGAGGTGCTGGCGCGCTGGAGCGCCGCGCCGCGCTTCACACTGAATGTGCCGACCTTCAACCGGCTGCCCGTGCATCCCCAGGTCAACGACATCGTGGGCGAGTTCACCTCGCTGATCCTGCTGGCCGCCGGCGGCGATGCCGAGCTGCCCTTCGAGCAGCGCGCGCGCCAGCTGCAGCAGCAGCTGCTGCGCGACCAGGCGCACGAAAGCTTCACCGGCGTGCAGGTGATGCGCGAGATCGCGCGCCGCGACGGCGCCCAGCGCGCCGCCATGCCCGTGGTCTTCACCAGCACCTTCGGCCTGGCCGAACAGGCCGACACCGACCATGCAGAGCGCGAGCGCCAGGTCGGCCGGCTGGGCGAGCTGGTCTACACCATCAGCCAGACGCCCCAGGTGTGGATAGACAACCATGTGCACGACCACGGCGGACGTCTCAATGTCTGCTGGGACACGGTCGATGCGCTGTTCCCCGAGGGGCTGCTCGACGCCATGTTCGGCGCCTACTGCCGGCTGCTGGACCGCCTGGCGGACGACAGCGACGCGGCCTGGGGCGAGGTGGCGCCGGTGGTGCTGCCGGCCGACCAGGCGCAGCGCCGCACCGGCTACAACGACACCGCCGACGCCACGCTGCTGCAGGGACCCATGGACCTGCTGGCGCCGCTGCGTCGGACGGTGTCCGCCACGCCGCAGCGCACGGCGCTGATCGCCGGCGAACAGCAGCTGAGCTACCAGGCGCTGCACGATGGCGCCCAGTGGGTGGGCTGGCGCCTGCGCCAGGCCGGCGTGCAGCCCGGTGACCGCGTGGCAGTCGTCGCGCCCAAGGGCTGGCAGCAGGTGCTGGGCGTGATCGGCACCCTGGCGGCGGGCGCGGCCTATGTGCCCATCGACCCGCAGTGGCCCGAGGCGCGGCGCCAGGCACTGCTGGCGGCCTGCAGCATCCGCCATGCCATCGTCGGTGCCGGCGATGCCCCGCTGGCCTGGCCTGACGGGCTGCAGCTGCTGCAGGTGCCCGGGGCCGATGCCCTGCAGGCCTGCGCGGCCGAGGCGCGGGGCTTCGCATGGCATGCCGCGCAGGCCGGCGAACTGGCCTACATCATCTTCACATCGGGTTCCACCGGCACGCCCAAGGGCGTGATGATCGACCACCGGGGGGCGCTGAACACGGTGCTGGACATCAACCGGCGCTTCGGCATCGGTGCTGGCGACCGGCTGCTGGGCCTGTCGGCGCTGAGCTTCGATCTGTCGGTGCACGACATCTTCGGCAGCTTCGCGGCCGGCGCCTGCCTGGTCCTGCCCGAGGCCGACGGCCTGCGCGACGCGCAGCACTGGCTGGCCCTGATGGCGCGCCATGGCGTGAGCGTGTGGAACAGCGTTCCCGCGCTGTGCCAGATGCTGCTGGAGCAGGCCAGCAGCGACCCCCACGCACTGCGCAGCCTGCGCACGGTGCTTCTCAGCGGCGACTGGATCCCGCTGTCGCTGCCGCTGTCGCTGCACGCAGCGGCGCCGCAGGCACGCCTGACCAGCCTGGGCGGCGCGACTGAGGCCTCGATCTGGTCCATACACCACCGTGTCGATCGCGTGCAGGCCGACTGGCGCAGCATTCCCTACGGCCGGCCGCTGGCCAACCAGGGCTTCCATGTGTTGGACGACGCCCTGCAGCCCTGCCCCGAGTGGGTGGTGGGGGCGCTGTACATCAGCGGCATCGGCCTGGCCCTGGGCTACTGGGGCGATGCCGCGCGCACCGACGCCGCCTTCATCGTGCATCCGGCCACGGGCGAGCGCCTGTACCGCACCGGTGACCTGGGGCGCTTCCATCCGCAGGGCTACATCGAGTTCCACGGCCGGCGCGACCACCAGGTCAAGGTCAACGGCTACCGCATCGAGCTTGGCGAGATCGAGGCGGCCCTGCGCGCCCATCCGGCCGTGGGCGAGGCCCTGGTGCTGGCCATCGGCAGCGACGGCGGGCGCAGCCGCGCCGGGGCCGCGTCGCAGCGTAAGCAGGCGCTGGCCGCCTACGTGGTGCTGGCCGAGGGCGCGCCCGCCCTCGACGGCGAGGCGCTGCGGGCTTTCCTGCAGGAACGCCTGCCGCAGTACATGGTGCCCGCCGACTGCATGGTGCTCGACCGCCTGCCGTTGAGCGCCAACGGCAAGGTCGATCGCGCCGCGCTGCCCGCGCTGCAGCCGCAGGCGGTGGCGCCGCGCGAGAGCCAGCCGCCGGCCACGCCCGCCGAGCAGGCGCTGGCCTCCGAGTGGTGCGCCCTGCTGTCGCTGCCCAGCGTGGACCGGCGCGACCATTTCTTCGAACTGGGCGGCGATTCGCTGCTGGCCACGCGGCTGTGCGTGCGCATGAAGGAGCGCCACGGCATGGCGCTGTCGGTGCGCCAGGTGTTCGCGCAGCCCGAACTGGCGGCCATGGCGGCCTGCGCGGGCGGCGCGGTGCCGGGCCCGCGCGAGCTGGTGGTGCGGCTGACGCCGGGTCGGCCCGCAGGCCGCGAATGCGCATGGTTCGGCTTCCACGGCAGCGACGGCGAGGTGTCCGTCTTCCAGCCCCTGGCCCAGGCCCTGTGCGAGGCTGGCCGGGTGCTGCACGGCCTGCAGTCGCCGCAGCACCCGCCGCTGACCATCGAGGCGATGGCGCATGGCTATGTGCATGCGCTGCGCCAGGTGCAGCCGCAGGGGCCGTACCGCCTGTGCGGATTCAGCTCTGGCGGCGTGCTGGCCTGGGAGGCCGCCTGCCAGCTGCGCGACGCAGGGGAAAGCGTCGAGCGGCTGCTGCTGATCGACACCGTGCCGCTGCCGTCCGCCCTCGTGGACCGGCCGCTGGCCACGCTGGCGCTGTTCGCGGCCGGCTTGGACCTGCCGGCGCCGGCCCAGGCCTGGCCCGACGGCCTGGTGGCACCACCGGCGCGGGGCGCCACGCCGGCGCAGCTGGCGGCCTGGCTGGACGGCCTGCCGGCCGCCGACGGGCCGGCCCTGCAGCGGGTCGTGGAGCAGCTGGCCGTCGCCACGGGCTGGAACGCCGACGGCCTTGGGGCGCGCTTCGCGCTGTTTCGCCACCATGTCGAGGCAGTGGCGCAGCATGTGCCTCGCGCGCTGGGCGAGGTGCCAGTGACCCTGCTGCGCGCCCGCCACGGCGTTGCGGCCGATCTGGATGCCGCCCCCTGGCACGGCCTGTGCGATCGGCTGTTGACGGTGGACATCCCCGGCGACCACTTCAGCTGCATGCAAGCCGGCCAGGTGGGGCAGTGGGTGGAGCACCTGGTGGCCGAAGCGGCCGCCGAGGAGCTGGCGCAATGAGCCCGCCCAAGAGCTGGATCCAGGCCGAGCCCATGGCGTCGGAGCCGCGCCTGCGTCTGTTCTGCCTGCCGCATGCGGGCGGCGGCGCCTCGTTCTACCGAGGCTGGCAAGCGCAGATGCCGGCGGGCGTGCAGGTCTGCCGCATCCAGGCGCCGGGGCGCGAGAACCGCATCGGCGAGCCCGCCTACCGCCAGATGACGGTGCTGGTGGCCGAACTGGTGGCGCAGCTGCGGCACTGGCTGGACCAGCCGTTCGCGCTGTTCGGCCACAGCATGGGCTCGGTGGTCGCCTATGAGCTGGTCTGCGCGCTGCAGCGCATGGGGCGCATGCCGGTGCATTTGTGGGTTTCCGCCTGCCGGGCGCCGCACATTGCCGACGCAGCGCCCATCCACAGCCTGCCCCGAGCCGAGTTCCTCGCGGCTCTGGGCGCGCGCGGCGGCACGCCGCGCAGCGTGCTGGAGAACCCGGACTACATGGCCATGATGGAGCCGGTGTTGCGTGCCGACCTCGAACTCATCGAGCGCTGGCACCGCAGCAGCTGGCAGCCTTTGCCATGTCCGATCACCGCCCTGGCCGCCACGGACGACGGCGTGACGCCGCTGGAGGCGGTGCAAGCCTGGGCCCCCTATACGCATGCCGGCTTCGCGTTGCAGCGCTTCAGCGGCGGCCACTTCTATCTTTCCGACCCGGCCCTGTCGGTGCCGGCCCTGGTGGGCCGCACGCTGGCCCCCCATCTGACCTCCCCTCTGACCCAGGAGTCCTTCGCATGAAGCTGTCCACCGAACTCACCACCTTGCTCGACATGATCGAGTCCCCTCAGGCCAGCAGCGCCGATTTTGCGAACCTGCGTCTGCCCGAGTCCATGCAGGCGCTGGCCACCCTGCGCGAGGACCAGGAAATGTTCGTCGGCATGGACACCGAGGACAAGGACCCGCGCCGCTCGCTCAAGCCCGTGCAGGTGCCCATCCCCGAGCCGCGCGCGGGCGAGGCGGTGGTGGCCGTGATGGCCTCCGGCATCAACTTCAACACCGTCTGGTCGGCGATCTTCGAGCCCCTGTCCACCCACCAGTTCCTGGCCCAGTACGCGCAAAGCCATCCGCGCGGGCGCCTGCACCAGCAGGATTACCACATCCTGGGCAGCGACGCGGCTGGCGTGGTGGTGCGCGTGGGCGAGGGCGTGACGCGCTGGAAGCCGGGCGACCGCGTGACCGTCAATCCCAGCGTCTTCGGCCTGATCGATCCGGCCGGGCACGACGACCCGCTGGTCGATCCCGATGCGCGGGCCTGGGGCTTCGAGACCAACTTCGGCGGCCTGGCCCAGTTCTGCCTGGTGCAGGAAAGCCAGCTTATGGCCAAGCCCGAGCACATGAGCTGGGAAGAGTCCGCCTCGCTGGCCCTGGTCTCGGGCACGGCCTACCGCATGCTGGTGTCGCGCAACGGCGCGCGCATGAAGCAGGGCGACAATGTCCTGATCTGGGGCGGCTCGGGCGGCATGGGCGCGGTGGGCATCCAGTACGTGCTCAACGGCGGCGGCCGCCCGGTGGCCGTGGTCTCCGGCCCGGAAAAGGCGGCCCTGGTGCGCGAGCTGGGTTGCGAGATGGTGATCGACCGCTCGCGGCTGCGCGGCGGCTTCATCAAGGACAACGGCGAACTCAACATGCGCCAGCTGGTGGCCTTCCGGGGCGCGGCCGAGCGCTTACTAAGCGGCGAGGAGATCGATATCGTCTACGAGCACACCGGGCGCGAGACCTTCTCGGCCAGCGTTTTCGTGGCGCGGCGCGGCGGAAAGGTGGTGACCTGTGGCTCGACCACGGGCTACCAGCATGTCTACGACAACCGGTACCTGTGGATGCATGTCAAGTCCATCATCGGTTCGCATGGCGCCAACTTCCGCGAGGCCTACGAGGCCAATCGCCTGGCCTGCCTGGGCAAAATCCATCCGACCGTCTCGCAATCCTACCCGCTGGAGCAGGCCGCCGAGGCTGTGGCGGTGGTCAAGGAAAACCGTCATGTCGGCAAGCTCGGCGTGCTGTGTTTGGCCCAGGCGGAGGGCCTGGGTATCCGCGATCCTCAGATGCGCGAGCGCATCGGAGAGCAGCGCTTCCAGCTCTTCAGGCGGCACCATGCCCGTGTGAACGGGGTGCAGGCAGCGCCGCTCAGAGTCGCCGCATGAACGTGCTGGCGCAGCCACCGATCCCAGCGGTTTTGCCTGCACCGCAGGTGGTCTTGGTTCCGGTATGCGTGACACCCGGCCGGCTGCGGCAGATGCTGTCGTTGTTGGACGCTGATGAAGCGGCGCGTGCCAGTCGCTTCGTCCACGCAGCGGATCAGGCCGTCTATGTGGCATCGCATGCCAGGCTGCGCGAACTGCTGGCGATTGAATGCGGCTGCGCGCCGCAGGAGTTACGCTTCGTGCGCGGGCCGTTCGGCAAGCCGGCCCTGTGTCCGGGCCACGCGCAGCCGCTGCTGCGTTTCAACCTGTCGCATTCGCGTGGTTGCGCCGTGATCGCGCTGACACGCGATGGCTCGGAGCCAGGCGTAGATATCGAGGCCGTGGAGCGCTTCGATGCCATGCACGAGGCGCGCAGCCTGTTCATGACACCTGCGGAATGCGCGGCCTTGGCGGACATGCATCCGTTGCAGCGACGAGACCGGCTGGCGCGCGGTTGGACCGCAAAAGAGGCCTACACCAAGGCCGAGGGGAGAGGGCTAGCGCACGGCTTTCACGAGCTGGAGGTCGATTTCGATGGCTCCGAGCGCTTCTCGGTGCGGCCAGCGGATGGTACGTCTGCCCGTCCCATGCGCGGCGCATGGTCCGGCGCCGTTGCCGGGCAGGGCACCTTCTACCGCGTCGCCGTCGTGGTGCTGGGGGCGGCCTCGCCCTTGGCTTGACCCCGGCCCGCAAGCTTCCAGCCACGGACTTCCGACTGCCTGCGCCACAGGCGCGCATAGGTGCCGCCGGCGGCCAGCAGCGCCTCGTGGCGGCCTTGCTCGACCAGGCGGCCGCCTTCCAGCACCAGCAACTGGTCGGCATGTCGCACCGTGCGCAGGCGGTGGGCTATGACCACCACGGTCTTGTCGCGCGTCAGCCGGTCGATGGCCTGCTGCAGTTCGCGTTCATGGGTGGCATCGAGGCTGGCCGTGGCCTCGTCCAGCAGTACGATGGGCGCATCCTTGAGGATGGCGCGGGCAAAGGCGATGCGCTGGCGCTCGCCGCCCGAAAGGCGCGCGCCGCCTTCGCCCAGCGGGGTGTCGTAGCCCTGAGGCAGGGCCATGATGAAGTCGTGGGCCCGGGCCTGCTGCGCGGCTGCCACCAAGGCCTGCATGTCGGCATCGGGTCGGCCCACGCGCAAGTTGTCGGCCACCGTGCCCGAGAACAGGACCACATCTTGGAAAACCATGGCCACATGGCGGTGCAGGTCCTCGAAAGGCATGGCGCGCACGTCGATGCCGCCGATGTGCACGCTGCCTTCGGACACCTCCCACAGCCGCGCGATCACATTCATCAACGAGGACTTGCCCGCGCCCGACGGACCGACGATAGCGGTCAACGAGCGCTCGGGCAGGGTGCAGCTGACGTCGCGCAGCGCATGCCGGGCATCGGCGGCGCTGTCGTAGACCAGGGACACGCCGTCGAGCCGGATCTCGAAATGCGTCGGCGCCTCGGCCTGCGCGGGCTCGGCCAGTGGGGCCTGCGCCAGCAGGTTGCGCACGCGCGGCAGCCCCTTGTGGGCGAAGCGCAGCAGCCACAGCGCGATGCCCAGGTCCGACAGCCGGCGTGTCATGGTGATAGCCAGCAGCGCGAACATCAGAAATGCAGGCGCCCCCAGCGTGCCGCCGCTGAGCAGGTAGCTTCCGATCAGCAGCACGCAGACGAAGCCGGCCTCGGTGATGAAGCTGAAGGCGTGGATCAGCGGGGCGGGGCCGGTCTCCATGCGGATGGCGGCGTCGCGCAGCTGCGCCAGCGCCAGGCGCAGGCGCTCCAGGCCCTCGCCCTGGCGGCCGAAGCTGCGCAGCACGGCAATGCCCTGCACATATTCGGCGCTGGCGTTCTTGGCGTGGTCCGAGGCCTGGACCAGGGCCCGTGTTTCGCGGTCCATGCGGCGCATCGCGCCCAGCAGCACCACCACCGCAAGCGGCAGTGTCAGGAAGATGGCCAGGCCCATGCGCCAGTCGATGGCGACCAGGGCCATGCCCATGAACAGCGGCAAGGCGGCCGAGACGGTGAACAGGCCGATGAAGTGGCACCAGATGTCCTCGATCAGCGCCATGTCGCTGGTCAGCACGCCGGCCAGCTGGCCGCTGCGCCGGCGCGAGAAAAATCCCATGGGCAGCCGCCGCAGGTGGTCGGCCAGACGGATGCGCGCCTCGCCCATCTGCCCGTAGGCCGCGCCATAGATGCGCGACACCGACGGAATGCCGAAGCCGATCTGCACCGCCAGGGCCAGCGCGATGCCGGCCACCAGCCAGCCGGTGCGCTGCAGCGACAGCTGGCCGGCAAACAGATCGTCGAGCAGCACGTAGGTTAGTAGATACGGAGCGGTCGCGGCCAGGGCCTCGCCGATGGCCAGGGCCATGCCCTGCAGCAGTCGGGGATCGCGCTTGCCCGAGAGGTCGTCGCCCAGGCGCAGGAGTTCAAGCAGGTTCATGGCAGTGTCTCGTGGCAAAGGCTGTGAAGAGGGGCTTGCGAGGACCGGTCCGGGCGCGGCGTGGCGGCGCCCATCTCCCAGTGTGCGGCCTCTTGCTGGTCGGCCCACAGGCGCTGGTACAGCGGGCAGCGCGCGCGCAGCTCGGCATGCCGACCCTGGTCGACGACGCGGCCCTGGTCTAGCACCACGATGCGGTCGGCGTCGACCACGGTGGCCAGGCGGTGGGCGATGACCAGCACGGTCCTGCCACGACAGACCTCGGCCAGCGCGTCCTGGATCAGCGCCTCGTTTTCGGGATCGGCGAAGGCCGTGGCCTCGTCGAGCACCAAGATGGGAGCCTGCTTGAGCAGGGCGCGGGCGATCGACAGCCGCTGGCGCTCGCCGCCTGACAGCCGTGCGCCGCGCTCGCCGAGCACGGTGTCGTAGCCCTGCGGCAGCTGGCAGATGAACTCGTGGGCGCGCGCCAGGCGCGCCGCCTCCTGCAGCTGCTCGTCGGTGGCGTCGGGGCAGGCCAAGCGCAGGTTGTCGGCGACCGAGCCGGCGAACAGAAAGACCTCCTGGAACACCAGGGACACCCGGTCCAGCAACGCGTCCAGCGGTATGTCGCGCACGTCCACGCCGCCCAGGCGCACGCTGCCGGCGTCCACATCCCACAGGCGCGCCACCAGGCGCGCCACCGTGGTCTTGCCAGCGCCGCTGGGGCCGACCAGGGCCGTGATTTGCCCGGCCGGTATCTGCAGGTTCAGGTCCTGCAGGATGGCGCGGCCGTCGTAGCGGAAGCTCACGCCTTCCAGCGATAGGTCGTTGTCCGCGGGCAGGCTGGCGCTGCCCGTGGTGCCCTGCGCCTCCAGCTCGGGACTGTCGAGGATGGCATTAATGCGCCGCAGCCCTTCGCTGATGCGCATCAGGTCGCCGCCCGCGTAGGTCAGACGCAGAAAGGCCGACAGCACCTGAGGGCCGAGCACGATGAACAGCAGCAGCACTGGCAGGCTGACCTCGCCGCGCTGGTGTAGCCACACGCCCAGCGGGGCGATGGCGATCAGGCTGGAGCCCAGCAGGGCGGTGAAGCCGACCCAGACGGCGCGCATGCGCCGCGTGTAGTCCGACAGCCATTGCACCGAGCCGTGGATGGCATCGCGCAATTCGCTAAAGGAGCGCGCGCCCAGTCCGAAGGTCTTGATGACATGGATGCCGCGCAGGTATTCGAGCATGGCGGTGTTGATGCGCGCCTGCACGGCATGCCATTCCTGCATGCGCACGCGTGCCTGGCGGCCGAAGAACAGGCCCTGCAGGAGGAGGGCCACGGGCAGCACTGCGACCGAGGCCAGGGCCAGGCGCCAGTCCACGGTGAAGAGCAGCAGCGTGGTGGCCAGCGGCACGGTCAGCGCCGCCACCATGTCGGGTAGGCCATGGGCGATGAAGCCTTCCAGCGCCACCGCGTCGTTCATGAAGGCCTTTTGCAGATCGCCACTGCCATGGCGCGAGAAAAAGGACATGGGGACGCGCGACAGTTTGTGCGCCATGCGCAGCTGCACGTCGTGCATCACACGAAAGGCCGCCACATGGGCCAGCAGGCTGGAACCGGCCGCGAACCCAAAGCGCAGCAGCAGCGCCGCCAACGCGATCCAGGCAAGCTGGCGCAGCTGTCCGGCATCGGGCTGGGCGGCAAAGACCTCGACGGCCATGAAGTACAGCACGCCATAGGGCACCAGCTGGACCAGGGCGGCCAGCAGCGACAGCAGGCTGGCGGCCGCCGTCAGCGGCAGCTGGGTGCGCGCCAGGCGCAGCAGGCCTGCGGAGCCGGGCCGCGCCTCGGCGGCGGCGGTGGTATCGGACAAGGGGGTGGTGCTCATGGGGTCGGCTGCTCCGTGGGGGTGGATGGGAGGCCGCCGCTGTGCACGCGCGCGCCTAGGAGGGCGGCGGCGAGGCTGTGTCCGGGGCCAGGGCCAGGCCGCTGGGCGACACGCCGAAGGCCTCCTTGAAGATCGCCGAGAAATGGCTGGGGCTGCGAAAGCCCACCATCTGCGCGGCCTGCATCACGCCGACGCCGTCTTCGCTGATCAGCTGGCGCGCGCGCTGCAGGCGCTGCTTTTGCAGGAAGCTGAAGGCCGAGGTGCCATAGACCGTGCGAAAGCCCGACTTGAGCTTGTTGTCGTTGATGCCCACGCGCCAGGCCAGCTCGATCAGGGTCGGCGGGCTGCACATCTCGCTGACCAGGATCTGGGCGGCCTTGTGGATGCAGGCCAAGTCCGCCGCTTTCATGCGCGGCACCACGTTGCGCGGCAGCGACAGCTTGCGCAGCAGCTCCAGTTGGTGCGACCACAGCTCCAGCACCTTGGCCGACAGGTAATGCCACTGGATGTGCGGCTGGTGCGTGCACTGCACCACCTCGTGCGCCACGGCCAGCATCCACTGCGACGCCAGGCCGGAGTTGTGTACGCCGTGCGACAGGGTATTGCCCAGTCGTTCGAGCACCAAGCTCTCCTCGGTCGACTCCAGCCAGTTCTGGCTCAGGTGGATGGTGAGAAAGCAGCCGCGCTCGCCGCCCTTGAAGTGCGAGCTGACGTGGCTGTCGGTGCGCGCAGTGGTCGCAGGATAGCGCGCGAACAGCGTCTCCTGGCGGCCGATGCGCACGGGCGGGCTGCCCGCCGTGTCGTTGACCAGGCTGCCTTCGAGGCAGACGGTGAAGCTCAGATTGGGCTGGGCCACCACCTCGGCGTAGATCTCGGTGTCCCGGTGGAAAGTGGACTCCATCAGTGCCAGGCTGGCATTGCCGAGCAAGGCCGAGATGAAGACTCGGCCGTGGCCATGTTCGGGCGGAATCTGCCAAACTTGGCCGCTGACCGGGGTGGCCACTTCCGACGTGTCGAAGCGCGCCTGTTCGGGTGGCAGTCCGAATACATCCGCAATGGAAAGCCTGGTTTTCAATGCCGCCCGATTCCATGAGTTGATAATGGTTCTCATTAAGATCTATTGGCATAAACTTGTCAAGTATTTCGGGGCGGATAAGGGGTTGTGACGGGGCCTGTGGCTAGAAGGAACGGCGTGCGGACAGAAAAAATGAGGACTGTCCGCGCCATATGCCGTATTCGCTGGCAGCATTGCCCCACAGGCGCATGACGCCAGCGTCGAAACGCCATTGGTCGTCCATTTGCCATTGCGCGTAGAGCTCGGCCGAGCCGCTGCGGTCGCTGTTTTGCAGCACGCCGCGCAGGCCGACCTCCAGGCTGGTGTCGAGGAAGCGCTCGCGCACCAGATAGGTCAGGCCGTGGCGCCGCTGGCTGCGGCCGCCGTTGGGCGGTGAGGCCGCCTGGCGGTCGAAGTAGGCCTGCAGGTTGAGGTAGGGGCCGTCGTCGAACTGGCGGTCCCAGCCCAGCACCGCCCGCACGCGCGGTGAGCGGCCCAGCGCGCCCGTGGTCGTCGACACCAGCGGGGCATCGGGCTCCCAGGCCATCTCGCCGCGCAGGCCGTGGCTGCCGAGCACGCCTTGCACCGCCGCGCCCAGAGTGCGCACGGAGGGCGCCGCGAAGCGCCCGCCGCCCAGCGCCAGCGGCTCGCGCGCATGGCCCTGGTAGGCCAGCATTTCGAGGTCGAAGCCGTTGCCGTAGCGGATCCAGCGCACGCCGTATTCCGGGCGCGCGGGCGTCTCGACGCGGGTGGGCGAGGCGCCGGAGGCCGCGCGCTGCTGGTGCAGCGCCTCGGGCTCCCAGGGGCTGCCGGGCTGCGGCAGCCGGCCGACGCCGGCCCGCGGCACCCACACCAGCTGCAGCCGTCCGCCCAGGGCTTCGCGCTCGGCCGTGGCCAGCCAGGACGGCAACCGCGTGGTGTTGCGCATGCCGCCCGCGAACGGGTCGGACAGGTCCACCGGATTGATCAGGTCGAGCACGCCGCGCCCGTCCGCTGCCCCCCAGCGCAGCCTGCGGCGTCCGGCATCGAGCCGCCAGCCGCCGAGGTCGCGGCCCAGCGTCAGATCGTGCAGGCGCGTGCGCACGGTGGAGTGGCGGTAGGTGGCCAGCGGGTCCCAGTCCACATAGGCCGAGGCCAGCAGCGACAGCGGGCCCGACTGCCACTGGGTTTCGAGCCAGGCGCGCTGCGTCGCGCTCATGGCGTGGCCGTCTTCCAGGCGCGATCGCAACTGCGACATTAGGTGGCCCGATGTGGTCCAGGACCCGTCGGCGGCGGGCTCTGCCTGCGCTGCGTCGGCCGCGACGCAGGCCAGGGCGATGCAGGCGCCGCCCCAGGCCCCGACCCAGCGGGCGCGCAAGGGGCTACGACTGGGCCTGGGCATGCGATGGCATCACGGGCACCGGCACGCGCGGCGGGAACAGCGTCAGCAGGGCCGGCACCAGCAGCAAGTCGCTGACCAGCGCGCACAGGAAGGCGAAGGCCGCGACCAGGCCGAACTCCGACAGGTCCGTGCTTTGCGAGAACACGAAGGCGCCGAAGCCCATGAACAGCACCGAGGAGTTGAACAGCAGCGCGCGGCCGATGTGGCGCACGGTGGAACGCAGCGCGGCGGCCGGGTCGCCCAGCTCGCTCAGGTGGCGCCGGAAATGGGCGAAGAAATGCACGTTGTCGTCCACCGCCACGCCGATCACCACCGGCGCCAGCATCATCAGCGGCAGATGCAGCGGTATGCCAAGCAGGCCCATCAGCCCGAAGGCGAACACCACGGGAAGCACATTGGGCACCAGCGCGATCAGGCTCAGCCGCACCGAACGCAGGATCGCAAGCAGCAGCAGCGCGACGGCCGCCAGCGCCAGGCCGAAGCTCAGCATCTCTCCCCGCACGATCAGATCGCACAGCGCCACCACCAGCGCGAAGTTGCCGGCCGCTGCCAGGCGAGTGTCCGGCGCCAGGGTGGCGGCGGCCTCGCGGTCGATGAAGGCCTCCAGCTCGCGCAGGTCGCGCGAGTCCAGGCTGCGGGTGCGCACGGTGACGCGCGCCTGGGCGCCGTCGAAGGACATCAGCCGCTCCAGCGACTTGCCGCCGCTGGTTTCGTAGAGGAACAGGTACTGGGCGGCCTGCTCGGGCGTGTCGGGCAGTCGGTTCCAGGCCGGGTCGTCACCGTGCAGGGCCTGGTTGATGCGCGCCACCACATCGGCCAACGAGCGCGTCTCGGTCACCATCGGATGGGTGGCGATGCGCGCCTGCAGCGCCGCCATGCTGCGCAGGAATTCCAGTTCGCGCACACCGTCGGGCTTGGGGGCGGTGAGTACCAGCTCCACCGCCATCGCGCCCTTCATGCGCTGGTCCATCAGCTCATAGGACAGGCGCAGCGGCGCGCCACGCGGGAAGCTCTCGACGGTCTTGGTCTGCGGCTCGACCCGGTGCGCGGCACCGATAGCCAGCACCGTAGCGGCAAGGAAGGCCAGGGCCACCGAACGCGGCCGGGCCATGGCGAAACCGACGGCGTTCTGCAGCATGCGGTCTAGCCGACCTTCGCGTTGACACCCAGGCTTGGACGCGGACCGCGCCTGGCGCAGCGCCCGGCCGCTGGCTAGCAAGGCGGGCGCCAGCACCAGCGACAAGCCCGCCGCCAGCACGATGCCCACGGCCGCCAGCACGCCCAGCTGGTTGATCGGCTTGAGGGGGGCGCCGCCAAAGGCAATGAAGGCCGCCACATTGGTCAGCGTGGTCAGCATGATGGGCACGGCGACCCGTTCCAGCGAGCGCACCACGGCCTGCGGATGCGCGGTTCCGTCCTCCAGTTCCTGCTGGTAGTCGGCGATGACGTGGACGCTATCGCAGATGCCAATGCTGACCAGCAGCGTCGGCAGCATGGCGGCCAGCCCCGTCATCGGCCAGCCAAACACGGCCGCCAGCGCGAAGGTCCACACCACGGACAGTGCCATGACCACCAGCGGAATCACCGCCGCCTTGATGCTGCGCAGCAGCACCAGCAGCATGACGCCGAACAGCACCAAGCCGATCAGTCCGAAACGGGCGATCTCCTCGCCCACCAGCTGGTCGAAGGCCTGGGCCATGACGGGCCCGCCGATGAGGTGCACCCTGAGATCGGGAAAGCCCGCGACGATGGCGGCGACGGCCGGGCCGACCTCCTTGCGCTGCAGCTCGCGGTCGCCCGGATAGGCCTTGAGCTCCACGACAATGGCCGTCAGCGTGCCGTCATCGGACACGAAGCGCCCCGCCAGGGCCGGGTCGCCGAGCGCGCGCTCGCGCAGGCTGGCCAGGTCGGCGGGCGAGGAGGGGATGTCCTTGAACAGCGCTCCCACATGCAGCGTGTCCGCCTGCGCGCTCATGACTTCGGCCGAGCCCAGCCAGGAGACCTCGCGCACATAGGGCGTGTCCCTCTCCAGCGCAGCGGCCAGGGCCTTGACGCGGCCGAGCAGCGCGGCGGAGAAGACATTCTTGTCCTCCACCAGCACCACCACGCTGTCATCGTTGCCGAAGGTGCGCTCGAAGCGCTTGACCGCCAGCAGCCGCGCGTCGTCCGGCGCGAAGTAGGACGATTCGCTTTCCTCGAAGCGCAGGTGCTGGAGCTGCAGGCCCAGGATGACGGTGACGAGGGCGACGATGGCGAAGACGACATAGCGTCCGCTGACGATGTACTGGGCCCACCTGGTGTGCCAACTGGGCCGGGATTGCGGTGAATGCATAGGGGTCTCGGGAGGGGGAATGGGCTGCCGGCGCATGCTGCCGACGGCGCGAGGCAGTCGAGTTGTGAAGGTAACTGCGAATCGTTCTCGAATGGACGCTGAAATGTGCGCGCAGGATCAGACAGGATCAGGAACGGCGCGTGCTGCCCAGGCCCGAGCCCGGGTGTTCGGCTATCCCGGGGCGTCTTGCCCGCCATCCTGGCTGGGCGCAGCAGGCCGAAGGCCGCGTCGTCGTGCGACCTGGGCCGTTCGCTACATGGGTTCTGGAGTGATGCCCGTCCTATGGCCCGTTCCATTGCGCACGCTGCACGCCGAGCTGCAACTGCTGGATGCGGCTGTGGATGGTGGAGTGGCTGACGCCGAACTGGCAGGCCGCCTCGCAGATGTTGCCCTGGGATTGGGCCAGCAACTGCTCCAGCGCCTGTGCGGCGGGCCGGGGCAGCGCAGGTTGAGGCTCCGTGCAACGCATCGGTCCCGTACATCCTGGGTGCTCAGCATCTGGTTGCCACGGCCTTCCCGGAAGATGAGCAACTCGTGATCCAGAAGGCGTTCTTCGACCACCTGTGGGAGTTTTATCTTTCGACGATGGTGGGGACCATCGGGAGCGCCTGGACGCGCGCTTCGCCGTTTGGCGAAATCCCAACCGGTCGAACCGAGATAACGCGGTGCATGCGCTCTCAATGAAGAGCTTCGCGCAGGTGTCCCGGGACGAGATCAATGGCGTGCTGGAACTCGCAGCCCCGATCGCCGCCGACGTGCCGCACGTCATGTCTTCCGCTGAAGAAGGTTCCGACTGGGGTCGGTGCCGCATTGCGTAGTGTGTCGATGATGGCCGTTCCTGCAACTTGGATTGCGCTGCCGCAAAAGCTGAAGTTTTGACCTCTGTTCGGTATGATGTGAATTGATTGGTGATGGTGTTGTCAGAGTCGCCACCCCGCAAATCGCTCCATCTCCCGCGCCAGTAAAAGATGCGCGCTTCTGACGGTAACAGTGACGGTAACGCCCTATGTTGATCACAGCCAATCCCTTTAACCACGCGGGTTTAGGCGACCTGTTGATGATCGAGTTGGAATAACGAGCGCTGCCGTCACACCAAGACCTCTAAACCATGATCTGGCTTGATGCTGCGAGGGTTGTCTCGATCATCGCAGTGGTGCTCCTGCATGTGGCCGCCAGCGTGGTGACCCTGGCGGCGCTGGGTACGCCCGGTTGGTGGTCCGGCAATCTGTACGACGCATTCGTACGCTGGTGTGTGCCAGTGTTCGTGATGGTGAGCGGTGCCTTGTTGCTAGACCCGCGCAAGACGGAGGGGGTGGCCGAGTTCTATCGCAAGCGGGCGGCGCGGGTTTTGCTGCCTCTGGCTTTCTGGAGCGCTGTCTACATTCTCTGGAACCACCGGGGTGCCCTGGCCGAGTTGCGCGCGATGGATGTGCTCCACAGCGTTGCCAGGGGGTGGCCTCACTACCACCTGTGGTTCCTGTACATGATCCTGTGCCTGTACCTGTTTGTTCCCTTTCTGAGAACGCTGGTTCGCAACACCCGCCGGCGGGATCTGTGGTGGCTGGTGGTACTGATGTTTGTGCTGTCGGGCGTGAACGAGTTTTCCCGCGTCTTTTCCGGCAATGCGGCAGGCCTGTTCATCAATTGGTTTTTGCCGTACCTGCCGTATTTTCTCTGCGGCTATCTGATCCAATCGAGCGACCGCAGACCCCCCATGGCCCTGTTGGCAGCGGTGTTTGCGGTGACGGTGGCGGTGACTGCCCTGGGCTGTTATTGGCTGGGCAGTGCACAAGGACTGGAGCGGGGGCTGTATTTTTATGGGTATCTGAGTCTGTCTGTGATTCCCATGTCGCTCAGCCTGATGCTCATGTTCAAGCAGTGCCTGTGGGGGGGCAAGCTGGAGCAGGCGGTGCAATGGGCCTCCCCGCTGACCCTGGGTGTCTACCTGGTGCACCCAATCTTGCTGGAGTCGTTCCGTGAACACGGCTTCAAGCCCGAAGACCATGCGCCGTTACTGACCGTGCCGTTCGTGGCTGCGCTGGTGCTGGGGGGCTCGCTACTGGTGGTATTGCTCTTCCACCGCATCCCGTGGTTGCGGCGTTTTATCTAAAAACCTGCTCAAGGTCTTTGTGGTGATTGACTCGGTGGGGCAATCGGGATGGGTGCTGTGCAAGCTGTCAGTGACACACAACGAGCCGCACCACGCCTTCTTCCGCCGTGCAAGAGCGCAACCCCAGGCCGCGCCGATCTCAGGCCTTGGCTTCGCCTGTGACCGGATCGTAGGCAATTCCGTCGTAGTTGATGATGCTGTTCGTGGCGGAGTCGTAGGTGGTCAGACGGTAGGTGTCAGCACCTTTGCCGTCGAGACCGATGTAGGGCGCGTTGGCAAAAACAACGCGGTTGTTCTGGGCGACGATGGCGTCGGGTGTCCAGCGGTTGCTCATGAGCCATTCCGACGGGTTGACCCCGTCGGGTACCTCGACGAGTCCGTCTCTTCGCATCTTGGCGAGTGTCGGGTCCATGTTGAACCCTTCTGCCGCTAGCAGCATGGCGGTGTTTTTCTTGTAGAACGATGCTGTCTCTGCGGGCATCTCCGTCAGGTCGCTCTTGACGAGGGTAGAACCGTCTGTGGGGAACTGCGACAGTTTCCCGCTGCGAATGGCCTCGTAGTCGGCTGCAAATTCGGGGTGGTTCTTGAAGAACATATAGCGGCCGACCGCCTCCTGGTCCCCACCGCTGAGCGACATCGAAATCATGCGCACGTAGTCCGGCACTTCATAGTCTTCTGCAAAGGTGTCGCCCAGCTCGCTTTCCCATTGGCGAAATTCTTCCAGGTTGTTGAAAGGCGCCTTCGCTGCGGCCTGGGTCGCCCCGGTGCTGGTGGTCTCGCTGCTGCCGTAGAGGGCGGCGGTGGACTGGTAGGGTTTGGTTTGTGCGGTCACTGTTGCAGCGCCAGCGGTCGAAGGTGTGGTTGCTGCAGCAGCAGTTGTGGCTTGCGCCGACTCTGCGGACAATTGTTCCAGCGTGGTCTGCAGTTCTTTGAGAAAGGTAACGGGGTCTGCGCCAGCGTGGTTTTGGGCCGTACGCTCGGCTGCCTTGGCCGCCAGGCTGCTGGAGACGCCCAGGGACGTCAGCATTTGGGTGGCTTGTGAAATATCGAGCATCGTGCGACTCCTTCAATGGGCAGACTGTCCATGCCAGCGCACTGGGCCACACACGGGTCGATGGGGCGGATGGACGTTGTCCCAATGGTCTTCGAATTCGCCCGTGCCAATCCTGCGGTAAGCCGATGAAACACGGTGCTTTTCGGTGGGAGGCTGGACCTCCAAGTGCTGATGGAGTCTTCTGGGTCGGCGGCGGGCAGCAGCAGATGCATGCTCATCGCAACCGCCCCGCAACCGCATTGCATGGGCACAAGCGGTGCAGAATGCGGCCAAAGCGGCCTAAGCGGCCGTTGGTTAACTGCTTTTTTTGACCGGTGACCGCCAATCTCGCGCCGTGCTGCACCCTCTGGAGGCCGCTCTTTGCCAGCCCACATCCATCCCTTTTCCTTTCCCTTTCCATCCCACATGGTTCGATTTCTATGTTCCTCGCCAGCGCTGTCTCGTCAGTTTCCTGTTGGGTTCCAGGGAGCTTCACATGACGGTGCCTGCTGATTTTTGGCCCGGATGTGGCTTTCAGGCGTTGGTTCGCAACGCACGCGGCTGGATGGCGCCCACCGACGGGTATCTGCAGTGGCTGCTCGCCAGGCCAGAGCTGGCGCTGGTGCCTGAGTCCTGCGCCGCGGAGATCGCCCTGCACGAATCTCTGGCCGTGTCACCTGCGCGGTCAGTTTCTGCGGCCGAGCTGGCTGCCGTACAGGACGACGACGCCCGCGAAAACTACACCGTGTTCCTGCGCTTTCGCGATGGCTTGCTGGCCGCTGGCACGCTGGAGGCGTATTACCTGCAGCTCATGCGCAGTGGGGCGGTGAATGTGCCTGCCGTGTTCATTGACGCAGTGGTGCAGGCCCTGCTGCGCCACCTGCTGGACGACTGCAACGAAGCCTTCGAAGCCCGCGCTGCCGAGATGCTGTTTCGCCCGCAGCGCATGACCTTGCAAGACGGGCAAATGCTGGCAGGTGACCGGGCGACGCTCGACATGCTCAATGAGACTGCGGGCCTGGGCGAGGTGGGGCGCCTGCTGTTGCAAAGCGGCGCATTGCAGCCCACGGCGCAGGTCAAGGTGCTGTCGACCGACAATGCGGCGCAATACTGGCAGGCGAGTGACCGCCACCACTTTCTGCTCGACATGACCCACGAGCTGACGCAGGACCTGAGCCATGGCCTGACCTTCAAGATGACCCGTGCCCGCTCGGGCCTGAAAGCGCTGGCCCGGGTGCTGGAGCGCTGGGTGGCCCACCTGCTGGGCGTGCAAGTGCAGATTGAGCCTGTGCACCGGGTCACCGACAGCGCGTGGCGCTGGCATGTGGGGCTGGATGCGGAGTCCACTGCAATCCTCAACGACTTGTACGAGGACCGGCCTGTGGATGTCGACCGCATGGCGCGCCTGGTGAGCCTGTTCACGCTGACCTTTGCCAACCCGGCCGAGATGCGGGCCGATGTGGCGGGCAAGCCGGTGTACCTGGGGCTGGCGACCAACGCCGAGGGCGTGGTGCGCATCAAGCCGCAGAACCTGTTGCTCAATCTGCCGCTGGCATCGGCATCTTGATTGCTATTAAATTTATAGCCACTAGCGCTTGATGGGTAAGCGCTAGTGGCTTATTTTGTTCAAATTTATCCAGGTTGGATGATGGCCCGATGCTGGGCCCTCATCCGATTGTCATCAGGCTCGCGTTGCCGCCAGCTGCGGCTGTGTTCACGCTCAGCGCGCGCTCGATCAGCAGGCGCTCCAGAGGGATGTCCGTGGCACCGGGCTGCAGCGCCGTCACGCCCACGATAGGCCCGGCGCGGCGGGCGAGGGCGGTGCACACCGCATGCAGGGATGGGGCGTCGCCGTGGTGCAGCACGGCATCCAGCTCCAGCGTGCCGTCGTTCAGTGTGTTGTCCTGCAGCAGAACCTGCGCCTGCACCAGCGTGGGCAGCTGCGTGTGGAGGAGGGCCTGGGCCGTGGACCACAGGGCGGTGCCGCCACTGGCAAGCACGGCAGCGGTCTGCACCAGCAGGTCGTCCGTGCTTTGCGCCAGGCACAGCACACGGGCGCGGGGGGCCAGCGTGTAGACATTGCGCTCGCCCGTGGGGCCGGGCAGGGTGCGGGCGGTGCCGCTTTGGGTTTGCTGGGCAAAGCGCTGGCAGGTGGCGGCCAGCGCGGCGTTGCCTTGTTGCTGCGCCCATTGCTGCAGCGTGGCAAGGGGCGCCAGCAGGCGCTCGCGCACCGCATCTTCGGGCGGTGTGGCGTAGTCGGCGTCCGCAAAGGTGCGGGCCAGTGCATCGGCAGGGCGCTGCGACAGCAGGCGCAGCAGATACAACGGCCCGCCCGCCTTGGGCCCAGTGCCCGACAGGCCTTCACCGCCAAAGGGCTGCACGCCCACCACGGCGCCGACCATGTTGCGGTTCACATACACGTTGCCCGTATGGGCGCGGTTGACCACGCGGGCAATGGTTTCGTCGATGCGGGTGTGCACGCCTTGGGTGAGGCCGTAGCCGGTGGCGTTGATCTGGTCGAGCAGCTGGTCCAGATCGTTGCGGGCATAGCGCACCAGGTGCAGCACGGGGCCGAAGACTTCGCGCTGCAGCTCGCCGATGTGGTTCAGTTCAATCAGCGTGGGCGGCACAAAAGTGCCATGTGATGCGGCTGCCGACACATGGTTAGCGTGCTGGAAAACGCGGTGGCCTTGGGTCTTGAATTTTTCGATGTGCTGGGTGATGCCTGCCTGCGCTTCGGCATCAATGACGGGGCCCACGTCCACGCGCAGCTCAGCGGGGTTGCCCACGCGCATTTCGCCCATCGCGCCTTGCAGCATTTCGACCACGCGGCCGGCGGCTTCTTCCTGCACGCACAGCACGCGCAGGGCGGAGCAGCGCTGGCCTGCGCTGTCAAACGCCGACGACACGGCATCGCCCACCACCTGTTCGACCAGCGCGGACGAGTCCACGATCATCGCGTTTTGCCCGCCGGTCTCGGCAATCAGCGGGATGGGGCGGCCTGCAGCGTCGAGCCGCCCGGCCACCGTGCGCTGCAGGATGCGCGCGACCTCGGTGGAGCCCGTGAACATCAGGCCCATCACGCGGGCGTCGCCAATCAAACGCGCGCCCACGATCTCGCCCTGGCCGGGCAGCAGTTGCACGGCAGCGCGGGGCACACCGGCTTGCCACAGCAGTCGCACGGCTTCGGCGGCGATCAGCGGGGTTTGCTCGGCGGGCTTGGCCAGCACGGGGTTGCCAGCGGCCAGCGCGGCAGCGACCTGACCCATGAAGATGGCGAGCGGGAAGTTCCAGGGGCTGATGCAGGCCACAGGGCCGAGCGGGATATGGGTGGCGTTGTCGAAGGTGTTTTGCACCTGGGCCGCGTAGTAGCGCAAGAAGTCCACGGCCTCGCGCACTTCGGCCACGGCGTTGCTGGCGCTCTTGCCGGCTTCGCGCATCAGCAAGCCCAGCAGGGGCAACATGCGCGCTTCCAGCAAGTCGGCGGTGCGCAGCAGCGCGGCGGCGCGCTCGGCGGGGGGCGTGGCAGCCCAGGGGGCTGCAGCGGCCTGGGCGTGGGCCAGGGCTTGGTCTACGTCGGCGGTGGTGGCCTCTTGCACGTTGCCCACCACATCGCTGTGGTCTGCGGGGTTGCGCACGGGCTGGGTGGGGCCTGCGGGCACATCAGCGGCCAGCAGAGGCGCAGCGGTCCAGGCATGGGCGGCCGTGGCTTGCAGCGTGGCGGCCAGCTCGGTCAGCGTGTTTTCGTTCGACAAATCCAGCCCGCGCGAGTTGGTGCGGTGGGCGCCGTACAGCGCTGCTGGCAAGGGGATGCGCGGGTGGGGCAGGCCAGCGGTGCCTTCGGCAGCGGCTTGCTGGTCCACCACCTGCACCGGGCTTTTCACCAGCTCATCCAGCGCAATGGTTTCGTCGGCAATGCGGTTCACAAACGAGGTGTTGGCCCCGTTCTCCAGCAGGCGGCGCACCAAGTAGGCGAGCAGGGTTTCGTGCGTACCCACGGGGGCGTAGATGCGGCACGGGCGTCCCAATTTACCGGCTGTGATGGCACCTACCACCTGCTCATACAGCGGCTCGCCCATGCCGTGCAGGCACTGAAACTCGTACTGCCCCGCGTAGTAGTTGCTGCCTGCCAGTTGGTAAATGGTGGCCACTGTCTCGGCGTTGTGGGTGGCGAACTGGGGGTACACGGCCTCGGGCGCGGCCAGCAGCTTCTTGGCGCAGGCGATGTACGAAATGTCGGTGTGTACCTTGCGGGTGTAGACGGGGTAGTCCTCCAGCCCATCCACTTGGGCGCGCTTGATTTCGCTGTCCCAATACGCGCCCTTGACCAGGCGCACCATCAGCCGGCGCTGGGTGCGGCGGGCCAGGTCCACGACATAGTCGATGACGAAGGGGCAGCGCTTTTGGTAGGCCTGAATGACAAAGCCAATGCCGTTCCAGCCCGCCAGCGTGGGCTCGTGGCACAGTCGCTCCAGCAGGTCCAGCGACAGCTCCAGGCGGTCGGTTTCTTCGGCGTCGATATTCAGGCCAATGTCGTACTGCTTGGCAAGGGCCGTGAGGCGCAACACCAGCGGGTACAGCTCGTCCATCACGCGGCCAAACTGTGCGCGGCTGTAGCGCGGGTGCAGGGCCGAGAGCTTGATGGAGATGCCCGGCCCTTCGTAGATGCCGCGCCCGGCCGAGGCCTTGCCAATGGCATGGATGGCTTGCTCGTACGAGGCGTAGTAGCGCTGGGCGTCTTCGCTGGTCAGTGCAGCCTCGCCCAGCATGTCGTACGAATAGCGAAAGCCCTCGGCTTCCATCGTGCGGGCGTTGCACAGCGCTTCGTCGATGGTCTCGCCGGTCACAAACTGCTCGCCCATCATGCGCATCGCCATGTCCACGCCCTTACGGATCAGGGGCTCGCCGCCCTTGCCGATCATGCGGCTGAGCGAGTTGCCCAGGCTGCCTTCGCTGTGCGTGGCCACGAGCTTGCCGGTGATCAGCAGGCCCCAGGTGGCGGCATTGACGAAGAGCGACGGGCTCTTGCCCAGGTGGGCATCCCACTGGCCGTGGCTGATCTTGTCGCGGATGAGCGCGTCGCGCGTGGCCTTGTCGGGGATGCGCAGCAGCGCCTCGGCCAGGCACATCAGCGCCACGCCTTCTTGCGAGGACAGCGAAAACTCCTGCAGCAGCCCTTGCACGATGCCCGCGCGCCCGGCGCTGGCCTTGCGTTCGCGCAGCGCCTTGGCAATGCGCAGCGCCAGTTGCTCAGCCGACGCTGCTTGATCGGCAGGCAGGCGGGCCTGGGCCAGCAGCGGCGCGAGGGCTTCGGGCTCGGGGCGGCGGGTGGCGGCGGTGATGGCGGCGCGCAGCGGGTTGGAGAGCGGCGTGCGGGGCGCGAAGTCTGCAAACGGGGCGGAGGGCTGCGTCATGGCGGTTCTTTCAGGGGTTTGGCGGGGCCCAACACGGGGGAAAGTGTTGGTTGGGCGCGTTATTGGCGATGATCCTTGGGTTGATGGTGAATAAATGGTCGAAAATTGGCGCTCATGCCGAATAAATCACTAATCTAAATGCAAACAGAACCCGATCTCGACCGGATTGACCGCAAGATCCTGTCAATCCTGCAGGAAGACGGCCGCATTGCCAACCTCAAGCTGGCCGAGGCGGTGGCCCTGTCGCCCACGGCGGTGCTGGCACGCGTGCAACGCCTCACGCGCGATGGCTACATCCTGGGCTATGAGGCGCGTCTGAACCCCCTGAAGCTGGGGGCGGGCATGCTGGTGTTTGTGGAGGTGCTGCTGGACCGCACCACGCCCAACGTGTTTGACCAGTTCAAGGCCGCCGTGCAGGTGCACCCCGAGATCATGGAATGCCACATGGTGGCTGGGGGGTTTGACTACCTGCTCAAGACGCGCTCGGCCGACATGAACGCCTACCGCGTCTTTGCGGGCAATGTGCTGTGGCAGCTGCCGGGCGTGCGCGAGACGCGCACCTATGCGGTGATGGAGGAGGTCAAGCACACCAACCATCTGCACCTGCGTTGAAATCCGCCGGGCACTGTCGCACCGCTTCCGCCCGACCACAGTCGCATTGGCTCGGCCAGCCAAAGCCCGCATAATGCCCGGCAGACCAGTCAGATTGAGGAGAAGAACCATGATCCGCTTCCCATACGCTGCTGTTGCCATGCTGGCAGCGGCCTTTTTCAGCCAGTCGGCTGCGGCCTCGTGCTACGTGGTCTACGGGCCCGACAAGGACATCGTGTACCGAGCGCCTGAGCCTCCGGTAGACCTGTCTTATCCGATTCACCAGACTCTGCCGGCCGTGGCCCCGGGCTCCACGCTGGTGTTCACACCGGACAACCACAACTGCGACCTTGCAATCAACAAGCTGCCCTTGGCATCGGCCCAAGGGGCGATGGGCTCCATGGGCATGGGCGGACGTCCTCCCCGCGCCGATCGCAGCTAAAACCCGCTGAACGCCAGGTTCAGCAGCCAGTGCAGCGGCGCATCGCGGGCCTGAGACAATCGGGGGATGAGCGAACCGAAAGAACTATCCCCCGCGTTTGAACCGACCGAGTCCAATTCCCAAGGCGATCTGCCCGAGGGCTGGCTGCAGATCCAGTCCATGGACCTGGACGCCCAGGGCGTCGCCCGCAAGCCCGATGGCAAGGTGATCTTCATCGACGGCGCCCTGCCGTTCGAGCTGGTCACCGCCAACACCCACCGCAAAAAGAACAACTGGGAGCAAGCCAGCCTGGTGGCGATCCACCGTGAGTCGTCGCAGCGCGTGCGCCCTGGCTGTGTCCACTTTGGCCTGCATGCCGGTGCGTGTGGTGGCTGCAAGATGCAGCATCTGCATGTGGGCGCCCAGGTGGCCGTCAAGCAGCGCGTGCTGGAAGACAACCTCTGGCACCTGGGCAAGGTCAAGGCCCAGACCATGCTGAGGCCCATCGAAGGCCCGTCCTGGGGCTACCGTTACCGCGCCCGGTTGTCTGTGCGGCATGTGATCAAGAAGGGCCAGGTGCTGATCGGCTTTCACGAACGCAAGAGCCGCTATGTGGCCGACATGCAGCAGTGCCCCGTGCTGCCACCCCATGTCGATGCCATGCTGATGCCCCTGCGTGCGCTGATTGCCAGCATGGACGCCCGTGACACCTGCCCCCAGATCGAGCTGGCTTGCGGCGACAACGTGACCGCACTGGTGCTGCGCCACCTGGAGCCTTTGAGCGCGGACGACCTGGCCCGGCTGCGTGCCTTTGCGGCCGAGCATCAGGTGCAGTGGTGGTTGCAGCCCAAGGGGCCTGACACCGTGAAACTGCTGGACGAAGGGGGGGGGCTGCTGTCGTATGCGCTGCCGGACTTTGGCATCACCATGCCCTTCAAGCCCACCGATTTCACCCAGGTGAACCCACACATCAACCGGGTGCTGGTGTCGCGTGCGCTGCGCCTGCTGGACGTGCAGCCGCACGAACGCGTGATCGACTGGTTCTGCGGCCTGGGCAACTTCACACTGCCCCTGGCCACACAGGCGCGCGAGGTGCTGGGCATCGAAGGCAGCGAAGCCCTGGTGGCCCGCTCGCGCGAAAACTATGCATTAAATCAAGCCTTAGCGCCCGACCATAAAGCGCTCGCAGCTACGAATTTTGTAGCACGCAACCTGTTCGAGATGACCCCAGCGATGCTGGTGGCCGACGGATCAGCCGACAAGTGGCTGGTAGACCCGCCGCGCGAAGGCGCTTTCGCCCTGGCCAAGGCGCTGGCCGATATCGAGCAGGCTCGCATCGGCGCCGAGGGCGCAGGCCCACTGCCTGCGGGGGTCGAGGGCTGGACGCCCCCCAAGCGCATCGTCTACGTGAGCTGCAACCCCGCCACGCTGGCCCGGGATGCAGGGCTGCTGGTGCACCTGGCGGGCTACCGGTGCACGGCGGCGGGCATGGTGAATATGTTCCCGCACACGGCCCATGTGGAGAGCATGGCGGTGTTTGAGCGCGACTGACCGAGCAGGGCGAAGACGGCGGGTGGCAGCAGTGGTGTGCAGGCGATCGTGTTCGGTCGCCTCCCCACTGGTGTCAACTGCGGTTGCGGGATGAACCTGGCTCGCGGGTTTCGGTTTCGATGTCGCTATTGCTGTTGCGCTCTGCGCGCTCAGGCTTGGGCTCGGCCTTGCCGAGTACCGAGGGTGTGCCTTCAAGCTTGTTTTCGCGCATGTAGGCGTCCATGTCCTTCCACCCGGCAAACACCGAGGCCTTGGGAGCCTTGGGGTTGAGGGTGTAGCAATCTTCCAGCCCCCGCAGCGCATGGCGGCAGGCGCCGCCGATGGCCTTGGCTTCCTCCTCACGCTGAGCGATGCGAGGATCCGGGCCAAGGCCAGGGATCTTGTCGCAGGCAGCCAGCAGCAGGACACTGGAGAGCGTCAGCAGCCGCAGTGCGGTGGGGGGAGATTTGCGGTACATGTGCTTGCATTATCGGCACGTCGCGTGCGCTATTGAGGTCCAACCGGCCCAAGGGGCAATAAAAAAGGCTCCCTGGGGAGCCTTTGCGGAGGTACCTGCGACGGGTGTGTAAGGTTTACTCCCGTTCGCCGCCCATGATGCCCAGCAGAGCCAGCAGGCTCTGGAACACATTGAAGATGTCCAGGTACAGCGCCAGGGTGGCGCTGATGTAGTTGGTTTCGCCGCCGTCCAGAATCTGCTTCAGGTCGTACAGCATGTAGGCACTGAAGATGCCGATGGCCAGCATCGAGATCACCATCATGCCGACCGTGGAGCCCACGAACACATTGATGATGCCGCCCACCATGAGCACCAGCGCGCCCACCATCAGCCACTTGCCCATGCCCGACAGATCGCGCTTGATCACGCTGGCCAGACTGGCCATCACCACGAACACGCCGGCAGTGCCTGCAAACGCGGTCATGATCAGGTCGGTGCCGTTCTTGAAGCCCAGCACCATTCCGATCAGGCGCGAGAGCATCAGGCCCATGAAGAAGGTGAAGGCGAGCAGCACGGGCACACCGGCTGCAGAGCGCTTGGTCTTTTCGATCGCGAACATGAAGGCGAAGGCGCCGCCCAGGAACACGATCAGGCCCACGCCCCCACGCAGTGACTGCGTGATGCCCGTGGCAACGCCCACCCAGGCGCCCAGCACCGTGGGAATCATGCTCAGCGCAAGCAGCCAGTAAGTATTGCGAAGCACCTTGTGGCGTTCTTCCTGCGAGATGCCATAGCCCGCAGAGTGCCCCAGGGTGGTGAGTTGGTCGTTCATCATCTTGTGTCTCTCCTTGTTGGCCTGCACAACGCAGACACTGCAAATTTTAGGCGGTGTCGGTTTTTTGCCTTGCAATACCCGCATCCGGTCACCTACTTTTGGTAAGGGTTCTTTCACCCTGGTTGGGGGTGAAGTGCCCGTGGTATGCCGCTATGCTTGCCGCTTTCCGCGCTGGGTTGGCTTGTCGGCAGTGCTTGCAGCCTCTCTTTCATTCTTTTATTTTCGGATCGCACCATGAAAACCAAACACGAACTCGAACTGGCGGATGTCAAGGCTGTCGCCGCTGCTGCTGAAGCTGAGGCCCTCAAGAACAACTGGGCCGTGACCATTGCCATCGTCGATGACGGCGGCCATCTGTTGTGGCTGCAGCGCCTGGATGGTGCTGCGGCGGTGTCCTCCCACATCGCTCCGTCCAAGGCGCGCACAGCCGCACTGGGCCGCCGTGAGAGCAAGGTGTATGAGGACGTGATCAATGGTGGCCGCACCTCGTTCCTGAGCGCTCCCACTATCGACGGACTGCTTGAAGGCGGCGTGCCGATCCTCAAGGATGGCCAGTGCCTGGGCGCCGTAGGGGTGAGCGGGGTGAAGTCCACGGAAGATGCGCAGATTGCCCGCGCCGGGATTGCTGTGTTGGGGCTCTGACACGCACAATGCGGCACTGACATCGCTGGAACTGCCTGCGATTGGATCGCAGCAGACACCAAAGAAAAAGGGAACGTGACGACCACGTTCCCTTTTTTTGCTTGTTGCAGTACCGCCCTGGCATGACGAACGGGCATGGGCCCGTAGGTCGTTGATTGTGGGGCGCCAGGCGGTGTAGCGATCAGCGGCCAACCTTGAGCAGTTCTACATCGAACTTGAGCGTGGCGTTTGGCGGAATCACACCGCCCGCACCGCGTGCACCGTAGCCCAGGGCGGCCGGGATGATCAGGGTGCGCTGGCCACCAATCTTCATGCCTTGCACGCCTTCGTCCCAGCCTTTGATGACCATGCCGGCGCCCAGTGCAAATTCAAACGGGGCGTTGCGATCGCGGCTGGAGTCGAACTTGGCACCTTGCTCGCCGTTGTTGTAAAGCCAGCCGGTGTAGTGCACCCAAACATTCTGGCCTTTGGTGGCTTCGGTGCCTTCGCCCACGGTAGTGTCTTCGTATTGCAGGCCGGATGCGGTAGTGGTCAGTGCCATGGGTGAAATTCCTTGGTTGCTATTAAAAATATAGCTTCTAACGCTTGATTGATAAGCGCTAGAGGCATTTTTGACCCCCATTTTAACGAAAGCCCCGCTCGGAGGACCGGCGGGGCTTATCGCAGGGTGGGCAGGGGGAGCTTGCGTGCTTCAGACCTTCTTGGCGCGGCCCGCCACCCAGCGGGTGGCAAAGGCCTGCACGTCCGACAGGCGCTTGAGCAGGTCAGCGCCCGAGGGGGTGACGGTGTAGCCGTCGCTGCCGTGATCGACAAAACCGGCTTCGCGCAGTTCCTTGATGCGGGTATTGAGCGTGTTGGGGGTGATGCCACCCACGCTGTCCTGCAGCAGGCGGAACGTCTGGGGGTGGCCGTCCTTCAGGGCCCACAGCACGCGCAGCGCATAGCGGCATTCAAGTTTCTCGAAAAGCTGGTTGATGGAAGCATTTTCTTTGGAGCTCATGGACGCTTCTCCTCGCGCAAGTGTTGGATCTGGATTCGGTGCGGGTGGCCGTCAACCGGGCCCGCTGATGCGCTGAGACTATAGCGCGGAACCCATTTTGCTACAAGTTTAGTAGCTCAGAACGCACAGCACACATGCGCTAGTGGCGAAAAATACAATGTTGCGTATCAAACTGTTGCGACAGGGCCACGGTTTTCGGCCTCTGTCAGTTGCGCCCCAGCCCCGCCAGATGTGCGACCAGCAACTGGGCCGCAGGGGGCAGCCCCTGGGCGCTGCGGTAGCAGATGGCAAAGCGCCGACGGGCCCAGGGATCGCTCAGCGGGACGATGCGAACCGGGGCGGATTCTGCAAACAGCAGGGCCACTTCGCGCGGCACCACGCTGATGGCCAGGTTGGCGCGCACCACCCGCAGGGCGGCATCAAAGTTGGACACCAGCACGCGGTGGGCCAGCATTTTCCCTTCCACCGCAGCGGCACGCGCCAGCAGCACCTGCACTGCACTGAGCGCAGGCATGCTGACGAATTCATGCTCCAGCACGTCGGCAAACCGCACGCTCTGCAACTGGGCCACGGGGTGCGACTCGTGTGCCACCAAAGCCAGGTGGTCGCTGCGGTAGGCGCTGGTTTCCAGGCCCGACAGGTCGGCTGCGTCCCAGCAGATACCGATGGACGCGCTGCCGTCGCGCACGCCCTGCACCACGTCCGGGCTCACGCGTTCCTCCAGGCTGATCTGGATATTGCGGTGTGCCGGGTCTTGCAGAAAGGCCGCCACATCGTCGGCCAGCGACTCGGCCATGACCGAGGCCGTGACCAGCATACGCACATGGCCCCGGGTGCCGCTGGCGTAGGCCGCCATGTCGCGCTCGATCTGCCCCACGCTGGCCAGCATGGTGCGGGCGTGCTCCAGCAGGGTTTCGCCGGCCGGGGTGGGCACCACGCCCCGGCGCTTACGCAGCAGCAGCGGCGTGCCCACCGTGTCTTCCAGCTGCGCCAGCCGCTTGCTGATGGCCGAGCCCACGATGGACTCCTGCTCGGCCACGCGCGCGATGCTGCGCTGCTCGCACACGGCGGCAAAGAGGCGCAGGGTCTGCAAGTCCAGGTCGCGAATGGCAAACCTCCAGGGTTGTGATGTTCCGTTTGGGAATGTTAGGGCTTCCGAGATGTATTTTCTGATTCATTCGGGAATTTTTAGAATCTTGCCCAGACCCATCCGAAAGAGGCATTCCGTGCATACCTCCCCGACCCCATCCGACCTGCAGCCCCCGGTGGCCCGCGCCATCGTCCGCGAAGTCGGCCTGCGCGACGGCCTGCAAAGCATTGCCACCGTGGTGTCCACCGCGCACAAGATCGAATGGCTCAACGCCGCCTACGCCGCTGGCCAGCGCGAGATCGAGGTGGGCTCCTTTGTGCCCGCTCGGCTGCTGCCCCAGCTGGCTGACACGGCCGAGGTGCTGGCACACGCCAAAACGCTGCCGGGCCTGGTGGCCTCGGTGCTGGTGCCCAGCTTCAAGGGCGCCGAGCGCGCGCTGGACTGTGGTGCCGACCTGATGGTGGTGCCCCTGTCTGCCTGCCATGCCCACAGCCTGGCCAACCTGCGCAAGACGCCCGACGAGGTGGTGGACGAGGTGGCGCACATCCGTGCGCTGCGCGATGCCAGCGGCCGCCGCACGCTGGTCGAAGTGGTGTGGGCGCGGCCTTTGGCTGCACCCTGCAGGGCGAGGTGGCCGAGAGCGAAGTGCTGCGCCTGATGCAGTCGCTGCTGGATGCAGGCGCCGACCGCGTGAGCCTGGCCGATACCGTGGGCTTTGCCGACCCGGCATCGGTCGCCCGGCTGTTTGAAAAGGCCTGCACCCTGGTGGGCGGCCGCCTGGCCTGCGCGCATTTCCACGACACGCGCGGCATGGGTCTTGCCAATGTCTATGCCGCCTGGCAGGCAGGCATCACGCGCTTTGATGCCTGTCTGGCGGGTATTGGCGGTTGCCCGCACGCGCCGGGCGCCAGTGGCAATGTCACCACCAAAGACCTGGTGTTCATGCTGGAGCGCATGGGCATCGCCACGGGCATCGACGTAGTCTCGTTGCTTTCGCTGCGCCAGCGCGTGGCCGGATGGTTGGCGGGCGAGACCCCGCATGGCACCCTCTGGCAGGCCGGGCTGCCGCAGAATGCCGCACCCGCCGTGTTGCGCGAAGCAGCAACGGCCTGAACCCCTTTCTGAACGCTCTGAACATGCACGACACATCCGCCTCTCCCTCGTCCCCCCGCCTGCCACTGGAAGGCCTGCGCGTAGTCGAGTTCACCCACATGGTCATGGGCCCCACCTGCGGCATGGTGCTGGCCGACCTGGGGGCCGAGGTCATCAAGGTCGAGCCCGTGGACGGCGACCGCACGCGCCACCTGCTGGGCGCGGGCGCGGGCTTCTTCCCCATGTTCAACCGCAACAAGAAGAGCATTGCGCTCGACCTGCGCAGCCCCGAGGGCTTGGCAGTGGCGCGCAAGCTGGCCGCATCGGCCGACGTGGTGGCGCAGAACTTCAAGCCCGGAGTGATGACGAAATACGGCCTGGACTATGCCGCGCTGAGCCAGGTGAACCCGCGCCTCATCTACGTCAACCACACCGGCTTTCTGCCTGGCCCGTACGAACACCGCACGGCGCTCGATGAGGTGGTGCAGATGATGGGCGGCCTGGCCTACATGACCGGCCGCCCCGGCGACCCGCTGCGCGCGGGCAGCAGTGTGAACGACATCATGGGCGGCATGTTCGGCGCGATTGGCGCCATGGCGGCGCTGATGCAGCGCGGTATCACCGGGCGCGGGCAGGAGGTGGATTCGGCCCTGTTCGAGAACAACGTCTTCCTGGTCGGCCAGCACATGATGCAGTACGCCGTCACCGGCAAGCCCGCCGCGCCCATGCCCGACCGCATCTCGTCCTGGGCCGTGTACGACGTGTTCAGCGTGAAGGACGGCGGGCAGATCTTTCTGGCCGCCGTGAGCGATGCGCAGTGGCAGACCTTCTGCGACGCCATGGGCTATGCCGACCTGAAGGCCGACACCGGCCTGGCCACCAACAATGACCGCGTGCGCGCCCGCCCCGCGCTGATGCCGGTGCTGCGCGAGCGACTGGCGCAGCACACGGCCGACGAACTGGCGGCCATCTTTGAGCGCCACGGCCTGCCGTTTGCCCCCATCCGCCGCCCCGAGGAACTGTTTGACGACCCGCACCTGCAAGCCACCGGTGGCCTGGCCGACATCACCCTGCCCGATGGTGAACGCGCCGGGCAGACAGCGCAGATCACGCTGATGCCGCTGCGCATGGCGGGCCAGCGGCTCGATGTGCGCAGCGACCCGCCCCGCCTGGGCCAGCACACGGCCGAGCTGTTGCAGGGGCTGGGCTACACGGCCGATGAAGTGGCTGCGCTGCACGCCGCAGGGGCCGTCGCCTGATCGCCATTTGAAGCGCCGGGGTCTTGACTGTGGCGCTAGGGATGTCCTGCACAACTCCCTGCGGTCTGTGATAGCGCGGCCTCGGGCAGTCCGCTGCGTTGCTTTTCTTGCCAATAGCCGGGCTATTGGCTGCCAAAAGACGCCTTGCGGC
>CAXIRU010000113.1:0-61683 GCA_964031875.1 Acidovorax facilis
CATGGCCGAAGCTGCGACCAAGATCGTTGCTGCCGTCAAGTAAGCCCGGAGAACACACATGTCGATCTACATCAACAAAGACACCAAGGTCATCACCCAAGGTATCACGGGCAAGACCGGCCAGTTCCACACTGAAAAGTGCCAGGAATACGCGAACGGCAAGAACGCCTTCGTGGCCGGCGTGAACCCCAAGAAGGCTGGCGAGTCCATCTTCAACATCCCCATCTACGCCTCCGTCAAGGAAGCCGCCCATCAGACAGGCGCTACCGTGTCGGTGATCTACGTGCCTCCAGCAGGCGCTGCTGCCGCGATCTGGGAAGCTGTGGAAGCCGACCTGGACCTGGCCATCTGCATCACCGAAGGCATCCCAGTGCGTGACATGCTGGAAGTGCGCAACAAGATGAAGGCCAAGGAAGCTGCTGGCGGCAAGAAGACCCTGCTGCTGGGCCCTAACTGCCCTGGCCTGATCACGCCTGACGAAATCAAGATCGGCATCATGCCCGGTCACATCCACCGCAAGGGCCGCATCGGCGTCGTGTCCCGCTCGGGCACGTTGACGTACGAAGCCGTGGCCATGCTGACCGAAGTCGGCCTGGGCCAGTCGAGCGCCGTGGGCATTGGTGGCGACCCCATCAATGGCCTCAAGCACATCGACGTGATGAAGGCTTTCAACGACGATCCAGACACCGATGCCGTGATCATGATCGGCGAAATCGGCGGTCCTGACGAAGCCGAAGCCGCCCAGTGGTGCAAGGCCAACATGAAGAAGCCTATCGTGGGCTTCATCGCTGGCGTCACAGCCCCTCCCGGCAAGCGCATGGGCCACGCTGGCGCGCTGATCTCTGGCGGTGCTGATACAGCCGATGCCAAGCTCGCCATCATGGAAGAGTCGGGTTTCATCATCACCCGCAACCCTTCGGAACTGGGCAAGCTGCTCAAGGCGCAGCTGAAGTAAATTTCAGCTGAGCCGGTCCGCCCGCCAGCGGACGCTGCGGACGCATGGCGCGCAGGCCCCAGGCACCCCGCTCCAATAAAAGAGCGCCCGGAACCTCGGTTCCGGGCGCTCTTTGCATTTGAATTGCCTGATGGCGTCCGGGTGTGTCGCCGCACTCTCGTGGGGTGTTGCACCCCAGTGACAAAAATGGCAGCTCTTGCTCAAGCAGCCGGCCCACAGCGACAAGAACTGCGCCCATATCGGCATCGATCTGCCCGTTGCATGCCTCGGGATATCACCCCAGGGCCCGCCAAGCCCCGGCGTAGATATTGCTTTGTACTGCTTTCAAACAGAGAGTGGAACATCAGCAAGTGGGACGAACAACCTCGGGGCGGTGGTTTGGCGTGTGGCGCACCGACGGTTTGCGGGGCGCACTGGCGGCAGCGGTGCTGGTAGCCCTGTGTGCTGCCACCGGTGTGTTCCCCTGGCTGGAGTACAGGGTGTACGACGCGGCAACCCGCATCCGCACGCCAACCCCACTGCCCGAAATTTCCATCATTGGCATCGACGATGCCAGCCTTGAAAGCCTGGGCAGCGGCCCCTGGTCGCGCGACGTATACGCCCGGCTGGTCGATCAGCTTTCGGCGGCTGGCGCCAAGACCATCGTACTGACCCCATCTTTCACCGAACCGCAGTCCGATCAGGGCCTGGCCCACCTCCGCAAAATGCGGGACACGATTGCGCGGGCGGGAGATACTTCCTTGCTGGCTGCGGAATTGAATCGCGCTGTGGACGAGGCCGAGAGGGCCTTGGATTCTGACGCGCGCCTGGCCGCCAGCATCCAGCGGGCTGGCAATGTTTTTCTGGCTGCGCGCTACACCCTTGCCGGAGGCGCCCGCACGCCACTGCCCCCCTACGCGCACCGCAGCGTCTTGGCCGACCCCGCCGACTTCGCCATCCCGGCTGCATCCGCGCAGTATCCCATCGCAGCGATCGGCTCGGTGGCGGCAGGCGTGGGCCACCTTGCGACCAACCCGGATGAAGATGGCCACATTCGCCGCATCCCCCTCCTTCTGCGTTACGACAACGTCGGTGTGCCCTCATTGGCACTGCTCGCAGCGCGGCACAGCCTGCATCTGGGCCAGAACGAGCTACAGGTTCAGGCAGAGTCCCGTGGGATCCGCATCGGCGGGCTCCAGGTGGTCACAGACGGCTCGGCCGCCCTGCACCCACGTTTTCACGCGGTACCAGAGGGCGCCCCCGCATTCCCCGTGCAGTCGTTCGCCCGGGTATTCAGCGGCAAGGTAGCCATGCAGGAATTCAAAGACAAAGTTGTATTGGTGGGGGAGACGAGCGATGCGCTGGTCACGCCCTGGATACAGTCTGGCCGACAGACGATGTACCCCGTAGAGATGCTGGCGCAAGCGCTGTCCGCCATACGGCTGGGCATGGGGGTGCATCGGCCTGTTTGGGCATCCGCAGTGTCATGGGGCGCTGCGCTGGCGGCTGTGTTCTTTGTTGCTCTGGCGCTTCCAAGGCTTTCTCGTCCAGCCGGGGCAGTGTTGGGTGCAGCACTGTTGCTCCTGCTCGCCGCCGCCGAATGGGGCTTGCTGCGTTACGCCGGGCTCTGGATTCCCTTGGCACCGGGCGTGCTGGCCTTGCTGGTGGGCGTGACAACCTATGTCGCGCTGGGCCAGCTGGGCCAAAAAGGCCCGACACCGTCACCCGAAGCCGCCGAAACAGACCGCATGATGGGACTCGCGTTGCAAGGCCAGGGCCAACTGGACATGGCCTTCGAACGTCTGCGCAGAGTGCCGCCCAGCGATGCCCTGATGGACAACCTGTACCACTTGGCGAAGGACTTTGAGCGCAAACGCAATTTCGCCAAAGCCAAGTCCGTCTACAAGCACATCCTGCAACACAACCGGGGGTACAAGGATGCCCATGCACGGTACAAGCGCGCGCGGGCTCAGCTACAAAAGGATACGGGCACCCCGTCCAGTACCCCCGCGTCGATCCCGCCCGCCCCCGTACCGCGCCTGCCTGGGGATGTCGCAACCGGCCTACCGATGTTGGGTCGTTACCAAATAGACAGGGAGATTGGCAAAGGGGCAATGGGCGTCGTCTACCTGGGAAGAGACCCGAAGATCGGCCGCGTGGTTGCTATCAAGACCCTGGCGCTCGGTGAGGAGTTCGAGGGCGACGCGCTCGTCGATGCCAGAGCCCGGTTTTTCCGCGAGGCAGAAACGGCAGGGCGCCTGCAGCACCCCTGCATCGTGACGATCTTCGATGCGGGCGAGGAGCACGACCTCGCCTACATCGCCATGGAGTTCCTCAAGGGCACCGATCTGGCACAGGCGGGTCGTGCAGGGCATCTTCTGCCCGTCGCTACGGTGCTTTCTATCGGGGCACGCGTTGCTGAGGCTCTGGACTATGCCCATGCACATCACGTGGTGCACCGCGACATCAAGCCAGCCAACATCATGTACGACGGGGCCACCGATGCCGTCAAAGTGACGGATTTCGGCATTGCCCGCATCACGGACTCCAGCAAAACACGCACTGGATTGGTTCTGGGAACACCGAGCTTCATGTCGCCGGAGCAACTTGCTGGCAAAAAGGTGGATGGCCGTTCAGACCTGTACTCGCTGGGTGTTACGTTGTTCCAGCTACTGACGGGCTCGCTGCCACTGCGAGGGGAGTCGATGACAGAGCTGATGCACAAAATCGCGAGCGTAGATGCACCCGACATTCGGCAACTTCGCCCCGAGCTTTCCCCAGCGGTGGCGCGGGTGGTGGCCCTGGCCCTTCAGAAACGCCCGGAGACCCGGTACCAGACAGGCCGACAATTTGCCTCCGACCTGAGGCAAGCGTCCATGGCAGCCGAACCAGCGAGAGCGACGGAGCCAGAAGCAGTCGTCTATGATGCGATCCGCGATGCAACAGGGTATGAAATGGCGGATATTCAGAGAACCATGATGGAGCAACCCGCCGGGCGGGGCGCGGCATCTCCGCCCATTTCAGGCGCCCGATGACGCTCGCCCCAACATCCATGACCTACGAATTTTTCGCTCGTACCGACAAAGGCCGCGTGCGTAGCAACAACGAAGATGCGGTGGCGGTTGACCGGGATGCTCAGGTCGCCATCCTTGCCGATGGCATGGGCGGATACAACGCTGGCGAAGTGGCAAGCAGCATGGCCACCACGTTCATCCGCACAGAAATGGCCCGCTGGCTGGAGCAGGCCGGCAGCACACCCCAATCGACTGACGTGCGCCGGGCTCTGGAAATCTGTGTAGAGAATGCCAACCATGCCATTTTGGGCGCCTCACTGTCCAACCCCCAATATGCGGGCATGGGGACCACGCTGGTGGTCGGCGTCTTTCACGGCAGCCGTCTGATCCTCGGGCACATTGGGGACTCCCGCTGCTATCGCCTGCGGGATGGCACCTTGCAACAGATCACGCGTGATCACTCCTGGTTGCAGGAACAGGTCGATGCAGGCCTGCTGACGGCGCAGCAAGCCGCGCTTTCATCCAACCGCAATCTTGTTACCCGTGCACTGGGCGTTGAACCCAATGTCATGATGGAAGTCAACGAGTTCCAGGTAAACCCCAATGACTTGTTTCTGATGTGTTCAGACGGCCTTACGGACATGGTCGCTGACGCAGATCTGGCAGAGCTGGTGCGATCACCACTGCCTTTGGAGGAAAAAGCTACATTGCTCATCGACACCGCCAATGCCAACGGTGGTCGTGATAACGTCAGCGTACTGCTGGTGCAAGCGGCTGCGGGGGGTAAAAAACGTGGCCTTATGTCCCGATTGCTAGGAGCCGCATAAGTGGCGCCGACTACAACAAATACTCATCACATCAGGAGTGGATCATGCCCAGAATGATCGTTTCAATCGACGGGGTTGTCATCAAGGAAGTGCAACTGACCAAAGAGCGCACGACGCTCGGCCGCCGCCCCTACAACGACATCGTGATCGATAACCTTGCCGTGAGCGGTGAACATGCTGTCATTCACATGGCGGGCCAGGATGTGGAAATCGAAGACCTGGGAAGCACCAACGGTACGTACGTCAACGCCAAAGCCGTCAAGCGCCAAGAGCTGCGCAATGGCGACACTGTGGAAGTGGGCAAGTACAAGATCCGGTTCATGCAGGAAGCCGAAGGGCAGAACTTCGAGAAGACCATGATCTTCAAACCGGGAATGGTGCCCCCCCTGGGCACCCCTTCCAGGCCTGCCCCACTGGGTGCTGCCGCTGCGCCGCCCATCTCGGGGGTCATCCGAGTGATGTCTGGCGCTGCTGCAGGGCGGGAGGTCTCGCTGCAAAAAGTGGTCACTACCATCGGCAAACCTGGCGTGGCGGTAGCTTCCATCACCAAGCGGCATCAAGGCTTTGTACTGGCCCACGTCGAGGGACCTGACATGCCGCTGCTCAATGGTTCCGCCATCGGCGCGTCGCCCGTACCGCTCAAGAGCGGTGATCGACTCGAGTTGGCCGGCACGGAAATGCAATTCGAGCAAACCTGACCCTACGCGGGCCTTGCGCCCTATCTGGCGATCCATCTGCAGCCCTCGCCACCGGAGCCCATGCAATACCGGCTTGCGCACCAGTTCCGGCGGCATGCGCGCCGCTCTGCGGTGACATTGATCCCGCTGGCGTTTGCGCTACTGCACATTTCCGGCGTTCTCCACTTGCAAGTGCTGGAGCGTCTCGAAAACATCATCTACGACACCCGACTGCGCGCAACCATGCCGCGTACGCTGGATGAGCGCATCGTCATCATCGACATCGACGAGAAGAGCCTTGACCGGGTAGGGCACTGGCCCTGGGGACGCGACAAGCTCGCAGCCTTCATCCGAGAGCTGTTCGAGCGGCAGCAGGCCGCCGTCGTGGGATTTGATGTCCTTTTTGCAGAGGCAGATGGAAGTTCTGGCCTCGCGAGCCTTGAACGACTGGCCGCAGGGCCTCTGCGCGCGCAGGGAGGATTCAATGAGCAACTTGCGCGCTTGGCTCCTGCACTGGACTACGACGCGGCCTTCGCACGCGCGCTGCAAGGCCGGCCTGCGGTTCTGGGTTACTACCTCACCAGTGACCGGGACGGAAGAACAAAAGGCGTCTTGCCCGCACCAGCGCTGCCCGCAGAAAGGCTTCGCGGCCTACCGCTGCGGGCGACCTCATGGGGGGGATACGGCAGCAACATTGAAAAACTGGCGAATGCCGTGCCCGCCGCTGGCTTCTTCAACTCCATCACCGATGATGATGGAGTCGTCCGATCCCTTCCCCTGCTTGCAGAGCACCAAGGGCAGTACTACGAATCTCTGGCCCTGGCGATGTTTCGAACGCTGCTCGATCTGCCCGAGGTACACCCCCATTTTGTCAGTGCAGCGCCCCAAGGTACCCACGACACCTTGCAAAGCATCGTGCTCCGCCAGGACGGCCGCGAGCTTTCGCTGCCCGTGGACGACACGCTGTCCACACTCATACCGTTTCGCGGCCCCGGTAACGTGAGTGGCGGGTCATTCCGCTACGTATCTGCATCAGATGTATTGGAAGGCAGGTTACCCGCCAACGTCCTTCAAGGCCAGTTGGTTCTGGTGGGCTCCACAACCCCCGGACTGCTCGACCTGCGGGTGACCCCGGTAGGTCGAACGTATCCCGGTGTGGAAACCCACGCCAACATGCTGTCGGCATTTCTTGATGGGAAAAGCATCGTCCGGCCAGACTACGCAATCGGCTTTGACGCAGCGCAACTGCTTTGCGCGGGTACCTTGCTGGCCGTAGCCCTGCCCGCGCTGTCAGCCACCTCGGCTGTGCTTCTCAGCCTGGGGGTGGTGGCAACGCTGACCGGGGCCAATATATGGCTCTATCTCCATCACGGCTTGGCGATGCCGCTTGCAACCGTGCTCGTGATGGCAGTTTTGGCGTTCGCGCTGAACATGGTCTATGGCTATTTTGTGGAGAGTCGATCCAAGCGGGAACTGGCTGCATTGTTCGGCACCTACGTGCCCCCAGAACTGGTGGATGAGATGGTCAAGCAGCCTGAAAACTACAGCATGCAGGCCACCAGCCGCGAGCTGACCGTCATGTTCTGCGACATGCGAGGCTTTACCGCCATGTCGGAGCAGATGGAGCCTTTGCAACTTCAAGCCCTGCTCAACGACGTGTTCAGCCAGCTGACCCACATCATTCGCAGCCACAAGGGCACCATCGACAAGTACATGGGGGACTGCGTCATGGCGTTCTGGGGGGCGCCGGTGCTGACGAAGGAGCACGCCCAACTCGCAGTGCAGGCAGCACTGGACATGGAGCGCGCGATAGAGCAGATCAACCGCTCGCACTTGGAGCGCAAATTGCCAGAGATTGGTATCGGCATAGGGCTCAATACCGGCACCATGTGCGTAGGCGACATGGGCTCGGACATCCGGCGCAGTTATACGGTCATCGGCGACGCGGTGAATCTGGGATCTCGGCTGGAGGGTCTTTCCAAGCACTATGGTGTGCGCACCGTGGTGAGCGAAACCACCCAAGCCCAGGCCCCGAATTTCATCTGGCAAGAACTGGATCGTGTGCGTGTCAAGGGCAAGGCCCAGGCCGTGGCCATCTATTCACCGGTTGCCACGCTGCAGGCTGGGATGCCCCACAAAGCAGAGGAATTGACCACATGGAAACACCTCCTGGACGCCTATCGCGCCCAGGACTGGGCACGATGCAGCACATTGCTGCTCAACTTGCGGGAAATTGCCGCGCCCTGTGCACTTTACGAACTCTATGCCGACCGAGTACAAACACTGCAAGCGCAAAGTCTTGCCCCCGGATGGGACGGCGCCACCAATTTCGACACCAAATAGACAGGCTGGCCCATGAAGGTTCGCGTGCTGGGCTGTTCCGGCTCCATCGCCAGAGATTCCCGGACCACCTCGTTCCTCATCGACGAAAACATCCTGGTCGATGCCGGCACAGGCGTGGGTGACCTGACGCTGGACGAAATGCGCAAGATCGACCATGTGTTTCTGACACATTCGCACCTAGACCACATTGCCGCGCTGCCGTTGATGCTGGATGCGGTTTCGTCGATGCGTGAATCACCAGTACAGATACACGCCCTGCCCGCTACGATTGCCGCACTTCGCACACACGTCTTCAACAACATCGTTTGGCCAGACTTCGGTGTCATACCCTCCGCTGATAGGCCGTTTCTTCGCTTTTGCCCCATGCAAACAGGAGAACAGCACATCGCCGCCGGACTGGTGATTGAAGCGCTACCTGCAGTCCATACCGTGCCTGCGGTGGGTTACGCCATCCAGGGCAGCACTGGATGGTGGGTTTTTAGTGGCGACACCGAACGCAACCCCACCTTCTGGCAGCGCGTGAACCAGTTGCCAGTGGTCATGCTGGTCATCGAAACCGCATTCAGTGACCGCGAGAGCGCCCTGGCACGCCAAAGCCTGCACCTGTCACCGGGCACTTTGCTCACAGAGCTGGAATCTTGTGGGCATCAGGGATGCCGTATTTACATAACCCATACCAAGCCGGCCGAGACAGCGGTTATCTTGCAGGAAATTCGCAGCTTGCTGGCAGTCAAATCCGGTAGCACATGCCTTCCTTCGTCGATTGAGATCGGCTGGCTACATGCAGGACAGGCGTTTGAGGTTTAACACTGTTGAGACAGGTGTGGTGCACCTCGCGGCTTTCTGCATGAGAAGCATTGGCAGCGCTGACGAGCGAGTGAATTCGTTTCGACGGAATTCAGGGTCACCAACCGCCGCCCGAGGCAGAGAGCGCCGCGCCTTTTAGCGCCTCTCTCGGCACTGCAAGACCTACCTCATTCATCTACAGAAGAAGCACCTGGTGACACTCTTGCGCCGACAAAAATGTCAATCAAGCCTGCTGCCCCGAACATGTATCAGGGTCAGGTGCTTAGCCCCTACACGTCCACAGTAGCATTGCTGTTGTACAAGGCCCCAAGGGCTGGCACGACAAATGCTTGACCACAGCAGACCTGGAGAATCCTTCTGCAGGTTGTTTGTTTGCAACCGACCTCCAAGGAGTTTTTTATGAAGCGTTTCATGCAAAAGGGTTTCACCCTGATCGAACTGATGATCGTGGTGGCCATCATCGGTATTTTGGCTGCAGTGGCTTTGCCTGCATACCAAGACTACACGGTGCGCGCACGCGTGACTGAAGGTATTTCGTTGGCAACGGGCGCTAAAAAGCTCGTTGAAACCGATGCGCAGACAGCTATCGAACTCACCGCACTTGCGACTACGTTCAATGGCCAGGTGGGCGGAGCAGGCGCCGTAAGTAAATATGTGACCAAAGTTCAAATTAATGCCGCAACCGGTGAAGTAACTGCAACGCTCAATCAAGCGAACATCGGCGCCATCCCTGCGGGAGCTCAGTTAGTGTATACGCCGTATCTGCAATTGAAGGGTGGACCTGTTGCTTTGAAAACTGCCTTGACAGGCACAGATACCGGCACAATGGATTGGGGTTGCTCATCCGCCACCAATACCGTTGGTGCAAACCGTAAATTGCCAGTGATTACAAAAGCAGCCACCCCGCTTCCAGCCAAGTATGCTCCTAGCGAATGCAGATAAATCGAGTTTATCAACTCAACTGATTCATTAGTGAAATAAAAATGCCCGCCTTGCGGGCATTTTTACTTGCAAACTCGAAAATGCACCAGAATTTCAAAATTTTCTGCAAAGATTATTTTTCAAATACATCGACAACGAGGATTGCACTTTTACATTTAATAATTTCTACACTTCTTGCTACTTTTGTCGCTATTTTGGTCTTTATTCTTTGGTTTCCAGAAAATTTACATAAAATTGCTGGCGGTCAGAGAATATTTTTGCTGATTATAGGAGTAGATCTCATCTGCGGCCCATTGCTGACTCTTTTGTTAATCAAAAAGTCCAAGTCTCGGCTAGCTATTTCGGTAGATCTATTTTTTATTGCGACCATTCAATTGGCAGCCATGGCATACGGTCTAAACAGTCTTGCCATAGCCCGCCCTCTCGCTTTAGTATTTGAAGTAGATCGCTTTAGACTTATCAGTTACGCCGATGTACCAGAATCTGACTTAGATAAACTACCTTCTTGGGCGAAACCTTGGGGTTTCGATAGTTTGAGGACAGTTGGTTTGCGAGTCTCCGCATCCGCAAGTGAACGTCTAAAGAGCCTAGAGATGGCGCTACAAGGTGTGGATGCAGGCCAACTCCCATCGAGGTGGCAAGACTACAACACAAGCAAAGAGGACGTCCTCAAAAAGGCGAAGCCTATCTCAACTCTAAGAGCAGCTCACCCAGAAAATAAAATCATAATCGACAAATCTGTAGCGAAAGCCCTTGCGAATATGCAATATGGTGAGAGCAAAGATGGTAGCAGCCTACTATGGCTTCCCATGGTTTCCCGCAACACCTTGGACTGGGTCGTTCTATTAGACCCAAACACTTTACGTATTCGGGCCTACGTTCCAATCGATGGTTTTCTCTAAAAAACCAAACACTCACTCAGTATCAGCGCCTATTGAACAGACTCCCCAATAAGCGCTCTCGCAAGCCTACGAGTGTAAACATATTCCGGATGAAGGGATGTACTAGCATCCATTGAATCAACAATATCAGACAATTCACTCCACTTTTTTTGCTTTACCTTTGCCAACAAAATTCCCGACCAAGCATAACCGTCAAAATATCGCTGCATAAAGCTTTCGGCTGGAGGTTTCAAAATCCAATCTCTGCCTAAAATCTCCATTTTAGAGTAATCACGCATGGCGTGAGCCTCCAGCATAGAAATCACACGCACAAAATCTTCATGCAAATTAGGGCATTGAAGCCAAGCGGGGCGAATCCAAACTCCATCCAACATTGCTGGCGGAAGATATTTGATCGTGCTGTCCGCTAGGTCAACGAGACTGCTGGCGATTTGTCTTCGCTGAGATATTGACCACACTTGTCGACAGTTCCTACCAGCCGCCTGCACAGATGCCACCAGAGGCGAATACGCACCGTTTCCATCACGAATCTCCTTGGCAAGCCTCCTGGCGCGCTCGGTAAGATCATCAGCCGTGAAATGTTGGATGCTTGGTGGAGAAACTTGGGAGGGAAGAGCGGTCGCAACATCTAAAGCCTCCAGCAAAGGCCTATTGATAATGGGCAGCGTCAATGCCGTATCCGACGCAGTACCCTTAAATCTGGTACGAGGTGCTTCTAACCCAAGGATCGGTAGAAAATCAGAATTTGCTTTTTGCGTAGGATGAATTTTACTGAGCGCTCGCAAAATGCGCGCATCCGCTATTTTTCTAAAATCAAGCTGATGCTGGCTTGTGATACCAATCCGCTGCAAATCAAAGCGACTCTTTTCGTTAGACAGCAAATATTCCAAATTCAGCTCTGGCAAGACACCTTTAGGAGTGGCAACAATCAGCAGATCAGACTTATTACTCAACCAAGCCCCATAATCCTCAAATGCGGGGGTAAGCCCCTTCAAAATCGAACCCAGCAACGCATCGTCAATCTCGTACAGCTGAACCCATTGAACAAACAAGCCATTTTCATTCAAATGCCGAGGGACGAATTTATAAAATTCCTTGGAAAACAATGCGCCTACACCACTAATCCAAGGATTAGAGGGCTCGGAGATTATAATGTCATATTTCCCACGCTGTCCCGAGAAATATGATTTCGCATCATCAATAATAATATTAGACCGCTCGTCTGTATAAGCACGCTCTACTCTCGGTCCGAATGCTTTTGCCCCCTGAACCATAGCCGATTCAATTTCAATTGTATCGACTTGTTTAATACGCGGGTTGGCCAGGAATGAATGCGTTGTTAAGCCAGAACCAAATCCAATAACACCAACACGCTCAGGCGCCGCGTGTATGGCCATTGGCAATGCCGCTGCGAGAACCATTGTTGGCTCATCCGGAGTAGCAGGCATATCATCTCGCATTTGAATTGCCGCATCGGTTTTGCCATTTGTTGCGATTTGAATACTGCCATCAACTGAGACTACAGACGCAACACTCGCAGTTTTTCCATCTCGGTAATAGACAACTTGATCGTCAGCGCTCAAAGCAACTCGCCCATGACGAAAAACACCTGACGCCACCGTCATTGGATCAAACGGGATTCGAACAGCAATCAACAAAGATACGGCGGCTAGTGCCACTCCAATGCTAAAACGCAACATTGCCTTCTTGCCATCAGCATACAAGCGAATTAATACAAGGCCAACACTTAAATCCACCAATGCAGCGATACAAAGAGACAGCTTCAGGCCCAAGATCGGAATCAACAGATGGATTGCAGCAAAGACACCCGCGATTGAACCCAAAGTGTTCCATGCGTAGACACGGCCAATAGCGCGCTCACCTTGACCACTTCGCAGCAATGCGACGGTGAATAATGGCAATGTGGTGCCCGCAAAGAACGCTGCCGGCAACATGATTGCGATCGCGATGGTGGCCGTACCGAGGTTGAACATGCTGTAGCCAGCATCTGTCTTAGCCAATGCCTGCATCAACCAGCCGACCCAGGCAAAAGTATTGGCATACACCGCGAGAGAGGCCAGAGCAGCCACCCCCATGAAAATCTGCATCCAGCCTGCCAGCCGAAGTGGTGAATCCGTGGAATCTGCGCGTCTACGCACCCACAGGCCGCCGAACGCGATCCCTGCAATGAAGGATGCCAGCATGAGCTCGAATGCATGCATCGTGCTGCCGACCGCCATGCTCAACATGCGGATCCAGATGATCTCGTACGCAAAAGAAGCGGCACCTGATAGCGCCGTACTGAAAAGCACCACCCTGAGCAACGGGTTTTTCGTGAGTCTTTGGGCATCGCTATCGCCAACAGCTTTGTGGCTAGGTGCATCCGGCTCTGGCTCACGTGCCAGCCACCAAGCCAAACCTGCCACCACAAAATTCACCACAGCGGCTACGGTCATAGCACCTGGCAGACCAATAGACGGTAGCAACACGAATACCGCTACCAACGCACCGACAGCCGCGCCAATACTGTTGGTGAAGTAAAGGCCACCAAGGGTATGCCCATCACTGCCAGAGAAACGGCGAATCAAACCGCCGCTCATAAGCGGAAAGGTCATGCCCAGCAGAATGGTCTGTGGAAGTATGAGCGCTGCAGCGATCAACCAGCGCGCAAGATTGACGGTCCACGGCTCACCCAGCGCAGGAATGAGTGTGTCGTAGCTGAAGGCCGCAATGCTGGTGAAGATTGTGTGGAAAAGCAGGCCCAAAACGCCGACAACGGCCTCGATGATGGCGTAGCCTCGAATCAGATTGCGCCAACGTTGTCCTGCCCTTGCGATCCAGGCAGCACCGATGGCCATGCCGCCCATAAAAATTGCCAGCACCAGCGCTTGTGCATACGCAGCGTGCCCTAGAAACAAACCCAGATAGTGAGACCAGATCGACTGATAAATCAGCCCTGCAAAGCCGGACAGGACAAAAATGGCAAACAGACCTGTGCGCAGGCTGCCGGGTGATGAATTTTTCAATTGGAATTGCTCCGTGTAACTCTTTGAACGGCGGTAGCAAGCAAAAATAGCGCCTGCCTGTAGTAGCCAAGGCACTTGGGACGACGAATGCCCTGTCTTTATCTATCAACTAACTTTGCCATCTGTTGATCGGCAGGAACCTGTGTGGGTAGACTCAACAAAATGCCCTGACTTGCCGCCGCGCTTTTCCCTTACCTGCACAGCAGAGATGACCATCCCCCTGTCCACCGCCTTACACATGTCGTAAATCGTGAGCAAGGCGATCTGAACAGCGGTGAGCGCCTCCATCTCCACCCCCGTCGGGCCCACCGTTTCCACCGTTGCAACGCACGAGATGCCTGTAGTGCCCTGCGCGTCGGCAGCAGCAGACTGAAACTCAATAGCCACCCGCGTCAGCGCCAACGGGTGGCACAGCGGGATCAAATCACTCGTCTTCTTGGCGGCCATGATCCCCGCGATGCGCGCAATACCCAGCACGTCGCCTTTTTTGGCTGTCCCCGATTCGATCAAGGCCAAAGTTTCCGGCTGCATCTCGATGCGGCCGGTGGCAACAGCCACGCGATGGGTGGCGGGCTTGGCGCCTACGTCCACCATGTGGGCCTGACCTTGGGCGTCGAAGTGGGTGAGGGGTGAGTTGGGCGTGGACATGGGCAATGAATGGCGCGAAACATTTCTGAAGCGAAGGCATCATACGGCGTTGGCAGTCCAGGGCAAGGCATGTGCATGGCCCTGGGGGTGGACAAAGGACCTTCGTGCAAAAATTTCAACGAAATTGGCCTCTAGCGCTTATACATAAAGCGCTAACAGCTACTTTTTTGATAGCAAACACTGTGCTGTATGCGCCTGTGGCAAGCGCCCAGGCGGCGCTGCCCACCCTGGGCGACTCCAGCGACCTCACCAGCAGCGCGGAGCGCCGCTTGGGCGACCGCATCATCCGCGAGCTGTACCGCGATCCGGACTACATCGATGACCCGGTCATTGCCGACTATGTGCAAGGCATTTGGCGGCCTTTGATGGATGCGGCCCGCGCGCGGGGGGAGCTCTCTGCAGAATTGGATGAGCGCTTCGCCTGGGAGATTTTGCTGGGGCGCGACCGCACGGTGAACGCGTTTGCGCTGCCCGGCGGCTATCTGGGCGTGCACCTGGGTCTGATCGGTGTCGTCACCACCCGGGACGAGCTGGCCTCGGTGCTGGCCCATGAACTGAGCCATGTCACGCAGCGCCACATCTCGCGCCTGATCACCCAGCAAAGCAAGCAGACGCCGCTGTTGCTGGGCGCGATGATTCTGGGCGCGCTGGCGGCCAGCAAGAACCCGGGGGCCACCCAGGCGCTGGTGGTGGGGGGGCAGGCGCTGGCCATGCAGAACCAGTTGAATTTCTCGCGCGATATGGAACGCGAGGCGGACCGCATTGGCTATGGGCTGATGGCGCCCGCCGGGTTTGCTCCGCAGGGTTTTGTCTCGATGTTCGACAAGCTGCAGCAGGCCAACCGGCTCAATGACAACGGCTCCTGGCCGTACTTGCGCAGCCACCCGCTGACCACCGAGCGCATGGCCGACATGCATTCGCGCTTGCCACCCGGAGAGGCGGCATCCACCGCCACGACCCCATCCACAGCGGAACACGCCATGATCGCAGCGCGTGCCCGGGTGTTGGCCAACCCTGGGGTGGACACCTTGCGCCAGTGGATTGCCGAGCCGCAGGGTTCAGGACTTGCCGCCCTGCCAGCGCCCCGGCGGGCGGGTGTGCTGTACGCGGCGGCGCTGGGCAGCTACCAGCTTCGGGACGCCGCGGGTGCGCGCGTGCTGCTCAAAAAGCTGGAGGACCTGGTGCGCAGCGATGCTGCGGCCTACCGGCTGGTGAAGCTGCTCGCCGCAGAGATCGAACTGGCCGCTGGCAACGCCCCTGCAGCCATCGCAGCGCTGGCGGTGGATGGCACCGGCGGTGCCGACAGCGGCGGCCACCGGCGCCCTGAGCTGGTGCTGCGTGCACAGGCCTTGCTGCGCGCCGGGCGCGCTGCCGAAGGAACGAGCGCCTTGCAAACCTGGGTGGCAACGCACCCCAAAGACGCCACGGCCTGGCAGCTGCTGGCGTCTAACTGGCAGGCGCAGGGCCAGGCGCTGCGGGCGGTGCGCGCGGAGGCCGAAGCCCATGCTGCGCGCTACGACTATGCGGCGGCGGTCGACCGCTTCAAGGCAGGCCAGGATCTGGCGCGGCGCGGGGGGCCACAGCTGGACCACATTGAGGCATCCATCATCGACACGCGGCTGCGTGCGGTGGAGTCACTTCTTCGCGAACAGGCCGCCGAGCGCTGATTCGATCAGCACCCCCAGCAGCGAATAGATCAGCGACCCGAGCAGTGCCGCACCAAAGCCATTGACGTGAAAGCCGTCGAGTACGCTGGCGGCCGCCCAGAACATGAGGGCGTTGATGACGAAGAGAAAAAGGCCGACGGTGACGATGGTGACCGGCAGCGTGAGCACCACCAGCACAGGCCGCAACACCACATTGAACAGGCCAATCACAAAGGCTGCGATCAGCGCAGAGGTGAAGCTCTGCACTTGCACACCGCTGTAGACGTAGGCCACAAACAGCAGCGACGCAGCGCTGAGCAGCCATTTCAGAAGGAGTTTCATGGCCGGAGAATAGCACCGGCCGCACAACGAACCAAGGCGCCGCGCCAGTGCCAGGCCCCGGCAACCCACGCCGTAGCGGCCAGCTATTCGAACGCCAGCATCCACAACGCTCCGCAGCCCGTGAGCAGACTGCCCAGCGTTCCTGGCAGGGGCGACCAGCGTTTGCCGGGGAGTGCCGCCTCTTGTGCCGTTTCTGTCTTGGGTCGGCGCGCATCCACCACCTGGGCCACCGTGGCACCTTCGGCCTGCAGCTGATCAGTGAGCTCTGCCAGCGGCCCCTTGGCCAACACCGTGGTCACCCTGCCCGCAGGCACCTGCAGTGTGGGGAGGATCTGGGCAAACAGCTTGTCCGCCCACTTGGCACGCCAGTTTTCACGGGCGCTGTGGCTCACCCACTTGCTGATGCGATGGGTCATCCGTGGCGCACAGGCCACCAAAATCCACTGCGTTCTGGCTGCCGCCTCTCGCCCGGAGAAGGGCGCCAGCACCTGCTGCGCATGAACTGCGTCGTCCACATACACAATGACTCTGTCCATACTGGCTCCCATTGGAGACCAAGAACAAAAGGGGGCATAGAGCCCCCTTTTGTCATGGTCGGTTCCGTGTGTCTGACCTCAACCTTGATGCCCGGCAGGCGCTGCCGCGCGGCGCGCGAGGATGATCTTGCCAGCCAGCAGAACCAGCAGGGCACCCGCCACGCTGGCGCCGTACTTGATCACGTCTGTCTGCGGCAGTTTAAGCATCCACTGCCACTTCTCGGGGTTCGAGAAGGCGGGGTCGGTCACCAGCATGCCGCCCGCAATCCAGCCCAGCAGCATCCCGCCAGCCGTGATGATCATGGGGAAACGCTCCATGAGCTTGATGACCAGCTGGCTGCCCCAGACGATGATCGGGATGGAGATCAAAAGGCCCAGCACGACCAGCAGGAACTGGTGCTCGCCGGCATTTTGCGCTGCGCCTGCGATGGCGATCACGTTGTCCACGCTCATCACCAGATCGGCCACGATGATGGTCTTGATGGCCGCCAGCAGCTTGTCGCTGCCTTGCACGTCACCATGGCCCTCTTCATCCGGGGCCAGCAGCTTGACGCCGATCCACACCAGCAGCAGCGCGCCCACGAACTTGAGGAACGGTAGCGCCAGCAGGGTCATGGCGAAGGCGATCAGGATGACCCGCAGAATGATGGCCCCGGCAGTGCCCCAGATGATGCCCTTGGTCCGCTGGGCGGGAGGCAGCTTGCGGCAGGCCAGCGCGATGACCACCGCGTTGTCGCCGCCCAGCAAGATGTCGATGATGATGATCTGCCCGAGTGCGAGCCAGAATTCGGGCGAAGCCAAAAAGTCCATAAATTCCTCAGTATCAATACGCGCGAAGGGGGAGTTCAACGCCCGTAAAGCGCCGAGTCCACCCAAAGGATAGAGGGCCTGCGATCAGTTGATCAAGGGCCGCCCAGACAGGGCAAGCAATGAAAGGACGGCCTCGATCAGCCGCAGCGGGCCCATCAAAGGTCTTGCTCAGCCCAGCACCCTTGCGGTATGCGCTGAACCCGGAGCGCCGGAAGCGATGCTTCGCTTCGTATTGACGACGGTTCCGATGCCTCGCGCCCCCGCGCACCAAAGTTTGGCAGTGCCGGATTGCAAGTCGGGAGCTACTCCCCTTCGAAGCGCCGATTGGAACATCGCCCGAACGGTCGCGCAAGGGCAACACGATTGTGGTTATTGCGTACACATGTCCCGATGGCTACGGTACGGCGCCCCGGCTTGCGGCAAAACACCTTTGCCATGGTTGGCTTGCCGACGCGGCTATGATCCAGCCCCTTCGCTCCCACCCCCATGGCCGCCATTCACATCACCGACATCGAAGCCGCCATCAACCACTGGCGCAACAGGGCGCCGTCGCCTGACGGAGTCTCCCTGGCCCCCGAGATTCGGGCGCTGGGTGAGGTCTATGCACAGATGGTGTTCCGGCGCGAAGACGCGGTGGAAGAAGGCAGCCTGCCCACCGATGCCCTGCATGCCTGGCATGCCTGGTACGAAACCACGCCCGACACGCCTTGTATCGCCATCTGCTCCACCAGCCAAGGGGACGATCTGTGCAAGGGGTGCGGGCGCACGTTTGACGAGGTGCAGTTCTGGCCGGGCATGAGCCCTGTAGAAAAGCGCTCGGTTTGGCGGCGCATCACCCTGGAGCACTCGGCGTGGCGGTTCAACCGCTATGCCGAGCGGGCCGCTGAAGGGGCTTCCAAGGCGGCTGCTACGGTGATTGCGCTATAGCCCACCCTGTTGTTCCATGCACAGCCACGGCCTCGCGCGCCCTGCGTGCAGGCGGGGGCTGTACGCCAGGCGATCAAACCGCTATGGTTGGTTCATGCTTCGCCTGACCCAAGCCCCGAACATCGCCATCGCCACGCTGTGGGCCGACTTGTTGTGCGAGGCGGGCATGACAGCATCGGTGCAGCGGCAATACCTGGGTGCTGCAGCAGGCCACCTGCCGCCAGACCAGTGTCTGCCCGAAATCTGGCTGGACTACGACGAACACGCCACCCGCGCACGCGCACTGCTGCAAGAGCTGCAGGACTTGCCACAGCGCCGCTGGTCATGCCAGTGCGGGGAGACCGTGGAAGGCGGATTCGAGCAGTGCTGGCAATGTGGCGCGCTGATGCCACGCGACTGAATCAAATACTATTATTTTTGTAGCTGCAAGCGCTTATCCATCAAGCGCTAGGTGCCATTTTTACCCATATGCGATTCACTTCCAGCGCACGGGTTCCACATGCACGCTGCCCTGGGTGCTGCTCAAGGTGATCGCGCCTTCCTGGACCGTGGCCTGCAGCTGCATGCTGCGCTCGGCAAGCTGGGCCAGCGCCTGTGATGCCTCAGTGGGGATACGCCACACCTGCAGCTTGTCCAGCCGTGACAGCTTGGTTTCAATGCCCTTCCACCAGATTTCGGCAGCGTGGTTGAAGCAGTACACAACCACAGCATCGGCCTTGCTGCAGGCCTTGGTCAGCGGTTTGTCTTCGGGCTGGCCCACCTCGATCCACACGCGCTTGCGGCCGGTGAAATCGGTCAGCGATGCGTCGGGGTCATCTGGGTCCGAGAGGCCCGCGCCAAATGCCAGCGTGGCGTCGCCGTTGCACAGGTCGTTGAGCTGGTGCGCCTGGATGGCCAGCGCCGCCAGCCGGACCATCATGCGCTCGTCGGTTTCGCTCGGGTGGCGGGCCAGGGTCAGCGCGTGGTCGGCGTAGTAGCCGTGGTCAATGTCGGCGATCTGAAGGTTCGCCTTGAAGATGGTGGATTTGATGGCCATGCAGCCTCACTATTAAATTGATAGCTGCCGCCGCTTTATCAGGAGAGCGCCAGAGGCAAAAATGTCTCAAAAACCCGGCAGCGTACGCAAATGGCGGTGCCCAAGCCAGCGCAACCGTGGACCCGACTTTGCCGGGCCACGGGTTGCGTCCCCCTCGGGGGAAGGCTCACAGCGCCTCAGGGGGTCACACCCTTCGCGCCAGCTCGGCGGCTTTGCCCACATAGCTGCCTGGCGTCATGGCCAGCAGCCGGTCTTTTTCGGCCTGCGGAATTTCGAGCGAAGCGATCAGCCCGTGCAGCGCTTCGGCTGTCACGGTCTTGCCGCGCGTCACTTCCTTGAGCTTTTCGTAAGCGCCTTGCACACCAAAGCGGCGCATCACCGTCTGGATGGGCTCGGCCAACACTTCCCACGAGGCGTCCAGGTCTGCGGCCAATGCTTCTTCGTTGATTTCGAGCTTGTTCAGCCCGGTGAGCAGCGATGTGTAGGCCAGTGCGGCGTAACCCAGAGCCACGCCCATGTTGCGCAGCACGGTGCTGTCGGTCAGGTCACGCTGCCAGCGGCTGATGGGCAGCTTTTCAGCCAGGTGCTTGAGCAGTGCGTTGGCCAGGCCCAGGTTGCCTTCGGCATTTTCAAAGTCAATGGGGTTGACCTTGTGCGGCATGGTGGACGAGCCAATTTCGCCGGCCTTCAGGCGCTGCTTGAAGTAGCCCAGGCTCACATAGCCCCAGATGTCGCGCGAGAGGTCGATGAGGATGGTGTTGGCGCGGGCCACTGCGTCGAACAGCTCAGCCATGTAGTCGTGCGGCTCGATCTGGATCGAGTAGGGCTGGAAGGTCAGGCCCAGGCCCAGGGGTTCGGGCGTTTCGATGACCTTCTTGCTGAAGGCTTCCCAGTCGAAGTCGGGCCAGGCCGAGAGGTGGGCGTTGTAGTTGCCCACGGCGCCGTTCATCTTGCCCATGATCTTGACGGCAGCGATCTTCTCGCAGGCGGTCTGCAGACGCATCACCACATTGGCCATTTCCTTGCCCACGGTGGTGGGGCTGGCCGTCTGGCCGTGGGTGCGGCTGAGCATGGGCACGTCGGCGAAGGCATGCGACATTTCGCGCAGTTTGAGCACGATGCGGTCCAGGCCTGGCAAGATGACCTGGTCGCGGCCCGACCGCAGCTGCAGCGCGTGGCTGGTGTTGTTGATGTCTTCGCTGGTGCAGGCAAAGTGCACAAATTCGGAGGCTTTTTCCAGCTCGGGGCGGGCTTCGAACTTGCTCTTGATCCAGTATTCGACGGCCTTGACGTCGTGGTTTGTTGTTTTTTCGATCTCTTTGATGGCTGCAGCATCAGCCTCAGAGAAGTTTTTGATCAGACCAAGCAGGTAGGCACGGGCGCCTGTGGTCAGGGGCTTGAACTCGGCAAAGCCAGCATCCGACAGGGCAATGAACCAGGCCACTTCTACCTGCACACGGCGGTGCATGTAGCCGTGTTCGCTCATGATCGGGCGCAGGGCGGCAAGTTTGCTGGCATAACGGCCGTCAAGCGGCGACAGGGCAGTGATGGTGGACAGGCTCATGGCGCGCAATTGTAGGCGGGGTGTGTGGGCGCGGCATTTCTGAAGGCTTGGGAGCGGGCGGCTGCCGATAGAATCAATCTCGAATCGTTCAGCCTACCCCGCGCCCTGGAAAACACACCATGAAATTGATCGGAGCCACCTCCAGCCCCTACGTGCGCAAGGTACGTATCGTGATGGCCGAGAAAAAGCTCGACTACCAGTTCGTGCAAGAAAACGTCTGGGCAGACGACACCCACATCGCCACCTCCAACCCGCTGGGCAAGGTACCCTGCCTGGTGATGGAAGGCGGGGAGGCCGTCTTTGACTCCCGCGTGATCGTCGAATACCTCGACACCCTGTCGCCCGTGGGCAAGCTGATCCCGTCGCAAGGCCGCGAACGTGCAGAGGTCAAGACCTGGGAGGCCTTGGCCGACGGCGTGATGGACGCCGGCATCCTGGCCCGCCTGGAAGCCACCTGGGCCCACCGCAAGGACAGCGAGCGCAGCCAGGCCTGGATTGACCGCCAGCTGATCAAGGTGAACGACGGCCTCAAGTCCATGAGCCAGGGCCTGGGCGACAAGCCCTATTGCAGCGGCATCCACCTGAGCCTGTCGGACATCGCCGTGGGCTGCGCCCTGGGCTGGCTGGAGTTCCGCTTCCCAGAGATCGCTTGGCGCAACGAGTACCCCAACCTGGGCAAGCTGCTGGACAAGCTGATGCTGCGCCCGAGCTTCGCCGATACCAAGCCGTCCTGATCCGTCTGCGCCAACAGGCCGTGGTTTCGTGACGATCCTGCACCGGGCTTGCCGTATGCTTGGGTGCTTATGAACGAAATGGTTCAAAACCCTTCGAAGCCCGGCGATGTGCGGGCCACGCGCCAGCGCGCAGCGCGCGAGGCTGCCACCACGCCTGGGGCCGACCGGGTGCGCGTCAATGACCCTGATCGCACCATGGCCAACATCCTGCAGGTGGCCACGGCAGAGTTCGCGGACAAGGGTCTGGCCGGTGCCCGCATCGACGAGATCGCGGCGCTCACCAGCACCAGCAAGCGCATGATCTACTACTATTTCGGTAGCAAGGAAGGCTTGTATGTGGCGGTGCTGGAGGACGCCTACCGGCGCATCCGGCGCATTGAATCCGAGCTGCACCTGGAAGACCTGGCACCCGAGCAAGCCCTGCGCACGCTGGTCGGCTTCACGGTGGACTATCAGCTCGCCAACCCCGATTTCATCCGCCTGGTGATGAACGAAAACATGCACCGGGGCGAGTTCATCAGCCGATCCGCCACCATCCAGGAACTCAACATCCCTGTCATCCATGCCGTGCGCGATGTGTACCAGCGTGGCGTAGCGGCGGGCGTGTTTCGCCCCGATGTAGACCCGGTGGATCTGCACATGTCGATCTCGGCGCTGTGCTTTTTCAATGTGGCCAATCGCCACACCTTCGGCGCCATCTTCAAGCGCTCGCTCGATACCCCTGCCGCCACGGCACAACGCCGTGAATCGATCATCGAGATGATCGTGCGCTTCTTGCGGCCCTGATCTGCCCAGCCGGGCACGCACCGGCGCCCGCGCCACAGGCCACCTGCAGCCCTCGTCGGCATCCTGACTGCGCACCCCAAGTACGCCCTGGCATGGCTGCGCCCTGCCACGACAAGCCATGCAGGGTTTGCACCTAGATCAAATACTAACCAGTTCGTACAAAATTCTTTCTGCCTTTCAACACAACGACTGGAGACACCATGTTCGCACTGGCCGACCGCGTGCTGCGGGGATACACCCGTTTGCTGGATGCACTGGCTGGCATATGCCTGGCCGTCATGGTCATGCTGGTGTTTGGCAACGTGGTGCTGCGTTACACGATGAACTCCGGCATCACAGTATCGGAAGAACTATCGCGCTGGCTGTTCGTGTGGCTGACCTTCATGGGCGCCGTGGTGGCGCTGCGTGAACATGGCCATCTGGGGGTGGATGCCCTTGTTTCCCGGCTGCCCACAGTAGGCAAGAAGATCTGCCTTGTGCTGGCCCAGGTAGCCATGCTCTATGTCTCGTGGCTACTGCTCTCTGGCAGCTGGTCACAGACGGTCATCAACTGGGAGACCGAAGCCCCCGTGACCGGCGCTTCGGTCGGAATCTTCTATGCCAGCGGCGTGCTCATGGGCGCCTCGGCCATCGTCATCCTCCTGCGCGACCTGTTGCGCACGCTCTTCGTCCCACTGGCCGACCATGAATTGATCATGGTTCAGGAGAGCGAAGAAGCCGCCGCGCTGGAGCAGATCCAGCGGGAGGCACAAGCGGCATCCAGCACTCCGGGCGCGAACAAGCCCTGACAAACACCTGCCCGGAACACTTTCCATGACCGTTACGATTTTCCTAGGCTCTTTGCTGCTGGCCATGGCCATCGGCATTCCCATTGCCTACGCGCTGCTGCTCAGCGGCGTAGCGCTGATGTGGCACCTTGACCTCTTCGACGCCCAGATCCTGGCGCAGAACGTGATCAATGGCGCGGACAGCTTTCCGCTGCTGGCCGTACCCTTCTTCATGCTGGCCGGCGAAATCATGAACGTGGGCGGCTTGTCCCGTCGCATCGTGAAACTCGCTCTGGCACTGGTGGGTCACATCCCAGGCGGCCTGGGCTATGTCGTGATCATGGCAGCCGTGATCCTGTCGGCGGTCTCGGGCTCTGCGGTGGCCGATGCCGCCGCGCTGACCTCGCTGCTGCTGCCGATGATGGTGGTGGCGGGCCACAACAAAGAGCGCTCGGCAGGTCTCATCGCATCGGCGGGGGTCATCGGGCCCATCATCCCGCCCTCCATCGGCTTTGTGATTTTTGGCGTGGCGGCCAACGTGTCCATCAGCAAGCTATTCCTCGCGGGCATCTTCCCAGGGCTGCTGCTGGCGGTGTCGCTGGCCCTCACCTGGTGGTGGCTCGGGCGCCGAGAAAACGTCACGCCACCACCGCGCGCCACCCGCGCCGAGCTGAAGCTGGCACTGCGCGAAGCCGCATGGGCGCTGGGCCTGCCCATCATCATTCTGGTGGGCCTGCGCATGGGTGTCTTCACACCCACCGAGGCCGCCGTAGTGGCCGCGATGTACGCGCTGATCATCTCCATGGTGGTGTACCGCGAACTCTCCTGGCGCCAGCTTGCCGGCATTTTCCAGACGGCAGCACGTACCAGCGCCGTCATCATGTTCCTGGTGGCGGCTGCCATGGTGTCGGCTTGGCTCATCACCGTGGCTGACCTGCCGTCCAAGGTCATCGGCATGCTGGAGCCCTTCATGGGCAATCCCACGCTGCTGCTCGTGGCCATCATGCTGCTGGTCATGGTGGTGGGCACGGCAATGGACATGACACCGACCATTCTCATCATGACGCCTGTGCTGATGCCCGTCGTCAAGGCCGCTGGCATCGACCCCGTCTACTTCGGCGTGCTGTTCATCATCAACAACTCCATCGGTCTTATCACACCGCCCGTAGGGACGGTACTGAACGTGGTGGCAGGCGTGGGACGCATCTCGATGGGGCAGGTCACACGCGGCGTGATGCCCTTCATGCTGGCGCAATTCATCGTGATGTTCCTGCTGGTGATGTTCCCCTCACTTGTCACCGTGCCGCTGCGCTGGCTGGGCGGCTGAGCCCGCCCCCCCGGTTTCTTGCCCCCTTTCTTTGTCCGCCACAACCCCCAAGGAGACATTCTCATGAAGCTGCTCAAGACCTTGCTGGCCACAGCCCTCGTTGCTGCGTCACTGCTGCCCGCTGCGCATGCCCAGGAGCGCACCATCAAGTTCGCCTTCCAGAACCAGAAGGACCACCCCCAGGCCCAGGGCGCGCAAAAGTTCGCCGATCTGGTGGCCGCCAAGACCAATGGGCGCATCGCCGTGAAACTCTTCCCCGGCGGCACGCTGGGCGGCGACCTGCAGACCGTGTCGGCGCTGCAAGGTGGCACGGTGGAGATGACAGTGCTCAACGCCGGCATCCTGTCCGCTCAGGCCAAGGAATTCGGCATTTACGACTTCCCCTTCCTGTTTGCCTCGCCCCAAGAGGCCGATGCCGTGACCGACGGCCCCTTTGGAAAAAAGCTGCTCGACAAGCTGCAGGCCAAGAACCTGGTGGGCCTGGGCTACTGGGAGCTGGGTTTCCGCAACCTCACCAACAGCAAGCGCCCCATCACCAAGGCCGAAGACATCGCGGGCCTCAAGATCCGTGTGATCCAATCGCCGATCTACATCGACATGTTCAACGCGCTGGGCGCCAACGCTGTGCCCATGCCTTTCCCTGAGCTGTACACCGCCATGGAGCAAAAGGCTGTGGACGGCCAGGAGAACCCGTTCTCCACCATCCTGTCGTCCAAGTTCGCCGAGGTGCAAAAGCACCTGACCGTCACGCGCCATATGTACAACCCCCAGGCCGTGATCGTCAGCAAAAAGTTCTGGGACAGCCTGAGCCCCGCCGACCAGAAGGCCGTGACCGACGCCATGGCCGAGGCCACCACCTTCCAGCGCGGCGTGTCGCGCGTGCAGGCCAACGTGGCGCTGGACGACCTCAAGAAGGCGGGCATGCAGGTGACGGAGCTCTCGCCTGCCGAGCTGGACAAGCTGCGCGCCAAGGTCAAGCCGGTGGTCGAAAAGCACAGCGAAAAAGTCGGCGCCGAAACGGTGAAAGAGGTCTATTCCACACTGGCCAAGCTGCGCGGCGGCAAGTGAGCAAGTGAGCCGAACGCTGAAAACCCTCACTGCCATGTGCAGGCTCGCTATGCCTGGCAGTGCCTCCACCCCACATCCCGCCCGCCCCATGAGCACCCAGCTCCTTGATCACCCGGTCGCCACCACCACGTCTACCATGTCTCTCACTAGCCCTCGCAAGGTGCTGATCGGGCTGATCGGTGCCGGCATCCAGAAGTCGCTATCGCCCGCCCTTCACGAGGAAGAAGCGCGCCACCACGGCATGCGCCTGCACTACCAGCTCATCGACCTGGACCGCTCGGCATCTTCCTCGGAGCATTTGCCCACGCTGCTGTCGGCGGCGCGCATCATGGGCTATGCGGGCTGCAACGTAACCTACCCCTGCAAGCAGGCCGTGATCCCGTACCTCGACAGCCTGTCCGAAGAAGCGCGCGCCATGGGCGCTGTGAACACGGTGGTCATCCGCGATGGAAAACTGGTGGGGCACAACACTGATGGATCGGGCTGGGCCTGGGGCTTTACCCGCGCGCTGCCCGGCGCAGACCTGAGCCACGTGGTGCTGCTCGGCGCGGGCGGCGCGGGCGCAGCCATCGCGCATGCGGTGCTGAGGCTGGGCGCAGGGCACTTGACCATCGTGGATGCCCAGCCCGAGCGGGCTGCGCAACTGGCCAATGATGTCAATGCGGTGTATGGCGATCGCGCCGAGGCCGGAGAGATCCGCCCAGCCATGGCCAGCGCCACCGGACTGATCCACGCCACGCCCACGGGCATGGACAAACTGCCGGGGCTGCCCCTGGATGTAGCCCTGCTGCGGCCCGCAATGTGGGTGTCCGAGGTGGTGTATTTCCCACTCGACACCGCCCTGGTGCAGGCCGCGCGGGCGCTGGGCTGCAAGGTGTCGGACGGCGGCGGGATGGCTGTGGGCCAGGCCGTGGGGGCGTTCGAGCTGTTCACTGGCGAGACACCGGACGCGGCCCGTATGGACGCGCATTTTCGCCGTCTGGTCAGCACTCGCTGACCCCTCCCGTCATTCCGTCATTCCGTCATTCCGCGCACGACAACACAAGGAGTTGAACCCATGAGCACCCCGATGATGGCCGCCCGCGAAGCACTGGGCGAACTCCCCAACCCCCTGGGCCTGCAGGGCGTCGAGTTCATTGAATACGCCACCAGCCGCCCGCAGGCGCTGGGTCAGGCGCTGGAGCGCATGGGCTTTCAACCCGTAGCGAGGCACCGCTCACGCGAAGTGCTGCTGTACCGGCAAGGCGACATGAACATCATCGTTAACGCCCACCAGGACAACGAGCGCGCAGGCGTGCATGCACCTCCCACGCTCGCCGAAGCGCCAGTGCTCGCTGCTGTTGCCTTCCGCGTGGGCAATGCGGCTGCTGCCTACCGCCGCGTGCTCGAACTGGGCGCCTGGGCCGTGCACACCGAGGTCGAGGTGATGGAGCTGAACATCCCCGCCATTCACGGGGTGGGGGCGAGCCGCATCTACTTTGTGGACCGCTGGAAAGAGTTCTCGATTTACGACGTGGACTTTGTGCCCATCCCCACCGTCAACCAGCGCCCACCCGCGCTGCAGGGCATGCACCTGTTTGGCGTGGTGCAGTACATCGGGCTGGGCCGCGCGGCAGACTGGATCCACTTCTACAGCGAACTGTTTGGCTTTGCCGAGCTCGCACCCGACCAGTCGTTCGGTGTGCTCACGCACGGCCGCATTCTGGCCAGCCCTTGTGGCACGCTGCACTGGCAGCTGATTGAACCGCTGGTCGATGCGCTGGATGCCGACCCCGAAGAACTGCTGCAGCGCGTGGCCTTTGGCACGCCCGATGTGCTGGCCACCGCGAACGCACTGCGAGCACGGGGCGTGGACTTTGTCGAATCGCCCACGGGCGTGCACACCGGCACGCGCGGCGCTCTCACGCGTGCTGACGCGGGCTCGCCCAGTTTTGAGCTGGTCCTCAACGCACGCTGACTAGGGAGAACCCACCATGCGCCGATCCGCCATGCAACGCAACGTCGCCGACTTCGGCATGGACACCATCAGCCTGGCCGGGCCGCTGGAAGCCAAACTCGCGGCCATCAAAGCCGCGGGCTTTGGCCAGATCATGCTGGCCGCGCGCGACATCGTGGGCCACCCACAAGGCATCGAAGCGGCTGTGCACGCGGTGCGCAGCAGCGGCCTGCGTGTCACGGGGTTTCAGGTGCTGCGCGACTTCGAGGGGCTCTCCGGCCACCTGCACAGCTACAAGGTGGACATTGCGAAGCAGATGATCCTGATGGCACGCGACCTGGGAGCGCCGGTGCTTCTGGCCTGCAGTTCCACGTCATCCCACGCCACGGCGGATGCCGATGCGATTGCGCGCGACCTGCGCAAGCTGGCACTGTTGGCGCTGCCGCATGGCATTCGCGTGGCGTTTGAAGGCCTGTCATGGGGACGGCACATCAACGAGGTGCACCAGGCCTGGTCGGCCGTGGAACAGGCCAATTGCCCCAACCTCGGCCTCGCGATTGATTCGTACCACCAGTTCGCCACCAGCACGCCCCTGTCGGCGCTGGAGGAGGTGGACCCGGCCAAGATCTACCTCGTGCAGCTGTCGGACTTCATGTGGCAGGAAACGCGCACCGTGCAGGAGCGCATCGACACCGCGCGCCACTTTCGTGTGTTCCCCGGCGAAGGTGTGCACAGCCAGGCGCTGGCCGAGCTGGTCCGCACGCTGGACGGCATGGGCTACCAGGGCGACTACAGCTTCGAAGTCTTCAACGACGACTACCAACAGCTTCCCCTGCCCTATGTGGCGCAGCGGGCGTGGAACAGTGCCCTTTGGCTGGCAGAGGGCGTGTTACAGCGTGCGGTGCCGCTACCGGGGCATTCGCGCATCAAGACTCTGGCTTGATCGCCCCCTCGCCTGCCATCAACTGTTAGCGCGCTTCTTGAGCCAGCGCATCAGCGCCCCCACCACGGGCAACTTTTCATACAGCTCTTCGGCGGCATCCCAGTAGTCGCGGTGCAGGGTCACCAGGCCTTGTTCGTCCAGCACCAGGTGCGAGGCGCCGCGCACGGTCTGGGGCACGCCCTTTTCAAAGCTCTTGAAGGCAAAGAGGAAGTCCCAGGTCAGAAAACACTGCTGCCCCTGCACCACGCGGCCGGTGACCACAAACCGTGGTTGCTCCAGCGCCTCGAACATGTGGGCAAAAATGCCCTGGATGGCGGGTACACCCACCACCTCGTTGAACGGGTCCTTGAAACGGGCCTGCGGGGCATACAGGTTGCCGATGGTCGCCACATCGGCGGGGGACAGGTTCTCAAAGAACGCGATGACGCGCGTGACGGACTCTTCGGTGGAGGGGGTCGTGTTCGGGGGCTGCATGGCGAAAGTCAAAGGCCTGTGAAGCGGCGAACCGCTGGAAAGTACCACCGGTACGGCAGCAGCCGCAGCAGCTTCATCACGCGCGTGAAACGCTTGGGAAAGTGGATGTCGAACTGCCCCTGCGCCCAGCCCTGCACGATGGCGGCAGCGGCTGCCTCGGGCGAGATGAGGGCCGGCATGGTGAAGTCGTTGCCCGCCGTGAGCGGCGTGGCCACAAAGCCAGGGTTGATCACGCTCACACCCAGCCCCAGGTCGTGCAGATCCAGGTACAGCGCCTCGGCCAGGTTGATGAGGGCCGCCTTGGTGGGCCCGTAGGCCAGACTCTTGGGAAGCCCCCGGAAACCCGCGACGCTGCTGATCAGGCTCACATGGCCCGGGCGCCCCGCCTGGGCTGCGGCCAGCATGGCGGGCAACACAGCGGCCAGCACGTGCAGCACGCCGTTGTAGTTGATCTGCTCGTGGCGCAGCATCACGGCCAGGTCGAAATCGGTGGCGCGCATGTCACGGTAGTAGCCCGCGCAGTAGCACACCAGGTCGGGCGCACCGTCTGCCAGCACCTGCGCAGCGGCGGCTTGCACCTGATCGGGCTCGGCGGTGTCAAAGGCAATGGCCTTGCTCCCGGGGTGCTGGGCCACGAACGTCTGGAGGGCATCGCCGTTGCGCGCCGACACGATGACTTGCGCACCGCGCGCATGCAGCGCGACCGCCGTGGCCCGGCCAATTCCGCTGCTGGCCCCGATGAGCCAGGCCCGGCGGCCATGCCAGTCGCGCAGGGGAGGGTTGAGGCTCATGGTGCGCGTTTGGTGAAGGACAAGGTGATCTCTCCCAGCCGTACGCCGAACTTGCTCATGGTGGCGCGGTTGAGCATCACACGGTCGTCGATGAGGTACATCCAGTCGTCCAGGTCCACGTTGTAGACCGTGCCATCCACCGGCAGGGCCAGCGTGTAGTTCCAGCGGAAGGCGTTGCCGCGCGTCTGGCCGTTGGCGGTGCCCACCACATCGTCAGCAGTGCCGGTGTAGCGGCCGTCGGCATGTTTCGTCAGGCGCCAGATGCGGCGCTGCGTGGTGCCGTCGGAGTAAGTGAAGGCTTCGTCGAGCACGCCCTCGTTGCCTTTCCATGTGCAGTCCATGACCACGGTGAAGCGTTTGACGATCTGGCCGCTGCGGTCCTGGAAGATGCCGTAGGCGTCGATCTTGCCGTTGAAATACTGGGCCAGGTCGAGCACCGGCTTTTCGCTGGCGTAGCCATCAAGGTTCTGGCTGGCGCAGCCAGACAGCACCACGGGTGCGGCCACTGCGGCCGTTAGGAGGAGACGTCGTTGCATCATGGTGGTGGGCCTTGGTCGGTTCGGAGTCAAACTTCGGATTCAAACAATTGCCGCGCCGCGAGGGCGCCGCAGGATGAGGAGATAGAGCGCGGCTGCTGCGGTGAACTTGAGCACGCAGGGCAGCACGGCGTAGGCCAGACTGAGGGTCTGCAAGCCGTCATCACTGCGCGTGCCGGGGGTGTAGCCGAGCCAGCCCAGCAGGGGCAGCGCCAAGCCTGCGGCCAGTGCCAGGTTGAGCTTGGTCGCAAAGTTCCACCAGCCAAAATAGGCGCCCTCGTGCTGGCCGCTGTCGCCCTCGGCCGCGATCACCCCAGCCAGCAGTGCGCTGGGCAGGGCCAGGTCAGTGCCCAGGGCCACGCCCGACAGCGCACAGACCACAAGGAAGGGCACCACATCGCCGGCCCCCAGAAACGCCGTCCACACAAACACGGCAATCGCCAGCAGCATGCCCGCCAGCCAGGTGCGCGCCAGGCCCCAGTGCGCCACAGCGCGCAGCCACAGCGGGATGGACAGCGCCGCGCACACAAAATAGGCCGCCAGAAAAAGCGGCTCCTGCGCGGGCGGAGCCTGCAGCCGGTCCTGGATAAAAAACAGCACCAACGTGGCCGGGATGGCGCTGGCAATGCCGTTGAGCATGAACACCGCCAGCAGGCGGCGAAACGCAGCGCGGCCCCAGGGCCGCCACAGGCTGGCGCGTTGCGGCGGGCGATACACCCCCGCCACAGCGCCGCCGGCATGCGTTGTGGGGCGCGGCGCACGCGTCCACGCCCACCAGCCGATCAGCAAGGTGATGGCAAACACACTGAGCATGACCGGCAAGCCCAGCAGCGCGGGCAGCACCGAGGCCAGCACCACGCCCACCAGCGCAGCGCCCTCACGCCAGGCCACGATGCGGCCGCGCTGCAGCTCGTCGCCCCCCAGGCGCGCGCCCCAGGACTGGTGCGCAATGCCCAGCTGGCTGTAGGCCAGGTAGGTGATCAACAGTGCCACCAGCGCCCACGCAATCAGCGCATCAGCCCCGCGCACCAAGGGAAAGAACAGACTGGTCAATCCGATTGCCAGCACGATGGCAGACACCGCGCCCACCGCCAGCACGGCGCGCACCGAGCGGCCAAACAGGTGGTCGGACAGGCGGCCCAGGAGCGGGTCGGACACCGCATCGAACAAGCGCGCCGCCAGCAGCACGGACCCCAGCGTGGCCAGCGGCATGCCGAACTCGCGCGCGTAGTGGTTGGGCAGCAGCACGTACAGCGGCAGCGCGACGAAGGCCAGCGGCAGCCCCAGCAGCCCATAAGCCAGGCCGTCGCTGGCGCGGATGGGCTGCGTGGAGGTCATGGCTGGCCCGTGGTACGGGTAGCGGCCAGCAGTTCCTGGCGCAAACCGGGTTCGGAGGTCTGGGGCGAGAGCCAGATGCCGAAGAACAGGCGCGAAAACTCGCCATCGGGCACCTCGCCCACGACGCGGCCACCCATCTTGAAGGTGGCGCCCACGCCGGGCTGGTGGATGCCCATCAGCCGGTCGCCCGACTTCACATCGGGCAATGCGGCCTGCAGCGCCTGCTGCCAGCGTGCAGCCTGCTCAGCGCTGAAGCGGCCCACGCGCCGCATCTCTTCCAGGGAACGCTTGGCGATGGCATCGGCGGCGAAGTCGCGTTGGTAGGTCAGCTCCAGCGCAAGCGGTTGTGCGTCGTAGTTGTCGGCGTCAAAACCGGGCGGCACCCAGAGTCGGGCACGGTAGATCTCGAAGCCCAGAAACCGCAACACGCCTTGCCCTGCAAGGCGTGCGCCGGGCAAGGGCGTGGCAGCGGCGGACTCTGCCGCCTGGGGCACTGGCACGGCCTGCGCCATCGCAGAATTTGAATAAAAACAGGCTCCAGCGCTTATCCACAAAGCGGTAACAGCTATGTTTTTCATAGCAATCAGTCCTTGACCAGCGTGTACTGGACCAGATCGATGTTGCTCATCGCAAACGCCGCTTCGCAGTAGGCCAGGTAGAACTCCCAGATGTGCATGAAGCGCTCATCAAAGCCCAGTTGCAGAATCTGCGTGCGCTGCGCCAGAAAGCGCTCGCGCCAGCGCTTGAGGGTCTCGGCGTAGTCCTGGCCAAACGCAAACTCATCCACCACGCGCAGGCCTGCGGCCTCGGCCTCGCGACGGAACTCGCGCGGGCATGGAAGGCAGCCGCCCGGGAAGATGTATTGCTGAATGAAGTCGGTAGAGCTGATGTAGCGCTCGAACAGGCTGTCGTCGATGACGATGCTCTGAATGCACGCCTTACCGCCGGGCTTGAGCAGGCGGTTCACCGACTGGAAGTAGGTGGGCCAGTATTCGCGGCCCACGGCCTCGACCATTTCGATGGAGCAGATGGCGTCGTATGGACCGTCCTGGATGTCGCGGTAGTCCTGCAGACGCAGGTCGGCGTGTTCGGCCACTCCCTGCTGGGCCATGCGCTTTTGCGCGAATGCGAGCTGCTCGGTGGAGAGCGTCACCCCTGTGAGATTCGCGCCGAATTCGACGGTCGCCATCTCGGCCAGTGCACCCCAGCCGCAGCCGATCTCCAGCACGCGGGAGCCCGGCTGCACGCCCGCCATGCGCAGCGCGCGGCGCACCTTGGCGTGCTGGGCCTTGCGCATGTCGCCGTCTGCGTCGCCCTCGAACCACGCAGACGAGTAGTTCATCGTGTCGTCCAGCCACAGCTCGTAGAACGCGTTGCCCAGGTCGTAGTGGGCGTGGATGTTCTTCTGGCTGTTGGCGCGCGTGTTGCGGTTGAGCAGGTGCTTGATGCGGTACAGCAGCCGCCCGGCCCAGGTGCCGTAGATCACACCTTCGACCTGCTGGCGGTTGGCGATGAAGAGCTTGAGCAGGTCGGTCAGGTGTGGCGTGGTCCAGTCGCCCGCGATGTAGCTCTCGGCAAAACCGATGTCGCCCGACTTGAGCGCTGCGCTGCAGACGTTCCAGTTCTTGAGCGTGATCGCTGCCGAGGGGCCGTTGCCGTGCCCGAAGTGCTGCAAGGTGCCGTCGGGCAGCTGCACAGTAAGGTGGCCGTGCTGCAGGCGCTGCAGCAGCTTGAGCGCCGTGCGGGCGGCGGCGGGGGTGCCAGCGGGCAATGCCAGCGCGGTGCGGGGGGCGGTGGTGGAGTTCATGGCGGCGTTCTCGTTCGTCATGGAAATCAGCGGGTCACGATGGATGCAGGCGCCTCAGGCTTGCGGTGGAAACGCACACGCTTGAGCCACAGCTGCAGCGCGTGCCAGTGAATGCGGGCAATGATGGCCAGCGTCATGGCGGGGTAGCCCCACAGCGCCTGGCGCAGGGTCTGTGCGGTGATGGCATGCAGGGTGCCGCTCACGCTGGTCTGGATGAGCGGGCCGCTGTCGTCGTCGTGGTCGATGCGCACCACGGTGCGGCCCGCGTCCTGTGCACCGGCCCCGGTGCGCATGAAGCGAAAGCGGTAACCGCCACTCACTGCGCAAAACGGCGACACATGGAACACCTTGCGCGCCGTCAGCTCCGCGCCGTACTGCGGGGCATCGAGCAGGTAACAGTGGCGCTCGCCAAAGGTGTTGTTGACCTCGACCACGATGGCGCGCAGGCTGCCGTCAGCGCGGTGGCAGTACCAAAAACTCACGGGCTTGAAGGTGTAGCCCAGCACGCGTGGGTAGCAGTGCAACCAGACCTCGCCCATGGCATCGGTGATGCCTTCGGTGTGCAGCAGCTCATCGAGCCAGGCCAGCGCCCCGCCCTGCGCGGCACTGCGGCCATCGCCGTGGTCCACATCGTGGAAGCTGATGGCGCCGCGCCGGTTCACGGCCAGTGCACCATGCTGGCCGGACAGGCTGCGCATGGGCAGCATCAGGAAAAAAGTGGGGTAGGCAAACGCGTGCAGCCGGGGCCGCAGCCGCATGTGGCGCACCTGGCCGAAGCCGATGAGGGGCGCTGCGGGCGTGGCCGGGGCGTGGCTCACGCGGCCTCCGCCAAGGGCGCTGGCAGAGCCGCCAGCAGTTGCTCGGCCACGGCCAGGCCCGACTTGAGGCCGTCTTCGTGGAAGCCGTAGCCCGTCCAGGCGCCACAGAACCAGGTGTGCTGCTGGCCCTGCAACTTGCCCACCTGCTGCTGCGCGCGGATGGCGGCCATGTCGAACACCGGGTGGGCGTATTCGTAGCTGCCGATCACGTGTTCGGGAGCGATGTCACGCACCGGGTTGAGCGAAACCACCACGGGCTGGGCGAAGGGCACGGGCTGCAACTGGTTGATGAGGTAGTGCAGGCACACGCGGGCCGACTCGCGGCTGCGCTGCTGCGCACGCTCGTAGTTCCACGCGGCCCAGGCGGCGCGGCGCTCGGGCAGCACGGACGTATCGGTGTGCAACACGGCGCGGTTGGCTTGGTAGCGGATGGAGCCGAGCACGGCGCGCTCTTGCGTCGAGGGCTGGGCCAGCAGCGTGAGAGCCTGGTCCGAATGTGTCGCCAGCACCACCTTGTCAAAGTGTTCGGTGTGGCCTGCGGTCACCACGCGCACCCCGGCCGCATCGCGCTCGATGCGGCGCACGGGGGTGTTCAGGCGCTTGTCGGCAATGCCCGCCACGATCTTGTCCACATAGTGGCGCGCACCGCCAGACACCGTCCACCACTGGGGGCGGTTGCTCACCTGGATCAGGCCGTGGTTGTGGCAGAACCGGATCATGGTGGCCACGGGGAACTTCAGCATCTGGTCGGTGGGGCAGCTCCAGATGCAGCCCAACATAGGCAGGAAGTACCAGTCGCGGAACGCCGCCCCAAAACGGTGCTCGCGCAAAAAATCGCCCAGTGGCTGCATCAGCGCGACGTCAGCCTGGGCTTCGGCGATGCGGGTACAGAGCTTGTTGAAGCGCAGCAGGTCGCGCAGCATGCCGAGAAAACGCGGGTTGACCAGGTTGGAGCGCTGGGCAAACACCGTGCTGAGGTTGGTGCCGCTCCACTCCAGAGTGCGGCCACCGCCCAGGGCGGAGGGCACCTGCACCGAGAACGACATGTCGGATTTGGCAGTCTCCACGCCCAGCTCGGCCAGCAGGCGGATGAGATGGGGGTAGGTGCGCTCGTTGAACACCAGAAAGCCGGTGTCCACACCGTGGGTAACCAATGTCCCCGACGCATCGGGCAACGTCACATCCACCGTGTGGGTGTGGCCGCCAAAGTAGTCACCCGCCTCAAACAACGTGATGTCCGCCTGGCCGCGCAGCTTGTGCGCGACGGATAGCCCGGAGATGCCGGAACCGATGATGGCGATTTTCATGACCGGCTCCCTCTGGCCGGTGCACGGAATAAAAAGGTTGCGAAGCGTCCCGAAACGAATAAGAGAGGGAGGGAGGAGAAGCGCTCCAGGAGGTCAGTCGGAACCCGAGGGCCCGAAAGGCTTCGCAACGTTAAAACTGTACGCCGCGCAATCATATTGCGCAATGGATAGAGTGGGGCCTCGCTCGCGAAGTTCCAGAGGTCCGCTGGTTTTTTTTTCAAAAAATGTAAAGAAGTCATGGCGATCACCGGGGTGCAGGCTGGGCCAGTTGTTGTTCGACAGCCCGCACAAGGCCCTTGCTGTCCGGAGCGGTGAGGCTGGAATAGTTGTCTACCAGCTTGCCGTCACGGCCCAGCAGGTATTTGTGGAAGTTCCAGCGCGGTGCGGTGCCTGACAACTGCGCCAGCTGCTGGAACAGCGGCGAGGCCTCAGGGCCTTTCACGCTGCTCTTGGCGAACATCGGAAATTTCACCCCAAAGGTGTTTTCGCAGAAGTCCGCGATCTCCTTGTTGCTGCCTTTTTCCTGGGCAAAGTCGTTGGAGGGAAAGCCCAGCACCACCAGGCCCCTGTCCTTATAGCGGGCATACAGTTCCTCCAGCCCCTTGTACTGGCCGGTAAAGCCACAGAAGCTGGCGGTGTTGACCACCAGCACCACTTTTCCACTGTATTGGCACAGCGACTGCGGCTTTTCGTCCTGCAAGCGCGGGAAGGTGTGCTGCAGCGTGGCCGGGCACCCGGCAGGCGCATCGGCAGCCCGGGCCAGGGGGGCATGACCGGCCGTTGCGGCAGCTAGCAGCAAAAGGGCGGTGGCCGGAAGGAGGCGACTGTGAAAGAGTTTCATGGGCGAGGAACGCAGTGGTGTGGGCAATTTAACCATTCCATCACTTTTTGTCCACATGAGTTTTTATTTGGACTCATTGGTTTACGAGAACGCGACCTCCCTGGATTCAAAGTCCTGCTTTGGGAAGGGGTATTCCTGGCGCGCTTCAGGCGCCAGGCAGTGTGATGGGCCGCACAGCAGGGTGCCTGCCGGGCCCACGGCATGAGGGGAACACCCCGCTGCGGCGGGCTATCTGACGTGGGCACGCCGCAGGGATGCGCAGCGCCTGATGCCCGGCGTGGGGTGTGGGCTCAGAGCAGGCTGAGCAAACGATCGAGCGAGAGCTTGACCCGTACATCCTTGAAAGCCACAACACCCGTGACTTTCCAGGGGGGCATGCCCGTGTCGCGTGGAATCGGCTCGCCCGTAGGCATGCCGTCGCGGTTGGTAACGACCGCCACACGCGGGGTGGTGGCGGTGACGCCCCGGCGGATGACAACACCCACCTCCTGACTGGCGAGCCGTACGAAGGCTCCGGGCGGGTACACACCCAGGGTCTTGACGAGTGCGGCGCCCGCTTCGTCCACCTGGTGCTCTTCGTCGTAGTAGCTGGCCTGCATGGCCGCCGTCACCGGCATGGGCAAGCGGGCCGCGCGGGGTGACATGCGGGCACCAAAAATATCGGCACGCTGCAGCAGCCGGGCCATCTGCTGGGCCTCCGTCTTCTTGGCCAGCGGGCCGGGCGTGCGGTGGTGGTGGCAGCGCACAGCCTCCAACCACACCGGGTCTGTCACGCCAAGCGCGCGCAGCATCGTCTCTGAACGCTCCGCATGGCTTTCGACAGCCGCAATCTGCTGAGCGGTGAGCGGATGGTTCTGCTGGGCCAATTGGTCCTGCAGCTCGGTCATGGCAATGTTCATGGAGAGCGCCGCCTGGCCCAGTTGCTGCACGCGGGTATCGGGCCAGCGCAGCATCTCGCGCGCTACCACCATGCACACACAGCACACCAGCATCGCATGCGTGGCGCTGTACATGCGCGTTTCCTGCGCAGACAGGTAGATCAGGCCCAGCAGCGTCGCATCTGGCGTCTGCTCGCAGTGGCGGGTCAACTCGTCGTGCAGCATCTGAAAGCGCCCGCCAAAATCAGCAGGCGACGGTGCGCGCAGCAACTGCGTGGCACGCAATTGCAACTCGGGCCAGTCGGGCTGGGTTTTGCCGCTGCGGGCCCGCTCCCCGGGATCATCGGCCGCCGTCATCTTCATGGCGGCAATCTCGCCCAGGCTGGTGTCGGCGATCAGCATGCGCTGCAATTGCGCCAGGTAGGCCCGGTGGCTACCACCGGATTCATCGGTATCCACGCACAGCTGCCGCCCACGCCCCACCATCTTGGCCAGTTCATCGCGGGTGCGGATCACATAGCCCTTTTGCGCCAGCAACACGCCATCGGCACCCCGCAGCACAAAAGGCAGGGGTTGACCAAGCTGGATGGATTCGATGTTCAGGCTGACGAGGTTCATGGTGCTCGTTACATTATCTAACGGCCACACGCCCGGCTAAGTCGGGGCAACCCTGGGGATTGCCCGCTTTTTCGGACGAACACCGGCTGCCATTAACCCACTGGCGGCGCTGAGGGGGCCTCATGGGCTGGCGTAGAGTGAGCCCCCCGCAACCGCCGCAGCATGCGGCCAAACCACTGCCCCAGATCATCCACCCCCGTAAACACGGCGGGGATGACCAACAGGCTCAGCAGCGTGGACGTGATCAAGCCCCCGATCACCGCCACCGCCATGGGCGACCGAAAGCTTGCATCCGCCGCACCAAGGCCCAGCGCAATGGGCATCATCCCCGCGCCCATGGCCAGCGTGGTCATGATGATGGGGCGCGCGCGCTTGTGGCAAGCGTCGATCAGCGCCTCGAAACGCGTCATGCCGTGCTCGCGCCGCGCCAGAATGGCGTACTCCACCAGCAGGATGGAGTTTTTGGTGGCAATGCCCATGAGCATGATCAGCCCGATGAGCGAGGGCATCGAGAAACTCTTTTGCGCGATCAGCAGGCCCACAAACGCGCCGCCCAGCGACAGCGGCAGTGCCGCCAGGATGGTGACCGGGTGCAGGAAATCCTTGAACAGCAGCACCAGCACGATGTAGATGCACAGCACGCCCGTCAGCATCGCCAGGCCAAAGCTGGCAAACAGCTCGCCCATCATCTCGGCATCGCCAATCGTGATCTGGCGCACGCCGGGCGGCAGGTTCTGGATGGAGGGCAGCGCCTCCACGGCCTTGGTCACGTCGCCCAGCGGCTGGCCCGACAGCTCGATCTCGAAGTTGACGTTGCGTGCGCGGTCGTAACGGTCGATCACGGCGGGGCCACCGCTGAACTCCAGCGTGGCCACCTGGCCCAGCATGACCGGGCCCTTGGCGCCCGGCACCGGCAGGCGCTCCAGCAGCGACAGGTCCTTGCGCGCATCGTCCTGCAGCTTGACCACGATGGGCACCTGGCGCGCAGCCAGGTTGAGCTTGGGCAGCGACACGTCGTAGTCACCCACCGTGGCAATGCGCAGGGTTTCGGCGATGGCGCTGCTGGTCACGCCCAGGTCGGCAGCGCGGGCAAAGTCGGGGCGCACGGCAATTTCAGAGCGCACCAGGCTGGCGGTGGACGAGATGCTGCCCAGGCCGGGGATGGTGCGCAGATCTTTCTCAACCGCCAGCGCGGCCGAGGTCAGCGCCTGCGGGTCGTCGCCCGAGAGCACCAGCACGTACTTCTCGCCCGAGCCCCCCAGGCCCACCTTGCTGCGCACGCCGGGCAGTGTCTCCAGCGATGCACGGATCTGGTTCTCGATGCCCTGCTTGCGCGGCCGGTCGCCGCGCTCGGCCAGCAAGATGGTGAGCGTGGCCTTGCGGGTTTCGGCGTTGGCACTGCCCATGAACGGGTCGCCACCAGCAGAGCCGCCGCCGATGGTGGTGTAAACGCTCTGCACATGGTCCACCTTGGCAATGCGCTGGCGCGCATCCTCGGCCACGGCGCGGGTCTGCGCCAGCGTGGCGCCAGGTGGCAGCTCCAGGTACACCTGGGTCTGCGAGTTGTCATCGGCCGGGATGAAACCCGTGGGCAGCAGCGGGATCAGCGCCAGCGAGCCGACAAAAAACGCGGCGGTGGCGATGAAGGTCATCCACCGGTGCTTTACGCACCACGCGGCCCAGCGCAGGTACGTCGTCATCCAGCGCGGGTCTTTGTGCTCGCCCACGATGGGCTTCAAGATGTACGCAGCCATCATGGGTGTGAGCACCCGTGCCACCACCAGGCTGGCAAAGACCGCCAGTGACGCCGTCCAGCCGAACTGCTTGAAAAACTTGCCCGCAATGCCGCTCATGAACGCCGTGGGCAAAAACACCGCAATCAGCGTGAACGTGGTGGCCACCACGGCCAGGCCAATTTCATCAGCCGCCTCCATGGCTGCCTGGTAGGGCGTCTTGCCCATGCGCAGGTGGCGCACGATGTTCTCGACCTCCACGATGGCATCGTCCACCAGAATCCCCACCACCAGCGACATGGCCAGCAGCGTGATCACGTTGATGGAAAAACCCAGCCAATGCATGCCAATGAACGCGGGAATGATGGACAGCGGCAGCGCCACAGCCGACACGAACGTGGCGCGCCAGTCGCGCAAAAACAGCCACACCACCAGCACGGCCAGCAACGCGCCTTCGTACAGCAGGTGCATGGATCCGTCGTATTCCTCCTGCGCTGGCTGCACAAAGTTGAAAGCCTCGGTGATCTCCAGATCAGGGTGCTGGGCGCGCAGCTCCTTCAGGGCCATCTGCACGGCGGCGCCCACCTCGACCTCGCTCGCCCCCTTGCTGCGGGCTACCTCAAAGCCCACCACGGGCTTGCCGTTGAGCAGTGCGAGCGCGCGGGGTTCGGCCACCGTGTCTGACACCGTGGCCACCTGGTCGAGCTGCACATGGCGACCGTCCGACAGTGCCATTGTCAAACCCGCCAGCTCCTGGGCCGACTGCACCGTGGCCAGCGTGCGCACCGGTTGCTCGCTGCCGCCCAGGTCGGTGCGGCCGCCCGCACTCTCGGTCTGCACCAGGCGCAGCTGGCGCGAGACGTCGGCCGCTGTGGCGTTCAACGCCTGCAGCTTGACGGGGTCCAACGCCACATGCACCTCGCGCTGCACACCGCCCACGCGGTTGACGGCGCCCACGCCCCGCACCGTGAGCAGCTTCTTGGCCACGGCATCGTCCACAAACCACGACAGCGCCTCGTCGTCCATGCGGCTGGAGGCGATGGTGAACGCCAGCACCGGCTGTGCGGCCAGGTCCATCTTGGTCACGATGGGGTCGCGCACATCGCCAGGCAGGTCGCCGCGCACGCGGGCCACGGCAGAGCGCACGTCGTCCAACGCTTCCTGCGTGGGCTTTTCCAGCCGGAACTCGGCCGTGATGGTGGCGCCGCCGTCCTGCACCTTGGTGTAGATGTGCTTCAGGTCTTGCAGCGTGGCGATGCTGTTCTCGATCTTGCGCGCCACATCGTTTTCAAGCTGCGCAGGCGAGGCGCCGGGCAGCGCCACGGTCACCGAGATCGTGGGCAGGTCAATGTCCGGAAAGTTCTGCACCTTCATGGCGTTGAACGACAGCAGGCCGCCGAACGTCAGCAGCACAAACAGCATCAGCGCCGGTATGGGGTTCTTGATCGACCAGGTGGATACATTCATGGGGAATGCTCCTTAATTGATAGCTGCTTGCGCTTGTCTATTAAGCGCTAGGGCCATTTTTAGCTTGAAATCTGGCGATTGCGAGGTGCTGCTGGCGGGCGGCGTAGCTACCACCCGCACCAGATCACCGTCGTTCAGAAAGCCCGCGCCGCGCACTGCCACCTGGGCACTCGCGTCCAGGCCCGAGAGCACCTCCACCCGGTCGGCCACGCGGCGGCCCGTCTGCACCTTGCGCATCTGCACGCGCTGCTCGGCGCCCACCACAAACACGTACGAGAAGCCATCACGCACCACCAGCGCCTCTTGCGGCACGGTCAGCGCGTCGCTGCTGCCCAGCGCAAACTCGCCGCGCGCAAACATGCCGGCACGAAGGTCTGCATTCAGGGGCAGATCAACGTACACCAGCGCATTGCGTGTCTGCGGGTCCACCGTCGGCGCAATCATGCGCACCGTGCCCTCCGCCGTCGCACCGCTGGCCGCCGTCACGCTGACTTTGGCGCCCGGCGCAATGCGGCGCAGCTCGGTAGACGTGACTTCGGCGCGCCATTCGAGGCGCCCCTTGCGCACCATGCGAAAAAGCTCGCTGCCCGCGCCCACCACCGCGCCCACGGTGGCCGTGCGGGCCGAGATCACGCCGCTGTCGGGCGCCAGCACCTGCGTGTACTTCAGGCGCAACTGCTGGGCGTTGAGCGTGGCCTTGGCCGCCTCCACGCGGGCCTGGGCGGTCTTCTCGGCGGTGGTGTATTGCTGGATCTGCTGCTGGCTCAAGGCGCCCGTGGCCTGCAACGAACGCGCACGGTCGGCATTGGCGGCGGCTTCGGCCGCGTTGGCATGGGCTTCGAGCAGGCTGGCGCGCACCTGGGCCACGTCAGCCTGTACGGTTTCGGCCGAAAAAGTTGCCAGCACCTGGCCTGCCTTGACCACATCGCCCACATTCACCCGCACTTCGGTCAGGCGCAGTCCGTTGCTCTCAGCGCCAATGCTGGCCTCTTGCCAGGCGGCGATGTTGCCGTTGGCCGCCAGGCGCAGGGGTACCGAGGTGCGCTGCGGCTGGGCCGTGCTCACCGTGAGTGCGGGACGGGGCTGGCTGGCCTTGGGCTCATCGGCCGCGCGCGACGTGCCGGAGAACACCAGGGCGCCGCCCGTGGCCAGCACGCAGGCAGCGAGCACGGCGAAGGCGGTGGGGGAAAGCTTGAAGAAGAAAGAGGAGTGTTGCATGTGCATCTGTCCTGGAGAATTCATATCAGCTGTGCAAGGTGTTGGGCGTGGCCCGCTGCGCTCGAAACTGGCGATGCGCAGACGAGGGGCAGCCAAGCAAGGGCCGCCCCGCAGCGAGGGCTGCGTCCCCCTGCCCGCATTGCGCAGCAATGCGAGAGCGGGGGCGCCTCAGGGGGGTGTCTCATAGCTTCCAGCCCCCTCCGGCTGCGCGGTACAGAGCAACCCAGGCTGCCTGACGCTCATGCTGTAGCGCAATCAGCGCGTTCTCTGCGGCCAGGGATGTGCGCCGCGCGTCTTCCAGCTCCACCAGGCTCGCCAGCCCGCCGCGCCAGCGCGCCTCTGTAGCATCGAAGGAGGTGCGATAGCCCGCAGCCGCTGCCCGCGCACTGGCATTGCGCTCGGCCGTGCTCTGCAGCCGCACCAGCGCCTGTTCGACCTCGCTCACGGCCTGGCGCACCTTGGCGCGATAGAGCGCAGCCGCTTCGTCATAACGCGCCTGTGCAGCGTCTACCTGGGCACCACGGCGGCCGCCGTCGAACAGCGGCAAGCTCAGCGCCAACGGACCCATGGTCCAGGTGCTGAGGTCGGTCGTCACACCGCCCGCGCGCACCCAGGCCGCGCCCACCGAGCCGCTGAGCGACAGGCGCGGGTAGCGCTGCGCCTGCGCGCTGCCGACCTCGGCGCTCGCAGCGGCCAATTCGCGCTCGGCGTTGTACACATCTGGGCGCTGGGCCAGCACCTGGGCGGGCAGCGCTGCGATGGCGAACAACGTGTCGGGCGCAGTGGGTGCCGGTGTGGACAGGCGCGCACGCAGCGAGGGCTCTTCCATCCCCGTGAGCGCCACCATGGTCTTGACTTCCACATCGCACTGCATGCGCTGCTGCGAAGCACGGGCCAGCGCTTCGGCAGCACTGGCACGCGCCAGAGCGGCGGTAGCGGGCGCGGTGAAGCCTGCACGTTCGCTGAGCTCTGACAGCCGCGAGGTTTCGCCGCGTGACTTCGCGTCGCGCTCCGCCACGCGCAACTGCTCCAGGCAGGTACGCAGGCTGCTTGTCTGCTGCGCCACCTCGGCCGCCACACTCACACGGGCCTCGTGCCACAGCGCCTGCGCACCCGACAGCCGCTCATCGGCTGCTGTCTTGGTGGCGCGGTTCGCACCAAAGAGGTCGATTTCCCAGCTCGCCTGCAGCCCGGCCTGTGCCGTGGTCGCGATGCCCGCAAGTTGCTCGTTGAAACCCCGGCTAGCGCTGGCCTGCGCGTCGAGCGACGGCAGCAGCGCAGCCCGACTGGCCACCTGCGTGGCCCGGGCCTGCGCGATGCGGGACTGGGCCTGTGCCACGCCAGGGCTGATGGCCTGCGCGGCATCGATCAGTTCGACGAGCAGCGGATCGCCCAACTGCGTCCACCACCGCGTCAGATCCACCAGCGATCCCTGGTGGGGTAAAGGCGCGCTCCAGACGGCAGGCGTCGGGGCCGACACCTGGGCAGCTGGCGGGGTGGTGGAGCAGGCCACAAGGGGCAGGGTCAGCGCCAGCCACCAGGGTTTGCGGGAGATCAGTCGCATGTGCAGGTCACCCTTTGGTGCGGGGAGATAGAGACTTTTGGGAAGGGGCCACCTGGCGCGCCGCCGCGCGGCGCTGGCGTTCCCCGTCCACCATGAACTGGGCAAAATCCACCAGCCGCGATGTGGTGGCTGCCAGCCCTCGGGGCGTGGCCGTGAGTCCGGGGCGCACGGCCTGCACCACATCGCGGCCCACGTAGTACTGCAGCGCCAGGGAGTTGATGGCCATGGCCAGACGGTGCACGTCGTCATCGGCGGTTTTCAGACCGAACTCCTTGCACAACAGGCGCACGAGCGCGGCATGGGCGGGCTTGATCTCACATTCCAGCGCCTGCTGCCACTGCCCGGTGGGGTCCAGCATCTCGCGAAAGTGCAGTCGCATGCACAACTCGACCAGATCACCCTCATGCAAGGGCTTCATGAAACTCTGGATCAGCAGTTCAATGAACGCAGGCAGGGTATCCGGCCAGGCATCGACGGCGATGGGGCTCCCCATCGGTTCGGTAAAGGCCGCGCGGTACAGCCCGTCCTTGTCGCCAAAGTAGTAACTGATGGACGCCGGATTGACTGCCGCCGCCTGGGCAATCTCGCGAATGGACGTCTTGGCAAAGCCGTTTTCGGCAAAAAGGCGCAGCGCGGCATGCAGTAGCCGCGCGCGTGCTTGTGCGCCTTCCGCAGGTGGTGGGGACGGCAGGGGGGTGTCGGGCGGTATGGCGGCTGGCTCTGGCATGGAGCCGGATTACAGCACTTTTTAATCAAACGATTGATTAAATTTTTGTTTCAGAAGATGTCATTACTTTTCGGTGGGCACAGACCGGCTGTATCCGACCTGAGTACATGGAGAGCGGACACAAACGATTCGCCAAGGCGGTCGTAGCGAAACCAGGCACGTGGGCAGTGCAGAAAACACAGGAAAAGGCCTGCCGTCACAGGCGGCGAGGCGATGCGCAGGATGCGTTGCTAAGCAGCCGCACCAGCGAGACCGCAGATACACACGGCGCGCTGATGCGTACCGAGATCCCTCAGGCTTGCGTCGTGGAGCCGAACACCGCCAACCAAAGTGCCAGCACGGCGTCGCGCTCGGGCTGCAGCGCGGGTGGCGTGACTTGGGTGGGCGCCTCGTCCAGGCGCGCCACGTGTTGCACCCGGCGCAGCTCGCGGTAAGCGTCGGCCGCCGCGTGGCCCACACCTGCGGGCAGCAATCCCACCTGCTCGGCCCGCTGCAGCAATGCAATGTTGCCCAGGTTGCCACGCAACTCCGGGTGGGCTGCAGACTGCGACAACACCAGGTACTGAACGGCAAATTCGGCGTCCACCATGCCACCTGGGCTGTGTTTCACGTCAAATCGGCCGGCTGGCGTGGGGTGGGCCGAGCGCACCCGCTCTCGCATGGTCACGATCTCGTCACGCAGCGCCAACGGGTCGCGGGCAGAGGTGATCACGGCTTCGCGAACACCATCAAAGCGCTCGCGCAGGGCCTCGCTGCCCATCACAAACCGAGCGCGTGTCATGGCCTGGTGCTCCCATGTCCACGCGGTGTTGCTGCCCCTGCGCTGCTGGTAATTGGCGTAGGCCTCAAAGCTCGTGACCAGGAGACCCGAGCTGCCATTGGGCCGCAACGCCGTATCGATCTCGTAAAGATCGCCCTCCCCCGTCTTCACGGTGAGCCAGTTGATGAGCTTGCGCACAAAAGCCGCGTAGACCTCGGGGGCGCGTTCGTCGTCGTCGTCGAACACAAAGACGATGTCCAGGTCGCTGCCGTAGCCCAGCTCCTTGCCGCCCAGCTTGCCGTAGCCAATGATGGCGAACTGCGGACTCTCGCGGTGGCGCGTCTTGAGCCGGCTCCAGCACCACTGGGCCGTGATGCGCAGCACGCTGTCAGCCAGGGCCGAGAGGTCATCCGCCACCTGCTCGACGGTGATGCGCCGCTCCACGTCACGCGCAAGGGTGCGGAAGGTCTCCGCGTGCTGGGCGCGGCGCAGCAGGTTGAGCAGGGTTTCGTCGTCGTCCTCGCCCGTGGACTGCAGCGACGCAAGCCGCAATGCCAGTTCGCGCTCGAAATCGGCCACCACAAAGCGCTCCGCCAGCAGCGAGTCCCCCACCAGTTCATCAATGACGCCAGGGTGCTGCAGCAGGTAGCGGGCGGGCCACTTGGCCGCACCCAGCAAGTGCAGCAATTGCTCGTGCACAGAGGGGCGCTCTAACAGCAGCGCCAGATAACTCTCGCGGCGCAGCAGGGGCTCGAGCCAATTGGCCAGGCGCAGGGTCGCTTCTTGGGTAACGCGGCCTTCCTTGAGCCACAGCGCGGTGCGCTGCACCAGGCGAAACAGCCGGGCGCGGGCTTCATCGCGCAGCCCTACCACGCGCGGGTGACTGCGCCATTCGGCCACGCGCTCGCGAAATCCGACAGGCAACTGCTCCAGCAGTGTGTCGAATTCGGGGGGCGCTGCCGCCGCAGCGCGCGGGCCGCCACAGCCGCCGCCATGGCACTGCTTCTTGCCCGCCCCGCCCAGCAGGGTGTCAAACTCCTGCGCCACCAGTTCACGGTGCGCGTCCAGTTCGTGCAGAAAGGCGCAGCAATCGGGGTACCCCAGGGTGTGCGCAATCCAGGCAAGATCGTCATCGCGCGTGGGCAGCACGTGGGTCTGCTGGTCGTCCAGGTACTGAATGCGGTGCTCCACGCGGCGCAGGAAGACATAGGCCCGCGCGAGGGCATCAGCAGTTTCCTGCGGCATCAACCCCGCCCGGGACAGCCGGGTGAGCGCATCGAGCGTGGGCCGGCAGCGCAACTCAGGGAACTGACCGCCCCGCACCACCTGGAGCAACTGCACGGTGAATTCAATCTCGCGAATGCCGCCGCGCGAGAGCTTGACGTCATTCGCGCGCTCCGGATGGCCCGCACTGCGCTTGGCCGCATGGTCCCGGATCTGGCGGTGCAGCACCCGCAGCGCATCGAACACGCTGTAGTCCAGGTAGCGCCGGAACACAAAGGGCAGCACCACCCCGCGCAGCGCCTGGACTTCGGGGCTGGCAATGCAATCGCGCGGGGCCACCACCCGGCTCTTGAGCCAGGCAAAGCGCTCCCATTCGCGCCCATGCAGCTGAAGGTATTCCTCCAGCGCCGACAACGAGACCGATGGCGGCCCGGAGTTGCCGTTCGGGCGCAGCGCCAGGTCCACGCGGAACACAAATCCGTGTTCGGTGGTGTCTCCCACCAGGCTGTAGATGGCCTTGACCGCACGCGCAAAGTACTCGTGGTTCGAGATGCGCCCCCGGCCGTCGGCCGTGCCGGCTGTCTCGCCGTCGTGCTCGTACACGTAGATCAGGTCGATGTCACTGGACACATTCAGTTCGCGAGCACCGAGCTTGCCCATGCCGATGATCCACAGCTGCACGGGCTGGCCGTCCGGCCCGCGCGGCGTGCCATGGCGCTCGTCCAGCTCCTGGCGGGCATGCTGGCAGGCCCGGTCCAGCGCCAGCTCGGCCAGCTCGGTCACGGCACTCGTAATGTCTTCCAACGGCGCCTGCGCTTCACAGTCCGCCTGGATCAGCCGCTCCATGACCAGTTGTCGCAGCACCCGGAGCGCAGTGCCCGTGTCACAACCCCGTGCGCGCAGTGCGTCGAAGGCCCGCTCCATGCTGGGCCACCGGGGAACTCCGGGCGGCAGGAGCCGCAGGTCTGCCTCATAGCGGCGATGCAGGCGCTGGTAGAAACGGGAATGCTCCGCCCCCTGAACAAAGGTCGCGGAGGGATTGCAGGAAGATTCAGGATGCGGGGTCGACATGGCAGCCGCAGCACAACGCTGCGTACATAAGAACACTGGTTTGTAGTGAACCCGCGCTAAGCCTGCGGGTCATAATTCCTGCCACTTTCAATCCCACCATGATCGATCCCACCACGCACCCCACCCGCCTGCTGAAAATTGTGGCAGGTCTCGCGCGGTGGTCGTTGGGTTTGCTGCTGGCCTTCTGGCTGCTGCTCACCATCGCGTGGGGGGCCCTTCATGGCTGGATTGTGCCGCGAATCGGTGATTTCCGCCCACAACTGGAGGCGCAGGCCGCACGGGTACTGGGGGTTCCTGTCCAGATCGGCTCCATCGCGGCGCACACCGAGGGTCTGATCCCCTCGATCGAACTCTCCGATGTCACCCTGCTGGACGCTGCAGGCCGATCCGCCCTTCATCTTCCCAGGGTGGTGGTGGCGCTGTCGCCGCGCTCACTGCTCAAGGGTGGTTTCGAGCAGCTTTACATCGAGGAGCCCGACATGGATGTGCGCCGCACGGCAGACGGCAACATCCAGATCGCCGGGCTGCATTTTTCCGAGCAGCAGGGCGAAGACAACGCCGCCGCCGACTGGCTGTTTTCTCAGGGAGAGGTCTTCATTCGGGGCGGCACAGTGCGCTGGACCGACGAGCAGCGCGGTGCCCCGCAGCTTGCCCTGGAGAAGGTGGACCTTTTGCTGCGCAACGGAAACTGGCACCACCACATGCGACTGGATGCCACGCCACCCGCGGCCTGGGGAGACCGCTTCACGGTGGTCGGGCTGTTCCGAGCGCCCCTGCTGCGCGCACGCGATGGCAACTGGAAGCACTGGAACGGACAGGTCTTCGCGGACTTTTCGCGGGTGGACGTCTCCCGGCTTCGCCACCACACTGATGTGGGTATGGAGATCGCCCAGGGCCGGGGCGCGCTGCGAGCCTGGGCCGATGTGCAGCGCGGGCAGATTGTGGGCGGCACAGCCGATCTGGCGCTCGCCGATGTCAAGGCCACGCTGAGCGCAGACCTGCAGGCGCTGGTGCTGCCCTCGATTCAGGGACGGCTCGGTGGCCGCAGACTGAACGGGGGGTTCGAGTTCTCCACCCAGGCGCTGCAATTCAAAACCGACGACGGCATCATCTGGCCCGGAGGCAACGTCCGGCTGGTGCACACGGCGGCGGTCGGCAAAACACCCGCCCAGGGCGAGTTCCGCGCCGACCGGCTGGACCTGGCTGCCCTGGCCCAGGTCGCCAGCCGCCTGCCTCTGGGCTCCACCGCACACCATGCGGTACACACTTACGCGCCCCAAGGGCTCGTGGACGAGATCCAGGCCACCTGGAAAGGCCCTCTCGACACGCTGCAACAGTATCAGGTGCGCGGGCGCATCCGCGGGCTGGCACTGGCTGGCACGCCTACCAGCAGCGCACCCACCCAACTGGGCCTTCGCGGTGCCACTGTAGACATCGACATGACGCAGGCGGGCGGCAAGGCGGCGCTCACCATAGCCTCCGGCGCCCTGGTGCTGCCCGGCGTGTTCGAAGACCCGGTGCTGCCGCTGGACCGGCTCAGTGCTGATGTGCGCTGGCAGCTGGAGGGTGACCGCATCGCCGTGCAAGCCACCGATGTGCAATTCGCCAATGCCGACGCGCAGGGTGAGGCCCGGGCCACCTGGCACACCAGCGATGCCGGCAAGGTGGCGCATCAATCGCGTTTTCCGGGCGTGCTGGACCTGACCGGCACCCTGAACCGGGCGGACGGCACCCGTGTGCACCGCTACCTGCCGCTGTCCATTCCGCAGGAGTCGCGCCACTACGTGCGCGACGCCGTGGTGGCAGGTAGCGCGAGCAACGTGCAGTTTCGGGTCAAGGGGGACTTGCACCACCTGCCTTTTGATGACCCCAAGCAGGGCGAATTTCGCATTGCAGCCCGCGTCAAGGACGTTACCTACGCCTACGTACCCACGCAACTGCAGCCGGCCAACACCTTGCCCTGGCCCGCTTTGACGGAGCTGGCAGGGGAGCTGATCTTCGAGCGCTCGTCCATGCAGGTGCGGGGCGCCAGTGGCGGTTTTGCGGGACGCCCGGGCCTGCGACTGTCCAAGGTGGACGCCAAGATTCCCGATCTCTCCCACACCGTGGTCGGAGTCAGCGCCGACGCCCGAGGGCCGCTGACCGAGCTACTCACGCTCATGAACACATCGCCGCTGGGCCAGATGACCGGCAACGCGCTGGAACGGGCTACGGGCACCGGCAACGCGGACTTCCAGCTGCGCCTGTCACTGCCCATCAGCGACATCAACAAATCCAAGGTCCAGGGCAGCGTCGCGCTGGCGGGCAACGAGCTGCGGATCACGCCCGAGACGCCCACGCTGAGCCGGGTGCGGGGCGTAGTGCAGTTCACCGAAGGCGGTTTTTCGCTCAATGCCGTGCAGGCCCAGGCGCTGGGCGGCGCGGTCCGCCTGGAAGGGGGTATGCGTGCACTGCCCGCCAACACCCCGGCCACAGAATCGGCCGTGCAGCTCCGCGCGCAGGGCACCGCCACGGCCGAAGGGCTGCAGCAGGCATCTCAGCTGGGCATGCTGTCGCAGTTGGCACGCCGGGCCACGGGCAGCACCGCGTACTCCATGGCGCTCGCATTTCGCCGTGGCGTGCCGGAGTTGCAGGTCACAACCAGCCTGCAGGGGCTGGCACTGGCGCTGCCCGCCCCGCTGGGCAAGACGGCAGAGAGCGCCCTACCCTTGCGTTTTGAAAGCCAGGTCGCCCGCGAATCTCTGGCGGGCCTCACGCAGGCTGGCGCTGGCGCCGAGGCCCCGCCTTTGCGCGACCAGATCACGCTGGACCTGGGCGCGCTGGGCTCCGCCACGTATCTGCGGGACTTGAGCGGGCCCCACGCCCGCGTACTGCGCGGCGCCATCGGGATAGGCCTTTCGGGCGGAGAATCTGCACCATTGCCCGCGCAGGGCGTGGCGGCCAACATCAGCCAGGGCAAGCTTGATGTGGATGCCTGGGAGGACGTGCTGACCCAGGCGACGGGCAGCGAACCCGTACCGCGCCCAGCGTCTCCACCCGGATCGCCCGTTTCACCGGCAACACCTGGCACGGCCCAGGACTACCTGCCCACCACCTTGGCCTTGCGCGCCCGCGAACTCACCCTGCAGGGCCGGACCCTGCACAACATCGTGGCTGGGGCGCTGCGCGAGGGTCCGACATGGCGTGCCAACCTGGATGCCACAGAGCTCAACGGCTACCTGGAATACCGCCAGCCCGGCGGCGCCGAACACCCCAACGGACGCCTCTTTGCGCGGCTATCGCGGGTGAACATGCCCCAGAGCGACGTCACCCAGGTCGAGGCCCTGCTGGACGAGCAACCCGGCGCCTTGCCCGCGCTGGACATCGTCGTGGACGACTTTGAACTGCGTAGCAAACGCCTGGGGCGGGTGGAAATAGAAGCCCAGAACCGGGGCGGCGATGGCGCGCAGCGCGAGTGGCGCCTCTCCAAGTTCAACATCCTTGCGCCCGACGCAAACTTCACGGCCAATGGCAACTGGGCGGTGCTGAACACGCCAGGCACCGGGCCCCGCACGCTAGAGCGACGCACCGTGCTCAACTTCAAACTGGACATCCGCGACTCGGGCGATCTGCTGGGCCGCATGGGCATGGCCAATGTGGTCCGGCGTGGCAAGGGCCGCATGGAAGGGCAAGTCGCCTGGATCGGCGCGCCGATCAGCCCTGACTACCGCAGCATGACCGGACAGATCAACCTGAACGTGGAGTCCGGCCAGTTCCTCAAGGCCGACCCGGGCCTGGCCAAGCTGCTGGGCGTGCTGAGCCTGCAATCGCTGCCACGGCGCCTCACGCTCGACTTCCGCGACGTGTTCAGCGAGGGCTTTGCGTTCGACTTTGTCCGAGGCGATGTACGCATCGAGCAGGGCGTGGCCACCACGAACAACCTGCAGATGAAGGGCGTCAACGCCGCCGTGCTGATGGAGGGCAGTGCCAACATCGACCACGAAACGCAGGATTTGCGCGTGGTGGTGGTGCCCGAAATCAACGCCATGACAGCCTCTTTGGTCGCCACCGCCATCAACCCGGTCATCGGGCTGGGCAGCTTTCTCGCCCAGGTGTTCCTGCGCGGCCCGCTGATCGAGGCGGCCACGCAGGAGTTCCGCATCGATGGCACCTGGGCGGACCCCCGCGTGGTGCGCGTGGCCCGCCGCAACCGCGATGCGAGCCCTGTCACCGGCACGCCCGCAAGTCCCAGCATGCCCCGCCCCGGAGAACCCTCATGATGAAAGTGGCTGCGATCCAAATGGTGTCGAGCACCCGCCTCGATGACAACCTGCGTGCCGCACGCGCGCTGCTGGAGCAGGCGGCCAGCGAAGGGGCCGAGCTGGCCGTGCTGCCCGAGTACTTCTGCGTGATGGGCCACAAGGACACCGACAAACTCGCCCTGCGCGAAGCCCCTGGCGAAGGACGTATCCAGCAATTTCTGGCCAGCACGGCGCGCGCGCTGCAGATGTGGATCGTGGGCGGCACCTTGCCGCTGGCGACCACAGTGCCCGAAAGGGTGCGCAACACCACCCTGGTGTTCAACCCCGGCGGCGACTGCGTGGCCCGCTACGACAAGATCCACCTCTTTGCCTTCGACAACGGGCATGAGCAGTTCCATGAAGGCCGGGTCATCGAGGCGGGCAACACGCCCGTGCAGTTCGACCTGGCATCGCGCGACGGCCACCGCTGGCGCGTGGGCCTGTCGGTGTGCTACGACCTGCGCTTTCCTGAGCTGTACCGCGCCCACGCCAGCGCAGGCGCAGACTTGCTGCTCGTGCCCAGCGCATTCACCCACACCACCGGCCAGGCGCACTGGGAGCTGCTGCTGCGCGCCCGCGCTGTCGAGAACCTGGCCTATGTGCTGGCGCCTGCGCAGGGCGGTGTGCACGAGAACGGACGGCACACCTGGGGCCACAGCATGCTGGTAGACCCTTGGGGCACCGTGCTCGCCCAGCAGGACCAGCTTGCGGGTGTGGTGTCAGGGATGGTGGACCCGCAGCGCCTGCGCGATCTGCGCCTTCAGTTGCCCGCCTTATCGCACCGCGTTCTGTGAAATGAAGCACTACCCCCTGCGCGGCTGCGCCGCTTCCCCCTTCTCTCGCACAGCGCACAGGAAGGGGGACGATGTCTTTGCTGCGGGACGGCCCTGGCTCGGCATCCCCGGCTGGAACTGCGCCAGTTTCAAGCAAAGAAAAGACAAGGGATGAAGTTCAGTCTGAACATCCTTGCCAGGCGCTGGCGGGGCGCCTGGCGGCGCTGGTCGCTGTGGACCCTTCTGGTCGCGCTGGTGATCTCGATGCTCGCCACCATGGTGTGGCTTGCAGGCCGCTACGAGGCCAGCCAGGTGCAGTCCCTCCTGGAGCGGGACACGGCCGATGCGGTGTCTGACATCCGCGTAGCGCTCACGCGCAACCTGCAAAGCCTGCAGGCCCTGCATGCGGGCGACCCCGGCCAACTGGCCTGGGAAATCGATGCCGCCGAGTTGCTGCGCAGCCGCCGGGAGCTGGTGCGCATCGAGTGGCGAGATGCCAACCTGCGGGTGCGCACCCACGCCCAGTCGCCCTACCGCCCTGTGGCCTGGGATGCCCGACTGCGCGAAGGTCAGCAGTCTGATGCCGCCATCGCCTGTGCCAATGCACGCCGCACGAGCAGCCCGGCCTATTCGAGCAGCTACTTCCAGCCGCACGGCGACGGACTGGGCTCGGAAATGATGGAGCTGTGCCTGCCCCTCACCTCGGGCGGGCGCAGCACGGGTTTCCTGGTGGTCACGTATTCGCTGCAGGACGTGCTGATCAACCTGGTGGCGCACAACCTCACGCGCAGCCAGGAAGCCTCGTTCACCGAGGCCGACGGTACCCGTCTGGCCGTTCTGGGCGCTGCGCGGCGGGGCTCGCGCATGTTCACGGCCACGCACCTGCTGGATCTGCCCGGCTCCACCCTGGTGCTGCGCATGGACACCTGGCACAGCGCACCCAGCCTGTTCCCCAATGTGCTGACCGCACTGGTCACCGCCATGTCGATTGCGCTGGTCACCGTGCTGGTGGTGCTGGTGCGCGACAACCGCCGGCGCTTGCGCGCCGAACGCGACCTGGCCGATGCCCTGGCGTTTCGCAAGGCCATGGAGGACTCGCTGGTCACCGGCCTGCGCGCGCGTGACCTGCAAGGCCGCATCACCTACGTGAACCCGGCCTTCTGCGCCATGGTGGGGTTCAGCGCGCCGGAACTGCTGGGCCAAAGCGTGACCGCCCCCTACTGGCCCCCCGAGCGGGTGGAGGAGTACCGACAGCGCCAGGCCACCCGGTTTGCGGGCACCATGCCACCGCGCGAGGGTTTCGAGTCCGAATTCATGCGCAAGGACGGCACCCGCTTTCCGGTGCTGATCATCGAGGCCCCGCTCATCAACGCACAGGGCCTGCACACAGGCTGGATGAGCGCGTTCCTCGACATCAGCGAACAGCGGCGGGTGGAGGAGCTGTCGCGGGCGTCGCAAGAGCGGCTGCAGGCCACCGCCCGCCTGGCCACCGTGGGCGAAATGGCCTCGCTGCTGAGCCACGAATTGAACCAGCCCCTGGCTGCCATCTCCAGCTATGCCACTGGCTCCATCAACCTGCTGGAGGCGCCCACACCGACGGCGCTGGGTGCGGGCGATGCCCCCAATGCCGCCCAGGTCGAGCAACTGCAGGATGTGCGCATGGCCATGCAGCAGATTGCGCGGCAGGCCGAACGCGCGGGCAAGGTGATCAAGAGCGTGCATGATTTTGTGCGCCGCCGCGACCAGGCCCGCGAAGCGGTGCACGCGCAGCAGCTGCTCGACGCCATCCTGCCGCTGGTCAGCCTGCAGGCGCGCAAGCTGGGGGTGCGTGTGAACACCTCACTGGAACCCCACCTGCCCCCGGTGTTGTGCGATCGCACCATGGTCGAACAGGTACTGCTCAACCTGGCGCGCAATGCCATGCAGGCCATGGATGACCCGGCCCTGCCCACACGCGTGCTCGACATCCATGTGCGGCGCACCGCGCCGAACCAGCACAGCGACTGGATCGAGTTTGCGGTGACCGACCTGGGAACCGGCATTCCCCAGGAGGTGGCCGCGAGGCTTTTCACCCCGTTTTTCACCACCCGCCCCGAGGGCATGGGCCTGGGGCTGAGCATGTGCCGCACGGTGATCGAGCAGCACGGAGGTTTTCTCGGATTTGCACCCCACGAACCGCGTGGTACGGTGTTTACCTTCACGTTGCCAGCGGCACCCCCCTGAGCGACGGCGTCGCGGCCCCCTTCTCTCTCGCGCTGCGCGCGGGAAGGGGATGCCACCAGCGCTGTCTGGGCGGCCCTTGCGCGGCAGCCCCGCCCAGACAGCGCCCGTCGCTGCGTCTGCGCGTCACCCACAATCCAATAGATAACCGAGTTGAACCATGGAGCCCATCACCAACGCCACCGTGTACATCGTGGACGACGACGCCAGCGTGCGCGAAGCACTGGCGTGGCTGCTGCGCTCGCGCAGGCTGCTCAGCGAATCCTTCGAAAGCGCCGAGGCCTTTGACGCCATGCTCTCCAGCCGCCCCGCGCAACGCCAGCCCTGCTGCCTGCTGCTGGACGTGCGCATGCCTGGGATGAGTGGCCTGGCGCTGTTCGACCTGCTGGCGGTGCGCGGCGACCTGGCCACCATGCCCGTGATCTTCCTGACCGGCCATGCGGATGTGCCCACCGCTGTGGACACGGTCAAGCGGGGTGCGTTTGATTTTTGCGAAAAACCGTTCTCCGACAACGCGCTGGTCGACCGCGTCGAGCAAGCGCTGGTCAGGTCGGCAGAGCGCCTGGCGCAACTGCGCGAACGCAGCGACCTGCAGGTGCGCCTGCGCGACCTCACGGACCGCGAGCGCGATGTGATGGACCTCGTGGTGGCGGGCCTGCCCAACAAGCTGATTGCCGACCAGCTCGACATCAGCGTGCGCACGGTCGAGGTGCACCGCTCACGGGTGTTCGACAAGATGCAGGTCAAGTCCGCCGTGGAATTGGCCAACCTGCTGCGGGCCGCGCGTTGACGCCGACCAACAGCCCTGCAAACAGGCCGCGAACCGGGATGAGATCGGGCTAGTTCCCAAAAACCGGCAAAGTCAACGCGCCGGAGGCGGAGGGGGAGGCGCCTGTGCAGAAGGAGACGCTGGCGCTGGGGGGGGCGCGGGGGTTGGCGCTGGAGGCAAGGGCTCCTGCGGCGGCAGCTGCAGTTCACCGCCCTTGCGGCCTGAAAACATGGTCCACCAGACAATGGCGATCAGCAGCACCAGCGCGAGCAGCGCTTCAAGCAAAATCAGACCCATGACATTGACACTCCTGCGCGCTGTGGGAACGGCGCTGATTGTAGGAACGCTGGCCGCCTGCTCCACGCCCCCTGCCCCAAGCCCCACCCGCCCTGGGGCCATCCCGCCGACGGCACTGCCGCCGAGCCCCGTCGTACTGCCCGGCGACACCGGCCCGCTGCCGCCCCCCATATCACAGCCCAAGAGCCGATGGATTCCGGTGCGCTGGGCCGAGCTGCCCGGCTTTGCCGACGATGCACTGCACGAGGCCTGGAACGCCTGGATCAAGAGCTGTGAACGCCCCCAGCCCCCGTTCACCGCGCTGTGCGGCGAGGTGCGCCAGCTGAGCATCGCCACCCCCGAGGAGCAACGCGCATGGCTCGTCACCCGCCTGCAGCCCTACCGGGTCGAGGCGCCAGATGGCAACGCCGAAGGCCTGCTCACCGCCTACTACGAACCGATGATGGACGGCGCCCGCCAGCCCGGCAACGGCTTCACCGTGCCCATCTACCGGGTACCAGCCGGCCTGGGCGCCCGCAAGCCCTGGTACACGCGCCAGCAGATCGAGACCCTGCCCGAGGCACAGGCCGCGCTGGCCGGACGCGCCATCGCCTGGCTGCGTGACCCGGTGGAATCGATGGTGCTGCACATCCAGGGCTCGGGCCGCCTGCGCATCGCCGAAGCAGATGGATCGGTCTCGCTGGTGCGCGTGGCCTACGCAGGCACCAACGACCAGCCCTACCAGAGCATCGGCCGCTGGCTGCTCGACCAGGGCTACACCCGCGACGCCACCTGGCCCGGCATCCGCGCCTGGCTGGCCGCCAACCCCCACCGCACCAACGAGCTGATGTGGACCAACCCGCGCTATGTGTTCTTCCGCGAGGAGCCGTTGAACCCGCTGGACGCAGGCTTTGGCCCCCGCGGCGCCCAGGGTGTGCCACTCACCCCCGGCCGCTCGATTGCGGTGGACCGACAAAGCATCCCCTACGGCACGCCGGTGTGGCTGGCCTCCAGCGGACCGCAGGTGCAGCTCAGCCGCATGGTGCTGGCGCAGGACACGGGCAGCGCCATCCTGGGGCCGGTGCGTGCGGACTTCTTCACGGGCTGGGGTCCGGAAGCGGGCGACATTGCCGGGCGCCTGAAGCAAAACCTGAGGCTGTGGGCCTTGTGGCCTCGGTAGTTTTGGAATGATTTTGGCTGCTAGCGCTTATCTAACAAGCGCAAGCAGCTATTAATTTAATAGCGCTCCATCGATCCCATTGCGGCCCCGCAGCCTGCGTGGGCAGCCGGGTTTACGGGCAGGGCACCCTCGCCGCCTCAGTTTCCACCCGCTGGGCCGCAGCCGCAGCAGCAAACGCCAAGGACGGCGGCACGGTCACGGTGCGCAGCTGATCGCCGGAGACTCGGTACTCGTACTCGCGCGTCGTGCCCACCATCTCCGTCCTGAAGGTGCTGCCCGCCATGGTGGCTGCATACACCTGGGGTCGGACGAATTGGTAGCGGTAGGTGGTGGTGGCCGTCCCGCTGGCGGTCTTGCAGGTCGATTCGAACTGATCTTCCTTGAAATGCAGCGTACAGCGGCCGGAGGTGTCTTCGGCCTTTTCGCCATCGGGGGTGGTCAGCACGATCTTGGCGGCGCGCCAGCAGCCGAGCAGGGCTGGGTCGGGGGCGGCGTGGGCGCAGGGCGCGACCCCTACGAGAGAAAGCAGCAAGCAGGAGCGCGCAAGGCAATTCATGAACTCACCTCGCCGCATACAGGACAAGAACCAACACCGACGCTGCGGCAAATGCGGCCCACGAGATCACGGTATATCTCGCGCCGATCTCACCGCGCTGGGCCAAAGACCAGATCTTCGCGATGTCATACGGGATACCGCGCACGGCGCAATAGATAGCGGGGGCGAGAACCCCGTTCCCCAGCACCATCAAATACGCAAGTGGAAGCAGCGGATGCACTTGGTAGAGCATCTGAAAAATAGCAGTCATGGACCGGGATTTTCAACCGAGTCGCACAGGCCGGAGGCGTCCAGCCTGAGCCATGGGAAAAGCACCCGCAGAACGCTTCCAAATTGATAGCTTGAAGCGCTTACCCCACATGCGCTAGTGGCCAAATCATCTCAAGTCGCACGACAACACAGCCCAAGACGCCAACGCCCACCGTGTCTCCCTCAGCGTGCCCCCGCTGCGCCTGGTCGGACGCCGTCACCCGATCAACTCCTGGAAGGTATTCCGCCCGGGCATCCGTGCCAGATGCGTTCCACAAACCGTGCGGACTGGCTCAAGCCAGGGAGCAATGGTCCGCCCCAAACGCCCCGCGCATGATGGCGAAAGCGATCGGGTTTTTGTGACGCGTTGTAAGAGGCACTGGCGAAACGAAGCACAGCCACTACCCACATTGCCCCAAGTGCGAACGTTGCAAACCCTCCCGTGAATAGCCATCCCTGCGGGCCAATTGCATTTACAGATGACTACAAAGTCAGCGGCACTAATACCAGATTAGCCCTTGAGAATCTGCGCTCGTCTTCGGCAGGTAAGGCTCTAGGGTTCGACCAAGGGCCTATCGCCGCCGTAACACTTCAGCCAGCCAAGAACCGCGCGACGCGCACGGATGGCACAGCGCCGCCGCTTTTGAAAGCGGAGTGCAGGGGCGCCGAACCTGCCAGGCCTGCGTGGGCGTGGGTTTCATTGCGGCGCCATGGTGGTGCCATGGCAAGGGCAACTGATCTGCTCTGGCGCCGAAGACAGGGAGGACGGTCTGAGCCCCGGCGCAGACCGTATTTGTTATTTACAGAGAGAGGATCGCAGCATGCGACACGGTATTTTGAAGAGCGTTTGGGGGGTGAGCTTGGGTTTGGTGATGGCCGCTGGTGCGCATGCTGAACTGCTCAACATCAGCACGAACGCGGTGCAATCGCAGAACACGCCGACAGCAGCTTGCACGATTGTGGGCAAGGGTGGCAAGACGATGCCCGATGGCCGCAAAGCGTTTGTCGTCCTGGCAGAAGGCAAAGCCGTCGATTCCAACCCCACGCTGGTGATCCGATTCAGTGATGGCGGCGTGGTGAGCAATGATGATTGGAATTCCACGTCTATTGACGTTAACGGCAAACCCTTCAAGGCAGATATTGCAGGATGGTTGGGCCGCAATGCTGGGCGCGAAAGTGATGCCGGCACGGCGATCGCGGCTTCAGCGGGAGAGTGGTTTTGCGTCACTTCACGCGAAGTTTCTGGCGGCGATGCGCTGCGCCCGGTCGCAGTCTCTGTGACCGACGTCACGGAAAAAGAGGCGAGCGCAAAGTCGAATGCCGTGGCTGCAGATGCTGGTCTGCGCTCGGGGGGCTGGGCAGGTTCGCCGCGCTGATACAGCGGCCGCCGAGCGCGGTTTGCGGGGCCATTGAAGCCTTACTTGGAAGGGAACGTTTTGTGCGTTCCCTTTTTTTCTGAGTGCAGCGATGACTGCGCAAGCTTATGTGGGCTGGCTGCAAAGGGAGGTCCCTCATTGCTCCACCGCCCACCGCGTTACCCGGGGCGGTGCATCGCCCACATGAAACGCCAGCTTGCGGTCGCGCAGCGCCACGTCCGAGGCGGTCACGCGGTCAAAGCGGCGCAGGTGCTCCGTCCACGACTCGTCCTCGATGCGCTCCACATACCGCGCAGGCTGGCTGATGTCGTGCAGCAGCTGCCAAGCGAGCGCGCCCTGGCGCAGGCGGCTGCGGCGGCTTTCCTGCATCACGGCGCGAAATTCGGCAGCGCGGGCCGGGTCGATGAAGTATTCGATGGTGACCACCAGGTGCCCCGATCCGGGCGGGGTGTCGGCCACGGGCGCCTTGAAGGCGCGCGAGGGGCTCAGGTCTTCTTCCATGCTGCGGTCCGCCACCAGGCGCTGCACCAGCAGCATGGCCACCACGCCGGTGGCGGCGGCAATGCCCAGGCTCACATGCACATCAGTGAGCGTGGCCACCTGGCCCCACACGGCGGCGCCCAGCGCGGTGGAGCCCATGATGGCCATCTGGTAGATGGACATGCCACGTGCACGCACCCAGTTGGGCAGCGCGAGCTGGGCAGACACCGACAGCGAATTGGCCGTGGTGATCCACGCCATCCCAGCCACAAACATCGCGGGCACAGCCACGTACACATTGGGCGCCACGGCCATCACGCCTGTGGCGGCGGCCTGCAGCGCCGTACCGCGTATCACCAGCACATCGCGCGCCATGGCCTGGCGCAGGCGGGGCAAGAACATGGCCGCCGTGATGGCGCCCGCGCCCATGCTGGCCAGCAGCAGCGTGAAGGTGCCTGCGCCGCCGCCTTCGAGCCCCTTGGCCAGCAGCGGCAGCAGGGCCAGCAGCGCGGTGGCATGCAAGAAGAAGACGGAGATGCGCCACAGCACAGCCCGCATGCGCGGCGACTGTCGCACAAACTGCAGGCCCACGCGCATGGCGCTGGTCAGCCTTTCGCGGCCCAGCGGGCTGGGCGTGTGCACCCGCTTCCAGCGCATGATGGTGAAGCCGGAAATGAGTGACAGCACCGCGTTGAGCACAAACACCCAGGCGCTGCCCGCGCTGGCGATGATGGCGCCCGCCAGCAGCGGGCCGATGATGCGCGAGGCGTTCATGGCCACGCCGTTGAGTGCGAGCGCGGCAGGCAGTTGTGGGCGGCTGACCAGTTCGGGCACGATGGCCGCGAACACTGGCCAGCGCATGGCCAGGCCGATGCCGTTGGCAAAGGTGAGCGCCAGCAGCAGCGGCGCCGTCATGCCCCCGGCCAGAATGGCCACACACAGTACCAGCGCCACGGCGGCTACCCAGAACTGCGTGGCGATGAAGTAGCGCCGCCGGTCCAGGATGTCGGCCAGCGCGCCGCTGGGCAGGCCGAGCAAGAAGACGGGCAAGGTGGAGGCCGATTGCACCAGCGCCACCAGGATGGGCGAGGTGGTGAGCGTGGTCATGAGCCAGGCGGCGGCCACGTCGTTCATCCACATGCAGGTGTTGGCCGCCACCCAGGTGAGCCACAGCATGCGGAACACAGGGACAGACAAGGGCGCCAGGGGCGAGAGCGAAGCCGCCTGCTTCAGCGCCGCTGCACCGTGGTCAAGCTGGGCGCCGACGGACTCTTCGGTGCCACGAGCCAGCTCCGCACGCGCAGTGCTATCTACCGCCGCATCACTCTGCGGTGGAGCATCCGGGCTCAGGTCCGGGGCATCAGGGGAGGGCGGGGGCGCAACGCTGCGCGTGCTTTCGTGGGGCGACAAAGGGGGCATGTCTGCACATTGTGCGACGGTTGGAGTGGCTCTGGGCTCGCCCCGCCAAATACCTCACTGCGGGGTTCGCCTACCGACGCCTCAGGGCGCATCGGTTGGTGCTGCCGGGGCCTGGTGGCCCGCCTGCCGGGTCTGCCGCAGCAGCAGCCAGGCCATCAGCGCCAGCGCGCCTACGCCTGCCAGCAGCACACCCCACAACACGGCACTGCGCATGGAGATACCGCTGCTGGCGGCCGCAGCAGGCACCAGCGCACTTTCTGCGGGCTTGCCACCGGTGATGTTGGCCCGGGCGACATCGGCCAGCGCCATGGGCAACTGGTTCTCCTGAGCGGGCTGGTAGCCCGGCACCAGGCTGGCCAGGGGCAGGAAGGCACTGGCCGCCGCGCTGGCG
>CAXIRU010000114.1:0-19922 GCA_964031875.1 Acidovorax facilis
CCGCACACGACGCTCAAATGTCCTTGTTGTAGTGGCAGGCCACGAGGCTCGCCCTATACAGATCAAGGACTTGCAGCGGTTGGTGTCGAACTCGGGTGGCCTGCGGCTCGCCGTTGATGTGGCTGGCAAACAGCTCAGTCCAGGCGAAGGGCGACACGGGTGTGGTGGGCGCCAGGATCACGTCGTAGTTTTCGTACAGCTTCTGGAACCGCGCCAGGATGCGCGTTTGCTCGGCCTGGGCCCAGGCGCTGTCCAACAGGTTCATGGCGGCGCCCATTTCGTAGTTGGCGCGGGTGTTGGGGCCCAGGCTGGCGGGGGTCGCGCTCGTAGGCCTCGCGCGTGCTGGCCACAAAGGCCTCGGCGCGCAGCACGTCAAAGCAGCGGTGCACGTCGCCCAGGTCGATGTCGATGGCATCGCAGCTGGCAAAAAGGTGCTTCATGGCCTGCACCTTGCGGCGGAACACGGCGCGGATGCCGTTGTCCACGGCGCAGGCGCCGAAGTCTTCGGTGTAGGCCACGCGCAGGCGGCTCAGGTCCACCGTTTCGGGCAGAAGGAAACCCGTCGGGTCTAGCGGGTAGCTCAGCGGGTCGCCCGCCGACATGCCTGCCGTGGCCGCCAATTGCAGGCAGGCTTCTTCCACGGTGCGGCCCATGGGGCCGACCACCGAAATCGGCGTCCAGCCCAGCAGCTTGCGCGAGCTGGGCACCACGCCGGGCGATGGCCGAAAACCCACCACGCCGCAGATGGATGCCGGAATGCGCAGCGACCCGCCCGTGTCCGAGCCCGTGCACACCGGCAGCATGTCGCACGCGAGCGCAGCGGCCGACCCGCCCGACGAGCCCCCGGCGTTCAGGTGGGGGTTGAACGGGTTGCCTGTGGCGCCCCACACGGTATTGCGCGAATTGGCGCCCGCACCCATCTCGGGGATATTGGTCTTGCCAGTGACGATGGCGCCCGCCGCACGCAGGCGCGCCACCAGCACGTTGTCTTCGGCCGGAATGTGTTCGCGGTAGATCTGCGAGCCATAGGTGGTCAACAGCCCGGCCGTGGCCTCCAGGTCTTTCACACCCAGGGGCAGCCCGTGCAGCAGGCCCAGCGGCTCGCCGCGCAGCACCGCTTGCTCGGCGGCCCGGGCCTCCGCGCGGGCGCGGTCGTAGCAGGTGGCGGTGATGGCGTTCACATGCGGGTTGACGGCCTCGATGCGTTCAATACAGGCATCGAGCAGTTCGACGGGCGAGATTTCGCGCGTGCCGATGCGGTGGCGCAGTTCGTTGGCGGTCAGCTCGACCAATGCGTTGTGGCTTGTCATCTCGCGCTTGTCTCCTTGTTGTTCGGCTCTGGTTCAATCTGCCGTGATGGCTGCGCGCTGCGCCACGGCGCGCATCAACGGCAGTTCCTTGTCGATCAGCTCGCTCACGGCCTTGGCAGAAGCATAGGTGGGCTCAAAGCCCACGGCGATCAGTTTGTCGCGGGTTTCGGGGTCTGCCACCACCTGGGCCAGCGTCAGTTCCAGCCGCGCCTTGACGGCGGGCGGCAAGCCGCGTGGGGCCACCAAGGCCAGCCAGGTGTCCATCTCCAGGCCGGGGTAGCCACTTTCGGCCAGCGTGGGCACCTTGGGCAGGAGGGCTGAGCGCTTGCCCGCCGTCACGGCAATGGCCTTGATCTTGCCGTCCTTGAGCTGCGGCAGCGCGGCCGACACGGTATCGACCGTGAACGGAACCTGCCCGCCCATCAGGTCCACCATGGCGGGCGCACTGCCCTTGTAGGGCACATGCTGGATCTTCAGGCCTGCCGCGTGGAAGAACATTTCGCCCGCAAACTGCGACGTGGTGCCCGCACCATACGAGCCGTATGAGTACTTGTCGGGCGCGGCTTTCACCATGGCTACAAACTGCTTCACATCGCTGACAGGCACGTCCTTGTTGGCCAGCAGGATCAGGCTGGTGCGCCCTGCAATGCCAATGGGCTCAAAACTCTTGACCGGGTCGTACGGCAGCTTGGCGCGCACGGCGGGGTTCACGGTGAAGGTGGTGCCCGAACTCATCAGCAGCGTGTAGCCGTCCGGCGCGGCCTTGGCGACATACGTTGCGCCAATCGTGGTGCCCGCGCCTGCGCGGTTGTCGATCACCACGCTCTGGCCCAGCTTGTCACCCAGCTTCTTGCCGATGAGACGGCCCAGCACGTCGGTGGCGCCACCGGGCGGGAACGGAATCACCAGCGTGATGGGTTTGTTGGGGAAAGCAGCTTCTTGCGCCACAGCCGGGCCCCACGCAACGGCCCCCAGGGCACAGAGGATGGCGGACGACAAAAGCAGTTGCTTGCGGTTCATGGGGTGCTCTCCAAAGGTGACAGAGGTTGGGGAATAGACGAATCGGGGAGATGACAACCATCAGCCTTGCGCCGCGAGCACGGCCCGCCCGCGCTGCACAAAACCCTGGTACTGCGCATCGGGCACCAGCAGGCCGCCCGTGGTCCACACCAGGTGCGTGGCGTTGTGCAGCACCGCATCCACGCCGGTGCTGCGCAGCCAGGCCTGCCCGGCGGTCGTGCCCGTCAGCATGGCCGGGCCGCTGAAGCCTGCGGCGGCCGAGGGCTCAATGCGTTCGCCCAAGGCGTCCAATACCTGCACCAGCAGGGCAAACAGCGTGTCGTCGGCCACCGTGAACACGCCCGACAGCAAAGGCCGCATCAGCTCGGCCGCCAGCAGCGACGCGCGCGGCACGGCCAGGCCGTCGGCCTCGGTGCGGTTGGTCAGGCCCCAGTCGTACACCGAGGGGTGTTCTCCAGGCGCCGCCAGCATCTGGACCATGAAGCATGGCGACTGCACCGGCTCCACAAAAAAGCAATGCACATGCGGCCCCAGCACCTGCCGCAGGCCAAAGGTGATGCCCGCTGGCGCACCACCCACACCACAGGGCAGGTAGACGATGAGGGGGTGCTCGGCATCTACCGCCACGCCCTGCTCGGCCAACTGGTTCTTCAAATGCAGCGCCGCCGCGCTGTAGCCCAGCAGCAGCGAGAAGGATTGCTCATCGTCCACAAAGTGGCACAGCGGGTTGCTGGCCGCCTCGGCGCGGCCAGCGGCCACGGCGCGTTCGTAGTCGCCCGCGTGCTCCACGACCTGTACGCCGCGCTGGCGCAGGCGGTCTTTCTTCCATTCCTTGGCGTCGGCCGACATGTGCACCGTGGCCTGAAAGCCCAGGGCCGAGGCCACCACGCCAATGCTCATGCCCAGGTTGCCGGTGGAACCCACCGCCACCTGGTAGCGGCCCAGCACCTCGCGCGCCGCCGGAGTGGCGAGCGCGCGGTAGTCGCCGCCGGGCTCCACCAAACCATGCTGCAGCGCCAGCCCCTCGGCAAACTCCAGCACCTCGTGCATGCCGCCCCGGGCCTTGATGGAGCCTGCCACGGGCAGTCTGTGGTCGGCCTTGATCAACCAACGCCCCTGCCCCTCAGCCCCGCCCAGCGTGCGCTGCAGCACTGCGGCAGGCAGCAGCGGAGACTCCACCACGCCCGCGGAGTCGGCCAGCTCCGGGAACACCTGCGCCAGCAGGCCCGCAAAACGAACAAAGCGGGCAGCGGCGGCGTGCGTATCATCCAGACTAATGCTGCGCCCCAGCGCCTGCAAAGCGGCCGGCGGCTGCGCCAGCCGGGCCGGGTTGGTCCACAAGGCAGACTGGGCGTTGCGCAAACGGGTGGCCAACAAGGCATCCACGGCGGGTGTTCGTTCAACAGGCGTCATACAGGATCAAGGCATGGGGGTCTGAGAAGCATTCTTGGCCGATCACGCAGCTGTCACAAGCCATTTATAGTGAGCGCATCATTAGTATTAATAATGGACATTCGCCTCTCCCCTTCCCTGCTCGCCTGGCTGCGCAGTTTTGATGCAGCAGCGCGCCACGGCAGCTTTACCAAAGCGGCGGCCGAGCTGTGCATCACCCAAGGCGCGGTGAGCCAGCAGGTCAAACAGCTTGAAGACTGGCTGCGCCGCCCACTGTTCTTGCGCACCCCGCGCGCGCTGGTACCCACGCCCGAAGGCAAATGGCTGGCCGTGGTGCTGCGCGAGAGCTTTGACGCCATCGAAAGCACCCTGGCCCAGATGCGCCAACCGGCAGAGGCCGCCACCGCCACCTTGAGCTGCTCACCCTCGTTTGCCATGAGCTGGCTCACGCCCCGGCTGGGCGACTTCTTTCGCCAGCACCCGCACACCGGGCTGCGCGTGTTTGGCGAATTCCACACGCTGGACCGCACCCGCATGGTGCGCGACGGCATCGAGGCCGCTGTGCGGTTCGACCTGGGCGGCTACCGTGACCTCCATGCCACCGTGTTTCTGGACGAATGGCTCATCCCTGTGGCCAGCCCCGACTTCCTGGCCCGCCACCCGCCCATCACCCAGCCGCACGACCTGCGCGGCGACTGGCTGCTGCACGACGGCAGCGCCTGGGACGGCGCCGACACCTACGAAGAATGGCAACACTGGTTTGCGCAAATAGGCGCCACACCGCCGCCCTGGGCGGGAGGCCAGCAGTTCAACCTGTCGCAACTGGCTTTGGGCGCTGCGCTGGCCGGCCAGGGCGTCGCCATGGGCCGTGCGGCGCTGGTGCTGCAGGACGTGAAGGCCGGGCGCCTGCTGCCGCTGCTGGGGCGCAGCGTGTTGTCGCGTGCGGCGTATTCGTTTGTGACCACCAGCCACCCCAGCCCCGCGATGCAGCTGGTGCGGGAGTGGCTGGGGGACGAGGCGCAGCGGTTTGGCGAGGAGCGGGCGCAAGTGCTGCCCGGCCCGACGGGATGAAGCGTGTGCGAATTTTTGGTGTTTTTAGCCCCTAGCGCTTATCCATCAAGCGCTAACAGCTATAAATTTGATAGCAAAATCACACTCACAAAAGCTCTACGCCCTTGAGCGTGACAAAGCTTGTCTCGCGCGTCACCTGCACAAAGTCCTGCAAATACGGCTTGGCCGACAGGCTGGGCAGGCAGGCGGCGTGCAGCTCGCCGCGCAGGCCTTGGTCGCCAGGCCCCACCGCAATGGGCCGGGCGGTCACATACCCCCGGTCCAGGTAACTCTGCACCGCCCACAGCGGCAGCGCCGCCACGCCGCGCCCACTGGCCACCAGCTGCAGCATGGCCACCGTCAGCTCGGTGGTGCGGCGCGGCGGGCGCACCCCGGCAGGCTCCAGCACCTGGCGGATCAAATCGAGCATCTCGTCGGGCACGGGGTAGGTGATGATGGTCTGGTCGGCAAAGTCCTGCGCCACCAAGTGCGGCTTGGCCACCAGCGGGTGTGTGTTGGCCAGCAGCGCGCGGATTTCAAAGCCAAACAGCGCGTGGTAGTCCACGCCTGCCTCGTCACCATCCACTTCCGAGACGATGGCCACATCGGCCCGGCCCTGGTGTAGCAGGCCCACGGGGTCGGCATGAAAGCCGCTCACGATGTCCAGCTCTACCTCCGGCCAGCGGGTGCGGAAGGCATCCATCGCGGGCATCAGCCAGTCAAAACAGGTGTGGCATTCCACCGCAATGCGCATCTGCCCGCCCTGCCCCAGCACCAGGCGGGCGATGTCGCGCTCGGCCCCTTCCACCTGGGGCAGCATGGCATCGGCCAGCGCCAGCAGGCGCTCGCCCACGGCGGTGAACTGCGGCGGCACGGACTTGCGCTCAAACAGCGGCTGGCCGTAGCGGTCTTCCAGCAGCTTGATCTGGTGCGACAGCGCCGACTGCGTGAGGCTGAGCAGCTGCGCGGCCCGCACCAGGCTGCCGCTGTCGCGCAGGGCCACCAGGGTGCGCAGGTGGCGCACTTCCAGAATCGACTGGTTCATTATTAATTTTCAAGTTGAACGACTAAAACTTTCGTTTGAATAATAAACGAGCCCGCGCGACCATCGGTGCCTTCATTGCATTGCTCCATTCAGAAGAAGGAAATCACCATGTCAGTCGCCGCAGTTGCCATAACCTCCGCCACCCGCCGCCCCGTGCTCACGCACACCCTGGGCTTTCCGCGCATGGGGGCGCAGCGCGCGCTGAAGTTCGCGCTCGAATCCTTCTGGCGCGGCGACAGCACCGAGGCCGAGCTGCAGACCACCGCCGCCCAGCTGCGCCAGTTGCACTGGCAGGCGCAGGCCGATGCGGGCCTGGGCTGTGTGACGGTGGGCGACTTTGCGCTGTACGACCATGTGGCCAACCACATCCAGCTGCTGGGCTGCGAGCCTGCGCGGTTTGGCTTTGATGGGGACACGCCCGAGGTGGCCCGCTACTTTGCGATGGCGCGGGGCGTGTCGGCCCAGGCCGCAGCAGACCACACTGGCTGCAGCGCCGGTTGCACCGCAAAGCACCACACCGCAGGCCAGCCCGCGCTGGAGATGACCAAGTGGTTTGACACCAACTACCACTACCTCGTGCCCGAGTTCAGCGCCCACACGCAGTTCCACCTGGCCAGCGAGCGCCTGTTTGCCGAAGTGGCAGAGGCCCAGGCGCTGGGCCACCGCGTCAAGGCCGTGCTGTTGGGGCCGCTGAGCTTTTTGTGGCTGGGCAAATCCAAGGCGGCAGGTTTTGACCGCTTCAGCCTGCTAGCCCAACTGCTGCCCGTGTACGAAGCCGTGCTGGCGCGCCTGAAGGCCCAGGGCGTGGAATGGGTGCAGATCGACGAGCCCATCCTGGGCCTGGACCTGCCCGATGCGTGGCGCCATGCGTTTGAGCCCAGCTACTGGCAACTGGCGCGCAGCGCGCCCAAGCTGCTGCTGGCCACCTACTTCTCGCCCTTGGCCGAAAACCTGCGCCTGGCCTGCCAGTTGCCCGTGGCGGGCCTGCATGTGGATGCCGTGCGTGCTGCTGAGGAACTGGTGGGCGTAGCGGACTGGCTGCCCTCGCACAAGGTGCTGTCGGTGGGCATTGTGGATGGCCGCAACATCTGGCGCACCGATCTGGATGCGGCGCTGCAAAAGCTGCGCCCCGTGGCAGACAAGCACCAGGGCGAGCTGTGGCTGGCGCCGTCGTGCTCGCTGCTGCATGTGCCGTTCAGCTTGGAGGCCGAAACGCAGCTGGATGCCGAGGTGAAGTCCTGGCTGGCGTTTGCGGTGGAAAAGCTCGATGAGCTGCGCGTGCTCTCCACCGCCTTGTCGCAGGGCGAGGCGGCGGTGGACGACGAACTGCACGCCGCCCGCACCGCCCTGGCCGCCCGCCGTGCCAGCCCCCGCGTACACCGCGCCACTGTGGCCGCACGCCTGGCCACTGTGGCACCCGGCGCCGATCAACGCAGCAGCGCCTTTCCCACACGCCAGAAGGCACAACGCGCACGGCTGAAGCTGCCGCTGCTGCCCACCACCACCATCGGCTCGTTCCCGCAGACGGCCGAGATCCGCGCGGCCCGCGCCGCCTTCAAGCGCGGGGCACTCGATGCCGCCCACTACCAACAAAAGATGGAAGCGGAAATCGCCCTGGCCGTGCGCAAGCAGGAAGCGCTGGGCATCGACGTGCTGGTGCACGGCGAGGCCGAGCGCAACGACATGGTCGAATACTTTGGCGAGCAGCTCGACGGCTTTGCCTTCACCGCCAACGGCTGGGTGCAAAGCTACGGCTCGCGCTGCGTGAAGCCACCCATCATCTACGGCGACGTGGCCCGCCCCACGCCCATGACGGTGGCCTGGACGCAATACGCGCAGAGCCTGACGCCCAAGCCCATGAAGGGCATGCTCACCGGCCCCATCACCATCTTGCAGTGGAGCTTTGTGCGCGACGACCAGCCCCGCGCCACCACGGCCGACCAGATCGCCTGGGCGATCCGCGACGAGGTGTGTGACCTGGAAGCCGCTGGCATCGCCATCGTCCAGATCGACGAACCCGCCATCCGCGAAGGGCTGCCGCTGCGCCGGGCCGGTTGGAAAAGCTATCTGGAGCGCGCCACGCGCGCCTTCCGCATCAGCGCCAGCGGCGTGCGCAACGACACGCAGATCCACACCCACATGTGCTACAGCGAGTTCAACGACATCCTGCCCGCCATCGCGGCCATGGATGCGGATGTGATCACGATTGAGACGAGCCGCTCGGACATGGAGCTGCTACAAGGTTTTGGCGACTTCAAATATCCGAACGAGATCGGCCCCGGCGTGTACGACATCCACTCCCCCCGCGTGCCCAGCGTGCAAGAGATGGCCGCGCTGCTCGAAAAAGCCGCCGAGGTCGTGCCCGTGGAGCACCTGTGGGTGAACCCCGACTGCGGCCTCAAGACCCGGGGCTGGCCCGAGACCGAGGCCGCCCTGCGCCACATGGTGCAGGCGGCGCAGGAAGTGCGCGAGCGGCTTCTGGAGGAAGCGGCGGCCTGATACGGATTTCCGGGTTCGATCCGTCAGAAATACCCGTTCGGGCTGAGCCTGTCGAAGCCTTCTTGCGCGGCGCTTCGACAGGTTCAGCGTGAACGGTTTTCAAAATTTTGAGAGCGTGTGGACGGCGCCCCACCCAACGCCCGCACTATGCAGAAACGCCCCGCGCTTCGGCCAGTTTCACCAACACCTGCAGCGCGTGGTTCAGCGGCGTGGGCACGCCCAGTGCAGCGCCGCGCTTCACAACATAGCCGTTCAGGTGGTCGATTTCGGTCGGTTTGCCCCGCGCCAGATCCTGCGCGGTGGACGAAAACTGGCTGGGCATCGTGCTGGCAATGCCGCGCACGGCCGCCTGCACATCGCCCGGAATCGTCACCCCATCGGCAGCCGCCACGGCCAGGCACTCGGCCACGATGTCGGCAATCACCTGCGTCACGCCGGGCACCTGCACCAGCGGGCCATAGGGCTGCTGCGACAGGGCCGACAGCGCGTTGTAGGCGCTGTTGAGCACCAGCTTGGCCCACAGCGCGCCGCGCACGTTGTCTGAAATCTGGGTAGGAATGCCCGCCGCCGTGAGCTGGCGGGCCACCGCATCGCTGCGCGGCGAAGGCGCAATCACCAGCTCGCCCCGGCCATGGTGCACCACATGCCCCGCGCCGCCCATGGCAGTGGCCACATAGACCACGGCCGCCGCCACCGGGGTGCTGTCATCCAGCACGGCGCGCACGCGCTCATCGTTGTCCACGCCGTTCTGCAAGGTCAACACCAGCGTGCCGGGGGCCAGGTGGGGGCGCATCTGCCGCGCTGCGTCCTCTGAATCCGACGACTTCACGCAAAACAGCACCACGTCGGCGCCGTGCACCGCACTGGCCTCGGTGCTGGCGGCCAGGGGCACCTGCACATCCATCTCTGCCGTCTGCAGCCGCAGACCGTTGTCGCGCACGGCCAGCACATGGGCGGGCCTCCCGATGAGCGTGACGGCATGGCCCGCGCGGGCCAGCAAGGCCCCAAAGTAGCAGCCCACAGCGCCCGCGCCCATCACGGCAAAACGCAAGGCTGGGGTGGCGGAATCAGGGGCGGGGATGGGGGTGGACTCGGTCATGGCGCGCTCTGCAGGTGGGTGCAGCAGGAAGAACAACGGTGAACGCATGGTATCGCCCGATAAACCCTGTGACGAAGGCCCAACCCTTCCATGTGCGTTGCACCCCCATCCTGATTGGCGCAAAATGCGCCAATCAGGAGATCCCATGTCCGCCACCGCATTTTCATCCGTCAAACTGCCCGCCCACCTGGTGGAGCAGGCCCGCCGGGCCGCGCAGCCCATGCGCCGCTCGGTGGCCAGCCAGATCGAATACTGGGCCACGCTGGGCCAGATCGTGGAACACACGGGCCTGAGCGTGCAGGAAGCCCGCAGCGCCATCGAGCAGTACGAAGCCGCAGCGGCACGCACCGCCGCCCTGGCGGCCCCCGCGTCGGTGGACGCCCTCACCGCCCGCCTGCTGGCCGCGCAGACACGCGGCACCCTGGCCCAGCGGGTGCGTGAGGTGGTGCAGGAAAACCAGGCCAAGGCCGCAGCCCCTGCCGCCTGATCGCAACCACACGGCAACCCCACCGCCAGCAACACACACACCATAGCCCATGGGGGCAGCGCCATCCACCGCCCGCACACCACCGCACTGGTTTCACCTGCTGGCCGGACCCAACGGTGCGGGCAAGTCCACGCTGTACCGCGCCCTGGTGCGCGAAGGCATCCTGGGTCCGCCGCTGGAGTTTGTGAACGCCGATCTGTACGAACAGGCGCACCTGCAGCACATTGCTGACCCCGAAGCCCGCTCGGAAGCCGCCCGCCAATGGGCCGATGACCGCCGTGCCACCTTGCTGCGCGCAGGCACTGACTTCGCCAGCGAAACCGTGTTTTCACACCCCTCCAAACTGGCGCTGATCGAAGAAGCCCAGCGCTGCGGCTACACCGTGGCCCTGTACATCGTGGCGCTGGACGACCCGGCCCGGCTGCTGACCCGCGTGGTGCAGCGTGTGCGCGAGGGTGGGCACCCGGTGCCGCCCGAGCGCATCCTGGCCCGCTACCCCCGCACCATGGACAACCTGGCCCAGGCCGTACGGCAAGCGGATGTGTCCTATCTGTATGACGCGGCAGAGGCCACCGGCACCAGCACCGGGCCGCAACTGGTGGCCGTGTGCTCGCCCGCCCAGGTCACGCCCTTGGCCCAGCCGCTGCCCGCCTGGGCGCAGCGGCTGACCGGGCAATAGCCGATACGTCCACGCACTGCACGGGCCTGCGCGGGCAGCCCACACTCATCTGCTGCTCCGTCGGCTCAATGCCATATTGAGGCCTTGCGCACGTCTGTAGTCATCTATAGCTATCTCTTTGATAGCAATCATGACTCCGTAAAAACCCTGAGTGCATCGCGGGTGTTATCTAATTGCCAAGACAATCATTGTCTAGTCAATTAAATTCACGGCCATGACTTCCCCTGCTTCCTCGCCTTCGCCCACCGGCACGGACTTCTACAGCCCCACCCAGCTCCAGCCAGAAAACAGCGTGGGCTACCTGATGCGCAGGGTGTTGACCTCCATCCGCACCCAGGCCGATGCACAACTGGCTTTGCACGGTATGACTTATGCCCAGTGGCTGCCGTTGTTCAAGATTTCGCTGCACCCCCAGGCCACGGTGGCCAGCCTGGCGCGCGATCTGGAGACCGACCCGGCCTCCATGACCCGTGCGCTCGACCGGCTGGAGGCCAAAGGCCTGGTGGCACGCCAGCGCTCCACCACCGACCGCCGCGTGGTGCAACTGGCGCTCACGCCCGAAGGCCAGGCCGCCGCCGCCAAGGTGCCGCCTGTGCTGGCCGATGTGCTCAACGGCCATCTGAGCGACTTCAGCCATGACGAATGGCAGCAGCTGCTGCGCCTGCTGCGCCGCATGGTGGCCAACGGTGAGGCGCTGCGCCAGCAGCGCGGCACAGACGCCGACTGAACGCGCAGCCCCCACCGTTTTCCTCCACACAACACCCCAAAACCATTCTGGAGAAACCTGTGACCACCCCCTCCCCCCTGCCCTCCACCCGCTTGGCGCTGGTCGCCCATTGCGCGGTATCGGCGCTGGCGCTGGCCGCTGCCGTCTTGCTCGTCGGTTGCGCCAGCCCGGGCGCGGCCCACACGCCGCTCACACAAACCACCCCATCGGCCGTGGGCCTGAATGCCGCAGCCACCGACACCGTGGCCCCCAGCCAGTGGTGGACCACCTTGGGCGACGCGCAGCTCAACACCTTGATCGACCAGGCCCTGCAAGGCAACCCGAGCCTTGCCGTGAGCCGCGCCCGTCTGGAGCAAGCCGTGGCCCTGAGCCAGGTGCGCGAGGCCGCCAACGGCCCGCAGGCCACGCTGGGCGTGGACGCCACCCGCCAGCGCTACACCGCCAACGGCCTGGTGCCTGCCCCCGTGGCTGGCAACACCTACAACAGCGGCACGGTGCAAGCGTCGCTGAGCTGGGCGCCCGACTTTTTTGGCCAGCACGCGGCCGAACTGCAGGCCGCCCTGGGCCAGGCCCGCGCCGCCCAGGCCGATGCAGCCGCAGCGGCCAACACCCTGGCCGCCCAGGTGGGCCGCAGCTACGTGGCCCTGGCGCGGCTGGTGGCGCAGCGCGATGTGGCCGTGCGCGCGCTGGAGCAGCGCGAGGAACAGCGCAAGCTCACCCAGGAGCGCACCGCCGCAGGCCTGGACAGCCAGGTCGAGCTGACCCAGGCCCAGGGCGCCGTGCCCGACGCCCGCACCCAAATCGAAGCACTGGAAGAGCAAATCACCCTGGGCCGCCGCCAACTGGCCGTGCTCACCGGACAGGCGCCCGATGCCCTGCCCGAGCTGACCCCTCAATTGACGGCACTGCAACCCACCGCTGTGCCCGAGGTGCTCGGCGCCGACCTGCTGGGCCGCCGCCCCGACGTGGTGGCCGCGCGCTGGCGCGTGGAGGCCGCCACCCAGGGGGTGAACAGCGCCCGCAGCGAGTTCTATCCCAACATCAACATCGGCGCCTTCATCGGCTTGAACTCGCTGGGGCTGGACCGGCTGTTCAACGGCAGCTCGCGCCAGATGGGCGTGACGCCCGCCCTGCGCCTGCCCATTTTTGACGGTGGCCGCCTGCGCGCACAACTGGGGGGCCGCGCGGCCGAGCTCGATGCCGCCATTGCCCAATACAACGGCGCCGTGCTGGATGCGGTCAAAGAAGCAGGCGACGCCATGGCATCGATCCAGTCGCTCACCCGCCAGCACGCGCTGCAAGACGACGCTGTGGCCAGCGCCGAAAAAGCCTACCGCTTTGCACAAGAGCGCTACCGCGCGGGCCTGGGCAACTACCTGGTGGTGCTCTCCACCGAAAGCCAGGTGCTGGCCCAGCGCCGCCTGGCCGTGGACTTGCGCGCCCGCCAGCTCGACACCCGTCTGGTGCTGATGAAGGCATTGGGCGGCGGCTGGACCGATGACACGGCTGTGCTGCACACCGCTGCCAGATAGGCGCAGAAGTCCCGCACAGAAACCTGCAAACGCCTTTTCATGCACACCCCCACCCGTTCACGCTGAGCCTGTCGAAGCGCTGCGCAGGACTTCGACAAGCTCAGTCCGAACGGTGGTGCGGTGACAACCGACAAAACCATACAACAACACATTCCCGAAAGACCACTGCCATGACCACTGCCAGCGAACCCCTCACCGCCCACGAAGCCAACACCGCCCGCCGCCGGGGCCTCACCCTCATTGCTGCCGCTGTGGCCATCGCTGCCCTCGGCTGGGGCGGCTGGCACTGGGCCCATGGTCGCCATGTGGAGACCACCGACAACGCCTACGTGGCAGGCAACGTGGTGCAGATCACGCCGCAGGTCAGCGGCACGGTGGTGTCCATCGGTGCGGACGACACCGACTTCGTGAAGGCGGGCCAGTTGCTGGTCAAGCTGGACCCGGCCGACGCCCGAGTGGCGCTGGAGCAGGCCGAGGCCCAACTGGCCCAGGCCGTGCGCGAAGTGCGCACCCTGTTTGCCAACAACTCCACCCTCAAGGCCCAGGTGAGCCTGCGCAGCGCCGACTTGGCCCGCGCCCAGGCCGACGCCGCCCGCATGCAGGACGACGTGACCCGCCGCGCCCCGCTAATGGCCAGCGGCGCGGTGGGCAAGGAAGAATTCCAGCACGCCAGCGCCCAGCTGAATGCGGCCAAGAGCACCGTGGCCGCCGCCCAGGCCGCCGTGGTGGCTGCACAAGAGCAACTGGCCGCCAGCCAGACGCAGACCGAAGGCACCTCCATTGAGCAGCACCCCAATGTGCAACGCGCCGCTGCCCGCGTGCGCGAGGCCTACCTGGCCGTGCAACGCGCCCAACTCGTGGCACCGCTGGACGGCCATGTGGCCAAGCGCGGCGTGCAAGTGGGCCAGCGCGTGCAGGCCGGCGCCCCGCTGATGACGCTGGTGCCGCTGAACGACCTGTGGGTGGACGCGAACTTCAAGGAAAGCCAGCTGCAAACCCTGCGCATCGGCCAGACCGCCGAGCTGGAGGCCGACGTGTATGGCACCAAGGTGGTCTACCACGGCACGGTGACCGGCCTGGGCGCGGGCACAGGCGCGGCCTTTGCGCTGCTGCCCGCGCAGAACGCCACGGGCAACTGGATCAAGGTGGTGCAGCGCGTGCCCGTGCGCATTGCCCTGGACCCCAAGGAAGTGGCCGAGCACCCACTGCGGGTGGGCCTGTCGATGGAAGTCAAGGTGAACACCGCCGACCAAAGCGGCAAGAGCCTGGCCGACACGCAGCGCACCACGCCCGTGGCGGCCACCAACGTGTTTGACGCGCAGTTCAAGGCGGCCGACGAGGAAGTAGCCCACATCATTGCGGCCAACCTGGGCCGCAGCGGCAAGGCTACCGTCGCCGTGGCATCGCCTAAGGTGGGCAAGGCGCCCGCGCAAAGCCAGCAGCAACAGCAGCACGCCTCGGCCCCGGTGTCATCTGCCATGCAATCGCCCGTGGTGCAGTGAACCGGGTGGATAGAGCATGAGTGCCGCCAACCCCACCGCAGACCAGGCGCCAGCCGGCTCTGCGCCTGCTGCAACACCAACCTCTGCCCCGCCTGCCCCCCCGGCCGCCTACCCACCGTTGCAAGGCACGGCCCTGCTGCTGGGCACGCTGTCGCTGTCGCTGGCCACGTTCATGAACGTGCTGGATTCGTCCATCGCCAACGTCTCCATCCCCGCCATTGCGGGCGACCTGGGTGTGAGCCCCGGCCAGGGCACCTGGGTCATTACCAGCTTTGGCGTGGCCAACGCCATCTCGGTGCCGCTCACCGGCTGGCTCACGCAGCGCTTTGGCGCGGTGCGGCTTTTCACCATGAGCGTGCTGCTGTTTGTGTTGACCTCCTGGCTGTGCGGCTTTGCCGGATCGCTGGAGGCGCTGGTGTTCTTCCGCGTGCTGCAAGGCCTGGTGGCGGGGCCGATGATTCCGCTGAGCCAGACGCTGCTGCTGGCCAGCTACCCCAAGGCCCTTGCAGGCACGGCCCTGGCGCTGTGGGGCGTGACCACGCTGGTCGCGCCCGTGGTGGGGCCGCTGCTGGGCGGGTGGATCACCGACAACATCTCCTGGCCGTGGATCTTCTACATCAATGTGCCCGTGGGCCTGCTGGCTGGGCTGCTCACCTGGGGCATTTACCGCCACCGCGAGACGCCCATCCGCAAACTGCCGATCGACACTGTGGGCCTCAGCCTGCTGGTGCTGTGGGTGGGCGCGCTGCAGCTCATGCTCGACAAAGGCAAGGAGCTTGACTGGTTTGCCTCGGGCGAGATCATCGCCATGGCTGTGGTTGCCGTCATTGCCTTCGCCGTCTTTCTGGTGTGGGAGCTGACCGAAAAGCACCCGGTGGTAGACCTCAAACTCTTCAAGGGGCGCAACTTCACCTTTGGCGCACTGGCGCTGTCGGTGGCCTACGCGCTCTTCTTCGGCAACGTGGTGCTGCTGCCTCTATGGCTGCAGCAGTGGATGGGCTACACCGCCACCTCGGCCGGCATGGCGCTGGCACCAGTGGGCATTTTTGCGATTTTGCTCACGCCGCTGGTGGGCAAGAAGGTGGGCCAGTGGGACCCGCGCCGCATGGCCACGGGGGCGTTCATCGTGTTCAGCACGGTGCTGTGGATGCGCTCGCAGTTCACGGTGCAGACGGACTTCATCCACATCCTGATCCCCACGCTGCTGCAGGGCGCGGCCATGGCGTTCTTCTTCATCCCGCTGACCACGCTCACGCTGGCAGGCATTGCGCCCGAGCGCATCCCCGCCGCTGCAGGCCTGAGCAACTTCGTGCGGATCACCGCTGGGGCCATGGGCACGTCCATTGCCACCACGCTGTGGGAGAGCCGCGCCGCCATGCACCACGCACACCTGACCGAAGGGCTGGTGCAAGGCCAGGGCGTGTTTGCGCAAACGCTGGACACCCTCACCGCGTCCGGCCTCACGCAAATGCAGGCGCTGGCGCAGATCAACCGGCTCATCGACCAACAGGCGTTTACACGCGCGGCCAATGACATCTTTCTGGGCTCGGCCGGCTTGTTCCTGCTGCTGATCGGGCTGATCTGGCTGACGCGCCGCCCCGCCAGAACGGGGGGTGCAGGTGCTGCAGATGCCGCCGGGGCTCATTGATATGGGCAAATTACCTCCCAGCGCTTATCCCCCAAGCGCTAATAGCTATAACTTTAATAGCAAATTTTCTTTTCCCATCAGCACGACCTCAGCCATCCATCCCACACGGCGTGTCGGAAAACCCTGACCGCCGTGCGGGCATGGCACCTGCGGGTTGCGCGCTGCATGCGCCCAACAATGCATTCACCGCCACCCACCACAAGGTACCGCCATGTCACTCTCGCTGATTCTTCTGATCGTCCTGATCCTCATCCTGGTCGGCGCCCTGCCCACCTGGGGCCACAGCCGCTCCTGGGGCTACGGGCCCAGCGGCGGGATTGGACTGCTGGTGCTGATCCTGGTGGTCTTGTTGCTGATGGGTCGGATATGAGCCTCTGACCGCAGCGCGCACATGCCGCCAGCCCTAGAAAAAGGGCAGCGGCAACCGCAATAAGCACAACGGCCCTTCGTGGGCCGTTGTGCTTTTTTGTGAGTGGAACCGCGTATCGCGCCCGGACACAGCCTCCGCTTACGCCACGCCGGCCCGCTTGGCGCCCGTCGCGGCAAACGCGGTTGCAAACGCTGCAAACTCTTTTTCCGCCACGCTGCCATCCGCATTGCCGCTGCGGTCCATCAGCTGCATCACGGCCTGCGAAAAATCGCTGCCCGCCTGGGCGCCCTTGGTCTTGGCCAAGCCCTGCAGGAACTCGTCCTGCGTGATGGCGCCATCCTTGTTCGCGTCAAACCCGGCCGCCAGCTGGGCCTTTTGCGCATCATCGGCACCAAAGCGGGCCAGCAGTTCCTGAAAGTCTTGCGTTGACACCGGGCGACCCGACAAGGCTGCGGAAGCTGCGTTGGCGACAGCACCCGCGCTGCCGCGTGCCACCGTGCCCAGGGCATTGTCGAACTTGCCCTGCGACACGAGGACGCCCTTGCCCGCAAACCCCGCCAGCGCCTCGGCCTGCGGGCTCAGGGTGAGCACGGCAGACGGCCCGGGCTCCCCATCGGCACCGCCACGCCGCGAACCGGCCACCTTGCCAGAGCCACCCGACGTGGCATTGAAAACCAAAGAGGCGACCGTAGCCAGACCAGAAATCAGAGGGGACATCGCTGTGAACTCCTGTATGGCGAAGTCCCCGGTACCTGTGTCAAAAGTCAGGCCACCGCTTCGCCCAGTGCGCCGAGGGTACGCGCCCCCCACTGCTGCGATGTCCGGATGAAACCGGGCAATGTGCGTTACTTCAGCACGTAGCCAGCCAGCACCGACTGCACTTCATAGATGCTGAGCTTCTTGTTGAACTGCTTTTGAAACGGCGCCGCAGAGCCGGATATCCAGATCTTGAGTTCGGCATCCAGGTCGAACGTGCCTCCGGTCTCGATGCTGAAGTGCGTGATGCTCTTGTACGGCAGAGAGTGGTATTCGACCTTGCTGCCCGTCATACCCTGCTTGTCCACCAGCACCAGCCGCTTGTTGGTGAACACGAAGTAGTCGCGGATCAGCTGGTAGGCATGCTCGACCACCTCCCCCGGGGCAAGGATGCGGCTGAATTCTTCCTGAATCCTGGCCGCATCAATCTTGGATGCATTACCCATCACGCCATCAAGCAATCCCATGTTCTGTACCCCGGTGAAGTCGTTGGATCGCGTGTTGTACCGCAACGGCTATGCATGACCAGGCCCAAAGGCCACAAACGTCCCCACCAGCTGGCAAGCAGGCTGCCCCTGGTAGTGCAGCGCCGAAGCCTGCGCGATACGCCCCAGCCCCTTGCGCTGGAGCATGCGGGTGAACTGCTGCCAGACCTCTGGCGCGGGAGCCAGGGCCACGGCGGTGAAGGTGCCGTCAATGGGCGCCAGATAGTCCATGGTGTTGCGCTGGATGACCAGGCGGCTGCCCAGCCCTTCGGCCGACAGGCGCAGGTGCAGGATCGACCACGCAGCCAGGATGGCCACCGCCGATGCGCTGCCGCCAAACACTGTCTCGCGGTGATTGATGTTGGGGCCCAGCGGCGCGCTCAGCACCACCTGGCGCGGCGACGCCTCAACCACGGAGACTTCCATGGCGTGCGACAAGGGGATGTGCTGATGGAGATACGACTGAAGTTCGAGAGGGTTCACGGTGCGCAGTCAGGGGTCGGAAGATGGCCTGGGCAAGAGGTGGCTTGTTGCTCATGGAAACTGCCCCGCCCCCGCGACGACCAGACCGTCAGAAGGCTCGGGCAGCGTGTCGATCAGCGTCGCACCGCCCAAGGCGGTGATGCGCACCTGCAGGGGGCCAGTGGCAATCGCACTGGGGTGGACGAAGTAGTTGTAGTCGGTCCGTGCCACCGCAATCCAGTTGGCGCTGCCACTGGGCTTGATCTCGAGGCTGGTGACGGGCAGGCGGTGGTTGCGCACCTGGATAGCCACCCACCAGCGGCTGCTGCCCTCCTTGTAGCGGTAGCTCACCGGGCCGGACACATCACCCGGCACCACCTGCCAGCGGATGGGTACGCGTCCCGCCACGGGGTCGGCAATGCGGGCAAACGCAGACTCGCTCAGATCCAGGTCGCCGGTATTGCACTCAGGACATTGGTCGGTGATGCGCACGGTGACAGACCCCTTGGGCCCGGTCACCGCCACAAACTGGCCGCACACGGCACTGCCCGCGTAGTCCGGGCCGTTCATCGCAGCCACCATCAGGTTGCCAGGGCTGGGGTCGAACGTGCAATTGCCCTCGCCCGTGGCGCCGTAAAAAGTGCCTTCGCCGGTGTAGGTGGGCGACAAGGCGCCGGGCACGGAGGGCGCAGGCGATGCCACCGGTGTGGGCGCAGGCGCTGGGGATGGCGCTTCGGCACCTCCTGCAGTAGGCCCATCAGCCGAGCCCCCACCGCCACAGGCTGCCAGGGCAACCAATGCCATCAGCGCTGCGGGGCGGGCAAGCTGGATGCAACGGGAAAGACTGGCAAAACAGGCACCGTCAAACTGGAGTGGTTTCATTGCCATGGCCTCGGCTCAAAACATAGGCTTGCGCACATCGGGAAGCAACAAACGGCCTTCACCTCGGTGCAAGTCCTGACAAAGACTGCGGAGCTTGCGCAACAGTGGGCGCCCGAAGCGGTGTCGACGGCGCATCGCGGTACACGATGTGCTGCGCCCCGGCGGAGCCGAGTGGCTGGGTCAGCGCGCTGCGCAAGAAAGCGGGTCTCAGGTCCAGCGCCGCCAGCTCGTGCGGTGAAAACCACGCAAAGGTCAGCGGCAGGCGACCCTCCATCCCCTGGTAAGGCCCGTCAGAGGTTGCCAGCAGCGACCCCGGCAACGGGCTGGCATGCAGGTACAGCCCGATCTCATGGAACGAATGGCCAGCATGGTCAAAAAAGTTCTCCACCACAAACGCCAGGTTGCCCAGGTCAACGGCCGTAGCGAGCTCTTCATGCAGCTCGCGCGCTATGGCCTGCGAAGCGCTTTCCCCCGGCTCGATGGCACCGCCCGGCAGCGCCCAGAAAGCGTCGCCCTCCAGGCGATGCAGCAGCACCTTGCCGTCCGCGCGCTGCACAACGGCCGCTGCGCGTTGGCGGGTGCGGATGGCTTGCGGCACAGGGCTGCAAGCTGGCTGGGTGGCGGGGGGCAGGGTCATGAAGGCAGCAGTGGGGTTCGGGAACGGTCCGGGGCAACTGGCGAAGCGATCCTATCCATTACAACCCCGTATGGCGCAGCAGGCCCCCGCCGTGTTGCAAGCAATCGCAACATGGCGCCATGGAGTTGGTGGTGCTGATGGCGGTTCGAAAAAAAAACGCCAGGCACACCCCGCGGGCAAGACCAGGGAGACACCGTGTCAGCCAAATAAAGCATCAAAAATGGCCCTAGCGCTTATTCATCAAGCGCAGGGCAATCGCATCTAAAACAGTCACCTGTGCCTGAGCGAAACTCCAGCGTTTGACGACTGCCCAAGCGCTGTTTTTCGATGAGCCTGCTCG
>CAXIRU010000115.1:0-27346 GCA_964031875.1 Acidovorax facilis
CGGGCAAAAGGCTACGCCGAAGGCTGCGTCGCTCGCTCCCATGTCTCCACTGCTCGCGTGCTCAAACAGGCCAGGGGGAAAAGACCTTGAAAGGGATGGTTCTGAGAGCCCCGATCCGGGTACATTCAGATCGCGGCGGCGAGCCGCGTGCCCTGGTCGATGGCGCGTTTGGCGTCCAGTTCGTCGGCCACATCGGCGCCGCCGATCAGGTGCACCTTCACGCTGCGTGCCTGCAGGCCCGCCAACAGCTCTCGCTGCGGCTCCTGGCCGGCGCAGACCACCACGTGGTCGACGTCCAGCGTGCGCGGCACCCCGTCTACAGTGACGTGCAGGCCGGCATCGTCGATGCGTTCGTAGACCGCCGATGACCACATCTCCACGCCGCGTTGCTTGAGGCCGGTGCGGTGGATCCAGCCGGTGGTCTTGCCCAATCCATCGCCCACTTTGGTGTTTTTGCGCTGCAGCAGATAGACCTGACGCGCCGGTTTCTCGGGTTGCGGGGTCTTCAGCGCACCAGGCTGGGTGTAGTCGCGGTCGATGCCCCACTCGTCGTCGAATCGCGCTGGGTCCAGGCTGGCGCTGGTGCCGTGGTGCGTGATGAACTCTGCGGTGTCGAAGCCGATGCCGCCGGCGCCGATGATGGCCACGCGCGGGCCCAGCGGCTTCTCATCGCGCAGCACATCCAGGTAGCCCAGCACCTTGGCGTGTCCGATGCCCGGGATGGCCGGCGTGCGTGGGGCGATTCCGGTGGCCAGGACCACGGCATCAAAGCCCGCGTCGGCCAGATCGTCCACGCCGACGCGGCGGCCTAGCCGTAGCTCGACCTTGTGCAGTTCAATCTGCCGGCGGAAGTAGCGCAGCGTCTCGTGGAACTCTTCCTTCCCGGGCACCTTCTTGGCGATGTTGAACTGACCGCCAATCTGATCAGCGCCGTCAAACAGCACGACCTGGTGGCCGCGCTGTGCCGCCGTCACCGCAAAGGCTAGGCCGGCAGGGCCTGCACCCACCACGGCCAGGCGTTTGGCTTGGGTGGTCGGCGTGATCGTCAGCTCGGTCTCGTGGCAGGCGCGCGGGTTGACCAGACAGCTGGTGATCTTGTGCACGAAGGTATGGTCCAGGCAGGCTTGGTTGCAGGCGATGCAGGTGTTGATCTCATCGGCGCGGCCAGCGCGTGCCTTGCGCACGAAGTCGGCGTCGGCCAGGAACGGGCGCGCCATGCTCACCATGTCGGCGTGGCCGCTGGCCAGCAGCTTTTCGGCGACCTCGGGGGAGTTGATGCGGTTGGAGGTCACCAGCGGGACCCCCACCTTGCCCATTAGCTGTTTGGTCACCCAGCCGAAGGCGCCGCGCGGCACACGTGTGGCGATGGTCGGCACGCGGGCCTCGTGCCAGCCGATGCCGGTATTGATGATGGTGGCGCCTGCGGCTTCCACGGCCTGTGCTAGCTGGATCACTTCGGGCAGTGTGCTGCCGCCTTCCACCAGGTCCAGCATCGACAGCCGATACATGATGATGAAGTTCGGTCCCATGCGTTCGCGCACGCGGCGCACGATCTCCAGCGGGAAGCGGATACGGTTTTCGTACGCGCCGCCCCAGCGGTCGGTACGGTGGTTAGTGCGCGCGGCGATGAACTCGTTGATCAGATAGCCCTCGGAGCCCATGATCTCCACGCCGTCGTAGCCGGCGTGATGCGCCAATGCGGCACAGGTGACGAAGTCTTCGATCGTCTGCTCGACCTCGTCTTCGCTGAGCTCGCGCGGGGTGTTTGCATTGATCGGCGCGCGCAAGGCGCTCGGACCCACCAAGTCCTTGTGGTAAGCGTAGCGGCCGAAGTGCAATATCTGCATCGCGATCTTGCCGCCTTCGGCGTGCACTGCGCGCGTGATGCCGCGGTGCTGGTCAGCTTCGCCTTCGGTAGTGAGCTTGGCACCGCCGGGCGCAGGCGTGCCCTCCATGTTGGGGGCAATTCCGCCGGTGACGATCAGGCCGGCCTCGCCGCGCGCGCGCTCTGCATAGAAGGCGGCCATGCGTTCAAAGCCGCCCGGCGCTTCTTCCAGGCCGACGTGCATTGAGCCCATGATCACGCGGTTGCGCAGCGTGGTGAAGCCCAGTTCCAATGGGCGCAGGAGGTGGGGGTAGTGGGGGGTCATTTGGTTATACCGTTGAAGCTAAGTAGAAGGGTGTCGTTCATGCTTGTTTCAGGGTCGCGATGGTCATCACATCTTCCCTTGGCATGCGGGAGAACGCATAGATGGCCAGCGACCCAACGACGGCGGCAAAGAAGCCGATACCTGGGTAGCCGACGAACTTGACCAGCGTACCGGCCACCAGCGGCCCAAGTGCTGCACCCGACATCATGATCGCTGGCGTTGCGGCCAGTACCCGGCCCGAAGGGTCGAGCTTTGCCAGCACGCCGAAGGCAAAAACGTGAGCGAAGATCACAGTGAACACCAGGAAGGCTGCGCCGAAGGCGTAAGCGGGAAAGCTGCCGGGCACGAAGATCAGCACCACCAGCAAAGCCTGGGCTGCGGGGCACGCGAGCATCACGTTTCGAGGGTTGAGCCGTTTTTGAAGCACGCCAGCCAAAGCGGCAGGCGTGAGGTTGACCAGGCCCAATGTGATCAGTACCCCTGCGATAGCGGTCGTCGTGAATCCGAAGTCGCTGCCCGCGCGCTCCAGAAAGCTGAAGCTTGTGGACTGCACCAGCGCCATCAGCGCCAGCCCCAAAACGCCGCCCCACACAACCCGGGGGATGCTTCCGGACGTTGCTGCGTTGGCCTTGGCAATCGCACTGGAGGTCTCGGTCGAGGCGGGTGCAAAGGACGGAAACAGTGCCAGGGAGCAAAGCGCCGCCAGGCCCATCACACCGGCAATTGCCCAGAACAGGCTTTGCCCGCCGAAGGCCTTGATCACCTGAGGCATCGTGCCCAGGAACAACAAGGCCCACATCCCCATGGCTGCGGAGCACACCGCGAAAACCCGATGCGGGTTGTGGCTGCGGGCCTGGGTGCCGTGTGTCATGGTGAGAGACACCCCGACTGCGAGCCCGGCAACGACGTGCACCGCGGCCATTGTCAACCAGTCGCTCAGCACACCCAATGCAGCGAAGCCGGCTGTGGCCGCCGCAAAGCCCATGGTGGCCCACGGGCGGGGATTGAGCAGGCGGGCAAATCGAGGCGCCAGTGCCAGGCTGGCGGCGACACAACCCAGCAGGAACAGCGTGACCAGTAACCCGGCCTGCTGGGGATCAAGACGGTGGTGAGAGACGAGGACTCCGACCCAAAGTGGCATGGCCACCAAGTCAACGAGCCCCGCGCAATGTGCTACAGCCAGTGCAAACCAGTCGCTTTTGCTTTCGCCAGATCCAGTGGTTCTCTCCATGGTCTTCAATCTCTGATTTCTGCCGAATGGGCGGTGTAGATGTAAGTAGATAGTCGAATAATGATAAAAGATTCGAAAAAAATAGCATTGGGGTTAGCGATAGTTGCATCTTCTTATGTCGTAATAGAACAATCTTGATAAATAGAAAATAATACAATTTTCGAAAAAATAGTGAAATGTGCCTATGCGGCATCGTTTTACTCCTGACCATCAAGCCAAACTTTCTGAGGACTCAACACATGGGGACCCACTACGAGACCCGCGGTGACGTCGCACTGCTGACGCTTGCCAACCCCCCGGTCAACGGCCTGGACTTGAAAACTCGACAGGAGTTGGCGGCCGGCGTCGAACGCGCGCTGGCCGACACCGCAGTGGTTGCCATCGTCGTGTCCGGCGCAGGCAAAGCCTTCAGCGGCGGAGCTGATATTCGCGAGTTCGGCTCGCCCAAAGCTGAGCAGGATCCCAACGCCCCCAGCCTGGTGCGCCTGCTCGAGAACTGCGCCAAGCCGGTGGTGATGGCGCTGCACGGCGCCTGCATGGGCGGTGGGCTCGAAATCGCGCTGGGAGCGCACTACCGTGTTGCTGTGGAGAGCACCAGCATCGCGTTGCCCGAGGTCAAGCTGGGTCTGATCCCAGGTGCCGGCGGAACCCAGCGCCTGCCGCGCGTGTTGGGCCTGGAGACGGCGCTCAACATGGTGGTCAGCGGCGAGCCGGTGCCCGCGAAGGTGCTGGCGACGCAGCCCGACCAGAAACTGTTCGACCGGGTGGTGGGCACCGACGAAGAGCTGCTCGACGCCGCCTGCGCGCTGGCGCGCGACGCCGCGGCCAAACCGGGTCCATACCCGCGTGTGCGGGATCTCTCTGTCGCGCATTCAGACGCAGACGGTTACCTCGCCTTCGCCCGCAACATGGTGCGCGGCCAGGCCAAGGGCCTGCCCGCGCCGCTGAAGGCCATCGACGCCGTCGAGGCAGCGCTTCGCAAGTCCTTCGAGGAAGGCCTGCGCTTCGAACTGCAGACCTTCCTCGCGCTGATGACCACGCCCGAGAGCCGCGCGCTGCGCCACGCCTTCCTGGCCGAGCGCGCCGCCGGCAAGATCCCCGACGTGGCCGACGACACGCCGCAGCGCCCGGTGCGCCGCGTGGGCGTGATCGGCGCCGGCACCATGGGCAGCGGCATCGCGATGGTCTTCCTCGAAGCCGGCTTGCCGGTCACGTTGCTGGAAACCAAGCCCGAGGCGCTGGAGCGCGGCGTCGCCCACATCCGCAAGACCTACGAAGGCCAGCTGAAGAAGGGGCGCCTGAAGCAGGACAAGCTTGACGCGCGGCTGGCGCTGCTGTCCACCTCGCTCGAATACGCCGCCATCGCCGATGCCGACCTCGTCATCGAGGCCGTGTTCGAGGACCTCGACGTCAAGGAGCAGGTGTTCCGTCAGCTCGACGCGGTGATGCGACCCGGTGCCATCCTCGCCAGCAACACCAGCACGCTGGACCTGAACCGCATCGCCGACTTCACGCAGCGCCCGCAGGACGTGGTGGGCCTGCATTTCTTCAGCCCGGCCAACGTGATGAAGCTGCTGGAGGTGGTGCGCGGCGCGAAGACCTCGCCCGACGTGCTGGCCACCGCGATGGGCCTGGCGCGCAAGATCCGCAAGACGGCGGTGGTCTCGGGCGTGTGCGACGGTTTCATCGGCAACCGCATGATCGAGCAGTACACGCGCCAGGCGGGCTTCCTGCTGGACGAAGGCTGCACGCCGCAGCAGGTGGACAAGGCCATGGAACGCTGGGGCATGGCGATGGGTCCGTTCCGCGTCGGTGACCTGGCAGGCAACGACATCGGCCATGCCATCCGCAAGCGCCGCCGCGCCGAGCAGCCCGACATGCGCTACAGCGCCACCGCCGACCTGCTGTGCGAGATGGGTCGCTTCGGCCAGAAGACCGGGGCCGGCTGGTACGACTACAAGCCTGGCCAGCGCGACCCGGTGCCTTCGCCGGTGGTGGCCGAGATGATCGAGAAGCACCGCGCCGCGGCCGGCATCCAGCCGCGCAAGGTGAGCGACGACGAAATTGTGCAGCGCCTGGTCTACGCGCTGGTGAACGAGGCGGCGCACATCCTGGAAGAAGGCATCGCCAGCCGCGCCGGTGACATCGACATGGTCTACCTCACCGGTTACGGCTTCCCGCTCTTCCGTGGCGGGCCGATGTGCTACGCCGACGAGCAAGGGCTGTTCAACGTGGTGCAGGCGATGAAGCGCTTTGCCACCAACCCGCTCGACGACGCCGCCTTCTGGCAACCCGCGCCCTTGCTGGCCCGCTTGGCGGCCGAAGGCAAACGCTTTACCTGAACCCTTTTATCTGGATCGCACCACCATGACCCGAGCCGTCATCGTCTCCACCGCCCGCACGCCTTTGTGCAAGAGCTGGAAGGGCGCCTTCAACATGACCCACGGCGCCACGTTGGCCGGCCACGTGATCAAGGCCGCTGTCGAGCGCGCCGGTATCGCGCCCGACGAAGTCGAGGACGTGATCCTCGGCTGCGCCAACCCCGAGGGCGCCACCGGCGCCAACATCGCGCGCCAAGCCGCGCTGCGCGCCGGGCTGCCGGTGAGCGTCGCCGGACTGACCGTGAACCGCTTCTGCAGCGCTGGGCTGCAGGCCATCGCACTGGCCTCTCAGCGCGTGGCGGCGGGCGAAGCCAGTGTCTACGTGGCCGGTGGCGTGGAAAGCATCTCCTGCACGCAGCAGGAAATGAACACCCACATGATGTTCGACCCCTGGCTGCAGCAGCACAAGCCCGAGATCTACTGGAACATGGTGCAGACCGCCGAACAGGTGGCCAAGCGCTACGGCATGGCGCGCGAGCGCATGGACCGCTACGGCGCCGAAAGCCAGCAGAAGGCCGCCGCCGCCCTGGCCGCAGGCCGCTTCACCGAGGAGATCGTGCCCATCACCGTGACCGCTGGCGTGGTCGACCCGGTGGCTGGGCTGCGCACGAAGACCGTCACGGCGAGCGCCGACGAAGGCATCCGCCCTGACACCACGTTCGAGGCCGTGAGTGGCATTCGCCCGGCCATGCCCGGTGGCGTGATCGCCGCCGGCAACGCCAGCCAGTTCAGCGACGGTGCCGGTGCCTGCGTTGTGATGGACGAGACCCTGGCCGAGCGCCGTGGCCTGAAGCCGCTGGGCCGCTTCCTCGGCTTTGCGGTGGCCGGCTGCGAGCCCGACGAGATGGGCATAGGCCCGGTGTTTGCGGTGCCCAAGCTGCTGAATCGACTGGGCCTGAAGGTCGAGGACATCGGCCTGTGGGAGCTGAACGAGGCCTTCGCGGTGCAAGTGCTGTATTGCGCCGACCGGCTGGGCATTCCGATGGATCGGCTCAACGTCAACGGCGGTGCCATCGCGGTGGGCCATCCCTACGGCGTGAGCGGGCAGCGCCTGACCGGCCATGCGCTGATTGAAGGCAAGCGTCGTGGCGTGAAACACGTGTGCGTGACGATGTGCGTGGGTGGCGGCATGGGTGCCGCTGGCGTGTTTGAGGTGCTCTGAATGGAAACGGTGATCGGGGAACGCGTGCGGCTCAGCGTCGACGACAACGGCGTGGCCGAGGTCGCGCTGGTGCGGCCTGAGAAGATGAACGCGCTGGATGCGCCGATGTTTCGCGCCATTGAAGCTGTGATCGCACGACTGAAGCAGCAGCCTGGCCTTCGGGCCGTGGTGCTGCATGGTGAAGGGCGGGGCTTCTGTGGCGGGTTGGACAAGTCGCGCTTCGCCGTTTTCGCCGACGGTGGGGAGGATGACCTCATTCCCGACATCAACGCTCGCACACACGGGCCCGCCAACCTGGCGCAGCACCTGGCGATGGGCTGGCGCGAGCTGCCGGTGCCGGTGATCGCGGCACTGCACGGCCCGGTGATTGGCGGCGGGCTGCAGGTGGCGCTCGGCGCCGACATCCGACTGGTGGCACCCGACGCGCAGCTTTCGGCCCTTGAAATCAACTGGGGCCTGGTGCCCGACATGGGGGGCCACCTGCTGCTGCGTGGTCTGTTGCGCGACGATGTTGCGCGCGAACTCACCTACACCGGCCGCCTGGTGTCGCCCGAGGAGGCGGTCAGCCTCGGTCTGGTTACCCGTCTGTGCGACGATCCGCTGGCGGAGGCTCGCAAGCTCGCACAGGCTGTTGCGCAGCGAAGCCCGAGTGCCATCCGCGCCGCCAAACGCCTGGCCAATCTGGCTCAACGGACGTTGGACGACTCTGCAGCGGTCGTTCTGAGGGCTGAAAGCGCTGAGCAAGGTGAACTCATGGGTATGCCCAATCAGATGGAGGCGCTTCGCGCCAACGTCGAAAAGAGGCCGCCGCGTTTCCAAGATTGATGTTTTGTACTGGGTGATGGCAGTGTTGCTGTCTGCCTCAACGTGCTGGGTGCCGACAGCGCGCATGCCGTGCAATCCTCCCTACAGATCGAAAGGGCGCACGACGCAAGGGTGGAAGTCGTGCGCAACAGTGCCCTCCACCGCTGAAATACTGCCCAGCAGCCAATTCGTGTTCTCTGACAGTATTCCAGCAACTCTGCCGGGGCTTTCTTTGCACTGGCAGGGCTCCTTCCTGAGGTTCTACAGGATCAATCGAAAGGTGGTGGCTCCTGGGACACCACCGGTTTGCCCGTTGCGGCCCAGGCGTCAAAGCCGCCTGCGATGGATTGCACCTGCAGGTAGCCCATGTCGCGCATGGCGCAGGCCGCCAAGGCGGCCCTCCCGCTGGTCTTGCAATACACCACCACCTTCAGATCACGCGAGGTGAGTGCTGGCGTGCTGCTGAGCTTGAACTCCAGCACGCCACGCGAGGCGTGGATGGCACCGGGTATGTGACCGGCCTGGTACTCATCGGCCTCGCGCACGTCGATGAGCACATCGGCCAGTCGGATGGCTTCATCGGCTTGGTCGATGGAGACTTCATGGACCTGGGCTTTCGCTGCGGCCACGAGATCGTGGGCTGTTTTCATCGGATGTTTCCTGAAGAGATAAGAAGGTAGATATGCCGTGGTGTCATTGGAGGACGGCGTTGTTGGCGTCCAGCACTTTCAGCACGATGGGAATGCCCTGCCCCACGCTCTGGGTTACCGTGCAATAGCTTTCGAACTGGCCCAGCACGCGGTCCAGGTGTTCCAGTTGTGCGGCGGGTACGCCCAGGCGCAAGGTGGCATCCATGCGCAGCACACGCAGACGCCCTTCGAGGTTGCGGCCCACCTGGGCCACCACGGTGGCGCGCAAGGGCTCCGGTGATTGTTTGAATTTGCGCAGCGCAAACAGCAGGGAATCGCTCAGGCAATTGCCCACTGCTGCGCAAAGCAGCTGCACAGGCGATGGCCCCATGCCGGAGCCCAACGGGGCGGGTTCGTCTCCGACCAGCTGAGGGACGGTACCGCCAAAATGGATGTCAAAGCGGTAGTCCTCTTGCTGGACCAGCTCAACGGTGATCTGTTCGTTGCTCATGGAAATCTCCGGGATCTTCAGAGGGGGCGTGGATAGCGTGTCACAGCGCGTTCACGGGAATCTTGAGATAGGTCACGCCGTTGTCTTCTGCGGGGGGCATCGCCCCGGCCCTGATGTTGACCTGTACCGACGGCAGAATGAGCGCGGGCATGTCCAGCGTTGCATCGCGCCGGGTGCGCAGTTCGACGAATGCCGCTTCGGTCATGCCGTCGTGCACATGGATGTTGTGGGCGCGCTGAGCGGCGACCGTGGTCTGCCAGGCGAGGGCGCGCTCTGCGGGGGGGTAGTCGTGGCACATGAAAAGGCGGGTCTGTGCGGGCAGGCTGAGCAGCTTGCGCACCGACTGGTACAGCGTGTGCGCATCGCCACCCGGGAAGTCGCAGCGCGCGGTGCCGACGTCGGGCATGAACAGGGTGTCGCCCACCAACACGGCGTCTGCGATCTGGTATGCCATGCACGCAGGGGTGTGGCCCGGCACGGCCAGCGCCTTGGCTTGGAGCTGGCCAATAGAAAACACTTCTTCGTCGTGCAGCAGGTGGTCGAACTGACGGCCATCCGGGCGGAACTCGGGCTCCAGGTGGAAGATGGCTTTGAACACCTCCTGCACCTGGGTGATGGCGGCTCCGATGGCGATTTTTCCTCCCAGCTTGCTGCGAAGGTAGTGCGCGGCGGACAGGTGGTCGGCATGGGCATGGGTTTCCAGAATCCATTGCACGGTCAAACCCTTGCTCTGGACGAACGCTGCCAGGCGATCCGCAGAGTGGGTGCGGGTACGGCCTGATTTTGCGTCGTAGTCCAGCACCGAATCCACCAGTGCGCAGTGGCCCCCGGGTTCGTCAAACACCACGTAGCTCACGGTCCAGGTCGCGTCGTCAAAGAAGGCTTCTATCTGGGGCTTCACGGGGGTCTCCTGTTGCAGGCTCGATGGACACAATGCTTTGAGTGTGACGGTGGCAAGCGCCTGATCCCATCAGTCGCGCTCGATGGGGCGGTCCAGCTGCAGGGCCACGCTGCTCACACCGCCGCCATTGGACGCCTGGCTATAGCCTTGCGTGCGCAACCACTGGACTGCCATGCCCGAGCGTGCGCCCGAGAGGCAGCAAAGCACCATCGGTTGGTCGCGGTGCGGCAGCGCTGCAGCGGCCTGCTGGGCCAGGCTGTCCAGCGGCAGGTTGATGGAGCCAGCCACATGGCCTGCTGCGAATTCGCCGGGCGAACGGACATCGACGACCAGGGGAAGCGTGGGGGCGGGGTGGGGATTCATGGCGCTGGCGGGGTGAGGGTGTGGGATGGGGGGCATGTTGGAGGGTGTTCAAGGTGTGGGCGGGGCCAGCATGTGCGCTGTGTCGGTGGCCGCTCGCAACGCGGCCTCGTTCAGTTGGCCCGCCAACGCCATCAACTGCAGGCGTTCTTGCGCCATGTGGGTCTGGTGCCCCAGCAGGTTGGATTGCGACTGCATCGCGTCATTGTGTGCCTGCAGCAAATCCAGTGTGGTGCGGTCACCCACCTGGCGACCCAGTTGGGTCGCCTCCAGCCGAACCTGGGCCGACCTGAGCGCCGACTCCAGGGCTTGGGTCCGGGCGGCCCCTGCCTGCAGGTGCAGCCAGCTGGCGCGTACCTGCTGGGCTACGGCAAGCCGGGCGCTGTCGAGGTCGGCCTGGGCCTTGTCCTGAAGGCGCAGCAGTTCCTGCTGGCGCGCATCAAGCTGGCCACCGGTGTACAGCGGCACCTGGATTTGCACACCCACCATGTACTGGCGTGCGGAGTTGCTGGCAGAGCCCCATCGGCCAGATCCTGACAGGTGGTCGCCTCCCGTCTGGGCCACCAGGTCCACCTTGGTGCTGGCAAAACGCGCCGCCTTGGTGGCCTCTTGCTCGGCCAGTGCGAGGGCCTGCGCCTGGGTGCGCACCTGGAGGTTGTCGCGCGCGGCGACATCCAGCCAGTGAGGCAGCGGCGCGAGGGGGTTGCCATCGCGCAAGGTGGTGGGTTCGTTGCCCGACGAGGCGGGCAGGTGCAGGGCCGGCAGTTGCATAGGATTCCAGCCTGTGGTCTGGGCCAGAGCCTGGCGCGCAATCTGCATCTCGACATCGGCAGCCTGCACCAGTGCGGCGTTGGCCTGCGCACGCGCCTCGGCTTCGCGCACATCCGTGATCGGCGAGTCGCCCAATGCAAAGCGGTCCTGCGCCTCTTTGAGAGCCCGATCGGTTGCTTCCTGCTGGCGCATTAGCAACGCGCGCTGCTGCTGCGCCAGCACGGCCGAGAAGTACTGCTGGGCCGTTCGAAGCATCAGCTGTTGCTGTACCGAGGCGGCTTGCAGTTCTGCCAGATCGGCGGACAGCAGCAGCTGGCGCCCCTGTGCGCTGCGCTCGGGGTTGTACAGCGGCATGCGCGCCTCCACACCCCAGCGTGTACCCGGGCCGCTGCGGACCGAGGTGTCAAAACCCACCCCAGAGGTCTGTGGTGTCCCTGGCATGGAAAACGCGGCTCCCTGGGCAGAGGTCTGCGAGCCCATCGCGCCTGTCGCCGCCTGGGCCGTCACAGAGGGGTTCCACAAACGGCTGGCCTGCATGCGGCGGGCCTCGCCTGCGGCGCGTGTGGCCGCCGCTGCTGCCATGTCCGGGTGTTGCTGCCGTGCGGCCAACCAAGCCTCGTGCAAATCCGCCGCCTGGGCTGCACCCATGCCGCAGGCCAGCAACGCAGCGATGAGGATGCGTTTGCGCATGGCGTGTGCCTCCTCAGCAGCCTGGGCGCACGCCCAGCTTGCGCAAGATGGTTTCCATGAGGCACCACTTGGTGATCCCGCTCTGCAGCAGGTTCACGCCCACGAACGCTGTGAACGCCAGCCACCACTGGCTCACAAAAACAGGGCTGCCAGGAATGCCCAGCGCCAGAGACAGCAGGATGAAAGTGCCTGCGACCACGCGAACGATTTGCCAGGTTGTCATGATGAACTCCTTGTTGAAGAAAAGTGGAACACGGGGGATGCGCGTTGGTCGGCCATGCGTTATTCGCGGGCAGAATCCGCCGCGCTGCGGTCGCGGTATGCCGCGTAGTACAGCGTGGGGATCACCACCAGCGTCAGCACAGTGGACACAAAGATGCCGAAGATCAGCGAGATCGCCAGACCGTTGAAGATCGGATCGTCGAGGATGAAAAACGCGCCGATCATGGCCGCCATGCCAGTCAGCACAATGGGTTGGGCCCGTGTGATGGCGGAATGAACAATCGCCGTCTTCAGGGGCACGCCCTCGCGCACCTGCAGGTTGATGAAGTCCACCAGCAGGATGGAGTTGCGCACGATGATCCCCGCCAGCGCAATCATCCCGATCATGCTGGTGGCCGTGTACTGCGCGCCCAGCAGGGCATGGCCGGGCATCACGCCGATGATGGTGAGCGGAATCGGCGCCATGATGATGAGCGGCGTGAGGTAGGAGCCAAACTGCGCCACCACCAGCAGGTAGATCAGGATCAGGCCCACCGCGTAGGCAGCGCCCATGTCGCGGAAGGTCTCAAACGTGATCTGCCACTCGCCATCCCATTTGATGGCGTAGCCCCGCAGGGCATCCGCAGGCTGGCGAACGAAGTATTCCTGCACCGATCCGCCATCAGGCGCCACGATGCGGGCAATCGCGCTGCGCGCCTGGAACATGCCGTACAGCGGGCTGTCCACGCGGCCCGCCATGTCGGCCACCACAAAATTCACCGGCAACAGGTCCTTGTGATAAACGGGTTGTTCGCGCAGGGTGTCACTCACCGTGACCAGTTCGCGAATGGGGACCAACTGGCCTTGCGAGCCCCGCACGGTCAGGCGCAACAGTGCCTCCAGGTCGCCGTGGCTTTCTGCGGGCAATTGCAAAAGCACGGGCGCAGGGTATTTGCTGGCATCGCGCAGCCAGGTGGCTGCTTCGCCGCTCAGCCCCGCATGCAGCGTGCTGACGATGGCCTGCTGGGGGATTCCCAGCAGAGCGGCCTTGCGCCGGTCCACGATGAGCAGCTTGCGGGGCGCATCAGAGATGCTGCTGTCGTCGGCGTCCACAATGCCTTCGGTAGCGACCAGCGCGGCGCGTACAGCACGCGCCACTTCGCGGCGGCCCTCAGCATCGGGGCCATACACCTCGGCCACGATGGGCGACAGCACGGGGGGGCCGGGTGGCACTTCCACCACCTTCACATTGGCGCCATGGCGCTTGCCGATCTCCTGCAGGGCAGGGCGCACGCGCATGGCAATGGCGTGGCTCTGGTCCTTGCGGTGCTGTTTGTCCACCAGATTGACCTGGATGTCGCCAACCTCGCCCCCCGTGCGCAGGTAGTACTGGCGCACCAGTCCATTGAAGTTGATGGGGCCTGAGAGGCCTGCGTAGGCCTGGTAGTCGGTCACCTCCGGCACGGTGGCCAGGTGTGCGCCCAACTCATGCAGCACGGCGGCCGTGCGCTCTACCGGGGTGCCCGCAGGCATGTCCACCACCACCTGGAACTCGGACTTGTTGTCGAAAGGCAGCATCTTGAGCTGCACCCAGCCGAGCACCGGCAAAGCGACTGACAAGGCAATGAGTGCCGCCACGCCCAGGCCCAGCCAGCGGCGGTTGCGTCGGCCTTGCGCGTCATCCAGCAAGGGTCTGAAAACCCGCTCGAAGGTGGGCGCAATGCGAGCGCTGAGCCCACTGTGCACCGGGCTGGTATGCCCTGGTGGATGGGCCGCGTGCTCCTTCATCCACAGCCGGGCCAGCCAGGGGGTGATGACGAACGCCACGGCCAGCGACAGCAGCATGCCCATGCTGGCGTTGATGGGGATGGGGCTCATGTACGGGCCCATGAGGCCGCTCACAAACGCCATCGGCAGCAGCGCGGCAATCACGGTGAATGTGGCCAAAATGGTGGGGCCACCCACCTCGTCCACCGCGTGGGGGATGATGTCCTTGAGGCTGCGCCCCGGGTGCAGCAGCTGGTGGCGGTGGATGTTCTCCACCACCACAATGGCGTCGTCCACCAGGATGCCGATGGAGAAGATCAGCGCAAACAGCGATACCCGGTTGAGCGTGAAGCCCCAGGCCCAGGACGCAAACAACGTCACCGTGAGCGTCAGCACCACGGCCACGCCCACGATGGCGGCCTCGCGGCGGCCCAGGGCCAGGAAGACGAGTGCCACCACCGACGCTGTGGCGAACAGCAGCTTCTGGATGAGCTTTTGGGCCTTGTCGTTGGCAGTGGCGCCGTAGTTGCGGGTTTCCGTCACCTCCACGCCGTCGGGAATCACGGTGTTGTGCAGTTGCTCGACCCGCTGCATCACCGCATTGGCGACGTCGATGGCGTTCTCTCCCGCCTTCTTGGTCACCGTGAGGGTCACGGCCGGGTATTCGTCCACGGCGCTCTGCGGGGCTCCGTCGCTGGCACTGGCGGTGCTGGCGGTGCGTCTTGGAACTCCGTGCCAGACATAGCGGCTTGCGGGCAAGGCGCCGTCCTGAACATCGGCCACATCTTTCAGGAACACCGGCTTGCCCGAGCGCACGCCCACCATGAGGTCTGCCACCTCATCGGCGCGCGCCAGCGCAGGGCCGCTGTCGAGCTGGATGGTCCGGTCGCCGCCCAGCAGCTCTCCCACGGGCAGCCCCAGGTTGGCTGACTGCAACGTGCGGCGCAGGTCCTCCACCGTAGTGCCGGTGGCTGCCATGCGGTTGGTGTCCATGCGCACCAGCACGGCGCGGCCTGGGCCGCCCAGGGTCTGCACCTCGCGGGTGCCAGGCACGCGCTTGATCTCGGCCTCCAGGCTGTGGGCCACGCGCTCCAGCGCAAAGGCACCGGAGGTTTCGTCACGGCTGTGCAGGGTGAGTGTCACCACGGGCACGTCGTCGATGCCCTTGGGTTTGATGATCGGGTCCAGAGCCCCCAGTCCCTTGGGCAGCCAGTCGGCATTGGTGCGCAAGGTGTCGTGCAAGCGCACCAGCGCCTCAGTGCGCGGCACGCCCACCTTGAACTGCACCGTCATCACCGCCATGCCGGGCCGGGACACCGAGGTCACGTGCTCCGTGCCCTGCATCTGCGACAGCACCTGTTCGGCAGGCGTCGCAATCATTTGCTCCACATCGGCGACGGATGCGCCGGGGAACGGCACGATGACATTGGCCATGGTGACGTCGATTTGGGGCTCTTCCTCGCGGGGGGTGACCAGCACGGCAAACACGCCGAGCAAAAACGCCACCACGGCCAGCAAGGGCGTGATTTGCGCGCTCTGAAACAAGGCGGCGATGCGCCCGGAGATTCCGAGCGGCGAAGGGTTTTGGGGGGTGCTCATGTCAGCGTACCTTGGCAGCAGCTTGGGGCTGGAGTGCAATGCGGTCGCCTGCGCGCACGCCGCTCAATACCTCCACCATGTCGCCAGCGGGCCGCCCCAGGCGCACCTGCCGCAGCAGCGGTCGGCCCTGGCCATCCAGCACGTAGACGCCCGTCATTTCCGCGCGCCGAACGACCACGCTGGCGGGTACCAGCAGCGGCCCTGAGGCAGCTGCGGCAGCGCCCTTGGCTGCGTTGAGCCACAGGCGGGCGAACATGCCGGGCGCCACGCCCACCAGGCTGGCTGGCAGCTCCACGCGCACCTGCACGGTGTGGCTTTGTGCATCGACGGTGGGCAGCACCTGCACTTTGGAGGCCGGGATCGCGATGCGCGAAGCGGAGACCCCCGGAATGTCCACCTGCAGCTCGCCAGTGCCTCCATCGCGCAGCGTGGCGGCCTGTTGCTGCCCCACATAGGCGGTCACGCGCATCAGCGAAGGGTCGTACACGGTCATCAAGGGTTTGCCCGGCATGGCCATGTCGCCCAGGGTGGCGGGCACATGGCCCACCACGCCCGCAAAAGGCGCCTTGATGACGTAGAAGCCTGACTGCGTGGCGGCCGCACCTGCCTGCGCCAGCAGGGCCTGCACCTGCGACTGGCTGGCGCGCCACTGGGCCTCTGCCCGGTCCAGCGCGGCCTGGCTGATGTATTGCTTCTGGAACAGCTGCTTCTGGCGCTCGTATTCCTTGGTCGCGACGTTTTGGGCGGCGCGCGCGGCGTCCACCTGGGCTGCACTGGCGGCGGCGTTCTGTTGCGCTGCGCGTGCGTCAATGCGCGCCAGCTCCTGGCCTGCCGCCACGCGGTCTCCCGCTTTGGCAGAGAGGCTGATCACCGCGCCCTGTACTTGGGCGGAGAGGGTGGCGTCCCGCACGGCCTCGACCTGGGCGTCCACGCTGCTCGCCAACTGGGCTGCAGCAGGTTGAATGGTGAAGGTGGCGACCGGCTGCGCTGCGGTGTCGCTGGCCGCCCAGGCGCCCGACATGGCCAGGGAAAGCGCTGCGGTCAACAAGGTCAGGGACTTCATGGCGGCTCCAGGGATTCTTTGTGAAATTGATTATTTAACTAATCAGCTAATTAGTCAATAATGTATCATGAGTCCCCAATGCATGGAGATCCCGCGATGAAAGAGATGCCCCCCGAAGCCCTTGAGCAGGTTGCTGCCTACTTCCAGGTTCTTGCCGAACCCACGCGGCTGCGCATCCTCAATCTGCTGCGGGACGGAGAGAAAAACGTGGGCGAGTTGGCGCAGGAATGTGGCTACACAGCGGCCAATGTCTCCCGCCATCTGTCGCTGATGACCAAGCATGGCCTGGTGTCCCGAGAAGGGCGGGGGACCAGCGTGTACTACCGGCTGACCGACGAGTCGGTCGATGCCTTGTGTGACCTGGTGTGCGGCAACATTGCGCGCCGGCTGGAGCGGGACTCTGCGGCGCGTGCGGCGTTCCGGGTTGCGCACTGAGCCTGCTTGGCAGGCGCCGCCCGGATTCACCGGTGCTTTGCGCAGTCCCCGGCTAGAAAATCCCCATTCCCAATCCCGTTGCCAAGGCTTCGCCCAAGGTCCGGCAGCGTTCCAGCGCGTCGCGGCCAATACGCTTCTTGGCCAGAATCGCTTCTGCCGTCTGCGCGTGGGTGCAGACAATGAGGGGCTCTGCAATGGACCGCAGGCGCCAGCCGGTTGCAATGCGCTCCATCTGCCGCGCCGCGCTGTGCCCGTCGCTGCCCGCGCAGATCAGGCAGGCATAGGGGCGGCCATTCACGTGATCGAGCACCGCGTAGTAGCAACGGTCGAAAAAATCCTTGAGCTGCCCGCTGATGGCCGCCAGGTTCTCCGGCGTGGCGAAAATGAACCCATCCGCACCCAGCACGTCACCCGGCTGCGCATGCGCGGCGTGCAGTAGCCGGACATCCACGCCTGCGTCCGCTGCACAGGCGCCTTCACGCGCTGCTTCCACCATCTGGCGGGTGCCATCCGTCATCGAGTGGTAGACGATCAACAGGGTCCTGCGGTGATTCATGGGTGCAGCATAGCGTTCCGTTCCCACCGTTGTTGGTGGGCCTGGCGCCAGTCTGTGGCGGAGGTGCACTTGTCGTCCCCGGCGTGCCGCAACCCTTTGGAGGTATTGCTATAAAAAATATAGCTGCTAGCGCTTGTTGAATAAGCGCTAGGTGCCAATTTTTATCAAAATCTGGCACCGCTTATCAGCGGGGCGGTTGTGGTGCCCGTCCGCGGCGGTGTGCTCGCTCTCGCTTCATGAAGCGGGCGTGCCACGGTCACTCGAATCGGGACGGCATGCGGGCCAGCGCTGGATGCTGGCCTGACCCTCAGCGCCCCGGTGGCAGGCCCCGGGCCGCGTGTGGCCCATCAGGGGCTGTGCGCCGCTCCTTGCGCAGGGCCAGCTTGCGGTACAGCGTCTGGCGGCTGATGCCCAGGGTGCGCGCTGCGTGGCTCATGTTGCCCCGGCAGCTCTCCAGTGCCTGCTGGATGGCCGATTGGGACAGTTCATCCAGGTTTTGCGGAGGGCGCTCCGGGGTGGTCGGCGTGGCAAAACGATCCACGTTTTGCAGTTCTTCCAGAAAGTCGTCCGACAGATGGTGCCATTCCACCACCTCCTCGTGCGCGTCCAGCATGGCGCAGGCGGTGCGCAGCACGCTGGCGCATTGGCGCAGATTGCCCGGCCAACGGTATTTCTCCAGCGCTGCCATCAACGAAGGGTCCAGGCGCAGTGGGCGGGCGGGCTCAATGTCCTGGAGCATGCGCTGGCTCAGCGCTTCGAAGTCGGTGCGCTCGCGCAAGGGAGGCAGTTCCACCGCCAGGCCGTTGATCCGGTAGTACAGGTCGGTGCGAAACCGCCCCTGCTCCGCTTCTTCGCGCAGCTTGCGGTTGGAGGCGCAGATGAGGACAAAGTCCACGGCCACTGGCTGCGCGCTGCCCAGCGGCACCACCTGCCGCTCCTGCAGCACGCGCAGCAGCCGCGTCTGCAGGGCCAGCGGCATGTCGCCAATTTCATCCAGAAACAGTGTGCCGCCATGGGCTTCGCGCAGCAGGCCCAGGCGCCCCTCGCGCCGACCGCCGGAGAAAGCGCCGGGGCTGTAGCCAAACAGCTCGGACTCGATCAGCGACTCGGGCATGGCGGCGCAGTTGATGGCGATGAAGGGGCCGTCGCGGCGCGGACTGCTTTGGTGTGCGCTGCGTGCAAACCACTCTTTGCCCACCCCGGACTCACCCTGGATGAGCAGGGCGATGGGTTTGCCCAGAATGCGCCGTGTTTTGGCGGCAGCCGTGCGCCAGCGGGCATCGCCGGTGTCCAGTTGGGCCAGCGCATCCTCTGGGGGGCGGGCAGGCGCGGAGGGGGGCAGGGTCCGCACCGTGCACTTGTCCGGCACGGGCAGCCCAAAAAGCGGTGCGCCGTCGTGCCGTCGCAAGGACAGCGGTGCGTCGGGGCGACGGTGGTGGCGCGCCAGAAGCTCTTGCAGGCCCACGTTCAGGATCTGGTCCAGCGAGATGCTGCCCAGCTGCGCCACCGAAATGCGCAGCAGCGCCAGTGCACTGCGGTTGCCGCCCACCACCCAGCCGTCTTCCGACACCAGTGCAATGCCTTCGGCCACGGTGCCAATGCCCTCGGGGTGGGTGTGCAGGTGCAGGCGCACATGGCGCTGGCTGCCCGACACCAGCAGCCGGTTTTCGATCATGTGGGCGGCGGTGCTGACCAGCCCCAGTGTGTGGGGGTTGCCCCGGTTGTGTTCGCTGGAGATGTCCAGAATGCCCAGTATCTGCCCGGTGGCTGACAGGATGGGTGCGGCGGCGCAGGTCAGAAACCCGTTGCGCTCCAGAAAATGTTCTGCGCCGTGCACTTCTACTGGCGCCATTTCGGCCAGCGCGGTGCCGATGGCGTTGGTACCGCGCTGTTGTTCGTGCCACGAGGCGCCACTGGTCAGGGCCACCCGTTCGGCCTTGCCCAGAAAGTAAGCGTCACCACAGGTGTCCACCAGCGTGCCGCAGGGGCTGGCCAGCACCACCACGCTCTGGCTGTCGCGCACCTGCTCGAACAGGTACTCCATCACCGGGCGCGAATGCGCCAGCAACTCCTGGTGGTGGCCGCGCAACTGCCGCAGGGCCTGGTGTTCCAGGTTGTCGGGGTTGCCCAGTCGGCCGGTGGGCCGCAGGCCGCTGTCCAGGCTGCGCTGCCACGACCGTGCCAGGCGCTCGTCCACGAGGCCGGTGGGGCATTGGCCTGATTCCAGCAGGTGCTGGCGGGCTTGCCGCAGTGCCACAGATGTGGAAGTGGATCGCATGGTGTTTGTCTCCTGCCCGGGCGTCATCAATGCAATGCGCCCTGTTTGAAAGCCAGTATGGCGGCGGCCAGAGGCCAGGGCAATAGCGAGCGCTGAGGGGCCGCTTCAACTGTTCCATTTCGTGACAGGTGTCGCGTTCTGGAGCAGACACCTTAACGCCCGGTGGGCTGCGCTTTCTTGAGCACGCACAAACAAAGCCATAAAAATCAAACACTTAGCCAATGGGGCAAGTTGGCACGGGTTTTGAGTCATGTCCTTCATCTGGCGGCGCGGTGTGCCGCACAGATGTCCACAAATCCACCGGAGACAGACACCATGACCGTTTATGCAGCCCCCGGCGCCGCTGGCGCCAAGATCGCCTACAAGCCCCAGTACAACAACTTCATCGGCGGCAAGTTCGTAGCCCCGGTCAAGGGCCAATACTTTGACGTGATCTCTCCCGTCAACGGCAAGGTCTACACCCAGGCCGCGCGCTCCACCGCTGAAGACATCGAACTGGCGCTGGACGCCGCGCATGCCGCAAGCGACGCCTGGGGCAAGACCGATGCGGCCACGCGCGGCAACATCTTGCTGAAAATTGCCGACCGCCTTGAGCAGAACCTGGAGCTGCTGGCCTACGCCGAAACCGTGGACAACGGCAAGGCGATCCGCGAGACGCTGAACGCCGACATCCCCCTCACCGTGGACCATTTCCGCTACTTTGCGGGCTGCGTGCGGGCGCAAGAAGGCGCCCTCTCCAACATCGACGAGAACACCGTGGCGTACCACATCCAGGAGCCGCTGGGCGTGGTGGGCCAGATCATTCCGTGGAACTTCCCCATCCTGATGGCGGCGTGGAAGCTGGCCCCTGCCCTGGGCGCGGGCAACTGCGTGGTGCTCAAGCCCGCAGAGAGCACGCCGATTTCCATCCTTATCCTGGCCGAGCTGATTGCCGACCTGCTGCCGCCGGGCGTGCTCAACATCGTCAACGGCTATGGCCGCGAGGCGGGCATGCCGCTGGCGACATCCAAGCGCATTGCCAAGATTGCTTTCACCGGATCGACCAGCACGGGCCGCGTGATTGCGCAGGCTGCGGCCAACAATCTCATCCCCGCCACGCTGGAGCTGGGCGGCAAGAGCCCCAACATCTTCTTTGCCGACATCATGGACAAGGACGATACCTTCCTGGACAAGGCCGTCGAGGGCCTGGTGCTGTTTGCGTTCAACCAGGGCGAGGTGTGTACCTGCCCATCGCGTGCGCTGATCCAGGAGAGCATCTACGACAAGTTCATGGAACGTGTCTTGAAGCGCGTGGCGGCCATCAAGCACCAGAACCCGCTCGATACCGACAGCATGATGGGTGCGCAGGCCAGCAAAGAGCAGCTCACCAAGATCCTGAGCTACCTCGACCTGGGCAAGCAAGAAGGCGCAGAAGTGCTGGCCGGTGGCGGTCAGGCCCACCTGGGCGGTGACCTGGAAGGCGGCTACTACGTGCAGCCCACGCTGTTCAAGGGCCACAACAAGATGCGCATCTTCCAGGAAGAAATCTTCGGCCCCGTGCTGGCCGTGACCACCTTCAAGGACGAAGCCGAAGCGCTGGCCATTGCCAACGACACGCTGTATGGCCTGGGCGCAGGTGTGTGGAGCCGCAACGGCAACGTGGCCTACCGCATGGGCCGCGCCATCAAGGCAGGCCGCGTGTGGACCAACTGCTACCACGCGTACCCGGCGCACGCGGCGTTTGGCGGCTACAAGGAATCGGGCATCGGGCGCGAAACGCACAAGATGATGCTGGACCACTATCAGCAGACCAAGAACTTGCTGGTGAGCTACTCAGAAAACAAGCTCGGCTTCTTCTGATGGGGGCTGTGGTCCACAGAACGCCGCTGGCGTCGTTGCGCCGTCTTGCCGTAGCGCTGCTACTGTCTGCGACGACGCGCCTAGCCATCGACGCTCTGTGAACCACCGTGACGCTGCTGCGAAATCACTTTTTGCACTGCAGCGGTTCTTTGTCGCCGCACCTGGAGATCACCATGGTCGAGAGAGTCATTGCCACCCACGCAGCCCTGGCGCTGATTGCGCAATTGCAGGCACAGCATGGCAGCCTGATATTCCACCAGTCGGGCGGCTGCTGCGACAACAGTGCGGCCAACTGCTATTTGCCCACCGACCTGACCATTGGCGCGGGCGATGTCTTGCTGGGGCATGTGGGCGGCGCGCCGTTTTACATCGGCAAATCGCAGTACGAATACTGGAAACACACACAGCTCATCCTGGATGTGATCGACGGGCACGGCGGCACGTTTTCGCTGGAAGGCAACACTGGCAAGGCCTTTCACACCCGCTCGCGTTTGTTCACCGACCCAGAGTGGGCTGAGATCGCCCCGCAAGTCATCCGGGATCTGGGGGGCTGATGCGTGACGCCGGGAGGTGCTTGTGAGGCCAGCCATTGGCCTCGCCTGGGCGGTCTCGGGGCTCAAGCACCAGCGGGTGAGGTGTGCTCAAGCACCATGTCGATGATGGCCTGTCGTGAGGGCCGTTCCAATTTGGCCTGCAGGCGGTTGATATAGCTTTTGAGCGTGCCGATGGTGATGCCCAGGTGCTCTGCCAGCTGCTGCTGGGTGGGTTGCCGCACCGAGGCGATCAGCAGGCGCTTTTCCTGCGAGGACAGTGGCCAGTTCATCAGTTGCCGTGCCACGGTAATGTCGGTGGGCTCCAGGTGGGTGATGGTCACGGCCACTTGTGGCTGGTCGGTGCCGGTGGCCAGCAAGCGTTCGGCCCGGAAGTCGAAGCGCCCGGCGGCTACGTCCACGGAGCAAAGGCCCACGTCCGTCCCCGTGCTGGTGGCCAGCAGCGGTTGCAGCATGTCCCGCACCGGTGCGGGCAGCGCGGTCAGATCGTCTGCAGCCCAGTCGAGCATGCCCATGCGGGCATCGTGGCACAGGTAGAGCAGCTCGATGGCCTTCTGGCCTTTGGCCAGCATGTGCCCTGATGTATCCAGGTTCAGTACGGCAGTTCCCGCTGTGCGCAGCGGGCAGGGGGGTAGGTTTGCTGGCGGGTGTTGGTGTAGGGACCGCAACCGATCGCGCGCAGCGCGCAGACGGGCTTGCTCGGCATTGCTGAACGGGCCGCTCTCGGCACGGCGGTACAGATAAAGAAACCCGTCACAGCCCCCTTGCTGGTCGAATACCGGTACGCACATGGCCCAGCGCATCCCCAGCGGTCCCAGGATGTCGCGGTAGTGCCAATGGTCTTCGTAGCCGGGCATGGTCTGGATCAGGCGCACGACCTCGCCGTCGGACTCCAGCTGTTGGCGCAGCGGGAACTCGGTGAACATTTCGTCCTGGTGCACTGCCAGGGCGCGCAGTGCCGACACCGTCATGCGCTCGGTCCAGTAGGCCACGGGCTGCAGGTGCTCGCCGCTCACCAGACCAAATCCGCCAAAGTCGGCGTTGAAGCCGCTGCGCAAGGCCGCCAGCACGGTGGGCATCAACACCGGGGCAGGGTAGGGCAGTTCGGCCAGCAGTTCCAGGTGGGCCAGCCAGGCGGCCTCGTTGCGGGGGAGCCCTTGGGGGGGGGGTGCATTCATGGGGTGGATACCAACCGCGGTTGGCTTTTTTTGTGGTGCGGTGCTCAAAACAATAGCGGCGCAAAGCCCCGCTGCCAAGCCCGGCCACAGCGAACCTGACGGCCATCCCTGGTTACCGGGCCCTTCGATCCAAACCACCGCCCATTTTCACGCTTCGCCATGACCCTCCGCCGCTGTTGGCACGAACTGGACCTGCTGTGCCGCATCGGCGTCGGGCTGGCCCCCATTGCTTCCGACCTGACGGCGTTGCTGCGCCGTATGGTGGGTGCCGAGGCGGCCGCGTTGTTCTGGCTGGATGAGTTCGGTCTGCCCGAGGGTTTTCACCATGAGGATTCTCCCGACAGCGTGAAGGACCTGTTCCTCAACGAGTTCGAGCGGCTGTTCGTGGGCGAGCGCGAGATCAACGTTTTTGCCCTGGCCCAGCGCCAGGACCAGCGCGTGGGCCACCTGTTGGCGCCAGGGGCCGATTACTTCAAATCCAACACCTACAACCTGCTGGTGCGTGCCAGCGGTCACCACCACTCGCTGGACCTGCGGGTGGATGTGAATGGCCGGGCACGGGCCGTGGTGCTGCTGTTTCGCGCTGCCAACCGCCCGTTTTCCGACGACGACGCGGCCGTGCTGCTCAGGGTGGCACCCTACCTTCAGCGCGCTATTGAAATCAGCCTGCCGCCCGACGCCTGGCAGGGCCTGGGGGCCCAGGAGGGCCACCTGCTACTGGACGGCGCCGCGCAGCGCATCGTGCTGATGAACGACCCGGCGCTGGAGCTGCTTCGCAATGCCGGGCAGCGGGGCATGGGGTGGCACCAGGGCGCGCCCCCTGAAACGCCACCGCCCTTTGTTCAGCGGCTGCTGGCGCAGCCCGACCGGCCGCTTCACCTGCCCGTGCCCGGCGGGGTGCTGGTGGCACAGATGCACGGCATGCACGCGCCCGGCCCTGGAAGCGCGGACCTGGGCGGTGGAGCACCTCAGAACCTGCTGGTGGCGTTGTCGCTGAAACGCCCGATGCGCATTGACGTGGTGCGGCGGGTGCTGTCGCTGCAGCTCAGTCCCTTGCAGCGTGAGATCGCGCTGCTGGCGGGATTGGGGCATGCGCGCGCCGATTGTGTGTCCCAGATCGGTGTCAGTCCTGAAGCGCTGAAAAAGCACCTCCGCGTCATTTTTACCGCCACCGGAACCAGCGATTGGGACGGCCTGGCCCGGGCCCTCAGCCGCTGACAGACCTGTGGCGCGCAGGCCACCCCTCCCCCTTGGGGGAATGCACAGGCGCGGAACCGCTTCAGACAATCCCACCAGCTTTTGATTCGGAAAACCATGCATCGCTTGCTGCCGATCCATCGTGTGAACGCCGCAGGCTGTGGGTATCACACGCTTGCGCCACGGGCGCGGCGCCATGTCGCGCCGCCAACCGCGTCATGCACCACCTGATTTTCGGGAGACCTCACCATGCGCCTTTGTATTGCTGTGTATGCCCTTGCCGCTGGTCTGCTGACCAGCTTGGCTGCTTCTGCGCAGGCCGCTACCTATCCGTTCAATGGTCCGGCATATTCCGCAGTGTTCAACTTCACGGCCCCGTGTGGGGCGGGTGCTTGCGCCGGCTACACCCTGGGCATGAACGTCTCCGGATGGTTCGCCACCGCCACGCCGTTGGCACCCCATCTGGTCAGTGCCGACGTTTCGGGGCAGGTGAGTGGCTACAGCCTCTCCAACGGCCTCATCACCATTGCCGATAGCGACCCCGGCGCGCGCGTGGGGCAATTCCAGGTGTCCACCGATGCGAGCGGCCGGATCACCGACTCCGCCATCAGCGTGTCGCGCTGGCAAGACAACTTGGCGGGCCCCCATGCTCCCGGCAACCGGGTGGATTTCGTGACGGCCGACACGTTCTCTTCGGCAACCAGCCACAACCGGCTTTGCGCTGTGGTGGGCGCCGGGGATCGCTGCACGTCGATCACCTCGGATGCATCCTCCAGCGTGGCCGACTACCCCGTGGGCTTGGTATGGACACAGGCCCTATCCACCACCGCTGTTCCCACCCTGTCCGAAGCGGCCCTGCTCTTGCTGGCGGGTCTGATGGCGGCAGGCGTGGGCAGGCGCGCACTCCGTCCTGTGCGCGCTGTGCGCTGATCGGCGACGGACGAAACGCCCAACAGCAGCACCTTGTACTGAGTCCGCCCTTCCTCACACGCGGCGGATGCCGCACTGAAACCTTGCTTGGGAGCCTTCCAAAATGCCACGTCTGATTTCGTTGTTCCTGGGGCTGCTGTGGGCCCTGGGCCTGCCGGCGGCGCATGCCGCCACCTACCAATTCACCGGCCCCACTTACGGGGCGGGTATCACCAACTATGTGGCTCCGTGCCCTGGCGGCAGCTGTGCGGACTACACCGCAGGCATGCGGACCACCGGCTGGTTCACGTACCTCGGAAGCCTGGCCCCCAACCTGGTCAACCACAACCTGCATGCCGACCCCAACTTGTTGACCTATGGCCTGTCGGACGGGCTGGTCAGCATTGAAAGCAGCCACCCGGCCACGCGGATGAGGCGTTTTCAGGTGTCCACCGACGCGGGTGGCACCATCACCAGCTATTGGTTGGTGCTGGACCAGTGGGTGGATGGTTTGGCGGGACCGCACGCCGCCAATGACCGCATGCACAAGATCGAGCTGTTTTCCGGCGGCTCCAGCACCAACTCCCACAACTGGATCTGCGGCACTGTCGGCCCGACCGCCCCTGCCGGTGCGGCCGATGGCTGCACCGCGTTTGGCGGCAACAGCGGCCTCAGCGAAGCCCTGCACAGCAATGTGGGCGTCATTGTGGGCAGTGGCCTTCCATCACTGTCGATCAGTTCTGTCAGTGCCAGTGAAGGCAATGCGGGGGTGACCAACCTCACCTTCACGGTCACCCTGGATGCTGCCCCGTCAGCCCCCGCCAGCGTGGGCTGGTCCACCATCACCGGCACAGCCACGGGGGGCGTGGACTACTTCGGGGACGCGGGTGTTCTCAATTGGGCTGCGGGCGATGGCAGCAGCCGCACCTTGACCGTGCAGGTCATCGGTGACACCACCGCTGAGGCCGATGAAACCTTCCGGGTGCGCCTCACCAATCCTGTGAACGTGGGTATCAACGACCCCCATGGCACCGGCACCATCCTGAACGACGATGCAGCCCCGCCAGCCGCTGCCCACTCCGTGCCCACTTTGTCCGAATGGGCCCTGCTGCTAATGGCCGGGTTGATGGGGCTGGGGGCAGTCTCCCGAAATCGGCGCGGGCCCGGTCGCTCTGGCTTTTGAGACCGGTGTTTTGGTGGGTTGAGTGCTGCTTGACACCTCAGCCCCCTTTTTTATGCGCCCTTCCACGTCCCTGTCGCACCATGACCTTCTCTCCATTCACCACCGCCACACTGGCTGCACTGTGCCTCTTGAGTGACCCGGCCAGCGCGGCCACTTACCAGTTCACCGGAGCCAACTATGTGGCGCCCAGCATCGCCAATTTCACGCCGCCGTGCAGCCTGGGCGTTTGTGCCAATTACACGACCGCCATGCGGGTTACGGGCCAGTTCTCCACCGCCGCCCCACTGGCGGCCAATCTGACCAACGCCGATATTTATCCGCAAGTCACATCGTTTCAGTTCTCGGACGGCGTCAACACCTACCAGTCGGCTGCGCCGGGTGTGCGCCCGGGCCGGTTTCAGGTCACCACCAATGCCCTGGGCGAGGTGACGGGGTCGGACATCATCATCGGGGCCTGGCAGGACAACCTGACAGGCCCGCATGCGACGGGCAATCGGCACAACGTCGTGTCGGTCACCAGTTTTGCGGGCGTGGTCGGCAACAACAATGTCTGCACTGGTGTCGTAGCAGGTTCTCTGGTGCCCGACACCTGCGTGGCCGGCAACGATGGCAACAGCAGTGTCGTGACGGGGGTGGGGGGCTCCTGGACCACGCTGGCAACGCCTGTGGCCAGCGTTCCCACCCTGTCCGAATGGGCCCTGCTGCTAATGGCCGGGTTGGTGGGCGTGGCAGCCTGCACTGGCGCGCTTCCGGCGCGCCGTAAGCGCTAGCCGGGCACGGGCGGGGTGACAAGGCCGTGTCACTCTACGCGCCGCTGCGCAATGTAGAATTGCTATAAAAATAATAGCTAACAGCGCTTGTTGGATAAGCGCTAGGCACTAATTTCTATCGCACATTGAGCACAACGCAGATCCGTGCCCCCGTCTTCACCCCCTGCTGCGGTTGCAGCGTCTTTCAGCGTGGCGGAGACTGGGCGGACTGTCGGCCTCACGTCCGCCCA
>CAXIRU010000116.1:0-24627 GCA_964031875.1 Acidovorax facilis
GTGGGCGAGCAGGCTCATCGAAAAACAGCGCTTGGGCAGTCGTCAAACGCTGGAGTTTCGCTCAGGCACAGGTGACTGTTTTAGATGCGATTGCCCTGGTTGCCCTACCAACCGCTGGGTTCGCAGCCTTTGCGCAGTGTTTGCCAGAATGCGGCCATGCCTTTTGCCGCCCCACCCAACCCACCCCAGTACTGGCTCATGAAGTCGGAGCCCGACGAATGCTCGATCGACGATGCCCTGGCCGCGCCCCAAGCCACGGTGCCGTGGACGGGCGTGCGCAACTACCAAGCCCGCAATTTCATGCGCGACAGCATGCGGGTGGGCGATGGCGTCTTGTTCTACCACTCCAGCTGCCCGGAGCCAGGTGTCGCGGGCCTGGCCCGAGTGGCCAGCGCCGTCCGGGCAGACCCCACACAGTGGGACCCGGCGTCGCCCTATCACGACCCCAAGTCCCCCCTCGACAAGCCCCGCTGGCTGCTGCTGGATGTGCAGGCACTGCGCAAGACACGCCTGTTGTCGCTGGCAGAGTTGCGCAAACACCCTTCGCTTGCGGCGCTCCGCGTGCTGCAGCCGGGCAACCGGCTGTCGATCACCCCCGTGGAGCCAGTGCACTGGCAGGAGATCCTGCGCCTGCTGCAGGAGGCCCCGCCCGGCGCCTGACCGGCTTGCTGCTGCGGTGGATGCCACGGAGACAACGGATGCAGCAGAGATGGACAAGCCGCATGACATGCGCATCACAGGGCTCAGGCACCTGGCTTGACTGTGCACTAGGAGTCTGCAGCCCCACTTTGCACAAGTCCTGGGGCGGTGCGCCGCCCCCAGTGGCTTTTTACCAACGGCTGACCTTTTGGGGCCTTGCGCCGTACACCGGGCATCGCGTGTACTCAAGCGCCATGCAAGAACTTCAGAGCCGACGGGTTGACCATGGGTTGGCTTGATATACCCACCGCCTTGTTCATCCTGGGTGTGCTCTACCTGATGGCGCCCGTTATGACCTGGGCCGTGCTGGGCCGGGATCGAACCCCTTCTGCCGCCTGGTGGTGCCTGGGGGGACTGCTTTTCGGCGCAGGCGTCATCCTCGCATCGTTTGCCAGCAAGCTCCCAGCGCTGCTCGGCGTATTGCTCAGCAATGTCCTCTTCCTGTCTTCCTGCGCGCTCAGGGTCCAGGCCCTGCGGCAAGACCTGGACCGCCCCCCCGCTTGGCGATGGATGGGTTGGCTGGTGGGGTTGCTAGCTGTTTTTACCGCAGTCACCCACTGGGGTCTTGGCTGGTTCACGCTGCGGGCCAGCGTGAACACAGCAGTCATTGCGCTGGGCCTGGCCTATGTTGCCCACCTGGCGGTATGCGTAGGGCGCCAGGAAAAAAGCCGCAATGCCCATATGCTGGCCAGCGTCTACGCTGCCTTTGTCGTGGCTTTGCTGGTGCGGGTGGTGGAGATCATCGCCAGCCCTGGTGGTGACCCGGTCCCCGTGGCACGCCCCGTCTCCACGGCCCTGATCGCGATGACGGGGCTTGTCACTGCGGTGGCCGGGCATTTTTGCTACCTGGGCCTGCTGCTGGACCGTGCCCGGCGCCGCGAGCGTACGCTGCTGGCAGAGCAGGCCCACAGCGAGGCGCTCAGCCGGCTGCAACAACAACTGCGCCAGGTCGAGCGCCAGCGCAGCATTGACCAGATGTCGGTCTCGCTGGCGCACGAACTGAGCCAGCCGGTCGGCGCCGTGCTGACCAATGCACAGACGGGCTTGCGTGCTTTGCAGCAGCAACGGCTGACTGCCGAGCTTCTGGCGCCGCTGCTGCAGCAAATCGAGCACAGCGCCCGGCATGCCAGCCGGGTGATCGAGCGGATTCGCTCCTTCATCCAACCATCGCGCCACCCGCTGCGCGCCGTGGACCTGCGCGAGGTGTGCGACAGCACCTGCGAGCTTTTGGCGGCAGACCTGCAGGCGCGGGGCATCCTCTTGGTGCGTACGCCGGCCACGGACGCGGTGCTGGTCCGTGGCGACGCGCTGGAGCTGACGCAGGCTCTGCTCAACGGTTTGCGAAATGCCGCCGATGCACTCATGCAAAGCCCGCGGCGAGAGATCCGTCTGTCCTATGGCGCCGAAGCGCCCTGGGCATGGTTGCGCGTGGAAGACAGCGGCCCAGGCCTACAGGCCGACGAACTGCACCGGGTCGCCGAGCCTTTCTACACCACCAAAACCGGTGGCCTGGGCCTTGGCATCTCGATTGCGGACTCGATTGCACAGCGACACGGGGGGTACCTGGTGCTGGGCCAAGGTACGCCCGATGACCTTGGTGGCGCGACGTTCGAGTTGCGGCTCCCTCTCCCCTCTCCTGGCCCCTTCACTGCCCCATGAACCCCACAACTCCCCTGCGAAAGGTTGTCACCGTCTGCGACGAAGTCCTTGCGCAGCGCTGCGCCAAGGGGCGCATTGTGCTGATCGATGACCACCCCGAGGTGATCCAGGCGATGGCCAACCTGCTCCAACTGGAAGGCTACGCCTGCGACAGTCATCCATCGGCTGTCGCTTACCTCGAAGCGCTGGAGCGCAACGAGCCGGTGTTTCCAGGCCCGGTGTGCATCCTGAGTGACATGCGAATGCCCGGCCTCAGCGGGCTGGAACTGCTCGAACGGTTGAGTGCAGCGGAGGACATACCAGTGATTTTGATGAGCGGTGTCAGCGGCATCCGAGAGGCTGTTCAGGGCTTTCGCATGGGGGCGGTGGATTTCCTGCTCAAGCCGGTTGAGACCGACGAGCTATTGGCTGCGATTGCCAAGGCCCTGGTCGTCAGTGCAAGGTACCTCGAACAACAAGGGCGCGATGGCGATCTTGTCGAGCGGCTGGCCAGCCTCACGCCCCGCGAACGCGACGTGGTCACCCGTGTGGCCCAAGGCGATACCAATGCACAAATAGCAGAAGACTTGGCGATTTCGCTGCGCAGCATCAAGCGAATTCGCCAATCGGCGGCCCTCAAGCTAGGGGCCGGGTCAACAGCCGAGCTGGTGCTGAAATTCACCCGCCGTAGTAAGCATTTTTAGTATTTTTATCGTTTTTTTGCAATTTGGCACCAAAGGGACGTTGGCTGCACAGGAGGCACCCTGTAATCTCGGATGCGTGCGGCAAGGCAGCCGCTGTTTGAACCGACGCGATAGCCACTGCAAGACGCCTGCAAGGCATCGTCTGAAAAAACTATCCTGGACCACCCATGCAATTGAAAAAAATGAAAATCGCCCACCGGCTCGCCCTGCTGATGGCATGTCTTACCACGGCCATGGTGCTGGTTGCGTATTTCGCGCTGGAGGGCATGTACCACAGCAACCAGGCACTCAACCGCGTATATCAGGACCGGGTGGTTCAGCTGCAGCGGATCAAGGCTGTGTCAGACGCATACGCCGTCAACATCGTGGATGCAGCGCACAAGGTGCGGGATGGTGCCTTTACCGCCAAGCAGGGGACGGAGTCCATTGCCAATGCGCGCCGCGAGGTGCAGTCGCAGTGGGCCAGCTACATTGCCAGCGAACTGACTCCGAAAGAAAAAACGCTGGCGACCCAATTCCAGCAACTGCAGGGCAAGGCCGACACGGCCATCACACAGCTTGAAAAAATACTGCAATCTGAAGACAAGGTGGCACTGGAACTGGCTGAGTTCGCGGCGCGCACGATGTACCCGGCGCTGGACCCGCTGCAAGACGTGCTGGGCGCGCTGGTGCAACTGCAACTGGATGGCGCCAAGACAGAGTACGCCGAAGCTGAAGAAGACTTCGACCTGACCCTGCTTGGCGTGCTGTCTCTTTTGGCCGTAGCCATCGCCCTGTCTCTGGCGCTCGGGTACCTGGTGGCGCGCAGCATCGTGCGGCAGCTGGGTACCGAGCCTGCCGTTGCCGCAGCCCTGGCCCAGAGCGTGGCCCAGGGCGATCTCACAGTGGCCATTGAGCTGCAGCCCAATGACACGGACAGTGTGATGGCACAGCTCAAGCAGATGCAGCAGGCGCTGGTGGCCGTGGTGGCGGCCGTGCAGGACAGCGCGGAAACCGTGTCATCGGCGTCATCGCAGATCGCCGAAGGCAACGCCGACCTGTCAGCCCGCACCGAGGGCCAGGCCAGTTCGCTGGAGCAAACGGCCGCCTCCATGGAGGAGTTCAACGCCAGCGTGCGACAAAACGCTGACAACACGCGGCAAGCGGACGAGCTTGCCCATGCTGCCTACGAAATCGCGGACGAAGGTGGCGCGGTGGTGGCCAAAGTGGTCACCACCATGAAGAACATTCACCAGAGCAGCTCGCGCATTGCCGACATCATCGGGGTGATCGATGGCATCGCCTTCCAGACCAACATCCTCGCGCTCAACGCTGCCGTTGAAGCTGCACGAGCAGGTGAACAAGGCCGCGGCTTTGCCGTGGTCGCCGGCGAAGTCCGTACGCTGGCGCAGCGCAGCGCAGCCGCCGCCAAGGAGATCAAGGACCTGATTACCGAAAGCGTTGAACGTGTGGGAGAAGGCAGCACCTTGGTGGACAAAGCTGGCGGCACCATGCAAGAAGTCGTCAAGTCGATCCGGCAGGTCAATGAGTTGATGCGCGAGATCAACACGGCCAACGCCGAGCAAAGCCAAGGCGTGGCACAGATCAACGAAGCTGTGACCCACCTGGACCAGGGAACCCAGCAAAACGCCGCCCTGGTCGAAGAGATGGCGGCGGCGGCGAACAGCCTCAACCTCAGGGCGAAGGATCTACTGACCACCGTGAATGTGTTCAAACTACCGCACCAACTACCGCACCAATACCGCGGATCAACCCGCCCGATGGGGCAGGTGCCACATCCACACGTCCAGGCGCTGCCGTAACACCTGCGGCCTGGGCCGCATAGGGGTCAGAGGGCATGGTCACCGGGATGTAGCCCACCCTGACCTGCCTCGCCGGGCTGATGGGCGCTATGCCCAAGCCGCCACCGAGAGTGGGAACTGCCCCAGGAACAGCTCTCCGCCCTTCCCCCGCCACCAAGTCCCACCAACACGGCACACCAGCAGGGCACACCAGCGCATGCGGGTGGTGATTGTCTTAAGGGGCCTTCGCCTCCGTTTGTGAAAGACAGGTGTGGTGTTGCATGCTTGACCGCACATTGAAAACCGATGGATTTTTAGGCGGGGCAAAGCAAAAATCCGCGCGACACCCTCAGCTATCGCAAGGATTTGCAACGCAGCGCTGGCTCACAAGACGCGGTTTAGGTGCCGGATAGCGACCAACACCGCGCTAGCGATGGACCGCAACGGCGGCACGCGCTTGTGCATGCAACTTCGCCAGGAACGCCCGGTCCAGCAGCAGCCACAGCATCACCGGTGCCAGCGCGGTAAAGATGAAGAGGTTGAAATGGTACAAAAACGCCACCACATCAGCCACCCACCCGGGCAGCCCCGTCTGCACGAACACCTCGGGCCCTGCTCGGTTGAAAACGTCGTTACACCACTGCAGGGCGACGTTGATAGCCTGGATAGGCAGCATGATCAGAGAGCCGATGAGCAGCTTGCGCCCCCAGTGACGGGGAAACGATGCCAGCACCAGCGCCCAGAAGATCACGATGCCGTAGCCGAGCAGACGGTAGTCCACCAAGGGGGCAAGCTTGCCTGATTTGAACTGGCCGTTTTGCACGGAGACCACCTTGAGCGTGGTGTTCAACACCGCTGTGGTCTCTTTCTGGGTATAGCTCAGAGCCCAATGAAACACGGAGGAGGCGGCCTCGCCCGCCATGAAGAATACGGGCGTTGAAAGCTGTGGCGACAGGTAGTACCACAGCGGCATCATGCACAACAGGCTGACGATGGCAATCAGCAGGAAGCGTCCGACCGAACTAAGCTGCATTGGCGAGGGGAGGTTGTGGTGGAGAGGGAGGTTGCTGCCGCGCGATCCAGCGGATCCAGAGCATCCAGACAACCAGGACATCCAGCATGATCAGTGCCTGCCAAAGGTACAGGTGGGCAAACTCAAACACCGTCATATTCCATTTGCCCAGGTAGTACAGGCTGATGATGCGCAGCAGGTTCACAGCCTGCACCGCCGCGATGCCAATGGCGATGCCAGCGAGCTTGTGGGTCCAGCGAGAGGGGAAGGCGATCATGCCAGCGATCAGGATGATGGCAGCCTCTACCCCGTTGCAGCCGGCCTCGATCGACACGGCAAAACCCGTGGTCTTGCTCATCAGGATGCGGCCATGGTGCGCAACATCAGCATCGAGCGGGGTCATGAGCGCTGCGCTGACAGTCGCCAGAAAACTTGTCCAAGGTTCAATGGCGACCCGCTGCACTTCGTCGAGCATGTCGATGCGAAAGAGGACCGCCAGTACCACGATGAAGATAAGGAAAAATCGGACCATACGTCGATGAGAAGAACCTGGTAAAGCACACCAGCAGACCACCAAGGCGGCAGGCGGCGGGCTATGACAAAGCGGACCTGCTTACACAGGCGCCGCAGAGAATATCAGAAGCCACCTAAAACCCCCAAAGCCAAAATGGCTCGCCAAAACGGTCCTCAGGGCATGTTGGCCGTCCCGCACGAGACCGTTGAAACAGGCTCACGCTCTGAGGCTTAAAGGCTCGGGGCGGCATACACCAACACTTTCAGAGCGCGGCTTGGATCCACATCCGCAAAGACCGCAGGATTGGTCACCCGCTCGACAAACAAGAGTTCGGGCGCGAGTTGTTGCATCTGCTCCTGTAAAAAATCCATCCCCAACTCCGGTGCATTGAGGCACAGCAGCGCATGGCCGCCCGGTGCAAGGAGTTCGGGCAGCCGACGAATCAGCCGGGCATAGTCTTTGGTGGCTACGAAACTGCCCTTCTGGTAGCTGGGCGGGTCGACAATGACAAGCCCGTAGGGCCCGCTGCGGGTGATCTTGCCCCAGCTGCTGAAGATGTCATGGGCCAGAAAGCTGGCGCCTGAAACAATGCCATTGAGCTGGTGGTTCTGCTGGCCCACAGCTATCGCGCCATGGCTCATGTCCACATTGACCACTTGCCGGGCACCCGCTTTCAGGGCCACCACCGAGAATGCGCAGGTGTACGCAAAAAGGTTGAGCACCTTGAGGCCATAGCGGTCTGTGCTGCGGGCTGCAACAAAGTCTTCTACCCAGCGACGGCCTTCGGCCATGTCGAGGAACAGGCCGTGGTTCTGGCCGCGCAGCACATTGACCTTGAACCCCAGCCCCCGTTCCATCACCGCATGCGGCTCGGGCACAGCACCCGACATCAACCGTGTCTCGGTGCGGCCCTGGGTGCGCAGTTGCTCATTGCGGCACTGGAATACCCAGTTCAGCGGCTGGCCTGGGGCCAGTTGCTCCCATCGCGCAGACAGCGCAGCGCCAATCAAGGCGAGTTCAGCACCGGTGTCTTCCCCGGCAGGCAGGAAACTGGTGAGCACGTAGACGGGAGGATAAGTATCCAGCGTCCAGTGTTCGCAACCGGGGTGACACCCACCCCTGCCGTGGAAGATGCGTTGGGCATCCGTAGGCAAAGACATGTGGGCAATGGCATCGAGCAGGGCTTGCATGGAGGACGGAGGGCGTGTTGGGGGGTCGCAGCAGTGCGGCTTTAGCCTGCTGACCGCAGTATTGAACGGTGAAAGTGGCTGGCAGGCATCGAGGTTACCCGCTGGCTGCACCGCCCTTGAGCACCAGCGCCACGTGCAATAACAGCATCACCGTTTTACCGTCCTGAATGGTGCCCGCGTAAATCGCTGCGACGGCATCGGCCAGGGGCATTTCGAGAACCTCGATGTCTTCCCCTTCATGCACCAGGCCGCCCCCCTCGCGGACGCGGTCTTGTGGCTCATACTCGGCCACAAACAAATGCACCTTCTCAGTGACCGAGCCGGGGCTCATGTAGGCCTCGAACACTTTGTGCGGCTGGCGGATCCGAAAGCCGGTTTCCTCTTCTGCTTCGCGGCGGATGCAGGTTTCGGGGTCATCCCCCTCCAGCAGACCGGCGCAGGCCTCGACGAGGTAGCCATCGGAACACCCGTTGATGAACGCAGGCAACCGGAACTGCCGCGTCAGGACCACGGTGTTGCGCTGAGGGTCCCACAGCAACAGCGCAGCACCATTGCCCCGGTCGTATGCCTCGCGGCTCAGGCGCTGCCACTGGCCATCGCTGCGGCGCAACTCAAACGTGATCTTGCGCAGCACATACCAGTCGTGTGAAAGCAGTTGCGCGTCCAGAAGGCGGACGTGGTCAGCTTGCGCAGTGATGGGTAGAGGGAGTGGTCGGCTCATGCCGTCCCCCCTTGGCAAGCGGTACGATGCATCGGCAATTCATCCACATGGTGATAGACGGGAAGGCCCAGCGCTCGGGCCCGCTCCACATCCATGTCTGCGCCACGCGATGCGCCAGGCAGCCGCAAAACAGCGTCGCATCGCCCCAGCAGCCGCTCAGCCACCGGATATTGGTAGGCGTGAAATACCGCATCACCGGGCTCTTGTCCGCCCGCAGCGTGAATGATGGGCAAGGCCAGCCACTCTCCCAGCAGCGGCAAATGCCCACGTTCGTAGATAGGCAGCGCTGCGGCTTCAAGCCGCTCGCGGTTGGCCGCAATCCGTGCGGGATCACCGTCGGTGCCCGAGAGATACGGGCCAGCGATCAGGACGAGCCAAGGAGTTTGGCCTGGGGTCGCGATGGACATGGTTTCTCCGAAAAATTACAATCGTGCAATATCATGCAATTTCAAGCATTTTCGCGCAACCACTAACGCTCACTTTCACCACATACCGAGCCCATATGCTCACCACCCAACGCAAGCAACTCATCCTTCACAGGCTTCAGCAGGACGGCCAGATCGTGGCACGTGCGCTCAGCGAAGAGCTGGGCATCTCCGAAGACACGGTGCGGCGTGACCTGCGCGAACTGGCTGCCGAAGGGCTGCTGCAACGGGTACATGGTGGCGCCCTACCCGCCTCTGCTGCCGTGGGCAACCTGCAAGTGCGCGCGCAACTGGCCTCGGACGAAAAGCGTGAACTGGGCCGCACCGGGGCCGCGCTGGTGCGGCCGGGCCAGGTGGTGATCATTGATGGGGGCACCACGTCGCTGCAGGTGGTGCAACATCTTCCTCTGGACCTGCGCGCCACTGTGGTCACACACAGCCCCAACATAGCTGTGGCGCTGGCGGACCACCTGCAGGTGGAGGTGCTGATGCTGGGAGGCCGCCTGTTCCGCCATTCGATGGTGAACGTGGGTGCCAGCGTGACCGAAGCCGCCATGAGGCTGCGCGCTGACCTGTACCTGATGGGAGTGACAGGTGTGCATACCGAGGCCGGGTTAACCACCGGCGATTTCGAGGAAGCAGCCGTCAAGCGTACGCTACATGCGCGCGCCGCAGAAACCATAGTGCTGGCCTCCATCGACAAGCTCGGAGCTGCTTCCCCGTTTGGCATTGCGGCGCTCAAGGAGTTGGCAGCGCTGGTCGTGCCTGCTGCCACGCCAGCAAATGCTGTCGCCAGCCTGCGGGCAGCGGGGGCCGAGGTCATCAACACCCAGGCATAGGGCTCACCAGCCAGCGGCCGCAGCTTCTTCACGCCCACAACCGCTCAGAACCTGCACAGGGCCGGTGCGCTCTTCTTGGCCCATGCGGACTGCGGATACCACTTCACTGCGGCCACACCACGTTGTTGTCCACCGCATACAACTTGCAGGCGGTCTTGGCCGTCTGAGCGCAGCGATCCAGCGCACGCTGGATCACGTCATCGCCCGAAAAAAATGACCACTCGCCTTTGGGGCCAATGGCAAAAGCCCGTGGCAAGTCAGATGCGAGAAACCGCGCATAGCCGGTGTCTTTGACGTCTTGCTTGACGTTGGGCAGCTTGGTCTTGCCGTCAATGGCAGCGAAGCCACTGGCAGGAGGAGCACCCACTGCCTGCGGAGCGGGGATACCCAGCTTTGCGACGAACTGGTCGAGCACCGGCCGCCACAGTGGGGCACCTTTGCTCAGCAGACTATGCCCATCAGAACCCACTGGCCCAAATGCGACGAACTCAGCCTTGCCCCCAGCGCTCGTGTAGGCCTCGTGCCATTTGCGGGGAATGTCTGCGCCCCAGAAATTGTCGTTCTCCGAGTAGAGCCAGAGCATGGGTGTGCTGCCTCCATTGGACTTGCCCGCATTGGCAAACGTGTTGGCCAAACGGTGCGGGCCACAGGGGTTGGCCTTGCGGGTCACCGGCTCACCACCGCTGCCGCCGGCAAAGTTGATGCCAGCAACCACGGCGGGGTGTTTTGCCCCCATGGCAGCCACCGTGGCAAACCCGCCCATGGACTGCCCCATCACTATCACCTTGCTGGGGTGAACCCAGGGCTGCTTGGTCGCAAAATCAATCACCGCCAAGGTTTGCACGTTCATCGCGGCCGCCGCCGAGTCATAGTTCTTTTTGTCGCACTCTCCCGTGAACTCGGGATCGGGCTCCAGGCCGCTGTCGCCGTAGCCCAGGCGGGTAGGCACAAACACAGCGACACCTCGACGTACCCAGTAGCGCGCCACATCGGAATACCGGTAACGCCCGGGCGTGGCACGCTCATTGGAGTTGCGGCCATGCTGCATGACCACCGCCGGAAACGGTCCAGGACCTGGGGGCCGGTAGTGGGTCAGCACCATATCGCCTGTGTGGGCGCCCCCAAACATCGGCTGTACTGTCAATCGGAGCTTGGTTACCGTCTCAAACAGCTCTGCGGCCAACACGGGTGGGGCGGGCCCCTCCTCAGGGGCTGTTTGCGCCTGGGCCCAGGCACCTGTGCAAGTGATAAATCCAACGCACAGCGTTTCAGACAGCCACCGGCGCGCATTCCACAGACGACCCATGGTCTTTCCTCAGATTTCAACAAACACGGAAGCGGGTGGCCTGCATTCCAATGGCGTATCAGCGGCAACACGGATTGGATCGGCCAACAACAGAGCCGACTTACCGCCACGACACACCATGCCAGCCTGTGGTACGACGTCACGACGAATCCGTCGCGACTCCCCAGGCTCAGTGAGCCTTAAAGAGGCCCAGATCCACCGACGCCTACAAGAACCGTACAGGAGGCTCCCGGCGCAACCACCGTATTCCCGGGGACACATCCCGAAGGATCAGTATCCACCGCCGTGGTTGGGGTGATCGACAAAACTCGCATGGGGACCGAGGTCTGGTTGGTGACGGGCGCCGCAATACTGCCCTCCGGCGCCGTGATCACACCGCCAGCGGCATTGGTCATTGACAGATCAGGAGGTGCTGCAGCCCATGCGTCCTTGATGGCATAGCTGCCACCGCCCAGCGACACCGTAGCAGCCAGAGCGAGGCCAAGAACTGTCTTGCCACCGGCGCCCTTGCGACTGGCCACCACAGCAACCACCACCAGCAATAGCGACAAAATGATCATGCCCCACTCCGACACAGTAGGCACAGCGGTGCTCGCGGGCGCATAACTGATGACAACCTGCTGCGCACTCACCAGCGTGTGTGCCGATGCAAACCCCATAAGTGCGCAGATGCTTCCAAGCTTCTTCATCGTGGCCATCCAGATTCTACGTTGATATAAGTTGTAACGATTGTGAGGCCTGCACTCCCAAGGTCAACACAAAGTTGTCGCTTTGCGGATCAGCGTTGGGGTGATCGATGCTGAACCGTCACTACCGACGGTGCACCCAAGAGCATTGATAGCTGCAGAGGGCCCAGCGAGAACCCATTCATGCCTGAATCAACCCATCAGGTTCGGCTGCGCAGCATCGGCAATGTCCCCAGCACCAGCAAACCCACCAGCGCCAGCAGCGCATATTCGCCCAGCGTAGGAACACTGGTGGCTGGCGCACCGGCAAATAGGACGATGGATTCCGCACTCCCGCCACCTGTCGGCAAGGTCCATGTGTAGGTACCCGGCGTGACACCCAGGCTGGCCAGGGTTGCGCCTGCAAACGTCGCAGTGCCAGATACCGGGGATCCAGAGACGTAAGACAAAGGCAAAGCAACCCGCCCCCCGGAGGACCTGATCAAAAACACCGCATCGCCAGAAGTGCTGGTAGCAAAAAAATCACCCCCAGATCCAATACTGGTGGGTCCGGTCATGGCCCCCGCAGATCCAACGTAGTCCACCCCCATGCCAGCGCCTACGCAAAAGCTCCCACGCCCCGCACTGATGACTCCGCCCAGGCTCGAACAAGAAAATGGCGAACCCACAACGAGGCCCGTCGTGTCCAGCGAACCACTCGCGGTCAGCACTACATCACCCGCGTTTTCCGAAAGGGTAAAGGTCAGCACCGCAAAAGCCGGGCTCAGTGCCATGGACGCAAGCAAGGCCACAAAAAACTTCTTCACCATGTCATCCCCCTGTCAAATATCATTGAAAGCTGATGAGGTCCACCAAAATCGTGCAGGACGCTCCGGGCGCCAACACCGTGGTGCTTGCCACACAACCTGAAGGGTCGGTGTCAATCGCCGCAGGGGGCGTGATCGACACAACTCTCATGGGCACCGAGGTTTGGTTCGAGATCGGTGCGGGGTCTTTGCCCAGGTCTGCCGTGATCACACCTCCGGCCGGGTTGGTCATCGCCAGGGTGGGAAACGATTGGGCCAAAACATCCCTGACGGCATAACCGCCAACCCCTAAAGAGGCCATGACGGCCAGGGCAAGCCCCATGATGGCCTTGCTGCCGGCGCCCTTGCGGATTGCAACAAATGCGGCGACAGCCAACAGACCGGACAAGATCAGCAGGCCCCACTCCGACACAGTGGGCACCGCCGTGCTGGCGGGCGCGTAGCTCACCGTCACCTGCGCATTCGCAAGGCTGTGCACTGCCACCATCCCCGCCATGGCACCAGCGCGCAATATCCAGCGGCCTTTGTCAAAAACCATCTTGTAACTCCCAAGGTAAGTAAAGAATCCGTTCAGCCCCACCATCAACATACCGTCAACAGAGGCGCAACAAACTGCCAGGAACAGTCGAATCATAGGTTTCCATCCGCCGGTTCACACCCCATAAACATGGGAGCTGAAAGCCACCAACATGGGATGCGCCTGCGCTTGCCAGAGTTAAGATTCAGTGGCCTCCCCCCCAACAAAACGACCACGCTCCCCGTCGCCCATGAGCACAACCCGCTGGCGCGTCGCGCTGATTGAAGACGATGCCCAGATGCGCGGCTACTTTGAAGCGTGCGTCTCAAGCCACCCTGACCTGGAGTTGACTGCATCGTTCGGCATGCTGGAGCCAGCGCGCCGCTGGCTCGACCAAAACCCCGTGGATGTGCTGCTCACCGACCTGGCTTTGCCAGACGGCCACGGGCTGGCGCTGCTCAAGCACCTGGTGCGTACACAGCCGAGCTGTGAGGTGCTGGTGGTATCGGTGTTTGGCGATGAAGATACTGTTATCGCCTGCGTGGAGGCTGGCGCCGTGGGCTATATCCAGAAAGACTCCACGCCCGCAGACGTCGGCAAGATCATCGTCGGCGTGAAACATGGCGAGTCCCCCATATCACCCATGATCGCGCGCAAGTTGCTGACCCGCTTGCGCCAACAAGGCGCAAGCGCTGAGGCACAGCCCGCAGGCACAGCCCCTCCTGCCCTGGAACTGACGCGGCGCGAATCCGATGTGCTGGAGCTGATTGCGCGGGGTTACTCCTATGCAGAGATAGCGCGGCTGCAAGACATCACCATGCACACAGTGCAAAGCCACATCAAGAACCTTTACAGCAAGCTGGCTGTGCACTCACGCGGCGAGGCCGTCTTCGAGGCGAGCCGCATGGGGCTTCTGGACCGCGCACGGCGAAGCACCTGACCCACGCCCCTCCCCATGACACACGCTTTTGTAGGTCGCTGGTTGTGGTTCGTGTTGTTGCTAGGGTGCCAGGCCATGGCTGTACAGGCGCAGCAAAACACGGCTGTAGAGCCAACAGACAGTGCCTTGCAGACCGCCACGCCGATACCCGCCAGCGTGCTGGAACTTCGGCAAGCCCGGCTGGAGGTGCGTCTGCGCGACGGCAAGGGCCAGAGTACAAGCCTCCCTGCGTTCAATCTTCCGCTGCATTGGGACATTCCATACCGACGAAAGGCAGGCTGGGCCACGGCGCACCTGGCCTTTGACCTCCCTGCTGCGCAGCGCCAGATGCCCCACGCCATGCTGATCCCCCGCCTGGGCAACGCCTACCGCGTCACACTCAACGGAGAGGTGCTGGCCACTGGCGGCGACCTGCGTACCCCCAACGACGGCTGGGCAGGCCGTCGCCCGCTTTGGTTACGCCTGCCAACGCCACTGTTACAGGAGCACAATGTTCTGGTCATCACCATCCGTGCGGACTACCTGCGGCGGGCAGGCATTTCTCCCGTTCAGGTCGGACCCGAGTCCTTGCTCCAGGACCGCTGGCACACCCTCGAATGGGAACGCGTGACGCTGCCGCGTGCCATCTCCCTCTTCAGCCTGGTGGTGGGAGCGTTTTGCCTGTTGCTGTGGTGGCAACAGCGCCAAGCCCTGTATGCCTACGCTGCACTGTGCGAGTTGTTGTGGGCTTGCCGCATCACGGCCATCTGGATCGAGGATATCCCTCTTAGCTGGCCGTCGTGGTTCCAGGCCGTGCAAGGCTTTTTCTGGGCAGGTTGCCTGTCGCTCTACTGGCTTGCACGCACCGTGTGGGAATCACCGCGCCCGCGCACCGAGACGGTATTGGCCGCTGTACTTTTTGGCCTGTGCCCCTTGGCCGTCTGGCTCGGAGCAGATGCCGTGCTCGCATGGACCAGCGTTTTCGTTTTGGCATGGGCAGCACTGATGGGGCAACTGGCCCGCGAGTGCACGCGCCCCTGGGGCGGCCCGCGAATGTGGATGCTGCTGGCCTTGGCGGTGTGCTGGGCGGCCTTGGTGCGCGATATCACGGCAGCCCGCCTGGCACCCGGGCAGTACATGAATGGGGGGTGGACCATGTGGGCCGCCCTGCTCGCAGGCCTGGCGGTGCTCGCCATCTCAGGCCAGCGCTTTCAGCAAGCACGCCAGCAGGTGGCGGACCTCACCACCTCGCTGGAAAGTCGCCTTGCCGAGCGCGAAGCCAAGCTCGCCCAGCAGCACGAAGCCCTGCGTCAGCTGGAGCGCAACCACGCCAAATCCGAAGAGCGCGCACGCATCCTGCGAGACATGCACGACGGCGCCGGAGCACACCTGATTACCGCCATGCGCCAACTGGAAGGAGGCACGGCCTCGCAGGCCCAGGTGATGCAAACCCTGCGCGAATCGCTCGACCAGCTACGCCTGTCTGTGGACGCGATGTCGCTTCCCACCGGCGATGTCAACGCTCTGCTGGCCAGCCTGCGATTTCGTCTGGAGCAGCGCATCCGCGATTCGGGCCTGGAGCTGCAGTGGGATGTCGATCTTCTGCCCCTGTGGCCCCACTGCAGCGATGAGGCCATGGGCCATCTGCAACACATCATCTTTGAGGCCATTTCCAACGTGTTGCAGCACGCCCAGGCCACAGAGTTGCGCTTGTCTGCGCAAGCGGACGAACAGAGCATCACGATCCGGCTGCGCGACAACGGGCTCGGCAAACAGGACTGCGCCAACGGCAACGGACTGCGCACCATGCAAGAACGTGCTGACTTGATTGGGGCCTCGTTGTTTGTCGGCAGGGAAGACGGAGGCGGCACCACGGTGCAAGTGGTCCTGCTGCTGGCACCATGACACCCCACACGCCCCCCCCTTTTGAGACTGGTGCCCCGCCAGGGTCAGCGCAAGCCCAGCCGAGTCAACTTCTTGATCAATCCCACCCGAGAAATGCCCAGCCTTCGGGCCGCCTCCGACTGATTTCCCGCCACCGCAGCCATGGTGTCGCGCACCATGCGCACCTCCAGCTCCATCAGCGCAGCGTCCAGGGGGCCTGTGCTGCTGGGCGGAACCAGCGGGGTGCTTTTCGGCGTCATTGCCGTGTCGCTCATGTCGCCGCTGGCCAGTTGCAGCAGCTCGGCATCCACCTCCCGCTGGCCAGGCATCAGCAGTGCCCCGGCCGATTCGACCACGGCTTTGAGCTCGCGCACATTGCCGGGCCAGTCGCGCGCCATCAGCCACGCCAGGGCATCGGCCGACAGACTGGCACGGTGGGCTACGCGTTGCAAAAACCGGGTGGACAGTAGCGGTATGTCGGCTGGCCGCTCTGCCAAAGACGGCGTGCGCAGCACCACGCCCTTGAGGCGGTAAAACAGGTCCTCGCGGAACGTGCCTTCGCGCACCATCGCTTCCAGATCGCGGTGGGTGGCCGCGACCACACGCGCATCCGCACGCTTTTGGCTGCGCCCGCCCACGGGCACAAAGGTGCCCTCTTGCAAAAAGCGCAGCAGCTTGACCTGCATGGGCGGTGGCATCTCGCCGACCTCGTCCAGAAACAGCGTGCCGCCGTGCGCAGCCTCTACCAAACCCGGTTGGTCGCGGTAAGCGCCGGTGAAGCTGCCCTTCATGTGCCCAAAAAGCTCGCTCTCCAGCAGCTCGGCCGACAGCGCGCCGCAGTGGATGGCGACAAAGGGCTCGCTCTTGCGGGCGCTGCAGGCGTGCAAGGCACGGGCCACCAGTTCTTTGCCCGTGCCCGTGGGGCCCAGCACCAGCACGCTGACCTGGGTGGGGGCCACGCGGCGCACCAGGGCGCGCAGTTGCACCGTGGCAGCCGCCTGCCCCACCAGCCCCAAGTCGTCCTGCGACTGCCCCGCACGCAGGGCGGCCAGTTCCGCGTCCAGCCGCGCCTTGCGCAGCCCGCGCGCCACCACAAAGCGCAGCATGTCCGGGTCAATGGGTTTGGTCAAAAAATCCCAGGCGCCCAGCTCAGTGGCACGCAGGGCCAGCGCGTGGTCGCCGTGGCCCGTCAGCACCACCACCGGCACGGGCGCAAAGCGCGGGATCAGCTCCAGGCCGATCTCCGGGTCCATGTGGGGCGGCATGGCCAGGTCTAGCAGCACCAGCTCGGGCGGCTGTTGGGCAAACGCCGCCAGGGCCTGCTCGCCATCGCCCGCCAGCGTGACGGTGTGGCCCAGGTTGCGCAAAAACGCACCGCCCAGGCGCTGAAATGCAGCCTCGTCATCGACCAGCAGCACATGGCCGCTGATGTCGCCGCTGGCCTGGCCGCTTTCCGGCTCGGGCGTCGGTGTGGCATCTTGCCGCGCATCGGCAGGAGTGTCCGACGCATTGAATGGCAGGTTGTCAGGGGTGTGGGCTGTCATGGTGGGGGCGTCAAAGGAAAGTGCAGCGTAAAGCAGGTGCTCCACGGTGGCCGCTCGGTCAGCGCCACCGAGCCGCCATGCGCGGCCATGATGCGGGCCACGATGGCCAGGCCCAGCCCGGTGCCGCCGGGGCTGCGCGATGCAAAGGGCTCGAACAGGCGGCTGCGGATTTCGTCGGGCACGCCGGGGCCGGCGTCGCAGATGTGCAGCAGCACGGCGTTGTCGGTGGTTTCTGCGTCGATGTGCACGGGGCTGTGCGCAGTGGCTGCTGCGGTATCTGCAGCACCATCGGGTTCCGCGGCGCCGGATGCCAGCGCAGTGCGCGCGTTCTCCAGCAAGTTGGTCAGTGCCTGGTCTATGCGGCGGGGATCGGCGTGCAGTGGCAGCGGCTGGGCCAGGCCTGCGCCCAGGGTCACTGCGGGCAGGCGTTGGGCTGCGGTGCGCACATGGGCGGCCAGGTCCAGTTCGCGGGGCACCAGCTTCCAGGGTTTGGCAAAGTCCAGCAAGTCGTTGGTGAGGTGGGCAATGCGCGCCACCTGGTCGACCACCTCGCGCCGCGTGTCGGCGGGCGCGGCGGCCACGGCCATGGAGATGATGTTGAGCGGGTTGCGGATGTCATGGGCCACGGTGGCCGCCAGCGCGCCCAGTTCGGCCAGCCGCGCCTGCAACTGGCGCTCGCGCTCGCGGGCGGCAAACTGCTGCGACTGCTCGACACGCGCTGCGGCCTCGGCCACCACGGTGCCAAACAGTTCTGCCACATGGCGTGGCCCCGGCGGTGCGGCGTCCCAGCCCTGCAGCGTGGTCTGCCAGCCTTGCGGGCCTGGGCTGCACACCAGCTGCGGGGTGCCGGCCGGGGGCATGGCAGGCGTTGCGGGTGCCCAGGGGCCGCCGAGATGGACCTCGACCTGCGTGCCGATGCGCTGGCTGAGCAACTGGGCGGCCTGCTGCGCTAAGGCCTGGGGCGTATCGGCCGACAGCAGCGCGCTGCGCCAGGCACCCAGGTCGGCAATGGACACCTCGCCACCGGGGTACACCAGCCGCTCGGCCACGCGGCGCACCGGGCCGTTGAGCGCCAGCACACTGGCGGCCACCGCCAGGCCCCCCAGCCAGCGCGATTCAAACGGCAGCAGTGGCGTGAGCGCCAGCACCACCGCCCCCAGCGCCAGCAGCAGTGCCCACACCAAGGCGCGGCGCGCCCAGGCATTGGCCACAAACACGCCATAGCGCAAGATGCCGTAGACCAAAATCAAGGAGTAGAGCGGCAGGCCCAGCAGCGGAAACGGATAGATCGGAAGATCCAGCACCGCAATGCCGTAGCCCGCCAGGCACAGCAGGCCCCACAGGCACGATGCCGTGACCGCAGCAATTTGCCGAAATTTCTGCCCGTCGCCCGACTGGCGTGCACGCAGCAAAGCATGCACCAGCACCGCCACACCACCAATGCCCAGAATGACCCAGGCCATGCTGGCCACAGCGCCTACGGTGTCTGCAACCGCAATCCAGCCTATGTCACGGTGATAGATCAAGTGCCCTGGCACCAAAACCATGGAAACCACCGTAGCGCACCCGCCCAGCGCATAGGCTGCCGAAACCCCCCAGCGTCCCAAGTCCACACGGCAAAACACCGTGCAGAAATGAAAGAACAGCGCAGAGGCGAATGGCGCCGTCGCCAGCAAGCGCATGGCCACGGGCTCGGTCTCGGGGCCCAGCCAGTTGGGCAGTTCGTTGCCCACCATCCACAGCGAGATGCCGGTCAAAAAAGCCGCCAAAAGCCGGGCACCCGCCACACGGTCGGCCCACGCCAGCAGCACGGCGGCCAGCACCAGCGTTTCGAGCACCGAAAACCCCAGGACGGCGTGGATCAGCATGTGCAGACAGGGTGGGAAAAGACGTTGCACATGGCGGAGACCTGTTCCTGGGGTTAACGGTGGGGGCTGCGCGCACTGTAAACCAAGTATGCAGGTCGGCCAGCGAATTTCAATGAAATCAAGCACTTGCAGCGCACGATGAGGCTGGCCCGGGTTTCGCAATAGAGAGAGCAACCGCCACTCTCTCCGAGCCCACCATGTTTGCCCTATTCACCCCTGCGCCACGCCACAGCGAAGCACCCGCCGTCAGCCCAGCCCGCGATCTGGATCTGCGTGCCTTGGTGGGTGCCGCAGCCTGGGCACGCCTGCCCGCCGCTGTGCAGCGCCGCTTTGGCCTGGCACACGCCGATGTGAGCTACCGCGGCCAGATGGACCTGCGCTGCTCCCGTATCGGCCATATCTATGCCGCATTGACCCGCCCCTGGGGCGGCCCGCTGACCCACCTCCACACCACCGCCCTGCCCGCCACTGTGCATGTGAGCCACAACGGGCGCGGCGGTGTGGTGTGGGAGCGGTGCTTTCACACCGGCACTGAGTCCGAAAACGGCGCCCACCACGGAGCAGACCGCACTGTGCGATCGACCAAGGAACTCGGCGCCGATGGCGGCTTGCTGGAGCGCACCGATGGTGGCCTGGCCATGTCGCTGGATGTGCTCGAAGAAAACGGCGCGCTGGTGTTTCGCAGCCGCCGCTTTTGGTGGGTGCTGGGGCGCCTGCGCATCCCTGTGCCCACGCTGCTCACACCGGGCACCTGCCGCGTGGCCCACACCGACCTGGGCGCAGGCCAGTTCCGCTTCACGCTGAGCATGGTGCACCCGCTGTGGGGCGAAACCTTCCACCAGTCTGGCGTGTTCACCGACCCCGTGGTCGATGAGCGCACCGATTCCCCTTGCACCGATTTTTCTTCTCACTGAGGGCAAAACCATGAATGCCATGAACACCATCTTTCTGCTGCTGTCCGTCCAGGCCGTGATGGGCGCGTTTGACAACCTGTGGCACCACGAGCTGGAGGCCCGGCTGCCGCAGCGCACCTCGGCGCGCTACGAGCTGGCACTGCATGCCGCACGCGAGGCCATCTATGGCATCGTCTTTTTCGGCCTGGCCTGGTTTGAATGGCGCGGCGCCTTTGCCGCGCTGCTCGCGGCCCTGCTGGTGATCGAGCTGGGCATTACCCTGGCCGACTTTTTGGAAGAAGACCGCACCCGGCGCCTGCCGCCGTTTGAGCGCGTGCTGCACACGCTGCTGACCATCAGTTACGGCCTGTTCCTGGGCCTGGTGGCCCCGGTGCTGTGGGGCTGGTTGCAGCAACCCACCGCCATGGTGCTGGCACCACACGGCTGGGTGTCTTGGCTGTTCACGGCCTACGCGGTGGGCGTGTGGGCCTGGAGCGTGCGCAATGCGATCGCCACAGTGCACCTGTACCGCATGGCTGCGTCTGCCCAGCCCCCTGCCCTGCAGCCCCGTGGTCTTTCAACACAGCCTGCCACGCTGGTCACTGGCGCTACCGGCTTTGTGGGCAGCGCGCTGGTGGAAGACCTGGTGCGCGATGGCCAGCGGGTGATTGTGCTGACGCGCGACGCACTGCAGGCCCGCGCCAGCTTTGGCCCCGGCGTGTGGGTGGTGGACACGTTGGACGCAATCCCTTCGGAGACCCACATCGACGCGGTGGTCAACCTGGCGGGTGCCCGCGTGCTGGGCATGCCCTGGACCCAGGCGCGCAGACGCCAGTTGCTGGCCAGCCGTGTGGACACCACCGTGGCAGTCGTCCAACTGATGCGCCGCCTGCAAAAGGCTCCGCGTGTGCTGGTCAGCGCATCGGCAGTCGGCTTCTACGGCGCATCGCCCAACGCATCGATGGAGCCACTGGACGAAACCGCCCCACCCCGCCCTGGCGAGTTCCAGTCTGACCTGTGCGCCGCCATCGAGCACGAGGCCCGGCGTGCCGAAGCCCTGGGCGTGCGGGTGGTGCGGATGCGGTTTGGTGTGGTGCTGGGGCATGGCGGTGGCGCTTATCCGATGCAAGCACTGGCCGCCCGCCTGGGCCTGGGCGCCGTGTTGGGCAGTGGCCGCCAGCCCGCCCCATGGATTCACCTGGCAGATGCCGTGGGCCTGGTGCGCTTTGCGCTGGCCCACAACGCAGTGCATGGCGCGGTTAACGCCGTAGCGCCGGGCGGTCTCACGCAAGCCGGGTTTGCCCAGGCGCTGGCCGCATCGTTTGGACAACGCGCTGCGCTCAGCATGCCGGCTTGGCCCCTGCGCGCACTGCTGGGAGACATGTCAACCCTGCTGCTGGACGGGCAGAACGCGGTGCCCCGTGCCGCCTTGGCCCACGGCTATGTGTTTGCGCACCCCGAGCTGGGCGGCGCACTGGCGGATCTGGCGCGGGCGCAAGCCGCATCGGGCAACCCAGCGCTGCAAAGTTGAAGCAAAAATGGGCTCCAGCGCTTATTGGTTCAGCGCTGGCAGCTATCAAATTAATAGTGTTTTTACCGCAAAACCCGCTCAACGCTGCAGCAACCGCCGCCGCTCCAGCCACACCTTGCGCACAAACGGGTCGGCCACGGTGTAGATGCCGTGGCCGGGGCGGGCGATGAGGTTGGCGCTGATCATCTTTTCGGCCAGCTTTTGCACCTGCGATGTGGGCACTTTGCCCCCGGTGCGGGCGGTGTAGCTGGCCATGGCTTCTTCGCCGAACAGGCCCGATACGCCGGTCTCACTGCCCTGCGCGATGAAGTCAAACACCGCCTGGCCCAGTTCACCAAACTCTTCGATGGCGCGTAGCTCCACATCCGCAGCGGCCGATGCCAGCGTGGCGCAGATGATGGGAAACGCCTGGTCTGCCGGTGCCTGGGCGCTTTGCAGTTGCACCAGGGCCTTGAGCATTTCTTCCGGCCGGTGGCCCAGCGACTGAAAACCGGCCCAAGCCACCTCGGCACTGGGCAGCACCACGCCAGGGCTGCTGGCAATGCGCTGCAGTTGCCAGTGCACAAAGTCTTGCCCCAGGGGTTCGTAGGCCGTAGTCAGTGCACCCGTAAAGGGCTGCGAGTGGCGCGTGGCCATGTCGGTGATGAGCGACTTGTGCGAGCCCGTACCCAAAAACAAGAAGTACCCCGGCGTACCCGGCTGGGCATTGACCGCATCGCGCGCCGCCTTGAGGGCGTGCAGCAAGCTGGTGCCGTCTTCGGTGCCCAGGGCCTGCTGCACTTCGTCCACGATCAGCACCACATCCACCTTGGCCTTGGCCACCAGCTCTGAAAACGCCTGTGCCAGCGTGGTGCCGCCCGGCGTGCCCAAATGCTCCACCTGAAAACCCAGCGTGATGCCCGCCGCGCCCAGGTTCAAGCCCTTGAATCGCTGCAACAGGCCTGAGCCTGGGGTTTGCATTTGCAGCAGAGTGGCGCGCACGGCATCGAGCACCAGGGCCGCCGGACTCTTGCTGCGGTCGGCCCACAGGTCCACGTAGATCACCAGCGCCCCGCGCGCCTCCAGCGCAGGCACCAGGTCTTGCCGCAAAAAGGTGGTTTTGCCCACACGGCGTATGCCCGACAGCAGCACGCCCGAGCGCACGTTCATGTGCAGGGGCGATGGCTGCAGCAACTGCTGGGCCATCTGCTCGGCGTAGGCGGTGCGGTGGAAGACATCAGGGGCCATGGTTACCTCAAGTTATCTAAAACGGGTTAATTATCTGGTTTAGATAAAAAAAGATAAATACCCTGGATGGCTTGGCGCGGCCAACAAAAAAGCCCGCTGGCAGCGGGCTTTCAAGGCGAAGCAGCCGCGCATCAGACGCGGGGGACTGGCGTGCCAGAGTTAACGCAAAGCGCCATGTTCAGCGCCTTGATGGCGGTCTTGTAGTCCTCGCGCTCGATCACGAACTGCATGTTCACCTGCCGCAGGGTTTGCGACACGCAGTTCACGTTGACCTGCGCATCGGCCAGTGCCTGGGCCGCCTTGGCCAGCACGCCGGGGATGCCGATGTTGGAGCCAATGGTGCAGACGATGGCGCTGGGCTTGATGGTGACGACCTGATAGGCCTCTTGCAGCTCTGCCACCAGCGCGGGCGTCACTTGGTTGTCCCACACCAAATGGGCAATCGAGTTGGCGTTGGTCGCCTTCAGGATGTAGCTGACGTCGTGCTTGCAGAACACGTTCATCAGCCCGGCATCAAAGCCCACGGTGCCGACCATGCTGGGGTCGTGGATTTCGATCAGGGTGACCTTGTCGGTGCCGGTCACGATTTCCACGCGGGCGCGCTCGCCCACAAAGTCCTTGGTGATGAGCGTGCCGGGGTGGTCAGGCTCAAAAGTGTTTTTCAGGCGGATGGGGATGCCCGCCAGTTCCATGGGCTTGGCGGCCTTGGGGTGGATGGCTTCCATGCCCACGTCGGCCAGCTGGTCGGCCACGTCGTAGTTGGTGGCGCCCACCACGATGGCGTTTTCCAGGCCCACGAGGTTGGGGTCGGCAGACGACAGGTGGAATTCTTTGTGGATCACGGCCTCGGCGGGGCGCACTTCCACGGCGATCTTGCTGAAGGTGACTTCGGAGTAGCCGCGGTCAAATTCGCGCATGATGCCCTCGGTGCCCTTGGTGTAGCCCGTGGCCACCACCACTTTGTCGGAGAGGTCGATGCCCTTGAAGCTGTTGGCAATGCGCTCGTCAATCGTCCAGGCTTCGTTGTCGTCAAAACCGGCCAGGTCCATCAGGATGGCATTGACGCCATTGGCCTTGAGGATCTCGACCGAGTTGAACGCGCTGTGCGACTCGCCAATGGAGGCCAGCACTTCACGCGCAGCCAGCAGCACGTCCTTGCGGCTGAGGTAGCCGCTGGCCAGCACATGCTGCATGGCGCCCAGGTATTCACGCGCCTGGCCGATGCGCTGGTCGATGAAGGCATCGGCCACATTGAGCGGCAGGCCGATGTCGGCGTAGCCTGCATTGAGCTTCTTCAGGCTGGCAGCCAGGCCCGTCAGGGCATCCTGGTAACCCTTGCCTTCAGCAAACAAGGCATAAATGCCCCGCTCGCCCGTCTTCTTGTGCTCCAGCAATTGGTTCGTCACGCCCGAGTAGGCCGACACCACATAAATGCGGCCGTAAATGCGCTTGGGGTCGTGCAGCACGATGTGGCGCAGCACATCGCCAAAAGCGGTCATGGAAGTGCCGCCGATTTTCTCGACAGAGATCTTGGAGGATTGGACGTCTGACATGGACAGGCTCAGGGGAGGCTCAGGGGAGCAAAAGGGTTAGAAGGCCGGGCGGGCTTGCTGCCTCACGGGGTGCGGCAGCAAGCCCTCTATTTTCCACCAGTTTTGCGCAGCTCCGCCTGCCCCCTCGCGGACTTCAGGCTGGCAGCCCTGCCCCAACTCGGTAAAAAGGCCTGCATAGCAAGGAGCAACACAGGCATCGGAACAAAAAACCTCTCCTGCGCCCATCCAACAAGCGCTGGATGCTCTGTATTTGATAGCAATCTGAAGTTCGCAGCAGGGCAATCGCATCTAATCAGCGATGCCCAATAGCTGCCCCAAGTAAGCCAGATTCCAGCCAGCGCGCTTGCGCTTAGCTTGCACGCCGATCTTC
>CAXIRU010000117.1:0-21944 GCA_964031875.1 Acidovorax facilis
GTGGGCGAGCAGGCTCATCGAAAAACAGCGCTTGGGCAGTCGTCAAACGCTGGAGTTTCGCTCAGGCACAGGTGACTGTTTTAGATGCGATTGCCCTGAAGTTCGCAGAATTCGCAAAATCCCCATCGCCTAGCTTCCATGGCTTCGTCACGGTTGAGTCACTGCCGCGTAACAGCCCCTTGCCATCATTGTCAGCTTCAAGGTGCCTGTAGCCCGCCCCGTTGGCGGCACATGCAAGGTTTTTGATTCTGAACCCACGATTTCCCATGGACCGTACTGCATCCCCCTCTGTGTCTTTCGAGCAGCCCACACCCTCCGTACAACGCCGCACCTTGCTGCGCCTGTTGGCCAGCACGCCCATGTTGCCTTTGGGGGGCACCCTGGCGGCCACCGTTCTTGCGGGCTGCGGCGGCGGCGATGACGCCCCAGCAGCCACGGCCACCATGACGTCGGCAGCCTTTGTTGGCATGGCAGCCCCCAGTCTGACCAACCCCAACGCCATGGCCACCTGCACCGTGGGCTCACAGCTCAAGCTCAGCTTCAGCGACGGCAGCAGCAAGACGCTTCAGCTGGGCTACCAGCCCTTCTTCCTGACCGGCGACAAGGTGCCCGATGGCAAGGGCGGCACGCTGATCGCAGGCGGCATCTACGACATCAACAACCGCCCCATCATCGACAAATCAGTGCCCGGCAAAGAGCGCCAGTTCTTCTCGGACTGCCCAGACGGCAGCTCGCTGCTGACGGTGCCCAATGCCAAGGTCGATGGCGTCAAGGGCAACCCGGTGTTTGCCGTGGTGCAGTTTGAGTACACCGACACCGACCTGGCCAACGCCGACAAGACCGACCAGCTGTGGGCTGAACTGCCCTCCCCCATCGCCGTGCTGACGCTGGACCAGGACCCCAAGACCGGCAAGCTCACGCTGGTGAAGTACCACAACGTGGACACCACGCCCGTGCATGGCCTGTGGGTGACTTGCGGGGCCAGCCTTTCGCCCTGGGGCACGCACCTGTCCAGTGAAGAGTACGAGCCCGACGCCTTCCGCCAAGGTTTGGGCGGTGCCACCACGACCAAACTCGACAAATTCAGCGCCAACCTGTATGGCGATGCCTCCAAGGCCAACCCCTACCACTACGGCCACATCCCCGAGGTGACGGTGAACCCTGACGGCACCGGCTCGATCAAGAAGCACTACTGCCTGGGCCGCATCTCGCACGAGCTGATCCAGGTGATGCCCGACGAGCGCACCGCCCTGATGGGCGACGACGCCACCAACGGCGGCTGGTTCATGTTTGTGGCCGACAAGGCGCGCGACCTCTCTGCAGGCACGCTGTACGTGGCCAAATGGACGGAAAAGCTCACCGACACCAGCACCGCCGCCATGCAGTGGATCAAGCTGGGCCACGCCACCAGTGCAGAGATCGAGACCCTGATCAACAACGGCATCAAGCCGACGGACATCATGGACTCCGTCGTGAATACCGATCCCAATGACCCTTCTTACACCCGCATCGTCCTCAACAAAGACAACACCAAATGCTGGGTGCGCGTGAAGCCCGGCATGGACAAGGCCGCCGCCTTCCTGGAAACGCACCGCTACGCAGCCTTGAAGGGCGGCAGCCTGGCACTGACCAAGAGCGAAGGCGTGACGGTGAACGTGCGCGACAAGGTGGCTTATTCTGTGGTGGCCAACATCAAGGACTCGATGGTGGTGGGCGCGGCCGGCTATGTCGAAAAGCACAACGTGGCCTTCCCCAAAAAGATCAACGCAGGCGGCATCCTGGCCCATGACCTCGTGGGCGGCCAAAAGGACACCGAAGGCAACGCCATCAACAGCGACTGGGTGCCCAAGCAATCGCGCATCATGCTGTTGGGCGAGGACATTGCCGCCGACGCACTGGGCAATACCGCCCACCCCGACAAGATCGCCAGCCCCGACAACATCAAGTTCTCGGAAGGCCTGCGCACCCTCTTCATTGGCGAAGACACCACAGACCACGTCAACAACTTCCTGTGGGCGTACAACGTGGACACCAAGCAGCTCAGCCGCGTGCTCTCCACCCCATCAGGGGCAGAGTCCACTGGCCTGCATGCGGTGGACAGCATCAACGGCTGGACTTACATCATGAACAACTTCCAGCACCCAGGTGACTGGCAAGGCGTGCACAGCAAGGTCAAAGACACCCTCGACCCGCTGGTGCGCAAGAACTACAACGACCGCTTTTCAGCCGCGGTGGGCTACCTCACGGCCACTGACGCCGCCATCTCGCTGGGTTCATGAGTACAACCTGATCGCACAGCCTGGTAGCAGCCGCAGCGTTATTGAGTCGGCTTGAATCAACTTGAACCGTTCACGCTGAGCCTGTCGAAGCGCCGCGCAGGGCTTCGACAGGCTCAGCCCGAACGGATTTTTCAAGTTCAAAGATGCCGACTCAATAAGTATGGCGCCAGGCCCGCACGGTGCTACCGCGCCCGCACCACCCCCAGCTTGAGCCCGACCACGCCCAGAATGCGGTTGAGGGTTTGCACCGTGCCGGGGCTGCGGCCCTGCTCAATATCCAGCAGCGTCTTTTGCGACACCCCCGCCACGCGGGCCAGTTCGGCACTGGTCAGGCGCAGGCCGCTCTGAATGTGCCGCACCGCCTCGGCCAGCGTCCATTCAGGGTGCGCCAGCACCTCTTCAATGGCCTGGCGGCGCTGCGCAAGCTGCTCAGGCGGGGAAAGGGGTTTAAAGCGTTTGTCCATGGTGTGTTTCCGCTAAAGGCTGCGCTGCGCACTCTCGATGTCAGTGTCGGTGTTCATGTCGGCGTCAATGCAGCCGCGCCAGTCGCTCGGCCATGGCTGCGAGCCCAGGCTGAAGATGGCGGTGCACGTCAGGCTCCAGGCCCAGTGGTTCACCCTCCTGCGCAATCTGTGCCAACCCGCTGGCCATGGCCTGCAACCCATGCCGCAGCGCGGCGTGGTCCAGCGCAGCGCCTGCATCTGCACACACTGCATCCACCACCTGCTGCCAGTCGGGCTGGCCGCCATCGTTGCCATCCCAGCGGATGCGGCGCGCAATGCCGTCCGGGTGCAGGTACATGGGCGCAAAGTCAAACAGCGGCGTGAGGGCGATGCGGCCATTCCAGTCCCGCTGCAGCGCGGTGTTGCGGGCATGGTTGTCCTTGTTGCCCAAGGCGATGTTGGCCACGTCGCGGCGCAGGTACTCCAGCACCTGCGCCTGCGGATCGGTGCAATGCGCCACCAGCTGGCGGCACACCTCGTTGTGCGAAGGCAGGCCATCGAAGCCTGTGCGCCCTGTCAGGCTGGCAATGCTCTCCTGGGCCAGCCGCACCACCTGGCCGCTTTGCACCCGCCGATCAAAGCGCGGAATGAACAGCACCCGCCCGCCCCCCCGCCGCGCCAGCGTGAGCGGCGCAAACACATTCAGCCCCAGCAAGCGGGCCAGCTCCATGTAAACAGGTTCATGCCGCAGGATCTGCGCCAGTCGCTCATCACTGCCCCGGCTGAACTTGACGATGTAGTGCGCCTGCGCCTGCTCGTCAGGCAGCGTATGGTCCAGGTACAGCAGGCCATCGTGCCCCCGCGTAAGCAGCAGCTTGGGCCATTCGCCCTGCACCCCGGAAGACCCCGCCACAAACAAGCCGTGCGACGCCAGGTGTTCGCTGAACGCTTCCACGCGGTCAGACACCTCCTCATCTGAAAAGCCCGGCGGTGGCAGGCCCGGTGCGGCGCTGCCCCGCACCGCATCGGCCAGCGCCACGGCGGCCTCTTTCACCCGCAGGTGGCCAATCGGGTTGCCCGCCCCTGCCAGCAGCAGCGGCCAGTCAGCACGCGCCTCGGTCGAGGCAGACAGGCCCAGCCGCCGCAACAACTCGGCCCGACCAAAGCCCTGGGGCAGCATGTCGATCAGGAACACCGGCCAATGCGGCAAGTCCATCGCCTCCAGCCCCACGGGCCAGCGGCAGCTCAGGGCATGGGCATCGTGCTTGCCAAAGTGCTCCACCGACCAGTCGGCCTCGTACCCCGCATAGGTTTTGCACCGCCAGCCCTGGTCGGCATCACCCCACAGGGCGACGGTGGCAGCATCATGCCAGCGGCCCTGGTGGTGGATCTGCAGGGTGCAATGAGGATTCATTTCGGTGGATTTTTATACAAATAATCTTCTTCTAACAATCTATTTTGTATAGAAAATTGCATATTTGCAAGCAAATGGGCCCCGAAGCAAATTCAGGTGCCCATGCACACACAGGACTGTGAGCCTGTTGGCGGTCTTTTCATGGTGCCTGTTGCCCCGCCAAACCAGCACATGCAAGGCATACCCTGCAGCAGGTCTGAGCGGCACAAAGAAGGCACAGCACCATGGGCAGTTTGTAGACAATGCGCTGCATGACCCACTTTGCACACACCTACCGCTACGTCGAACCCTCGGCGGTGGACCTGCATGCCGCGCCTGAGCTTCGGCTGGCCACCTCCTCACCCGGCGCGGTAGAGCATCCTCATTTCTTTGAGGGGCGCTTGCACCAGCCGCACCTTGCCGCCCAGCTGCTCAGCGCCGTGCATCTGCTGGTCGGGTCACGATTTTTTACGCCACCCAACACGGTGGCCAAAGCCATTGCCTTGGCCGACCCGGTGGTCACCGCAGGGGCTGGCATGTTGCGGTTGGAGGGCTTTTCGGGCTGCTGCAGCACCTACGTCCGGGTGGACCTGGAGCCTGCCTCGTACGCTGGCGACATCGTGGGCAAAGGCACCACCAATGTGGACTTCAATGCCCCCATGCGTGCTGCGCTGGCCCGTGTGCGCGACGCTGACGGGCTGGCCCTTTCTGTGGGGCGCTCTGAATTTGTCATGCGCTCTGGCGCCACCCAGGTGCTGGAGAAAAAGGTGGACTTGCCCCTGCGCTGGCTGCGCAGCATGGTGGCCGTGCAAGCCTACCAAGCCGCCATGCAGCGGGTGCTGCAGGTGGATGCCGTGCCTGCGCTGCGTTTTCTGCGCAGCCTGCCCAAGGCATCCACCAGCAAGACGCCGCTGTGGGTAGTGGGCGGGCCGCAGGGGCTGCGCACCACGGCACAGCCCAGCGCCGGAGGGGTGCGCTTTACCGACAGCAGCCGCCTTCGCATTCTGGAAGCCTTGCTGCCCCAAGCGCGCACGCTGAGCGTGTACGCAGACCCGCAAGGCCAGGCCAGCGCCTGGTGCGTGGACTTTGGCAGCATGCGCCTGACGCTGGTGCTCAGCGCCGAAGTGTGGCGCGGCTTTTCGGGCGAGGGGCAGGCGCTGCATGCGCTGGTGCAGCAGGGCGGGCCCTACCCTGTATCAGCCCTGCGTGCGCAACTGCATTGGCAAGACGTGCTGCCCAGCGACACGCTGGCGCAGCTGCTGGGCTGGCCGGGCAACGCGGTCGAGCGCTCATTACAGGTGCTGGGTGCCATGGGGCTGGTGGGGTATGACCTGGCGCATGCCGCCTACTTTCACCGCGAACTGCCTTTTGAACCCGACTTGCTGGACGACCTGAACCCGCGCCTGGCCGGCGCCCGTGCCTTGCTGGAGGCTGGCGCTGTGCAACTGCGCAGCGCCCATCCGCTAGAAGCCATGGTACACAGCGGCGACGTGCACTACCACGTGCGCGAGCAAGGCGGCACCTTGCGCTGCACCTGCCCCTGGTTCGGCAAACACCAGGGCGAGCGCGGGCCATGCAAACATGTGCTGGCAGCCCAAGCCGCTGCATTGCAGACAGCAGGAAACCACCATGGATGACACACTGAACAAGGACTTTTACCGCACACCGCTGGGCTGCTGCCTGCTGGCGGGGGACATCACCGGCGTGATGGACTTGGTGGATGCGATGTCAGCCGCAGAAAAAGCCACTGCCATGGCCGGTGTGAAAGCCGTGCTGTTCCAGCGCTGGCAACTGATTCGCAAACGCGCACCTGACGGCAAAGCCTGGGTCGATGCATGCGAGCCCGAGCACGCCAACCGCCTGTTTCGTGCGGTGGATGTGGCCCGTTTCATGTGCAACGCTGAGCTGCCGCTGGCCGACTACTGGATGCACATCGGCATCCAGGACATCACCGCCTTCCAGCAACGCTACCAACCCCATCCGCCCCAGGGGCAGGCCCTGCAACGCCAAATTCGCGGCGACAACGAATGGGAGCGCCGCAGGCGCTTGCAACGCGCTGTGGTGGCGGGCTTGATTCCCCGGCCCGATACCGACGAATACCTGGACAGCTTGTTCTTTGGCGACTTGCGCCAGGAGAGCAACTTGGTGCTGCAGCATGTCGATGCCGACCCCGGCTTGGCGAGCGTGCTGCTGTGCCTGTTTGAGCGCGAGGGCGCATCCGACACCAGCTTTGCCGCCGTAGAAAAGTATTGCCATGACCCCGCCCTGCACTGGAGCACTGCGTTTTTGACGCTGTGCGAACGCGGCGTGTACACCCGCGACCAGTTGCTGGACAAAACCCTGGGGGCCCTCGCCTGCGACTGGCCCCAGTTCAAGTCCGGCTGGTTCTCGCGCTTTCACGCCAGCTTGGCCCCCAGCAGTGCAGAAATGGCCCCGCATGCTGGGCGCTACCTTGCCCTGTGCCACAGCCGCATTGCGCCCACCGTCACCCTGGCGGTGCAAGCCGTGGCTGCGCTGTACCGGGCCGCAGCGGTGAGCCAGCAATCTCTGCTGGACGCCCTGCAGCCCGTGCTCAACTCTGCCACGAAGGCCCATGTGCTGGCCGCGCTGGATCTGTTGGACCAGATCGCCAAGGCCGACCCCGCAGCCGCCCACAGCGTGAGCGCCCAAGCCGTGCCTGCGCTGGCGCACAGCGCTGCCGATGTGCAAAAGAAAGTGCTGGCCTGTCTCAAGCGCTGGGGGCTGGACAGCGATGGCCAGCACGCAGCCAGCGCATATGTGCCATTGGTCGCAGCCTCTAACCAGGCTGCGTTGAAAGCACTGCTGAGTGGGCACGGGAAAGCGGCAGAAAAAGCACCCGCCAACGCACCCCCACCCGTTTTGGCGAATGCGCCCAAAGCATTTGTACCGCCCGACAAAGCGGCTGATCCGCTGGACCCCAGCCGATCCATCCCGCCCATCACCACGCTGCCAGAGCTGATAGACACTCTTGCCTACTCGTTTGAAAACCCTGCCGACATGCAAGCCTGGGAGCGCGCAGCCGATGCCCTGGTGCGCATGGCCCCTGTGCCTGCCAGCGAGCATGCAGCGTTTGCAGCCTTGCACAAGCGCGCCAAACGATTCACCTGGGAGGACAAGCCCCTGCCGTTTGCCCTGGCCCAACTGATGGCGTGTGCCCTGGGCCAAGCCGTGCAGCCGCCGCTCAACCAAGCCCGCACTACCGACAGGTGGCGCAACGCCGCCGACTTTGCAGCCTGGCGCACTCGCAGCCTGCTGGCGCTGGCACAGCAGGGCCACGGCCTGCCGCCCTTGTCTGCCCCCACCCATCGGGGTGGCCTGGTCAGCCCACAAGCCTTGCAAGAGCGGTTGGCGCTGTATGCGCAAGCGAGGGCACTGCCACAAGCAGACGACCTGGCCCTGGCGCAGATGCGCTGCCCCCCGGCCCAAGGCGCGGCACCAACCGCCGCCGGGCTGGGTTTGCGATGGTCAGTCAGCAGCAGAGGGGAGCAATACGTGTTTCACGATCTGCATGTGCATGCAAACCCTGCGGTGGCCGACCGCCCCTCGCCGCCAGTGGCCGGGAGCGATGTGTCCGCTGCGCTGACGAACATGCTACTCACGTACCGGCGCTGGTATGGCGAGAGCGATGCCGCCGTCATTCAATGCATTGCATGGCTGCGCCCTTGCGAGCTGGACGCCTTTTACGCACACGGAGCGCTCGAACTCGGCAACAACCTCGATTGGCATGAGGCCTGCTGGCAAAACCGCGTCTACCTGGACGTGCTACTGGAATCCACCGACACGCTCACACCCATGGGCCAGTTGATGATCTGCGTGGCCCTTGCAGGCAAAGAGCCTGGGCAAACTGCCCTGGCCGTGGACGCCACGGCCCAGTGCTTGCTGCAAGGCAGGGTGAGCGTAGAGGCCCTGGCTGAAGTGCTGGCCGCCCTATGGGCCACGCCGCTGCTCAAAGGCCCACGCCTTGCCAAAAGCCTGGCCGCCGTGGCCCAGACCCACGCCAGCCTGCCACTGGCGGTGTACCCCCTGCTGTGCGCCATGGCCGTGACCCAACCCGACACCCCTCGCAAAGACTGCGCGCCGCTGCTGGAACTGATGCTGGAGCTGCAACTGGCCCACCACCTGCCCCTGCCCGATAACGTGCGCCAAGTGCTGGCAGGGCAACGCCTCACGGGCAAGGCGCGGGCTGCGGTGCAGGCGCTGCTGAGGTAGTGGACTCAGTCAGCGCAGTCGCCATCCTTTGGCAGCCCGCTGCCACGCCCTCCACAGATGTTTACGGCAGCAGTTTCAAGCCCAGCTCTTTCAAGAAAGCGTTGTGCTTGTCTTTGGCTGCAGCAACAGTCTTTTCAATCTCAACCAACTCGCGGTGCGTCGCCTCCAGGTCAATCTCTGCCTCGCCCACCGCCGTGCTGATGTAGCGCGAGATGTTCAGATTGAAGTCGTTCTTCTCAATCTCGGCCATGTCCACCCGGCGTGAGTACCGGACTTCTTCCTCGCGGAACTGGTAGGTTTGGATGATCTTGGCAATGTGCGCTTTGGAAAGCTGGTTCTGGCGCTTGCCTTTGTCGAAGTGCTCTGGCCCGCTGGCATTGATAAAAAGCACATCGTCCGGCTTCTTGCACTTCTTCAGCACCAAAATGCACACCGGAATGCCGGTGGAATAGAACAGGTTGGACGGCAACCCAATCACCGTGTCGATGTGGCCATCCAGCAGCAGCTTCTTGCGAATACGCTCCTCCGCTCCGCCCCTAAACAGCACCCCGTGCGGCAGGATGATGGCCATCACGCCCTCGTCTTTGAGGAAGTGAAAGCCATGCAGCAAAAAGGCAAAGTCCGCCGCCGACTTGGGCGCGAGGCCGTGGCTTTTGAAGCGCACATCGTCCGCCATGGCCTCGCCCGGCTCCCAGCGGTAGCTGAAAGGTGGGTTGGCCACAATGGCATCAAACGCAGGCTTTTTGGCGGGGTTCAGCTCGCGCAGCATGTCCCAGTCGTTGGCCAGCGTGTCGCCGTGGAAGATTTCAAACTCCGTGTCCTTCACACCGTGCAGCAGCATGTTCATGCGCGCCAGGTTGTAGGTGGTGATGTTCTTCTCTTGCCCGTAAATCTTGCCAATGCCATGCGGCCCCATACGCTTGCGTACGTTGAGCAAAAGCGAGCCCGAGCCACAGGCAAAGTCCATCACGCTATCGAGCCGTTGCTTCACCCCCGTGCGCGGCTCCTGGCTGTCCAATGTGACGATGGTGGAGAGGATGTCTGAGATTTGCTGCGGCGTATAAAACTCGCCCGCCTTCTTGCCCGAGCCCGCCGCAAACTGGCCAATCAGATACTCATACGCATCGCCCAACGCATCCACACTGGTCGAAAAGTCGGCCAGCCCCTCGGCAATTTTCTGAATCACCACGCAGAGCTTGGCATTGCGCTCGGTGTAGCCTTTGCCCAGCTTGGGCGAGCCCAGGTCAATTTCAGAAAACAGCCCGCCAAACGTGCTTTGGAACGACTCGGTTTCGATGTACTTGAAGCCCTCTTGCAGCGTGTTGAGCAAACCCGCGTGCTGCGTGCGCGCCATGTGCGCAATGCTGCTCCACAGGTGCTGCGGCTCAATCACGTAGTGCACCTTGCGGCGCATCTGCTTTTCAAATGCGGGCACATCTGCCGCGTTGTCTGCATACCAAACCGCCAAAGGCACGCGGTTGTCATCGCCAGCCAGCGGCAGCTTGGGGTAGTCGCTGCCCAGTTCCTTCTTGGCAGCCGTCTCATAGTTGTCTGATAAATAGCGCAGAAACAGAAACGACAGCATGTAATCGCGAAAATCGTCCGCATCCATGGCCCCGCGCAGTTGGTCGGCAATGGCCCACAGGGTCTTGCCCAGTTGTATTTGGTTGTGTTCGGTCATGTCGGTTGCATTTGTATGGTGTGGCTCAGTGCAGCTCAGAGGGCGCACCACAGCACTTTTTGAATTTCTTGCCGCTGCCGCAGGGGCACGGCTCGTTGCGGCCCACTTTGGTGCTGATGCGCTGGGCCTGTTGGCGCTCTGCCACAGCGTGCCGCAAGGGCAGCCAGAACGCGTGTATCCGCAGCAAACCGTCCTTGATCTCACGCGCCAGCGCTTGGCGTTGCTCGGGTGTGCGGGTCAAAGCGTCCTGGTCTGGCGAAAAATCATCGTCGCCCAGCAAGCCAATGGGCCGGTACCAGCGCATGCCTTGTGTGTCGTTCAGCAGCGGCTGCCATGCGGCCTGGCTGAGCTTGACGCCTTCGCTAAAGCCAAAGGCCCACATCTCTGCATCTTCAAATTTGCCCAGCGCTTCATAGTGAACGGAGCTCCACAGTGGCTCCACCACCGGCGGACGCTGCTCAAAGCCCAAGATGATCCCGTTGAAGTGGCGCATCACCAAACCCAGCAGGTGGTTGGCCTGCTCGACGTCGTCCATGGGTGGCATGCCGCCGCTATCCGGTCCCCACACCTTGGGCAACCACTGGCCAGGCATCACGGTTTCCGGCCCGATGGCAAGAGCGTGCAAAAAACCGTCGAGCATGTCCATCGTCATGCTCTCCTCAATATCCAAGTCAAGCAACAACTGGTGCAACTCCTCCAGTTCCCCGGCCGACAGCGGCACCATCATTTGGTCGGCGTTGAAAGGCGGCAATGGCTGCTTACTCTGCGCCAGCTTGCGCAGCAACTCAGGCTCGGCCTGCTGGGCTGCTTGCTGGGCATCGGTCACAAAGTGGTGAATGCCCTGCTGCTCGATCTCCAGAAACGCGGCCTCCATCGCGGCTTTGTCGGTGTCAAACGGCTCATCCCACACGGTGGAAGTGCCATGCTCGTCCACCACCTCCAAAACCCATGGCGTGTTGGGGCTGCGGTAGATCTGGATGCTCAGCGTGTGCCCGTCGGCGCTGTAGATTTGCGTCAGCGGCGAGTGGATGATTTCAATGTCGTCAGTCATTGGCGTTTGCCCCCGGTAGTTGCATCCCGGCCCAGTTAACCGTCCTCATGGATATTCTCAATTTGTTTTTGGTCTTTATCAGCCGCATCACAAATCTTCAACCCGGTATTCGCTATAACCTTCGTAGTAATAGCTCACGTCAATGCCCTTCATGTACAGCTCGCGGTCGTTGATTTTTTCAGTCAAGGCATTTTTCAACAGGTGCTTGATTTCAATGTCTTTGACCACGCTGCGCTCCATGGCCGACAAGTAATCGGCTTTATCTACCGCATTCCAGTCAATCACCTGCTGTATTTCTTTTTTCAGCATCAAATCCAGCCAAATGCGCGTGGCGCGCCCGTTGCCCTCTCTGAAGGGATGGGCCACGTTCATTTCCACGTATTTTTCAACGATCTGATCAAAATTTTGCTGCGGCATAGCGCTGATATGCGCCAGCGCCTGCTGCAAATACATGACCGGGGCAAACCGAAAATTGCCTTTGGCCAGGTTCACATCGCGCACCTGTCCGGCAAACGCATAGACATCGCCAAGCAAATAGGCATGGATAGTCGCCAGCCCGGCAAAGGTGCCCACCTCTGCGTTGTTGATGTCTCCACTTTCAAACAACTGCTTGGCTTTTTGTTTGCTCAATTTTTCTTCTGCCCGGTTGAGTTCAACCTGGCTGGTCAGCTGAAGTTTGTTGCCTAAGACCATGGGGTGTCCTTTGCGGTAGAGGTGGTTCGTTGGTGTGGCGTCATGGCTTGGGGCGGTTTTTGAGGGAGCTTTCCAGCGCCTTCAAATCGGCCTCATCCTGCGCATCCGCAGCACGCGCTTCAACAGCCTTTCGGCGCTGGTCAAAGTCCAGATACAGCGGCTCCAGCTTTTGCTCCATGCGGGCGTGGCTCACGGTGCCAGCCCCGCTGAGCAGCGGGAACCCGTTGGACACAATGATCTGCCCCACGTTCTCGCGCCAAAAGCCCATGCTGGTGATGGTTTGCCGCTTGGCGCGCAGCTCTGCCGTTTCCAGAAAGATCACCACCAGCCGGTTCAGGGTGTCCACTTCGTCTTCGGTCAGGTAGTTTTTGGCCACCACAATGTCCTGCTTGCGCACCTGGGTGCCCTTCCAGGTCAGCAGACCAAAGTGCGGGTCGGCGGGGTTGGCGCGGCTCACGATGAGTTCTGCCGCCGTCTTCTGCGTTATCGCATACAGCAGCAGGTTCTGCACCGTCGCAAAAAAGGTCTGTGTGGCCTCATCCGACTTGTCGTAGTCTGCCGCCAGGGCAAACAGGTCGCGCACTTTTTGATAGAAGCGCTTTTCCGAGGCCCGAATGTCCCGGATGCGCGCCAGCATCTCGTCAAAGTAGTCCGGGCGACCGTCCGGGTTCTTCAGCCGCTCGTCGTCCATCACAAAGCCCTTGACCAGATACTCCTTGAGCACCATGGACGCCCAGCGGCGGAACTGCACGCCACGCGGCGAGCGGACGCGATAACCCACGGCCAAAATGGCGTCGAGGTTGTAGTGCGCCACTTGGTAGTTTTTGCCATCGGAGGCAGTTGTCAACCGTTGGTTGACAACTGAATCTTGGGCCAACTCCTGGTCAGTGAAGATGGCTTTGAGGTGCTTGGCGATGTTCTGCTTGCTAGTCAGAAAAAGCTCTGCCATTTCAAGCTGCGTGAGCCACACAGTACCCAAATCAACCCGCAGCTGAATCTGACTTTTCCCGTCTTCTGTTGTATAGAGAATCAGGTCACTCATGGTGCGGGGCCTGCAGTCGGCGTTGGCGTGCTTGGGAACAATGCTGGGTTGAACGGATAGCGCGTTATGAAGTCGCCAAGGATCTTTCGAAAGTAATTCTTGTTCTCTTCTAGCATCTCCTGCGGTTCATACAGGGAATAGTTGCCATGGCTAAGAATATTGACGAGACGGGTGTGCAAAACGCCATCTTCATCGTCGCCATCCTGCTTGATACAGGCGGAAAAATTTTCGTAACCGTGAAAACTGGCAGTCTTCTCCAAGATAGAACGCAGCATATTGAAATGGTGCGTAAAGAGCTTGTCACTTTGCTCGGCCTCATACAAGGCAGCCAGATTCGCGACATGGTGGAAAAAGGGCGTATCGCCAGTCTCACGGATGACGTAACCACCCGGTTTTTTATCGCGACTCAGGAAAAAACGTTTCGCTCGCTTGAGCTCATTGCAGAGCACATTGAAAAATAACGTGTGATGCGTGGAGACAACTGTTTTGATTGGACTGTCTTCCTTCTTCAGTAGTTGCGCCAAATTATTTGCGACCGTGATCGCGTTGTGCTCGTCGAGCGAAGAAATCGGGTCGTCGATGTACACGTACTTTACCCACTTGTAAGCATCAGTTCCGTCCAACGCCAGCTGTACAACCGCGAGGAAGAAACACCAAATAAAAATATTCTCCTCTCCTCGTGAAACTTTGATATGTGTTTCGATTTTCGTTCGCTCTACATCCGGGTTTGGTGCATTCTCTTCATAGTCTGGATTCGGAATTTTTCGCGAGAAGATAATTTCCCAGTTCTCGGTGTCAATACGGAAATCGAAGTCCGCGTAACGGTCTAGGAATGGGCGAATGCGAGTCTCCATCTCCAGCTCCCAGAGCGCGGTGATGAAGCGCGAATTTCGGTTTATTTTGAGTTTCCGCTCACGGTCTTCTTCAAGGTCATTATCCCAATAGAAGAGGTCTTCAGTGAACGCGTTGAAGTAGAGGGTATCCGGCTCATCGCTGATCTTGCCCAGGTCTTTAAAGGTTGTGGAGAGGCGTGTCTTTCCCGTTCCGTTATGGGCATAGACAAGAACAAACTTTTTGTTGATCAGCTCCTTACGTAGGTGGGCAGCCAGGTCTGTCAAATCAGAAAAGGATAAAAGAGTCATTCTTTATCCTCCGCTGTTACTGGAAAGAGTTGTTGCATCAACCCCCTCTTGTGTTTCTCAAAGGCTTCCAGTTCTGAACTTTGGGCAATGATCAACGCATCGAGCGATGAGAGACAGGCAGAGACTCTTCGCTGTTCCGCGTCAACCGGGACCTGGATTGGCAAATTTTTCAAGATGCTTCCTGTTATCAAGGGCTGCCCTGAGCCGAAAATCAGCTTGTTTATGTTTATGCTTCCTAGATAGTGAAAAATAAAATCGATATCGATTAACTGGTTCGGACTGACCACAAGAGTGTTGTCGGTGACGCCAAAAGAACCTTTCGCCTTTGTCAACATTCCAGCATTTGCGCCAACCCTGGCTACTAGTATTCTTTCTCCATTAAAGCTCGAATTTTTTGTCTTTCCAATGATGCTGGTCGATCCGTAAAGGTCAAAAAGCCCCTCAGAGTCGATTTGATCGCGACCAGACGAAACGCTTTCACATAGATCCTCTAGCTTGGACTCGACCCAAGGCTCCTCAAACTCAGGAAACCGCAAACGCGGTTGAGTTTCGCCTTCGCGGGGGAAAAGCTGCTGCATCAGCCCTTTTTTATGGATCTTGAGCGCATCCACTTTGCGGGATTGCGCGGCGATCAGTTCGTCCAAGGAACTCAGGCAATCTGCGATTCGTGCCTGCTCAACAGGTCCGGGGACAATTACTTCGATTTCCTCCAGGGTGGATTTATTTACTGAAGGCACCGCACCGCCGCAATGCATATTGAGGTCAATTAGTTGACTCAACAAATAGACAAAGTAGTCATCCGCAACTCCGTCAATCGCTTTCAAACCCGTAACATTGTTGTCTATGAGACAAGAACGTTGAACATAAGCACGCCGATTTAGTCTGAGGGCTTCCCCAATCTTGGCGAATACTGTTGCACCTTTCGGAATTAGCTTTGCTCTTAATTTCAAAAGTTCATCATCGTCGACATAGTTATTTGCAGCGACCAACTCCCCACCGTTTTCGGCGACCGCTCTCGAAACATCGCTCACCTTGCAAAACGGATATTTCCCACTGCGTTTTCCTTGCAGCGCTTCAGGAAACCCATATCCCTGAAGGACACTGCACACCTCGCGCAGTAGCCTCTCCCCCCACGCGTCCCCGCCCTGAAATTCCGGGAACCGCAGCTTAGGCACAAGCACGGATTTCTCTTTATTGCTCATACGCATTCAGCCCCGAAATTTCCCGCCCCTGTGCCCGCTTTTGCAGCAACGGCACCAGCTCTTTCATAAGCGCAGTCTCAGCCAGCGCCCGAGTCTTCCAGCCCAGCTCCAGTGGGGCCATCAAATCGCTCAGCGCATCACCATCAAAAATCATGCGCTGCAAGATGCCATCCACAAAGGCTTGCAGCGCAGCGGGGGCCAGCTGGTGGCGGGTGGCAATGTCGGTCAGCTCGGCGCTGTCTTTTTGCTTCTTGAATTGGGTGTAGCCCTCGCGGATGGCAGCCTCGCTCAGGCCCTCACCCGCCTTCAGGGTGTGGATGTAGGCGGCGATGTCTTCGCGCTCGTTCATAAATTTGGCGTCGGACAAGATCAAGCCCAGCAGTTCGTCCTTGGTCATCTTCTGCTTGCCGCTGCCTTGCAGCCCCTGCTGTGAGAAGCGGGACATGAGGCCCATGATGTAGTCGTAGTCGATCACGCTGCTGGCAAACAGCACAAACTCAAAGTCGAGCTGGTCCACCGCGTCGGTGGCACCGCCCTGCCCTTCGCTCCCTTTGTCGTGCTGGGCTTGTTGGGCTTTGAGGCGCTGGGCGGTTTCCAGGTAGGCACCGCGAAAGGCTTGCAACTGCTCGGCGGGCAGGATGTGGTCGATGGCGGTGGCGTTGTCTTCCGTCAGGTCGGTGTATTGGTCCAGCTGGGTTTTCAGGCGCTGCACTTCTTTGAAGTTTTGGATAAAGGCGGCGCGGGCATCGTCGCCCTTCAAGCTGTGAACGGCCTCGGGTGTGCAGGCCAGGCCCTGGCTTTGCATGAAGTCGGCCAGCTTTTGCACGGCGGTGTCCAGCTTTTGGATGACGACCGGGGCTTTGTCTACCAGCCAAATCTCACGCGCTTGGTCGCCCGTTTTTTCGCCCGAGAACAGGGCAATGGCGGCGTCCACGTTGGCTTGCTGTTGGCGAAAGTCGAGGATGTTGCCGTAGGGCTTGGTGCCGTTGAGCACGCGGTTGGTACGCGAAAACGCCTGGATCAAGCCGTGGTGCTTGAGGTTCTTGTCCACATACAGGGTGTTGAGGTATTTGCTGTCAAACCCGGTGAGCAGCATGTCCACCACGATGGTGATGTCGATTTTGTGGTGCGGGGCCGCCGGAAAAGCCTTGCGCAAGTCTGCGTCGGGCCACTGGTGGTCTTTGATGCGCTTTTGTACGCCCTGGTAGTACAGGTCGAACTCGCTGATGGAGTGATTGGTGCCGTAGCGGGCGTTGTAGCTGGCCAGGATGGCTTTGAGGGCGGCTTTTTTGCCCTCGGGGTCTTCCTGGTTGTCTTCTTTTTCCTGCGGCAGGTCTTCTTGAATCTGCCGCACATCGGCATCGCCCTCGGCCGGGGGCGAGAACACGCAGGCGATGTTGAGTGGCACAAAAGTAGGGTCTGCCGCTTGCTTGGCTTGTTGAATCTCGTCAAACAGGCGGTGGTATTCAATAGCGTCGTTGATGCTGGCAGTGGCCAGCACGGCGTTGAAGCGGCGGTGGGCGGTGGCGGTGTCGTGCTTGGCCAAAATGGCTTCGATCACGGCCTTTTTGGCCAGAGCCTCGCCGGGCTTGGGTGGGTTTTTACCCTCGGGCTTGTAGTAGTCCACATGAAAGCGCAGCACGTTGGCGTCTTCAATGGCGTGGGTGATGGTGTAGGCGTGCAGTTGCTTTTGGAACAGGTCTTCCGTGGTCTTCATGGAAGCCTGTTCGTCCTCAATCTGCGTGCGGCTGGAGTTGGCCTCAAAAATAGGCGTGCCGGTAAAGCCGAACAATTGCGCCTTGGGGAAAAACTCTTTGATGGCCTGGTGGTTGTCGCCAAACTGCGAGCGGTGGCATTCGTCAAAGATGAAGACGATGCGCTTATTGGCCAGCGGTGCCAGCTGCTCTTTGTAGGTGGCCTTGCCGTCTTTCTTTTGCTGCTTGTTGCGCTTGCTGTTTTCGTCCAGCGCCAGGCCGAGCTTTTGGATGGTGGTGACGATGACCTTGTCGGCATAGTCGTCAGACAGCAGGCGGCGCACCAGCGTGGCGGTGTTGGTGTTTTCTTCGACGCAGCCTTCTTGGAAGCGGTTGAATTCCTCGCGGGTCTGGCGGTCCAGGTCTTTGCGGTCCACCACAAAGAGGCATTTCTCCACGTCGGGGTTGTCTTTGAGCAGGGTGGACGCTTTGAAGGACGTGAGCGTTTTGCCGCTGCCCGTGGTGTGCCAGATGTAGCCGTTGCCGTTGTTTTGGCTAATGCACTCGACGATGTGCTTGACGGCGTAGACCTGGTAGGGCCGCATCATCAAGAGCTTTTGCTCTGACGCCACCAGCACCATGTAGCGGCTGATGGTTTGGCCCAGGGTGCATTTGCCCAAGAACTTGTCGGCAAACTCATCGAGCTGGGTGACTTTTTTGTTGCGCTCGTCCGCAAACTGGTAGATGGGCAAAAACCGCTCGTCCGCATTGAACGCAAAGTGCCGGGCGTTGTTGTTGGCGAAGTAGTAGGTGTTGGTGCGGTTGCTGACGATGAAGAGCTGCAAGAAGCTCAGCAACGTTTTCGTGTAGCCGTTGCCGGGGTCGTTTTTGTAGTCAACGATTTGCTCCATGGCCCGGCGGGGGTTGATGGTGAGCGTTTTCAGCTCCACCTGCACGCACGGCACGCCGTTGATGAGGATGAGCACGTCGTACCGGTGGTGGCTGTTGTCGGTGTTGATGCGCAGCTGGTTGACGACCTCGAAGGTGTTCTTGCACCAGTCTTTGAGGTTGACCAGGGTGTAGTTCAGCGGCGTGCCGTCTTCGCGGGTGAAGGCATTGATGCTGCGCAGGGTTTTGGCGGCGGTGAACACGTCGGGGGTGACGATGTCGTCCAGCAGGCGGGCAAATTCACCATCGGTCAGGTGCACGCGGTTCAGGGCCTCGAACTTCTCGCGAAAGTTGCGCTCCAGCGCGGCGCGGTCGCGAATTTCGGGGCGGTATTCGTACTTGAGGCCCTGGAGCTTGCCGATGAAGCCGTATTCAATCTGCTCCTCTTTGACCACTAGGCTGGGGACGCTTGGAACGGATGCGTAGATGGGCGTGGGTGTAGGTGGCATTGGTGGGCAATGACGCTATCAGCGAGAGGGGGTAACGGTTATCTACCGCAAAAGCACGATTGTCACCGTTTAGGCAAAGAAACTAACTGGCTCAGTTTGACGTGCAAAGCGAGGAAGAAGTGGCTGCGAGACTCTGCGTAATTGCGCTGGTTATCGGGCCACCGCATCCGCCTCGGCCTCAGGCCACAGCTTGGGAAACAAAAAGCGCAGCGCATGCTGAGGCAGCCCAAACCGCACCTTGCCCTGCGGCGAGTCGGACTTGAGCAGCCCGCGCCGCACCAGCGCGCCCAGAGCATCGGTGGCGCCCCGGTCGCTCATGCCCAGCATGGACTTGAAGTCGCCGCGCGCCATCTCTTCGCCGCTCAGAAACAGGTAGTGCAACCCGCGCAGGGACTCTGGGCGCACACCCGATTTTTCTACCGTGGCTTCGAACACCAGGCAGGCTGCGATGCGGGCCTTCAGGGTCTCGAAGTCCAGCATGTCGGCCATAAAACCCACCTGATCCTGGCAGACATCCAGTACATAGTCGCACCAAGCCACCAGCGCTTGTTCACTCAGGTTGCCGCGCCCGTCCAGGTCGCCACGGCGCGCGCTGTCTGCGTCGGCCAGCAGCGCATAGTACCGATCGGTGCTGCGCGCAAAACCCCGCAGCGGCGACCACAGCCCCCCGGTGTAGCCCAGCGCACTCAGCAAGGTATGCGTATGCAACCGCATGACACGCCCATTGCCATCCACAAACGGGTGCACCCAGCCCAGGCGCTGGTGTGCACACGCCAGGGCCACCAGCGCCGCCTCGCCCCGCCGCACGCTGCCGTAGCATGATGCCCATCGCGCAAGAAACTGCGGCACGCTGGAGCACGCAGGCGCCACATGCTGCCCCACCTGTACTTCACGCTGGCGCAAGGCGCCGGGAACAATGGGCTCGTTTTCTGCCGTCACCAGATCGGCGACCGGCAAGCGGCCAAACAACGCACCATGCAGCGCCTGCACCGCGTCCACCGAATACAACGCCCGCGCGCCCTCCAGTCCGGCATAGCGCTGCTCTAGCGCCTGCTCCGCATCAATGTGCGCCACGGCCAGGCGCTGCTTGGCAGCGAGCACAGCGTCTTGTGAAAAGTCTTGGCGCAGCGCCTGCTCGATCTCGTGCGGGCGCGTGTGCTGGCCCTCGATGCGGTTGGAGTAGTACGAGTTCATGCTGCGCAGCAAGGTGCGCAACTCGGGCGGCACCCGGGTGCCTGCAAGCAATGTGGCGGCGCGGGACAGGTCATGCGCCTTGGCCAACAGAGGCTCCATGCGCACATCGGATGGAAGCAAGGGCTCGAACTGATGGGGCGCGTTGTACATGGCCCTATTTTGCCAACTTTAAAAACATTGTAAATATTTGATTTGATTAAATATTTTTCAATTTATGCCAAGATTTTTGCCAACATTTCCACCAACCACGATTTGCCGCCATGCACTCTGCCTGCGCAACACTGCATCGCCAAAGAAAAGCCGCGCAGCCCTTTCGGAATCTGCGCGGCCAGCTACTGAATTCGTAGCGTTTTCAGCAGCTCAATAGCTCATCGGCTCACTTCTTCTGCGGCGGCACATCCGTGCAACTGCCATGCGCAATCTCCGCCGCCATGCCGATGGGCCGCCGCCCCCTGGCGTCCGTCTTTGGCGTCAATCTCTGGCATCAATAGTTCTTTGCCTGCCCCTGCACCAGCAGGTCAAACACAATCCGCGCGAAATTTGCGGCTTTGCCGGGGTCGGCCAGCAACTGCATCATCTGGTTCTGATGGGCTTCACTGCTGTCCATGATGGCGTCGTCTATCGCCTTGGAGAAGTCGCCCAGCAGGGCCTGTTCGGGCGAGTTGTTCTCGATCTGCTTCATCACCTTGGCGTTCTCGCCCACCTTGTCGCGGATGGTGTAGGCGTAGTTCACCATGTCCTTGTCGGTGAGCTGGTCGGTCACAAACACCTCGTTCAGGCGCTGGATGATCTGCGACAGAAACTCTTCCTTCTTGTCCTGCGGCTTGGCAGTGCCCAGGCCTTCGCCGGGCACCAGCTTGTACTCTGCGCTGTTTTCTTTCAGCACCAGATCCTGCTGGCGAATCTTGGCCACGCGGTAGTGGCTCAGCACCACGTTGCCCAGGTCCATCTCGTCTTCGTCCAGCAAGCTTCCGCGCAGCATGCTTGACGTGGCCGAGGCTTTTCCACAGTGAACGTTATGATGCCCGCGAGCACTCCTTTGTTTCCCCGCCCATGCCTAACTTAGCCGGACAAATTCGCGAAGCGCTGTCCATGTTTGCACGCAATGGCACTGAGCCCGCATTGATTGGCGGCTTGGCCGTGGTGGCGCACCAAGTGGTGCGCGCCACCAAAGATGTGGACTTTCTGGTGGAGGCCGAAGCTGCGGACAAAGTGCATGTCGCGCTGCTGGATTTGGGCTACCAGTGCCTGTACCGCAGCGAAGACGCCGCGAACTATGTGCGCGGTATGGAGGGCTTGGATTTGTTGTATGCCCATCGGCCGCTGGCGCGTCGCCTGTTGGAGCAAGCCACCGAGCGCGAAACCCCCATGGGCCGCATGCGCATCATCAGTGTCGAGGGGCTGATTGGCTTCAAATTGCAGGGGTACGTGAACGATGCCACACGCATTCGCGATCTGGACGATATTCGCGCCCTGTTCAAGATACACCGCGTCTCGCTGAATATGGATGAATTGCGCGAGTACTTCTCCTTGTTCAACCAACTGAAGCTTTTTGATGAATTGCTCGGGTAAGCAACCAGCGCCTGTGTTGGCTGGCGAAGCGGGTCTGCCGTATTCGCCGTCACGGGGCAAGACATCAGAGACTGACCCCTTCGCCGAGTGGTTAGACCTGATGGACGTGGTGCAAATGCTTTGCCCCGTATGGCCCGTGCGTGACCAGCCTATGCGGGGATCGCATTGGCGCTTGTAAAGAAAAAGCCGCGCAGCCCTTGCGGAATCTGCGCGGCCAGCTACTGAATTCGTAGCGTTTTCAGCAGCTCATCGGCTCAATGGCTCATCAGCTCCATTGGGCTTACTTCTTCTGCGGCGGAACGTCGGTGCAACTGCCATGCGCAATCTCTGCCGCCATGCCGATGCTTTCGCCCAGCGTGGGGTGCGGGTGGATGGTCTTGCCGATGTCCACCGCGTCGGCGCCCATCTCGATCGCCAGCGCAATTTCACCAATCATGTCACCCGCGTGCGTGCCGACCATGCCGCCGCCCAGGATCTTGCCGTGGCCATGGGCCTCTGGCGAGTCGTCGAACGGCAGCTTGGTGACGCCTTCGTCGCGGCCGTTGGCAATCGCGCGGCCGGATGCGGTCCAGGGGAACAGGCCCTTCTTGACCTTGATGCCTTGGGCACAAGGCCAGAGTCTTCGGTGAGGCCGACCCAAGCCACTTCGGGGTCGGTGTAGGCCACGGATGGGATCACGCGGGCGTTGAAGGCGGCTGCTGCCAGCTCTTTGTTGCCCTGCAGTTCACCCGCGATGACTTCTGCCGCCACATGCGCCTCATGCACCGCCTTGTGTGCCAGCATGGGCTGGCCCACGATGTCGCCGATGGCGAAGATGTGCGGCACGTTGGTGCGCATCTGGATGTCGACGTTGATGAAGCCACGGTCGGTCACGGCCACGCCCGCCTTTTCGGCTGCAATCTTCTTGCCGTTGGGCGTGCGGCCCACGGCT
>CAXIRU010000118.1:0-37024 GCA_964031875.1 Acidovorax facilis
CACTTGGCGGGCATGAAGGACTCCAAGGTGATCGTGGCGATCAACAAGGACCCTGAAGCACCGATCTTCAGCGTGGCCGACTATGGGCTGGAAGCGGACCTGTTCACGGCCGTGCCGGAATTGGTCAAGGCCCTGTAAGAAAGCCCCTGTGCACACAAAGGCATCGCTCGCGATGCCTTTTTTTTGACGAAATTTCCCGGAGACAACCATGAGCTACACCGCCCCCGTCAAGGACATGCTGTTCGCCATTGAGCACCTGGCCAACATTGAGCAGATCGCACAGATCCCCGGCTTTGAAGATGCAGGCCTGGATACGGCCGCCGCAGTGCTGGAGGAGTGCGCCAAGTTCAATGAAGGGGTGCTGTCGCCGCTCAACTGGGAAGGCGACAAAAATCCGTCGAGCTGGAAAGATGGCGTGGTCACCACCACCCCTGGCTTCAAGGAAGCTTTTCGCCAATACGCCGACGGTGGCTGGCAGGGCCTGCAGCACCCAGCCGACTTCGGCGGCCAGGGCCTGCCCAAGACGATTGGCGCTGCCTGCATCGAGATGACCAATAGCGCCAACATGAGCTTTGCGCTGTGCCCGCTGCTGACCGATGGTGCCATCGAGGCCCTGCTCACGGCGGGCAGCGATGAGCTCAAGGCCACGTACCTCGAAAAGCTGGTGACGGGCGAGTGGACCGGCACCATGAACCTGACCGAACCCCAGGCGGGCTCGGACCTGGCCCTGGTGCGCACGCGTGCTGAACCCCAGCCGGACGGCAGCTACAAAGTCTTCGGCACCAAGATATTCATCACCTATGGTGAGCACGACATGGCCGAGAACATCGTGCACCTGGTGCTGGCCCGCGTGCAGGGCGCACCCGAGGGGGTGAAGGGCATCAGCCTGTTTGTGGTGCCCAAGTTTTTGGTCAATCAGGACGGCACGCTGGGTGCGCGCAACGACGCGCACTGCGTGAGCATCGAGCACAAGCTGGGCATCAAGGCATCGCCCACGGCCGTCCTGCAGTTTGGCGACCATGGTGGTGCTGTGGGCTACCTGGTGGGTGAGGAAAACCGTGGCCTCGAATACATGTTCATCATGATGAACGCCGCCCGCTACGCTGTGGGCATGCAGGGCATCGCAATCTCGGAGCGCGCCTACCAGAAGGCCGTGCAGTACGCCAAAGACCGCGTACAGAGCCGCCCCGTGGACGGCAGCATCCAGGCCAGCGCGCCCATCATCCACCACCCTGATGTGAAGCGCATGCTCATGACCATGCGCGCTACCGTCGAGGGCTGCCGCGCCATGGCCACCGTGGCAGCTGCCGCGTTTGACGCTGCACACCACCACCCCGATGCCGACACGCGCAAGCAGAATCAGGCGTTCTATGAATTCATGGTGCCGCTGGTCAAGGGCTACAGCACCGAAACCAGCCTGGAAGTGACCAGCCTGGGCGTGCAGGTGCATGGTGGCATGGGTTTCATCGAAGAAACCGGCGCGGCGCAGTACTACCGCGACGCCAAGATCCTGACCATCTACGAAGGCACCACGGCCATCCAGGCCAACGACCTCGTGGGCCGCAAGACAGCCCGCGATGGCGGCCAGGTGGCCAAGGGCATTGCTGCGCAGATCGAGAAGACCGAGGCAGACTTGTTGGCCAGCGGCACCCCCGCCGCGCTGGCTGTGGCCAAGCGCCTCACGGCCGCGCGCAAGGCACTGCTCGATGTGATCGACTTTGTGGCCGGTGGTACCAAGGCCCAGCCCAATGCCGTGTTTGCAGGCAGCGTGCCCTACCTGATGCTGGCGGGAAATGTGGTGGCGGGCTGGCAGTTGGCGCGCAGCCTGCTGGTGGCCCAAGACCTGTTGCAAAAGGGACAGGATGAAGCCTTCATGCGCGCCAAAATCACCACGGCCCAGTTCTACGCCGATCACATCCTGGTGAAGGCCCCGGGCCTGCGCGACAGCATTGTGGAAGGCGCGGCCAGCGTGACCGAGTTGGCGCTGGAAGCCTTTTGAAGGTTGAGCCTGTTGTGAGGAGACGGACTGCCCGCAGAGTGGGCAGTTCATTGATATAAAAATGATAGCTGCTAGCGCTTGATGAATAAGCGCTAGAGCCCCATTTCATCCAAAAACCTGTTCAGGAAGTTGTTGCCATGTCCAAACTGCCCGCCGCGCTGCAAAACCTCTCGCTGCCCGTCATCGGCTCGCCGCTGTTCATCATCAGCAACCCCAAGCTCGTGATCGAGCAGTGCAAGGCCGGTGTGGTGGGTTCCATGCCCGCGCTCAACGCCCGCCCCGCCGAGCTGCTCGACGAATGGCTGGCCGAGATCACCGAGACGCTGGCGGCCTACAACAAGGCCCACCCCGACAAGCCTGCGGCGCCCTTTGCCATCAACCAGATCGTGCACAAGAGCAATGACCGCCTGGAACACGACATGCAGGTGTGCGCCAAGTACAAGGTGCCGATCATCATTACCAGCCTGGGCGCGCGCGAGGATGTGAACCAGGCTGTGCATGCCTGGGGTGGCATCGTGCTGCACGACATCATCAACAACAAGTTTGCCCACAAGGCGATTGAAAAGGGCGCCGATGGCCTGATCGCCGTGGCCGCCGGTGCGGGCGGCCATGCGGGTGTGAAGAGCCCGTTTGCGCTCATCCAGGAAATCCGCCAGTGGTTCGACGGCCCCGTAGCGCTGAGTGGTTCCATCGCCAGCGGCGACGCAGTGCTGGCCGCGCAGGCCATGGGTGCAGACTTTGGCTACATCGGCTCGGCCTTCATCGCCACACACGAAGCGCGTGCCAGCGATGCCTACAAGCAGGCCATCGTGGACGGCAACTCCGACGACATCGTCTACAGCAACCTGTTCACCGGCGTGCACGGCAACTACCTGGCACCGTCGATCCGCGCTGCGGGCATGGACCCTGACAACCTGCCTGAGTCCGACCCCAGCAAGATGAATTTTGGTGGTGACGCCAAGAAGGCCTGGAAGGACATCTGGGGCTGCGGCCAAGGCATTGGCGCCATCACTGCTGTGACCAGTACAGCAGACCTGGTGGGCAGGCTGCGCAGCGAGTATGAGGCTGCACGCGCTCGCCTCAAGCTGTGATCTTGCACTGACCCTTTGGCCTCCGCACCACCGGCGTCTGCAGGTCTGCGGCGTGGTGAGCGTGGGTAGAAAGATGCCATCACGATGCTTTTTCGGATATTCCAAGGCAAGGGCAAACCCCATGAGCCTGCCTCGGTGGGCTGCAGATAATGATGATCAATAACCAAGGCGTGTGTGTCTGGGTTGCTTGGTCTGCGTTTTTTTGCAAGGTGGGTGGGTGATGCTGCGTTCTTTCCTGGTGCTTGTGGTTGCCCTTTGCGTGGGTGGCCTGGGCCATGCGCGTAACGAGGGCGTAACGGCCGATGAAATACGGCTCGGGGCGTCCGTCGTGCTATCGGGGCCATTGGGCCCCCAGACCACCCAATATGGCGAAGGCTCCCGGCTGATGTTCGATGCCGTGAACGCGCAGGGTGGCGTGCATGGCCGCATGATCCGCTACACCACACTCGACGACGGCTTCGATCCGCAAAAAGCGGTAGAGAACACACGCCAGCTGCTCGAGAGCGACAAGGTCTTCATGATCTACAACAGCACGGGCACAGCCCAGACAGCGGCCATTCTGCCGTTGATCAAAGAGCACCGCACGCTGTTGTTTGGTCCGGTCACTGGTGCCTCGGCGTTTCGGGAAACCTTCAACCCTTATGTCTTTCATGTACGCGCCGGGTATGCCAGCGAGGCGGCAAAAATCGTTTCGCAACTGCGCCAGCAGGGCATGAGCCGCGTGGCCGTTTTCTACCAGGAAGATGGGCTGGGCAAGACCTTGCTGGCCGAGCTCAAGAAGGCCTCCGGGGAGGAAAAGATGGCCTTCGTGGCCGAGATCAAGGTGGACCCGAAGCAGCCCGATTTTGCCGCTGCTGCCCGCGCCACCGAAACCGCCCAGCCCCAGGCCGTGATCATTGCTACCGCGGGGACCACCTTCACCAGTTACATCAAGGCCGTGCAAGCGACGGCGGCGCGGCCTGCCTACTACGGTTTCTCGGTGGCCAGCATGGACGTGATCCAGCGCGAGCTCAAGGACAAGGCGCGCGGCATCATCCTGGCGCAGATCATGCCGTCGCTGCGCAGCACCACGGTGCCCGTGGTGGCCGAATACCTGACCCTGCTGCGCGCAAAATCCCCCGGCGCCCAGCCTTCGGCCTCGCAGTTCGAGGGATTTGTGCATGCGCGGCTGCTGGTGGAGGGTTTGCGCCGCACCGGGCGCAATCTGACCACGGAATCTTTCATCAAGGCAATGGAGGAGGCGGGCGAAATATCCTTTGGTCGCTTTAACGTCAAATACTCGCCCAAGAGCCACAACGGCTCTACCTATGTGGAACTGGCCATCGTGGATGCGGAAGGCAGTCTGCGGTATTGAGCAGAGGTTGCACAAACCGTACGTCAGCTCCCGCGCCTTGCCCCAGAACACCTGGTACATGAAGATGGTGTCAAGAATGATGGCGGGCAGCGTGATGGCCATGTCGTTCCCGATCACCACCAGCGATTCGGTAGCACCGGCAGCTTGCCACACCGTCAGGCGGTCGATCACGATGTGGGGATAGATGCTGTAGGCCAGGCCCACGAAGGCCAGCACAAAGATCAGCACCGTGGCAGCGAACACGATCCAGCCGTAGCCAGCCTGCACCACACGCGGCGTGGTAAGCACATGGCGAATGCCAATGAATGCTGCTACGCAGGCTAGAGGTATGGGCAGCAGCGCAAACAGCTCGGGTAGCGCAAACCCTTTAGCTCATGGTGATGCCCGAGACCACCCCCAGCGCAAAGGTCAGCGCAAACACCTTGGTCCAGAAGTAGTAGGCCTGTTCCCAGCTCAGCGCTCCGATGCACCGCGCGTGGCCGAGTGGCGCAGGCGGAAGCAGACCAGAAACCAGCACAGCGCAATCGTGATGGTGGGAAACAGGATGTGAAAGCTGATGTTCGCGGCGAACTGAATGCGCGAGAGCTTGAAGGCGTCCATGGCGTCAAACTCCTGCGTCTTTGCCCTTGGTGGCGGCGCTTGCCTTGCCCGTGAGGCGGTCCTTGAACTCCAGCACACGGGTCACGGCGGAGCCCATGCCCATGAGCTGCATCGCTGTTTCTGGGGCCAGGCGCTGCACATCGTCGAACCATGTCATGAGCCGATCGATCAGTTCGTGCATCTCGCGCATGCGCTCCTGGGCATGGCGCTCTTCATCGGAGGACGGTTCTTCGAGCCGGCCAGCACGCGGAAGATCTCCCATACGTCCTTGGGTGCCTCGAAGTATTCGCGCCGGTCGCCCGGCTGGTGGCTCAATTTCACCAGCCGCCAGGCCTGCAGTTCTTTGAGCCCCATGCTGACGTTGGAGCGCGAAAACTCCAGCGTTTCGGCAATCTCGTCGGCATTGAGCGGGCGCGGTGACAGGAATATGATGGCGTACATCTGGCCCACCGTGCGGTTGATGCCCCAGCGGCTGCTGCCCATCTCGCCAAAGTGGGCCACGAACTGGCGATTCAGAGGGGGTAGATGGTTGATGTAGGTCATATAGACCCGCATTGCGTGCTGAACTTTTGAAATTTCAGTAGCTTCTGAAAATTCAGGATATTGCGCATTCCGAAGAAGAGGCATCGCAGCAGGAGACCGGGCTGTCCAAACTTCTGCCCTCGGGAGACAATAGAGGTTTTTTGCCTGCTGGCGCGGCTTTGTGCCGGCACAGGCCACACTCTCACTGCACCCATGCCGTCCTCCTCGTCTCGCATGCCCCTGATCGATATGGTCAAGGGTGTGGCGTGTATCACCATCGTCTGGCACCACCTGGTTTTTTATGGTCCCATGTCTGACATCGCTCAGCCGTTGGCCCCTGCCCTGATGGCATGGCTGTATGACTACGGGCGCATGGCGGTGCAGGTGTTTCTGGTGTTGGGAGGCTACCTTGCCGCCGCCAGTCTGGCGCCACAGGGTGTGGCGCGGTTTGATCAAGCGGGCAATGCGGTGGCCAAGCGTTTTGTGCGGCTGGTGGTTCCCTACGCGGTTGCGCTGTTACTGACGGTGGTGGTATCCGCCTTGGTTCGGCCGTGGATGGGGCACGCTTCGGTGCCGGATGAGCCCACCTTGGCGCAACTGCTGGCCAATGCATTGCTGCTGCAGGACATCGTGGGTGAAGAGGCCTTGTCCGCCGGTGTCTGGTATGTGGCCATTGATTTTCAGCTCTTTGCGCTGAGCGTGCTGCTCTGGGCGGGCGTCAGGGCCCTGCCGGGCGCGTGGGCCCAGCGGCACGGGGCTGTTTTGGCCCGGGTGCTCATCGTGGCAAGTGTGGCGGCGTCCCTGTGGGTTTTCAATCGCATGGCCGGGCTCGACATGTGGGCTATCTACTTCCTGGGTGCCTATGGCCTGGGCATGCTCGCTTACTGGGCTGTGCGCGCAGCCAGCCCGATGTGGTGGCTGAGCGCCATGGTGCTGTTGGGCGGTGTAGCCCTGGCGCTGGACTTCCGGGGCCGCATCGTGGTGGCGCTCGTCACGGCGCTGTGCCTGGTTGTGGCGTTGCGGTCCGAACGTCTGCGTGCCTGGGGCGGCTTTGCGCCGCTGGTCCGCGTGGGGCAGAGGTCTTACTCCATCTTCCTCGTGCACTTTGCCGTGTGCCTGCTGGTCAATGCCGTGGTCAGCCACCTGTGGCCTGCCTCGCCGGTGCCCAATGCGCTGGGCATGCTGCTGGCGTTTGTCCTGTCCCTCGCCGCCGGGCGCCTGCTCTACCTGCGGGTGGAGCGGCATGTGCCCACCTGGTCCACCGCACTGCGCTGGCAGGTTGGGCTGGTGGGCACGGGCTTGTTGGTGGCGGTTTCTAACAATTGGGCCTGAGGGCTCGCCAAGACTACTTGGTCAGCGGTGGCGCTGCAGCTCGCGCTCGCGGCGTTTGCGTTGCTGGTCCAGAAACCAGGCCATGAAGGGCAGTATCAGCATTGAGCCTGGGATCACCCAGATGAACAGGTAGGGACTGACAGACGATGCCGCCCGCATCACGTCGCGCAAACGGGCGCGCTCCTCAGCGTCCCAGCTGCCCTGGCGGCGCTGTTGCACCAGCCACACCACGGAGCCTTTCATGGTAGCCATCTCACGCTTGAGGCGGCTTTTTTCCCGGCTGTTGCCTGCCAGAAACGAACAGAACCATTCAGGAGCACGTTCCATGCGCCGCTGAAAGGCGATAGTGGAGTCCGGGTCGAACGAGTCGATGGACGCAGGGGTGTCCGGCGTGTGCGCGGAAGGCTGTGTGGTCATGGCGGAGCTATTGTCAGGGCTCCCGGCCTTCAGCGCGATTCAATTTCTCTGTGGAGTCGTTCAAGAGCTTTTGCGGAATGGAGTGTGAGGTGCCATGAGCAATACAAACCCTGCTGTCCATCACCGCTGCAGCGCCGCGCATCGCCCGGCTGGGTGAGCGCCCTGAGGGTTGGAGGCTCCCCCATCCCGAGTGCAACGCCATACGATCCCCAACAAGAACATTCAACCGGTCTTCGCATCCCGCCTGTTCATGCCATGGACGAAGCACCCTCCACGACAGCGGGACATTCACACCGCCAGATGCGGTCAATCGCCCTGGATGTTGCGCGCCTTGATCAGCGCGCCAAACCGTGCGCTGTCGATGGAAGCCCGTGCGTTGAAGTCGGCAGGCGACATCGGGGCAGGCACCCCGCCCAGCGCTGTGATGCGCTCCTTGACGGCCTGGGTGATCAGCACCTTGTTGATCTCGCGATTCAGGCGCGCGACCACATCGGGCGGTGTGCCCGCAGGCGCATAAAAGCCAAACCAGGTGTCTGCGTCAAATCCCTTCAAGCCGACTTCATCGAGAGTGGGGACGTCAGGGAACAGGGGCGAGCGCCGGGCGCTGCCCACGGCCAGCAGCCGGAGCTTGCCCGCCTTCACGTGCTGTAGACCGATGCCCGGGTCGAACATGAAATCCAGCTGCCCTCCCAGCAGATCCTGCATGGCAGGCGCTGCGCCTCGGTAGGGCACGTGCACCGCAAACACATTGGCCTGCGTCTTGAGCATCTCGGCCGCCAGATGGGGTGAGCTGCCGTTGCCCGGTGTGCCAAAGCTCAGCTTGCCGGGGTTGGCTTTCAGGTGCGCGAGGAATTCCTGGATGGTGTTGACCGGCAGCGAAGGGTGCACCTCCAGAAACACCAGCACCCGCGCGGCGGCAGCCACTGGTGTCAGATCCTTGACCGGATCGAAGGGCATCTTGGGGTACAGATGCGGGTTGACCGACACCATGCCACCCGAACTCATGAGCAGGGTATAGCCGTCGGCTGGTGATTTGGCCACGGCTTCTCCGCCGATATTGCCGCCTGCACCGCCACGGTTTTCCACCACCACCGGCTGACCTAGCGCAGCCTGCAGGGGTTGGGCAATGGCGCGCGCGATCTGGTCGGCGGCGCCCCCGGCGGGGAAGTTGACGATGACTTTGATCGGCTTGCTGGGCCAGGTGTCTGCCATGGCGGCGGTGCTGAGCAGCACGCTGGCAGCGGCGCATGCCAGCGTACGCAGCAGGTGGCGGGGGGTTGGGGAGGGCGGGTTGTGAAGGGGGTGCATGGTTGTCTCCAGTCAAGGTGAGCGCCCGGGTGCGCCGGGTCTGGTGTGTTGTGGTGATGGGGTTAGCCGGGAAGAACGGGTTGTGCAGGGCCTCTCAGGCCACGTCCACCTCAACCAGGATGGCGCGCGGGCTGGCCAGTGCCTCGCGCAGCACTTGGTGCAGCAATGCAGGGTCGCTGACACGCACGGCGTCGCAGCCCTGGCCACGGGCGAGTGCCAGAAAGTCAAGGTCCGGCAGGTCTGTGCCTTCGAGCTTGTCGCCTTCCTGAAAGCCGAAGGTAGGCGCGAACTCCTGCAGCGCTGCGTACCGTCGGTTCTTGAGGATGATGAAGGTGATGGGCAGCTTCAGCTGCGCCGCGCTCCACAGCGCCTGGATGGAATACATCGCCGAGCCGTCGCCCAGCAGTCCGATCACCTTCTTGTCGGGTTTGGCCAGTGCCACCCCCACGGCGGCGGGCATGCCATAGCCCAGACCGCCGCTGCACATGGTGTAGAAGGTTTCGCTTTGCAGGATGGGCAAATGCGCATGCATCGCGGCGCGCGAGCTGGGGGCTTCTTCCACCACGATGGAGGCCGCATCGCGCACCTCGGCCAGGGTCTGCATCACATAGGGCACGCTCATCAGCGGCCCCGTGGGCTCCACACGCGGGCGTGCGAGGCGCGGTTGTGGCAAGGCGCGTGGCGGTGGTGCGGAGCGCGCCAGCAGGTCCAGCACCCCCAGGCGGATGCCACCCACCGCCGAGGTGCCTTCGGGCGTCCAGGCTGCTGTGCCCGGGTCATCGATCAGTTGCACCAGCTGTGCGCCGGGTGGCACGTGGGGGCCAAAACCTTCCACGTGGTAAGTGAATGCGGCGGCCCCCAGCGCAAAAACGAGGTCGTGCCCGGAGAGCAACGACACGATCTTCTCGCGCATGGCGGGCAGCACCCCCGCAAACAGGCGGTGGTCCTGTGGAAACCCGCAGCGGCCGGACATGGGGGCGATCCACACAGCGGCGTTGTGCCGTTCGGCAAGCGCCACCACCTCGTCCCAGGCCCGGTCGCGGTCCACGGCGGCGCCCACCACGATAACGGGGCGTTGTGCTGCATCGAGCGCATCGCCAATGGCCTGCAGCACGCGGGGCTCGGGGCGTGACTCTGTGCTCACCATGCGCGCCTGCAGCGGCTCGCACGGCTTGTCCCAGTCGTCCGCAGGGATGGACACGAGCACGGGCCCGCGCGGCTGCTGCATGGCGATGTAGTACGCGCGGGCGATGGCCAGCGGCACATCTTCGGCGCGCGCAGGCTCAACGCTCCATTTCACATAGGGCTTGGGCAGCTCGGTGGCCTGGCCCGAGAACAGGAAGGGGTCGAAGGGCAGGATGGAGCGCGCCTGCTGCCCGGCCGTGATGACCATGGGCGTGCGGTTCTTGTGCGCCGTGAAGATGTTGCCCATCGCGTGGCCCACACCAGCGGCCGAGTGCAGGTTCACAAACGCCGCGTTGTGAGTGGCCTGGGCGTAGCCGTCGGCCATGCCCACAACCACCGACTCTTGCAGGCCCAGGACGTAGCGGAAGTCCGGGGGGAAGTCGAGGAACAGCGGCAGCTCGGTGGAGCCGGGGTTGCCAAAGATGGTATCGATGTGAAAGCCGCGCAGCAGGTCGAGCACGGCCTCGCGCACGGTGGGCAGAGGTTTTTTTTCAGAAGGCATACCGGCATCTTCGGGCGGCTTGATCCATCCATCAATACAATGAATTGACTAAGCGGTATTCACTGAATGCATATCAAGGACATCGACCTCAACCTGCTGCGCCTGTTTGATGCGGTCTACCGCACACGCAATGTGAGCCGCGCCGCCGAGCTGCTGGACCTAACCCAGCCCGCTGCCAGCCAGGCGCTGACGCGGCTGCGCCTGCTCATCAAAGACCCCCTGTTTGTGCGCGCAGGCGGTGGCGTGCAGCCCACCCCCAAGGCCGACCGGCTGGCCGATGCCGTGCGCAACGCCTTGGGCTTGCTCGAAGAGGCCCTCAACGAATCCGCCCAGTTCGAGCCGCTGCAATCGCACAAGGTCTTTCGCATCCACATGAGCGACATTGGCGAAGGCCGATTTCTGCCCGACCTGATGGTGGCGTTGCAGCGTCAGGCGCCCGGCGTGCGGCTGGAGACATGGCCCGTGCCGCGCCATGAGATTCCGCAGCGGCTGGACAGCGGCGCCATCGACTTCGCCTTTGGATTCTTGCCCACGGTGAAAGACACGCAGCGTGTGCAGCTCATCCAGGACCGTTATGTGGTGCTGCTGCGCAAAGGCCATCCCTTCGCCGCCAAGAAGCGCAGCGGCCCCGCCTTGCTCAGCGCCCTTCGGCAGCTGGAGTTTGTGGCTGTGCGTGCCCACTCCGACACCCTGCGCATTCTGGAAATGCAGCAACTGCAGGACCGCATCCGCCTGACCACCGAACACTTCCTGGTGCTGCCCGCCATCGTGCGTGCCACGGACCTGGCCGTGGTCATGCCACGCAATGTTGCGCGCATCTTTGCGGCCGAGGGGGGCTACACCCTCATCGAACCAGCGCTGCCGCTGCGCGACTTCACGGTGTCGCTGCACTGGAGCCGCCGCTTTGAAAGCGACCCCGGCAACCAGTGGATGCGCGGCCTGATCGAGCGGTTGTTCAAAGAGTAAGCAACTCCAAGGCGGTGTGCGTGTTGGCCGGGCAGCTCCAACACACAAGTTCAAATATATGTATATTTGTACAGCCATGCCTCGCACCTTCACGGACAAGTCCGACATCCCCGCGCCGACCGAAGAGGTCCGTATCCCCTTGCAGGCCGTTCGCGGCCGGGGCGCGGCCACGGCCCTGGCGCACCGGTTTGCGCGCGATGTGCGTGAGGTGGCCGACGATGGCTGGGGCCATGCCTTGGGGGTTGGTGACGAGACGTGCGAAGCGCCTTTCACGCCCACCCGCGTGCACCTCGAAACCGCACGCAGCGCCCTTTGCGCCAACGACTCGCCCGACATCTTCTTTGAACTCTCGGTCAACCCCTACCGGGGCTGCGAGCACGGATGCATTTACTGCTACGCGCGGCCCACGCACAGCTACCTCAACTTCTCACCGGGGCTCGACTTCGAAACGCAGATCGTGGCCAAGCACAACATTGCCGAAGTGCTGCGTAGCGAGCTGTGCGCGCCGCGCTATGTGCCCCGTTTGATCAACATTGGCTCGGCCACCGACTGCTATCAACCTGTGGAGCGCGAACTGAAGCTCACCCGCAGCCTCATCGAGGTGATGCGCGATGCGCGCCACCCTTTTTCGCTCATCACCAAATCCAGCGGCGTGGAGCGCGACCTGGATTTGCTCGCCCCGCTGGCCGCGCAGCGCCTGGCGGCGGTGTACGTCACCATCACCACGCTCGATGCCACGCTGGCCCGCCGCATGGAACCCCGCGCCGCTGCGCCCCACCGGCGCCTGCGCACCATCCGCATGCTGGCCGAGGCGGGCGTTCCCGTGGGCGTGAGTGTGGCTCCCCAAATCCCTTTCATTACCGAAGACATGGAACAGGTGCTGGAGGCTGCGCGCGACGCGGGCGCGCGCAGCGCCTTCTACACCGTGCTGCGCCTGCCGTGGGAGCTGGATGCGCTGTTTCGCGAATGGCTCGCGGTGCACTACCCGCAGCGCGCAGCCCGTGTGATGGCCCGGGTCCAAGACCTGCACAACCTGACAGATGCGCAACGCAGTGCGGGCAAAACCTATGAAAGCGACTTTGCCACCCGCATGAAAGGCAGCGGCCTGTGGGCCGACCTGCTGCGTCAGCGTTTTGCGACCACCTGTCGCCGCCTGGGCTTGAACCGTGAGCGCGAGGGGCTGGATTTGGGCCAGTTCAGGCCAGCGTTGCTGCGAGGGCAAGGCAGCTTGTTTTGAAGCACATGGCGCAGCAGCGGTGGTCTGCGTAACAACACCCTGGTGATTGGATGTGCGCTCTGGTGAGCGGTGGCGTCACCTTGGTGCCTTTTTCACAATCTGCGCAGCAGGCCCCTCAAAACGCAATTCGCTGCTGCGCCAGCCCCTGGGTTCAGTGCCGTGGCAAGGGCATGGTCTCCTAAGCTTGGCATCTGATTTTGCCCTTGCTGCAGCCCGCCTGCAGCGCGCCCAATGCTGACTTGAGGAAACTCCCATGGCCTTGCGTGATTTCAAAGTGCTGACCTTTGATGTGGTTGGCACCCTGATCGACTTTGAGGGCGGCATGCTGACTTATCTGCGCCAGGCCGTGCCTGCCAGCCCGGTGACGGATGAGCAGTTTTTGGCCGCTTACCGCGCCGCCCGCAAGAACCCCGGTACCGACTGGTACCCCAACGATCTGGTGCGCTGCTGGCACGCCATCGCACCGCAGCTGGGCCTGCCCGACAGCCAGGCGCTGGCCGAGGGCTTTCGCGACTCGGTGACGCACTGGCCCGCATTTTCAGACTCCATCGAGGCGCTCGCTCGCCTGCGCAAGCACTTCAAGCTGGTCACCATGACCAATGCGCAAACCTGGGCGTTGCAGCACTTTCAGACCACCTTGGGCTCGCCGTTCGATCTGCTGCTCAGCTGCGACGATGCCCTGTGCGAAAAGCCCGATGCCCGCTACTTTGCCTACGCCCGGGGCCGTTACGAAGGTGCATGGGGCTACACCCAGGCCGACAACCTGCACGTAGCGCAAAGCCAGTACCACGACATCGGCATCTCCAAGCAACTGGGCATCACCACCTGCTGGATCGAGCGCCGACATGGCTTGGCCAGCTCCGGCGGCACCATTGAATCCGAGCACACCGTGCCCGACCACCACTTCCACACCCTGGCCCAACTGGCCGACGCCGTGGAGGCCGGCCAATGACCGCCGCGCTGGACATGGCAGCCCTGGCAGAGCCCGTGGCAGACCTGCTGCCCGATCTGGTCGCCCTGCGGCAAGACCTGCACGCCCACCCCGAACTGGCCTATGAAGAGCGTCGCACCGCAGGCATCGTGGCGCAATCGCTGCGGTTGCTAGGCTTGCAGGTGGCTGAAGGCGTGGGCGGGACTGGCGTGGTGGGCACCCTGCAGTGCGGCGGCGCAGGTGCGGGGGCGGGCCCCAGTGTGGGTTTGCGGGCCGATATGGACGCTCTGCCCATGGTAGAGCTGGGCCAGCGTGCCTACGCCAGCCGCCACCCCGGCAAGCACCACGGCTGTGGGCACGACGGTCACACCAGCATGCTCATCGGTGCGGCCCGCCAACTGGCCCGCACCCATCAGGCGCTGGGCCTGCGCGGCACGGTGCACTTCATCTTCCAGCCCGCCGAAGAGGGCCAGGCCGGTGCGGCCCGCATGATCGAAGACGGTCTGTTTGAGCGCTTTGCGTGCGACAGCGTCTACGCCCTGCACAACTGGCCCGATCTGCCGCTGGGCCACGCGCAAACGCGCCCCGGCCCCATCATGGCGGCAGCCGACCGGTTTGACATCACTGTGCGCGGCAAGGGCGGCCACGCCGCCCAGCCCCAGCACACCCCCGACGCCATCCTGGCTGCGAGCCAGTTGGTGACACAGCTCAACACCATCGTGGCCCGGCGCATCGACCCCAGTGACTCGGCCGTGCTGTCAGTGACACGCATCGAAGGCGGCCACAGCCACAACGTGCTGCCTGCCGAGGTGCAGATCACTGGCACCGTGCGCAGCTTCGATGCCATTGCGCAAGACCGCATTGAAGCCGCCCTGCGCGCCACCGCTCAGGGTGTGGCCCTTGCCAGCGGCACCGAGGTGCTGGTCAGCTATCAGCGCTACTACCCCGCCACCCTCAACACCGCTGCCGAGGCTGCACTGGCACTGCAGGCCGCCCAGGCCGTGGGCCTGCAAGCCCAGGTGGCACCCCGCGCCGCATTCACGTCAGAAGACTTTGCCTTCATGCTGCAACGCAAGCCCGGTGCCTACCTGTGGCTGGGGCAGGGCCGGGCAGACCCAGGCCCCGAGGGCGAACGAGCCCTGCACCACCCCTGCTACGACTTCAACGACGACGCATTGCCACTGGGCGTGCGCTGGTTGTGCGGCATCGCCGAGCGAGCGCTGGCAGCGCAGCCCACGGCCGGCTGACCGCTCTGACCTGGCTGAGCAGGCTGACGCCTCTGATCTTTGCTTGCCAGTCCCGCTGTTTTCACGACCTCTCCCATCCATCCGCCATGAGCATCACCGTTTTGCACAACACCGCCGACGTCACCGGTCTCCCATCACAAGGCGGCCCCGCGCGGCCCCTCACCCAGCCACCGTGCGTTTTCAGCGGCATCGATATCGACATGCCCGGCCTGGGCACGCACCAAACCGGCATATGGGAAAGCACCCCCGGCCGGTTCGAGCGCCAGTTGGCCAACGCAGAAGTGATGCACATCGTCAGTGGCGCCTGCACCTTCACCCCCACCGGCGGCGAGCCGCTGCAGATTCAGGCGGGCGACACGCTGTTCTTCCCGGCCCACACCACTGGCGAGTGGCACATCACCCAAACCCTGCGCAAGGTGTTCTTCATCGTGGCGCAGTAGGCGCCAGGCAGATTGCAAGAATCATAATAAAATTGACCTCTAGCGCTTATCTATCAAGCGCTAATAGCTATAAATATAATAGCAATAGGAGTGCTGTACAGCCCGCGCTACCCCACCCACAGCCGTTGCACCACCTGTGTGTACAGCGGAATCCCCAGCACGATGTTGAGCGGAAACGTCACCCCCAGCGACAGGCTCACATACAGCGATGGGTCTGCCTCCGGGATGGCGTAGCGCACCACAGCAGGCACGGCGATGTACGAGGCACTGGCTGCCAGCACCATCAGCAGTGCTGCATCGCCCGCGGGCACATGGGCCAGCCATGCCAGCCCGAGGGCCAGTGCTGCATGCGTGATCGGCGCCAACACGGCGTAGGCCAGCAACCACGGTGACTGCTGCCGCACCATCGGCAGATTGCGCGCCGTGGAAAGGCCCATGTCCAGCAAGAACAGGCAGAGCATGCCCTTGAACAGGTCGCCAGAAAACGGCTGCATGGCCGCCTTGCCCGCATCGCCCGTCACCAGGCCGATCACCATGGCGCCCAGCAGCAGCAACTGCGTGCCGTCGGTGAACGACTCATGCAAGATCTTGCCCACCGACAGGCTAGGCCCCGCTTTGGCAGGGCCGGGGTGGCCTTGCGCGGCAGAGCCTGAAGCTGCCATTGCAAGCCCTTGCGGCGCGCTGTCGGTAGCTGCCTGCGCCTTTTGCCGCATGGCGTTGGCCAGCAGCACCGCCAGGATGATGGCGGGCGACTCCATCAACGCCATCGCTGCCGCCATGTAGCCACCGTAGGCAATGTTTTGCGAATCCAGGTACTGCGTGGCCGTGACAAACGTCACCGCACTCACCGATCCATAGGTGGCGGCCACCGCCGCAGCGTTAAAGCCCGACAACACCCGCCGCAGCAGCGCATAGCCCACCAGCGGCACGACCACCGCCAGCAGCACCGCCAGCCCCAGGCTGCTGGCCACACTGGGCGTAAAGCCCGACGCCGCCAGCGCAAAACCGCCCTTCAGCCCCAGCGCCATCAGCAGATAGATGGACAAGAACTTGGAGATGGCTGCAGGCATCTCCAGGTTGGAACGCACCAAGCCTGCGAACACGCCCAGGGCAAAAAACAGGATGGCGGGATCCAGCAAACTTTGCATTCTTATTCTCCGAGTTGGCCGAATTGACCGAATGTGCCGAGCTAGCCGAGCTAGCCGAAATGGCCACAGGCATGACAACAGGCCATGACAACAGGGGCAGATGCTAGTGGCAGCAAAGCGCAAAGTAAAATCGATTCGAATCTGCCTAACTATAGATAAAAATCTATGAATATCACCTTTCGCCAACTGCGCCTTTTTCTGGCTCTGGCTGAAACCGGCAGTGTCAGTGCAGCCGCCAAGGTGATGCACGTCACCCAGCCCACCGCATCCATGCAGCTGCGCGAGGTGACCCAGGCCGTCGGCCTGCCGCTGTACGAAGTGGTTTCGCGCCGTGTGCACCTCACCGAGGCGGGCCAGGCCCTGGCCCGCACCGCACGCGCCATTGCGGGCGAATGGGATGCCTTTGAGCAGCGCGTGTCAGGCGCCAAGGGCCTTACCAGCGGGCGCCTCAAGGTCGCCGTGGTCAGCACCGCCAAATACTTCGTGCCCCGCCTGCTGGGCAGCTTCTGCAAACTTCACCCGCAGATCGATATTTCGCTGGAAGTGCTCAACCGCGACCACGTCATCACCCGCCTGCGCGCCAACCTGGACGACCTGTACGTCATGTCTATGCCGCCCGCCGACCTGCCCCTGGAGGACCAGATCCTCATGCCCAACCCCCTGGTCGTCATTGCCCCCGCAAGCCACCCGCTGGCCGCCAAAAAGCGCATCAAGCTGGAGCAACTGCAGGCTGAGCGTTTCATCCTGCGCGAAAAAGGCTCGGGCACCCGCATGGCCACCGACGCGCACTTGCGCCAGCTGGGCTTTGCCCCCCGCGCCGTGCTGGAGCTGGGCAGCAACGAAGCCATCAAGGAGTCGGTGGAGGGCCAGCTGGGCGTCTCCATCGTCTCGCAACACAGCCTCGGCCCGCACCACGAAGGCCTGGCCGTGCTCAATGTGCAGGGCTTCCCCATCCAATCGCAATGGCACCTGGTCTGGCCCAAAGGCAAGCAGCTTTCACCGATTGCAGAGGTGTTTCGGGGGCACCTGATGGGTGAGGTGGAGGGGTGGATGGGGCTGTGAGTACGCCGATGTATTGTGCGAAGTGCTGTGCGGGGCGAAAAGTGGCTGGTGGTGGCAGACAGAGGCGAGCGCTCAATGCAGCGATAACCGGACCGCTACACCCTGCAGCGAGGCGGCACCCGCTGTTGTGGGGCCGTGACGACTGGCATGTTATGCAGGACTTCCATTCACAGGCTCAAATACCCTGCTGATTGACCAGACCCGAGCCGGGAGTGAATTTCAGCCCATGGAATGCTGCAATACGTCTCGTTCTTTGGCCATTGCTTTGGGTCAGCAGTGAGTTCAATGGGCTCTCCGGCTTCGAGCGGAGGCCCGTCAAAAAACTTGCTTATGACTAAGCGAGTCCCCGGAGCTCTTGTCATGACGAGACGCTGCTTGGGGGCAAAGCTGCTTTTCAGAGGATCGGCATCTTGCATACCGAGATTTTGGCTCTCGCGGTCAAAGAGGGTTAAAACTTTGTCCTCGGGTGTACGCAAAAAGTAAATCAGCCCGCCATACTCGGGCTCTTGAAGTCTCTTCGCATCTGTGAAGATGTAGTGCTCCTCTTCTACTTTGCTGTCGCAGATGTCCGCGCGCAGGAGCGGGCGGTGGTCGTGTACCCCCCTGATCCATCGGGCGCTTGATATGACCGCATGAATCAGGCAAACCGGGACGGCAATGCCGAAGATCCAAACGGCCGCATCGCTAACAAGACCAAACTCGGTACTGAAGAATTTTCGCGCCAGCCAGGCAAGGGCCCACCAAATTGCTACCAGCCCAAGCAAGCTTGCAGCCCAAAGAACCAGAGCGTTCTCAGCTCCTTGCTTCCAACGCTGACTAGTTGTGGGAGCCTCACGGAGAATCTGCTCGAGGTACGCTGTCTCGGCGGCTGTGGCATCACGATTAACAACTCGACTCGGCATAACGTAGACGTAAATCACGACTTGCGGAAGGACGGCTCGCAGTGTCGGGACGCCGCAAGGCATCCGCGTTGCGCGAATTATTAACCGTCATCGCGCAGCCCCGCCGGAGCTAAGGATGACCTGCATAAGTCCCTGCTGTCTGTGATAGCGCGGCCTTGGGCGGTTCGCTGCGTTGCTTTTCTTGCCAGTAGCCCGGCTATTGGCTGCCAAAAGACAGACGCCTTGCGCCCCATCCCGAGCCGCACTACCACCGCCTCGCGAGGGTTATGCGGGACATTCCTAGGGACTGCAGGGGGCAGGACCACTAACTACCTGCCAGTGATAGGTGCCTTGGATAATCCATGCTTGAGGGGCACTGACAAAAATTTCAAGACAGCTGCTGCGCAGGCGCGTCATGAATTTGCCATCGATGATGTTGCGGTGCGCAGCCTCCGCCGCCGAAGAATGGCGCACGCAACGGCCGCCGTTGGCGGTCCAATCAATCAACAGGTTATGGCGCTTGGGCACTACTATTCCGAGAAATATCGATACTTTGAAACGACGCGACCATCCGCAGAATACCCGACGCCATACGCCGTAAGGAAGTACTCGTAACGATCCTCTGTGACGCAACGGCCATCATTGGGGCCGCGGTACTGTGAATCGTCACCCCACCATAGGTTTTTTCCACAATCACGAACCACGTCCGGACTGCCCAGCGCAGCCACGACAGTTGCACGCGGAGCATTTTCAGCGATAGCGTAAAAAGCGTCTTCTTTCCACGAGGCTGCAGTGGCGCTGGCAATCCAAAAAAACACCACGGCGGTACCGGCCAACAACGGCAGTGCCACCGCAACCAGCAGCAAACGATGACTGAGTTTCACGCGCTATAACGTTGGAGGCCAGCGGCAGCCGTAAGCTGTCGCGGCTGGGCCGACCTGTTGCACGGCAAGGTGCACTCGACTTGGGTCCACACGCCCTCGACCCAAGAAAAGGCCGGCGCCGAAAGCAGTAAACGCGTACCGGGCCATTTTTTCCCCTTTGGCAGTTGGCGTTGAAAAAGCAGGTCGCTCACAGGCTCATAACGGGTCGCGTACGTTTTCGCCAAAAGTAACCTACGTCTTCGAAGAACATACATTGACGTCGGTCGTTCCCGCCCCCAGCCTGGAAAAGACTTTGATTTTCCATTTTGGTACTCAAGCACTATCGCCCTGAGCAAAGCGGAGCGCATATCTTCCTTTTTCATCCGCGCTGCAGGTCCTCGCCCACGTGCCAGCAACTGACGCTTTGGATACTTCATGCCGTGTAACGTCGCCGCTCAGCCGACGCCAACGGCGGTCGGATGCAGCGTAATTTATCCCGCAAACCTTGCGAAATACACTGGACCATGCGGGATATCATGGACATGGATTCCTCCTGAAAGTGGCTTGAAGTCTGGATTTTCAACAAGGGCTGTTCAAACATCCAGGCATAAAAATCCCGACAAATCCCGACAAACCCCGCAAACTCCAGCCTCGCAAACTATAGCCTGCGAACTTGCAAAACAAGCGCATGCGACCCCGCGTTTTGGCGCCGCAGACCACTGGATAGGCATCAATGACCAGATCGAAGATTGGTGCCCACTGTCGCCTCGGGCACTGAGTGGGCCCATTCCGAACGCTCTGTGGTCGAGCCCCGTTTTTACAGCACCAACCAGTCCTAAAAAATAAGAAATTCGCCTCTGGCGCTTGACCATTAAGCGCTAATAGCTATATTTTTGATAGCAAATTACGCACTCAAGGCGAAGCGTCCCACGTTGGCGCGTGCGTTTGCCAGCCGTGGCTTCGCAGCCAGATGGGCGCATACGCTGCAGTCCCGCCATGGACTGCGCGTTGCCCACAGCGTTTGGATGGGAAGGCGGGGAGGTGGTGCCAGGGCGCCGCAGGGGCGATGCGTGCAAGCACAAGCAAGCGCCCTTGCCCTTATGCAGCCTTGGCGGGCTCTGTGGTCTCCGTGGCTTTTTGCACCCCAGGCCTGCCGATGAAATAAGGCTCCAGCGGAATGTCGGTGCGCCCTGTTGCCATCAGTTCGGCCATGGTTTCGCCCACGCCGGGGCTGATGGCAAAGCCTTCGCCGTTGAAACCGAACGCATAGTGCAAGCCGGGCACCTTGGCGCTGGGGCCCATGATGGGCTGCCAGTCGGGGGTGTAGCCCTCAATGCCACTCCATACGCGAACCAACTGTACATGCTCGAAAGCGGGGACAAAGCGGCGCAGTTCGCGCAGCTGGCGCAGGATGTTGTCGGGCTTGACGTAGGCGCGCACATGGTCGGCATAGGCCGGGCCTTTGAGGCCACCGCCAAAGACGATGTTGCCGCGTGAGATCTGGCGGAAGTACAGGCCTTCGTGCTCGATGGGGGAGGACAGGCCGATGGATGGGCCGATGGCGTAGGGCAGGGGCTCGGTCACGCCCATCTGGGGGCCGCGTGGTTCCAGGTGCACGCCTTCCCCAAATTGCTCGGCCATGCGGTTGGACCAGGCACCGCAGGCCACCAGCATCTGTGGCGCACGGTAGCGGCGGCCGTCGGCCGTATGGGCGGTAAAGCCGTGGCCGTCGTGCTCCACCTTCAGCACTTCGGCATGCTCCACGATGTTGGCGCCGGCACGGCGCGCGGCACGGGCAAAGGCAGGGCCCGCAAGGCGTGGATTGGCGTGGCCATCTTCGGGCGAGTATGAACCCGCCACTACACCCGGCGCAAAAATGCCCCAGCGCTTGCGCAACTGCTCGGTCGTCTGCATCTCCAGCCGCAGCCCATAGGGCTTCACATCGTGCGTGTGTTTTTCAATGATGGCTGCCTGCTTTTCGGTGTAGCACACGCGCAGGTGGCCGTAGGGCACAAACTCCGCGTCTTCACCCAGCAGGTCTTTGATGCGGCCCCATACAGCGCGGGCGCGGTTGGCCAGAGGGAGCTGGTGCAGCTCGCGACCCTGGCGGCGCACGTTGCCAAAGTTGGTTCCACTGGCCTGGCGGCCTACCAGTTCGCGCTCCAGCAGCGTGACGGACTTGCCGTGCTGGCGCAGGAAGAAGGCGGTGGTGGTGCCCATCAGGCCACCGCCGAGCACCAGCACATCGCTCTCCTGCGTGGTGGATGGGTTCGTGTGAGGGTGTGCGCTGCTCATGGCTGCACCTCGCGGGTGTTCATCATCAACGGTTTGACGGGCGCCTGCGAGCGCAGGCGGCCCACCTGTTCAATGGGGATGCTGCAGGTGTGCGCGATGACTTCTGCAGCTGCATGGCCGCAAAAGCGCCCCTGGCAGCGGCCCATGCCCACGCGGCTAAAGGCCTTGGCGCGGTTGACTTCCTGGCTGTCCAGCTCGGTCACGCAGCGGCGCAGCTCGCCCGCCGTGACGGCCTCGCAGCGGCAGACGATGGCCTCGTCGGGCAATGCGGCTGCTTGCTGGTGCGGCCACGGAAAAGCGTGGATCAGCCCCTGGCGGAACCGGTCCATGGTGGCCAGCGTGCGGCGCAAGCTGGGGGCCTGCGCACGGTAAGCGGCCTGGCCTGGGGCGTGACCTGCGTCGTGCAGCGCCGCCAGCGCAGCGAGGCGGCCTGCGGCTTCGGCCCCGTCGGCACCCAAAATGCGTGTGCCATCGCCTGCCAAATAAACCCCTTGGGTGGAGCTGCGTCCGTCCTCGTCAATGCGTGGCAGCCATTGGCGGCTCTGAGGCTCAAACACAAATTCGCACCGGGCCAGGTCGGCCAGTTGGGTTTCAGACCGCAGGTGCCAGCCCAGGCCCACCGCGTCACATTCAAAGCGCTGGGTGGCGCCCTGCGTGGTGCGCACCGTCACGGCTTGCACGCCCAGGGTGTCGTCACCATCAATCTGCAGGGGTGTGACCCCCTGCAGCACGGGCACGCCCGCAGCGCGCAGCCCACGGATCAGCCCCAGCCCGCGCAGCGCCAAGGTGGGGCGTGCGAGCAAACCCATCAAGGCTTTGGCGGATTTGAAGAACGGTGCGGTGTCGAGCACGGCCACCACCTTGGCCCCCGCCTGCACATACTGCGAGGCCACCAGGTACAGCAGCGGCCCGCTCCCCATGAAAACGACCTGCGAGCCAATGGCGCAGGCCTGGGCCTTGAGGGCGATTTGCGAGGCACCGAGGCTGTAGCAGCCTGCGCGGTGCCAGCCGGGCACGGGCATGAGCCGGTCGGTGGCGCCTGCGCACAGGATGAGTGCGTCATACGCCAGCGTGGCGGGCTCGCCCTGGCTCACCACATGCAGCTCGCCTGCCGTGTGGTTCCAGGCCAGGGTGTCAGGCCGGTAGTCGATGTGGGGGCGCAGCGTGTCAAAGCTGCTGTGCAGAGCCTGGGCCTTGTCGGCTTCGGTGCCGTAGAGCTTGCTATAGGGTCGCTTGAACCCTTCAGGCTGGCGGCGGTAAATCTGGCCACCGTCGCGGCGGCTCTCGTCCACCACGGTGGGGCGCAGTCCGGCATCGACAACGGCCTGGGCGGCACGCACACCCGCTGGGCCGGTGCCGACGATGACGATGCGGGGGGCTGTCATGGGTTGCCCTCGCCGGCTGGTGTTGCTCGCATGGGCAGGGGTTGCCCATGGCGTTGCAGCGATTCGGTCAGGTCTTGGGTCACCGGCCAGTGCAGTGTGGGCGGCCGCGTCAGCACAGCCATGCCTGCCACCACGGGGGTGGAGCATGCACGCAGGCGTTCGCCTTGGGGCGTCCACACCCAGCAGTCCTGGCAGGCACCCATCAGGCAAAAGCCTGCGCGCGGGCCATCGCCAAATTCGCTGTCGCGGGCGCGACGGCCATTGCACATCAGGGCCACCAGCACGGTGTCGCCCTCCAGTGCAGTGCAGGGCTTGCCATCGATGGTGAGGGGGGCAGCGGGCCGGTTGGCCTCGGCCAGCCGCACAAAGCGCGGCGGTGGGGTGTAGGCGGGTGCAGGCATGGGGTGTTAGCGATCAGGTCAGCGCTGGTGCGGAAACAGGCGCTCGATAGGGCAGTGCGTCTTGATGAAGGGCGACTTGATGACGATGTAGCTGAAGTACTTGGCAATGCCCAGGTTGCGCTCCAGCAGGTCTTCGATCACTTCCTGGTAATGGTTCACGCCACGGGTCAGAAAGCGCAGCAGGTAGTCATACCCGCCGCTCACCAGGTGGCACTCCAGCACCTCATCCACCTCGCGCAGCGCAGCTTCAAAGCGGGCAAAGTCTTCGCGGCGGTGGTCAGACAGGGTGACTTCGGTGAACACCGTGAGCGTGTCGCCCAGCTTTTCGAGCCGCAAGTGGGCACCGTAGCCTGCGATGTAGCCTGCCTGCTCCAGCCGCTTGACGCGGATGAGGCAGGGGCTTGGCGACAGGCCTACCGCGTCGGCCAAATCCACATTGGTCATCCGGCCGTTCTTTTGCAACTGGCCCAGAATGCGCAGGTCCAGGCGGTCGATCTTGAAGGCTTCGTTCATCATGGTGTGCAGGGGCTTGAAGAAATGAGTGCATCCATTCTGCGGCTGCGCAGGGGGCTGTAGCGATGTGGTTTACACGTGTGCTTTGCGCACGTCTCAGTCTTTCAAGGCAGCCCGCACATCGGGTGCAGCCAGCACATCGTCCAGGGTCTTCTTCAGGCGCTCAAACATCAGGCCGAAGTCCGATTCAGTGAAGGTGAGGGCGGGCGCAAAGCCCAGGATGTTGTCGCCAAACGCACGGAACACGATGCCATTGCGGTAAGCGGTGGCGGCCATGCGGGTGGGCAGGTCCAGCGCGGCATCAAAGCCTGCCTTGGTGGTCTTGCTGCTCACCAGCTCCAGCGCGCCCAGCAGGCCACGGTGGCGCGAATCGCCCACCAGCGGGTGTGCCAGCAAGCTGTCCAGCCCCTGGGCAAATACGCTGGCTACGCGCTGACCATTGGCGAGCACACCACCTTCCTCGTACAAACGCAGCACCTCCAGTGCCACGGCGGCGCTCACCGGGTGGGCGGAGTAGGTGGCGCCATGGCCAATGGGGGCGCCCTTGGGTGCGCCATCGGCAATGGCCGCGTACACCTTGTCGCTCATGAGTGTGGCGCCCATGGGCACGTAGCCAGAGGTCAGGCCCTTGGCTACGGTCATCAGGTCAGGCTCCACGCCTTCGGCGTCGCAGGCAAACATGGGCCCGGTGCGGCCAAAGCCGGTGATGACTTCATCCACCACAAACAAGATGTCGAGCGCCCGTGCGGCCTCGCGCATGGCCTTGAGCCAACCCTTGGGCGGCACGATGACGCCGCCCGAGCCCTGGATGGGCTCGCAAAAGAACGCGGCAACATTCTCGGCACCCAGCTCGGCCACCTTGGCCTTCAGGGCTGCGACGGACGCATCGATGATGGCTTGCCCATCGGCCGGGTTGGCTGCGCGGTAAGGGTTGGGCGAGGGGATGTAGTGCTGCGTGGGCAGGGGCAGATCAAACCCACGGTGGAACACCGGCAGCGCCGTCAGACCCGCGCCAGTGGATGACGATCCGTGGTAGCCGCGCTCCAGCGCGATGAAGTGCTTCTTGCCCGGCTTGCCCAAGGCGTTGTAGTACTGCACGATGAAGCGCACCGCAGCATCCACCGATTCAGAGCCGCCCAGCGTGAGGTACACGTGCTGCAGCGATGCGGGAGATATCTGCACCAGCTTGTCGGCCAGGCGAATGGCGGGTTCGCTGCTGAAGTGGAAGTACCCCGTGGCATAGGGCAGCTTGCGCATCTGGTCTGCGGCGGCCTGCACCACGCTCTCTTGCCCGTAGCCCACGTTCACGCACCACAGTCCGGCGAATGCGTCCAGCAGTTGCTGGCCTTTGCCATCGGTCAGCCAAATGCCTTGTGCAGCGGTGAGGATGTTGGGGCCGCGCTCTTCGTGGGTGCGCCAGGGCGCCACGGGGTGGATCAGGTGGGCGCGGTCCAGCGCGTCCAGTGCTGCAATCTGGGGAAGGGCTTCAGAGTGGGTCATGGCGGTATCCATTGGTGGCTAGGTGCAAGGGACAAAAGGGCGGAGGCCACAGGTGCCGCTGCACCTGCTCATGGAACCAAGGTTAGTGCGATTGCCTGCAAAGGTGGTGCTGCTTTGGAGGCCTTGCGCACAGCGGTCTGCGGTTGTTGGGGGCTTTACGGCACATCGTTTGGCTGTCACCGCTGTGGTGCGCCAGGTTGCTGTATCCGTGCGGTGGTTGCACCCGGTGTCAGTAGCCTCGAGCGCGGTCCACCAGGCCGGTCATGGGCATGCCTGCATGGAAGCGGTGCAGGTTGTCGATGACCACGGCAGCGGCGCTCAGCGGCTGCGTCATGCTGGCGATGTGTGGGGTGATCTGCACCTGGGGGTGGCGCCACAGCGGGTGCGAAGCGGGCAGGGGTTCAGGATCGGTCACGTCCAGCACAGCCTCAGCCAGCTGGCCTGTGGCCAGCGCAGCCAGCAGGTCTGACATGACCAGCTGCGGGCCGCGCCCTGCATGCACGAGGGATGTGCCAGCCGGCAGACGGCTGAACAGGTCGGTGTTCAGGAATCCCCGGGTGGAGTCGGTCAGTGGTAACAGACACACCAGGATGTCGAGTTTTTCCAGAAACGCGGGCAGCTCGTCGTTGCCTGCATAGCAGCCAATGCCCTCCATGGGGTGGCGCGACCGGCTCCAGCCTGCGCAGGCAAAGCCCAGGCCGCGCAGCGCCTGCAGCACCGCCTGGCCCAGCGAGCCCATGCCCAGCACGCCCACGCGCCGCTGGCTGGCGGGGCGCACGGGGAGTGGACGCCATTCGCCCCGCTGTTGCTGGCGGCGGTACTGGGGCATGTCGCGGTGCAGGTCCAGGACTGCGCGGGTCACGTACTCGACCATGCCTTGGACGATGCCCGGTTCCACCATGCGCACAACGGGCAGGTGTGTGGGCAGCGTGTCGAAGTTGAACTGATCCACCCCCGCGCCGGAGGAAAACAATATCTCCAGGTGGGGGAAGCGCTCGGCCAGATGCTCGGGCGGCTCCCACGCAGCCAGGAACCGCACCTTGGCAGGGTCGCCAATGTCGGGCCAGATCCGAAAGTCGATCTCTGGCGCGCGTTCGCGAAAGACCTCGGCCCACTGTCGGCCCCGCACGGGGTCAGATTTGTAGACAAAGGTGGCCGGGGGCAGCTGGGTCAGGGTGGTCATGGGAAACAAGACAGTGGGATGGCGCGTGGGCGGCCCGCCTGCCCGGCGATGGCCAGGCACGCAGCGGAGGGCATTCCATTGGGTGGTGGTCAGCCTATCGCCTGGGTCACGATGGCAAAGAGCTGTGAGGCGCCTTTTGGGTACTGCAGGGGCGCGCCACGCACCATGGTGGTGGGGGCGTCCACGCGCAGCAGTCCAATGCTCTCCAGCCACTCCGCCAGGCCAGACTCGAAGTCAATGTCGATGCGTGTGAAGTGCCCGGCGTTCATGCCTGCCAAGTGAGCAATGAGCGCTTTGGCACTGTCTGCATCCGGCGCCACAACGGGGCCGATGGCGTGCCCACGGCCAAAGCGGCGCAGCATGGCAAAACCTTTCTGCGTGCCGTCGTGGTCCAGCACCACGCAAGCGTCCGCCTGCGCCAGCAGGTCGTTGATGAGCGCGGGGCGTGGCATGCCGCGCGCCTGCGCGTCCAGCTGGTGCAGGGCTGGCGCTTCGTTCAGGCCTGCGGGGCGCAGGCGCCAGCCGGCAGGCAGCGCTATCAGCGGTGTGGGTTGGGCGACGCCTTGGTGCTGGCGGACTTCTCCGATGCGCACAAAGCCCAGTCGCTCATACAGGCCCCGGCCCTCGGCGGTTGCGTGCAGCAGCACCGTGCAGTCATCCAGTCCGTCGAGCAGGGCGGTCATCAGCCGGTGGCCGACGCGGCGTCCCTGGCAAGCGGGCGTCACGATGACCAGGCCCAGTGTGGCGTGCCGCTCGCCCCAGCGCCAGCGCTGGGCTGTCGCGATGACCTGCCCGTCGCGCTCGGCCACCAGGCCCTCGGCGTGGGCGAACCCCTGCTCCCAGTCAATGGGTCGATGGGGCCAGCGCAGTTCTGCCGACAGCGCCTGCGTGTACGGCAGGTCCGCTTCGGTCATGGGGCGCAGCACTACGCCGTCGTCGGCCGCAACAGCGTTTTCGAGGGCCGGAAAAGGGGACTTCAAGCGCATGGACAGCAACCTCGTGTCATTGAAATTGCGCTCTATCTTGGACGACAACGCGCCAGTACACCAGCGCGAATAAGGGTTTGCCAGCAACTTGCAAGCTTTGTCTGTGTGGCCCGTGGCTTTTGCAATTCGCTGCGGCGCAAGAGGCTCTTACGGCCACAAATGCTGGGGCTTACTGCCTAGCATCAATGGCAGCTTTCGCCCGCGCTTTTGAGCCCGCTTTCGCGCGCCTGGCGAGGGGCTTTTACCTACCTGTTTGCTCCTCTTTCTTTTCGGTGCCTGTATGCAGTTATTTGATCCCCGCTCCATTGCCGTCACCAGCGGCCACTTCATCGGAGGCCGCGTGGTGTCCGACACCGCCCGCCTGTGCGTGCTGCGCCCGTCCGATGGGCAGGAGCACGCAGGCTTGCCTCTGGCCGACGCCAGCACGGTGGATGCCGCCGTGCAGAACGCCTGGCAGGCTTGGCGCAGCACCGACTGGGCGCGGCGTGCTCCGCGCGAGCGGGCCCGGGTGCTGCGCCGCTGGGCCGAGCTGATCGAGGCTGATGGTGAACGGTTGGCCAGGCTGGAGGCTGTGTGTTCCACACGCCCCGTGCGCGACGCCATGGCCTGGGATGTGCCGTTCACTGCAGAGGGGCTGAGGTTCTTTTCAGAATATGCCGACAAGCTGGGTGGCGAAGTGGCAGCCACACGCCATGACCACCTGGGCATGGTGGTGGCCGAGCCGTACGGCGTGGTGGGCGCCATCACGCCGTGGAATTTCCCGCTGGTCATGGTGTCCTGGAAGGTGGGGGCGGCTCTGGCCGCAGGCAATGCCGTGGTGCTCAAGCCTTCCGAGATGACGCCGTATTCCGTCATCCGTCTGGCGGAGCTGGCCATCGAGGCGGGGGTACCTGCCGGCATTTTCAATATCGTGCAGGGCGATGGGCTTACCACTGGAGATGCCCTCACCCGCCACCCCCTCATCGCCAAAATGACGTTCACGGGCTCCACGCGCACGGGCGCCGCCATCATGGCCAGTTGCGCGCTGCAAGGCCCCAAGCCAGTCACGCTAGAGCTGGGGGGCAAAAGCCCGCAACTCGTGTTTGACGATGCGCCCGATCTGGACCGACTGGCCGGCATGGTGGCCGGGGCCATCACGGGCAATGCGGGGCAGGTGTGTGTTGCCGGCTCGCGCCTGATTGTTCAACGCGGTATTGCCGAGGCTTTGGTGGATCGCATTGCGCAGCGCTTTGCCCTTCTGCGACCCGGAGCAACCTGGGATGCACAGGCGACCTTGCCGCCCATCATCTCCGCGCCGCAGGCCGCACGCATCCTGGACATTGTGGAGCGTGCGCGGGGGGCGGGTGCACAAACGCGCTGCGGTGGAGGGCTGTTTGATGGCGGCCCGGGAGGGGCGTACTTCCAGCCCACCTTGATCGAAGGCGTTCGGGCTGACAACCCGGCGGTGCAGGAGGAAATCTTCGGTCCCGTGCTCACCGTGCAGACGTTCGATACCGAAGAGGAGGGGTTGTCGCTGGCCGCGCACGAGCACTATGGCCTGGCGGCCGGTGTGCACACTGCAGACATGGGGCGAGCCCTGCGCGCCATGCGCAGCCTGTCCACGGGCACGGTGTGGATCAACCGCTATGGCCGCAGCTCGGACTTCGTGATTCCCACCGGCGGGTACCACCAGTCTGGCATTGGCAAGGACTTGGGACGCCAGGCCGTGGAGGCCAATCTGCGCTTCAAAAGTGTGCTGATCGACTTTGCGGCAGCGCACTAATGGTGCGGGGCTGCACGCATGCAGTGCACACCGCACGGCATGCCGCAGGCCCCCACGCAATGCGCAACTTTCTCGCGTGGATGCCCCCCATTTCCCAACATGTTCTGCGCGCTTGCGTGCTCCAATGAATTCGTAATAACTCTGTCGCAAACGGTAATTAAACGCTGCGACCCGCCACGGTCGGTGACCGTTCCTTCAAGGATTCGAGACCATGACTTTCCGCCCCAAGTACGTGACCTTTGACTGCTACGGCACGCTCACCCGCTTTCGCATGGGCGAGATGACGCGTGAGCTGTTCGCTGACCGCATCCCGGCCCAGCACATGGAACAGTTCATTGCTGACTTCACGGCCTACCGGTTTGACGAAGTGCTGGGCGACTGGCAGCCCTACGAGGTGGTGCTCAAGAACGCCGTGCGCCGCCTGTGCAAGAAGTGGAAGATCCAGTACTTCGATGCCGACGGCCAAAAGTACTACGACGCCGTGCCCACCTGGGACCCGCACGCCGACGTACCCGCAGGCCTGGCCAAGGTGGCCAAGGAGATCCCGCTGGTCATCTTGTCCAACGCCGCGGACGACCAGATCCAGAAGAACGTTGCCATGCTGGGTGCCCCGTTCCACCGGGTGTACACCGCGCAGCAGGCCCAGGCCTACAAGCCGCGACTCAAGGCCTTTGAGTACATGCTCGACTCGCTGGGTTGCAACCCGGAAGATGTGCTGCACGTGTCCTCCAGCCTGCGCTACGACCTGATGTCGGCCGACGACATCGGCATCAAGAACAAGGTGTTTGTGAACCGTGGCCACGGCCCTGGTAACCCGGCCTACGGCTACACCGAGATCCAGGACATTGGCGGCTTGCCGGGTGTGGTGGGCCTTTGACGCCCGCCATGGCCCAGCCCCCTTCTTTGTATTGCTGACCTGTCCACACCATGAAGCTCGACTCGTACTGGAATGATGCCTTGCCCCTGTGGCCTGTGGGTGCTACAGGGGGCGCACGCAGCCTGCCTGACAAGGTCGATGTGGCCATTGTGGGCGGTGGCTTTACTGGCCTGTCGGCAGCACGGGCCCTGGCCCGCAAGGGCGCCCGTGTGGTGGTGCTGGAGGCGGGGCCCACTGTGGCACCCGAGGCATCGGGCCGCAATGGTGGGCATGTCAACAACGGCCTGGCGGTGGACTATGCCGATGTGGCTGCCAAGGTGGGGGTGGACACAGCACGCGCCTGGTACCACGCCTACGACGATGCGGTGAACACCGTGGCGCGCCTGGTGGAGCAAGAATCCATTGATTGCGACTTTCTGCGCCACGGCAAACTCAAGCTGGCCACGCGCCCTTACCAGATGGACGCGCTGCAGCGCAGTGCTGAGCGCCTGGTCACAGATGGAGTGGATACCGATGTGGAAGTGCTGAGCGCTGAGCATGTGCGCGCCGAGGTGCAAAGCGAGCGCTTTCACGGCGGCCTGCTCTACAAGCGCAGCGCGCAGATGCACATGGGCCGTTTTGCCCACGGGCTGGCCCAGGCGGCCGAGCGCCACGGCGCCACCATTTGCACCCATGCCTGCGTCCATCGCCTGGAGCGTGTGCAAGGGCAGGTGCACCGTTTGCACACAGCGCACGGCGTGGTCACGGCCCAGCAAGTGCTGCTGGCCACGGGCGCATCGCGCCACGGCGGCTATGGCAGCTTTGGCTGGCTGCGCCGGCGCATCGTGCCGATTGGCAGCTTCATCGTGGTCACCGAGCCCTTGGGGGCTGAGCGCGCCCTCGCTTTGCTGCGCGAGCGCCGCACCTACACCACCATTGCCAACATCCACCACTACTTCCGACTCACGGCAGACTACCGGCTGGTGTTTGGTGGGCGTGCCCGCTTTGCCATCTCCAGCCCACAGTCGGATGCGGCCAGCGGCGAGATCCTGCGCGCTGGCCTGACCGAGACCTTCCCGCAACTGGGCCATGTGCGGCTCGATTACTGCTGGGGTGGTCTGGTGGACATGACCCAGGACCGCTTGCCGCAAGCGGGTGAGCGCGACGGCCTGTTTTATTCCATGGGCTATAGCGGCCATGGCACGCAGATGTCGGTGCACATGGGTGAGCGCATGGCCGAAGTGATGGCGGGCAATGCTGCAGCAAACCCCTGGAAGGGGCGCCACTGGCCCGCCATTCCGGGCCACTTCGGGCCCCCTTGGTTTCTGCCAGCTGTGGGCTTGTACTACAGGCTCAAAGACCGTCTGGCGTGATGGCCCGATGGCAGACATCCGTGTTTCCCCGTGTGATTTTTGACAACCCAGAAACCTGACCCCCACCTTTTCAACCAGGAGAGCGACCATGAGCGATAGCCACAAACAGTTTGAGAACCTTGTCGGTCCCAGCGAGAGCCTGCGAGTGATGGAATCGCTCAAGCGCGGCGCGTCCCGGCGCGATGTGCTCACCATGCTCATGGCCTGCGGTATGCAGGCGGGCGCAGCGGGTGGGCTGGCAAGCTTGGCCACCTCTGCCCATGCACAGACGCCCAAGCGCGGCGGGCGCATTCGGGTGGCGGGCGCCACTGCGGCCGCCACCGATACGCTGGACCCTGCCAAGCAATCGAACCAGACGGATTACTCGCGCGGCAACATGCTGTACAACGGGCTGACTTCGCTGGACGGTTCGCTCACCCCCCAGCCAGCGCTGGCCGAGTCGTTCACCACCCAGGATGCCAAGACCTGGGTGTTCACGCTGCGCAAGGGCGTGGTCTTTCACGACGGCAAGGCCTTGTCGCCGGCCGACGTGGTTTTCTCCATCCTGCGGCACAAAGACCCCGCCACGGCGTCCAAGGCCAAGGTGCTGGCCGACCAGATCGAGGCCGTGCGCGCCAGCGGCCCCAATGAGGTGACGGTGGTGCTGTCGGCCCCCAACTCTGACCTGCCGGTGATCCTGGGCACCTTCCACTTCCACATCGTCAAGGAAGGCACCACCGACTTCACGGCTGGCATTGGTACCGGCCCCTACAAGCTCAAGGAGTTCAAGCCCGGTGTGCGCTCGCTGGTGGTGCGCAACGACGCTTACTGGAAGCCCGGAAAGCCCTACCTGGATGAAATCGAGTTCGTGGGCATTGGCGACGAAACAGCCCGTGTGAATGCGCTGCTGTCGGGGGGGATGGATCTGGTGGCTTCGGTCAACCCCCGCTCCGTGGCCCGGGTCAAGGGCACGCCGGGCTTCAGTATCTTCACCACGCAGTCGGGCCAGTATTCCGACCTCGTCATGCGCAAGGATGTGGGCCCCGGCATGAGCCCCGATTTTGCGCTGGCCATGAAGTACCTGTTCGACCGCGAACAGATGAAGAAAACCATCGCGCTCGACTACGCCGTGCTGGGCAACGACCAGCCCATCGATCCCACCAACCGCTTTTACTTCAAGGACCTGCCACAACGCGCCTTCGACCTGGACAAGGCGAAGTTCCATCTGCAAAAGTCTGGTGTGACGGGCAAGGTGCCGATGGTGACGTCGCCTGCCGCGATGTACTCGGTGGAGATTGCGCTGTTGCTGCAACAGGCCGGGCAACGGATCGGGCTCGATATCGACGTCAAGCGCATGCCTGCCGATGGCTACTGGTCCAACCACTGGCTCAACAGCCCGGTGGGCTTTGGCAACGTCAATCCCCGCCCCAGCGCTGACACCATCCTCACGCAGTTCTTCAAGTCCGATGCGGCCTGGAACGAATCGCGCTGGAAGAGTGCGCAGTTTGACCAGTTGCTGCTGGCCTCGCGCGCCGAGACCGATGTGCCTAAGCGCAAGCAGATGTATGCCGACATGCAGACCATGATCCACAACGAGGCAGGCATCGGCATCCCGCTGTTCCTGGCCAGCATCGATGGGCATTCGACCAAGCTCAAGGGTTTGTCGCCCATTCCGCTGGGTGGCCTGATGGGCTACGCTTTCGCCGAGCACGTCTGGCTGGACGCCTGACGTGCCGAGCTGGCAATCTGCAACGGAAGGTTTTGCATGAACCGCGTGATTCTCTCGCTGCTGGCCAAGCGCCTGTTCTTTGCCCTGCTGTCGCTGCTGGCGGTGTCGGTGATCGTCTTTTCGATCACCGCCGTCTTGCCGGGCGACGCTGCGCAGGAGCAGCTCGGCCAGGAAGCGACCCCAGAGGCCCTCGCTGCGTTGCGTGCGCAGATGGGTCTGAACGTGCCCGCCCCCGAGCGCTACCTCAAGTGGCTCTGGGGCGCGGTGCGCGGTGATCTGGGGCAGTCCGTGACCACGCAGATGCCGGTGGCCGATCTGGTGGGCAGCCGCTTGCCCAATTCGCTGTTGCTGGCAGCAGTGACCGCGCTGTTTTCGGTGCCCATCGCCTTGTTGTTCGGTATCTCTTCTGCCGTGTGGCGAGGCTCGTGGCTGGACCGCATCGCGTCGAGTCTGTCGGTGGCCGTGGTGTCCGTGCCTGAATTTCTGGTGGCTACGCTCGCGGTGCTGGTGTTCGCGGTGCAACTGCGCTGGCTGCCTGCGCTCTCGTATGTGAGCGACATCGAATCGGTGGGGCAGATGCTGCGCGCCTTTGCCATGCCCGTGCTCAGCCTGTGCTGTGTGATCGTGGCGCAGATGATGCGCATGACGCGTGCGGCAGTCATCGACCAGCTCGAAGCCCCCTACATCGAGATGGTGCGGCTCAAGGGCGCGTCGCCCCTGCGCATGGTGCTGGCGCACGCGCTGCCCAACGCGGTGGGCCCGATTGCGAATGCCGTGGCGTTGTCGCTGTCGTACCTGCTGGGCGGGGTGATCGTGATCGAGACCATCTTCAACTACCCCGGCATTGCGAAGCTGATGGTGGATGGCGTGACCCAGCGCGACATGCCGCTGGTTCAGACCTGCGCCATGATTTTCTGCACCGGCTACCTGCTGCTGGTCACGCTGGCCGATGTCTGCGGCATCGTGGCCAACCCGCGCCTGCGTCACCGCTGATTCAACGACTGGGGTATTTTCTGATGGATACGCTTCCTCCTTCTTCTGGCTCCCACGCCCTGGCCCCGGCGCCGCAGCGTGGCGGTGTGCTGCGCTGGTTGGCCGGTTTTGGTGTCTCCGGCCTGGTAGGACTGGCCGTTCTGGTTTTCTGGCTGTTTGCTGCGGTGGCAGGCCCTGCGCTGCTGCCCGCGCATCTGGTCAACTTGCAGGCTTCGGTGGTTTACGCGCCCGTAGATGCCATGCACTGGCTGGGTACCGACTATCTGGGGCGCGACATGCTCGTGCGCGTGGTGCAGGGGGCCCGCTATACCGTGGGCGTGGCTCTGGTCGCCACCCTCATCGCCAGTTGCACCGGTACGGTGCTGGCATTGCTGGCTGCAGCCAGTGGCCCGGTGCTGGACACGGTGCTGAGCCGCCTGCTCGACACCTTGACGTCCATTCCGAGCAAGATGTTTGCGCTGGTGCTGGTGGCTGGTTTTGGTTCGTCGATTGGGATGCTGGTGTTCACTGCGGCGCTCATCTACGTGCCGGGCGCTTTTCGGATTGCACGTTCGCTGGCGGTGAACATCAACGCCCTGGACTATGTGACCGTGGCCCGTACGCGGGGAGAGGGAACGCTCTACATCATGCTGCGTGAGATCCTGCCCAACATTCTGGGCCCCATGTTGGCCGACCTCGGCCTGCGCTTTGTCTACGTGGTGCTGCTGCTCGCCAGCCTGAGTTTTCTGGGGCTGGGCATCCAGCCCCCGGAGGCCGACTGGGGCTCTCTGGTGCGCGAGAACATCGGCGCCCTGCCCGAGGGCAGTGCCTCGGTGATCGCACCGGCCATGGCTATTGCCAGCCTGACGATTGCCGTCAACCTCGTCATCGACAACCTGCCGGGCCGCGCGGCCCGCGAACGCTAAGGAGTGCGGCATGGGTGCTTCCGTCACTGTAAAAGGCCTGCACATCACCGCAGGCGATCAGACCCTGGTAGATCGCTTGAGCTTTTCCATCCAGCCTGGTGAAGTGCTGGCCCTGATCGGCGAGTCGGGTTCCGGCAAGACCACCACAGCCCTGGCCTTGATGGGCTATGCACGACATGGCTGCACTATCTCGGGCGGCAGCGTGCGCATTGGCGATACCGACGTGCTCCAGCTGTCTGCCGCAGGGCAGCGGGCGCTGCGTGGTCGCACGGTGTCATACATCGCGCAGAGCGCGGCGGCGTCGTTCAACCCCTCGCGCACCATCATGGACCAGGTGGTGGAGCCTGCGGGCATCCACGGCACGCTGACGCGGCAAGAGGCCGAACGCAAGGCTGTGGAGCTGTTCCGTGAGCTGGCATTGCCCAACCCCGACACCATTGGCCACCGCTATCCGCACCAGGTATCGGGTGGACAGCTGCAGCGGCTGATGGCGGCCATGGCGCTTATCACCGACCCCGATGTGGTGATCCTGGACGAACCCACCACGGCGCTGGATGTGACCACGCAGATTGAGGTGCTGCGCGCCTTTCGCCGCGTGGTGCGCGAGCGCCGCGCCACGGCGGTGTATGTGAGCCACGACCTGGCGGTGGTGGCGCAGATGGCCGACCATATCCTGGTGCTGCGCGGTGGCAAGGCGCAAGAGGTCAACACCACGGCACGCATCCTGTCAGAGCCTGCGCACGAATACACCCAGAGCCTGCTGGCGGCGGCCCGCCCGGCCCCCCGCATTGCCGAACACTGCAAAGGCGAGGGCGAGCTGCTGCTGGAGGTGCGCGAGCTTTCTGCCGGTTATGGCGCTGTGGACTCCAAAGGCCAGCCCGCCACGCTGATCCTGGAGGACATCCACTTCAAGCTCTACCGGGGCCAGGCCGTCGGCGTGATAGGCGAATCCGGCTCGGGCAAGACCACGCTGGCGCGGGCTATTGCCGGGTTGATTGCGCCGTGCAAGGGCAGCATGCTGTTCAATGGGCGCGAGCTGTTGCCCGAGCTGCGCCAGCGCAGCAAGGAAGAGCTGCGGCAGATCCAGATCGTGTTCCAGATGGCAGATACGGCGCTGAATCCCTCGCAGACTGTTGAGCGCATCCTGGCGCGCCCGCTGCAGTTCTACAAGGGTCTGAAAGGGCCTGCCCTGCAGCGCCGCATCCACGAGCTGCTGGATCTGGTGCGCCTTCCCCACTCCGTGGCACAGCGCTTGCCCGGTGGTTTGTCGGGCGGCCAAAAGCAGCGTGTGAACCTGGCGCGTGCCCTGGCGGCAGAGCCTGACCTGATCCTGTGTGACGAGGTGACCTCGGCGCTGGACACCGTGGTGGGTGCTGCCGTGCTCGACCTGATGGCCGATCTGCGGCGTGAGCTGGGCGTCTCATACCTCTTCATCAGCCACGACCTGCACACCGTGCGGTCGGTGTGCGACGAGATCATCGTCATGCAGCACGGCCGCAAGCTTGACCAGGTGGCTCGTGCCGACTTTGACAAGGGCCCGCACCACCCGTACTACGAGCTGTTGGCCGCCTCGGTACCCGAGCTGCGCCAGGGCTGGCTGGAAGAGCGCGATGTTCCGCGCACTGTGGCTGCGCCTGCCCTGGCCGTGGCCGCTTGAGTGAATGCTTGACTGCGTATAGAGAAGGAAAGCCCATGATCCCCGCGTTCCGCATCGCCCTGATCGCCGGAGACGGCATCGGTAAGGAAGTGATGCCCGAAGGCCTGCGCGTGGTGCAGGCCGCCGCTGCCCGCTTTGGCTTCGAACTCGAATGTCACAGCTTCGAATGGGCCAGCTGCGACTACTACGCCCTCCACGGAAAAATGATGCCCGACGACTGGAAGGCGCAACTCTCGGGCATGGACGCCATCTTCTTTGGCGCCGTCGGCTGGCCCGCCACCGTGCCCGACCACATCTCCCTGTGGGGATCGCTGCTCAAATTTCGCCGCGAATTCGACCAGTACATCAACCTGCGCCCCGTGCGCCTGTTCGACGGCGTGCCCTGCCCCCTGGCAGGCCGCAAGCCCGGTGACATCGACTAC